>NZ_MAQA01000059.1 GCF_001692445.1 Oerskovia enterophila | reverse complement strand
CGCAAGGTCCGCGCTGCGGACCGCGTACCCGTCCATGGCCGAGGCGACCCGCATCATGACGGGCGCGCCCGTGCCCGACTGGTGCGACGCCGTCGTGCCCGTGGAGCGGACCTCGACGCGTCGCTTCACACCCGGTGCGCCCCTCGACCCGACCATCCAGGTCGACGCCCCCTCGCGCGCCAACATCCGCCGCCGCGCGGAGGACGTCGCGATCGGCGACCTCGTGGCCGCGGCGGGCGCCCCGACGACCGCGCGGCTCGTCTCCGCGGCCGCCTCGGCGGGCCACGCGACGCTGCCCGTGCACCGCGTCCCGCGCGTCGCGGTGCTGTCGACGGGCAGCGAGCTGGTCCCGGTGGGGACCGCGCCAGGCCCGGGCCAGATCCCCGACTCCAACTCGCTCCTGCTCGCGGCGTGCGTGCGCGACGCGGGAGGCGTCCCGGTGCGCGTGGGGGCGGTCCCGGACACGGCCGAGGCGCTGCGCGCGGTGCTCGACGACGTCGCTCCCCACGTGGACCTGATCGTCACGTCGGGCGGGGTCAGCGCGGGCGCGTTCGACGTGGTCAAGGAGGTCCTGAGCGGTACCCAGGACGCGGCGCTCCCCCCGGCGCAGGGCCCTTCCGACGTCCTGCTGGTCGCGGTCGGCATGCAGCCCGGCAAGCCGCAGGCCGCGGCGCGCTGGCGCGGGACGCCGATGCTCGGGCTGCCGGGCAACCCCGTGAGCGCGTACGTGTCGTTCCGGGCGTTCGTGCGTCCCGCGGTTCGCCGGCTCGCGGGTCACCTCGACCCGGCCGAGCCCCTCGTCGAGCGCATCGCCGAGGAGGGGTGGCGATCGCCCGCAGGGCGCCAGCAGTTCCTCCCGGTGCGTTTCGTCGGGGACGACGGCGTGGCACCGGTCGGGCCCGGCGCCCACCACGTCTCGGCCCTGACCCGGGCCGACGCGATCGCGGTCGTGCCGCCCGAGGTCGAGGCGGTTGGGCCCGGCGACACCGTGCGTGTCATGGTGATCGCATGAGCGAGTTCACGCACCTCGACGAGCGCGGCCACGCCCGCATGGTCGACGTCACCCTCAAGCAGCCCACCGTCCGCTCGGCGACCGCGACGGCCGTCGTCCGCTGCGGCCCCCACATCGTCGCGGCGCTGCGATCGGGCGAGGTCCCCAAGGGCGACGTGCTCGCGGTCGCGCGCATCGCGGGCATCCAGGGGGCCAAGAAGACGGCCGAGCTGCTGCCGCTCGCGCACATCATCGGGGTGCACGGCGCGACCGTGGACCTCGACGTCCAGGACCACGGGGTGGAGATCAGCGCGACCGTACGCACCGCAGACCGCACGGGGGTCGAGATGGAGGCGCTCACGGCCGTCGCGGTGGCCGGCCTCGCGGTCGTGGACATGGTCAAGGGGCTCGACAAGTCGGTCGAGCTGAGCGACGTCCGCCTCCAGGCCAAGACGGGCGGCAAGTCGGGCGACTGGGTGCGCTCGGTGTGAGCACCTCCCCGCCGCCGGAGGTCCTCGCGTTCGACGCCGTCGTGCTCGCGGGGGGTCGTGCCCGGCGTCTGGGCACGTCCAAGCCGCAGCTCGTCGTCGACGGCGCCCGCCTGCTCGACCACGTGCTCGCGGCGACCCGTGACGCGCGGGCGACGGTCGTCGTCGGGCCTGCCGACCTGGCCTCGCCCGCGTACGTCCTCACGCGCGAGGACCCGCCGTTCGGCGGTCCGGTCGCGGGCACCGCGGCGGGCCTCGCCGCCCTGCCCGACGGCGCCGCCCCCTGGGTCCTGCTCCTCGCCTGCGACGTCCCGCGCGCCGCGGAGGCCGTGCCGCTGCTCGTGGCGAGCGTGGCCGGCGCGCCCCGGGCGAGCACGAGCGGCGACGTGGTCGACGGCGTGCACCTCGCGGCCGGCGGGAAGGCCCAGTGGCTCGTGGGCCTGTACCGGCGTGAGGCGCTCGACGCCGCGGTGGCCCGCGTCGCACTGGAGGTCCCGGTCGGCGACCGGTCCGGTGGGGCCCCGTCCGAGGGCGCTCGCACGGGGGCGGCGGGCGGTCCCTCTCCGTCGGGCCTGCACGGCGCTCCGGTCCGCCGCCTCGTCTCAGGGCTGAGACTCCTGGAGGTCGAGGACGTGGACGGCCTGAGCACCGACGTCGACACGTGGCAGGATGCGGAGTCATACGCGCACCGTCGCGCGCAGAGCAGTACTCCGAGTCACGACCTGCACGGATCATCGGGAGGCATGGCATGAGCAACCTCGAGCGTTGGGTGGACGCCCTCGTCGACGAGTTCGACCTGGACCGCGAGGCGGTGGACATCGGAGCGATCCTCGACCTGGCCCGGGACGCCGCGCACCGCGTGGAGCGGCCCGCTGCACCCTTGACGACGTTCATCGCGGGGTACGTCGCCGGGCTCTCGGCGGGCGAGGGGGCAGACCACCCCGGCCTGGACGCCATGGAACGGGCGACCGAGCTCGCGCTCGCGTGGGACGTCGAGGCGACGCTCGACGAGGTCGTCGAGGAATCCGCAGACCCCGCTGGGACCGCTGGGACCGAAGGCGCAGCGAGCCCGGCAGATCCCTCGCTCGAGAGGGCGTGACGTGCCGCAGGTCCGCTACTTCGCGGGGGCCGCTGAGGCGGCCGGGATCGAGACGGAGTCGCTCCCGGGCGCCTCGGTCGGCGAGCTCTTCGCCGCGATGACCACGCGCCACCCCGCGCTCGCCGAGGTGCTGCCGCGCTGCTCGGTGCTCGTGGGCGGCGTGCGGACGGCGGACCACGGCGTCGCGCTGGCCGACGACCAGCAGGTCGACGTGCTGCCCCCCTTCGCGGGCGGCTGACGGACAGGATCGGTCGGGGGCGGCGGCTGCCGGAAGCTAGTGGTCCCCACCCGCGAGCTGCGAGAACACGTGCGGCAGCAGCGGCTCGAGCACGGTCCACCCGTCCCGCACCCCGCCCGGCGACCCGGGCAGGTTCACGACGAGCGCGCGCGTCCCGTGCGCGGCGGGCGCGGTCCCGACGATCCCGCGCGAGAGCACCGCGCTGGGCACCACGGTTGCGCCCCGACGCCGGATCGCCTCGGCGACGCCCGGCAGCTCCTGGTCGACGACCTCGGCCGTACCCTCGGGCGTGTGGTCGCGCGGGCCGATGCCCGTCCCGCCCGTGGTGACCACGAGGCGCGCCCCCTCGACCAGCGCCGAGGTGAGGGCGCCGCGGACGGAGTCGACGCCGTCGGGCACCAGACGGAGCGTGACGCGCTCGAAGCCTCCCGTCTCCAGGAGCGAGACCAGGAGCGGGCCCGACCGGTCGGTCGACTCGCCGCGCGAGCCCCGGTCGGAGACCGTGACGACGGTGACCGGCAGGTGGGCGAGGGGGAAGCCCGCGGAGGGCCCGTCGAACGAGGTCATGAGAGCACCGTAGACAATCGCGCGGCGCGGGGCGACGGAACCGTGCTCGTCGGGCGGAGGCGACCGGACCTGGGCATACTGCGAGGCAGACGAACGTACACGCACGGTCCTGCTCGCCCCAGGAGGTCGCATGTCGCAGTCCACCGTCCCCGGCCCGGGCACCGCCGCCCGCGCCGCGGGCGCCGCACGCCCTGAGTCCCCCGGAGGCGGTGGTGAGGACGCGCTGCTCCGGCTCGGCAAGCACCTGCGCCGCGGAGAGGTCTCGCCCGACCTGCGGCAGCTGTTCCTCCAGGGCGGCCGCGAGGGCGATGTCTTCTACCGGGACCGGTGGTCGCACGACAAGGTGGTGCGCTCGACGCACGGCGTGAACTGCACGGGCTCGTGCTCGTGGAAGGTGTACGTCAAGGACGGCATCATCACGTGGGAGACGCAGCAGACGGACTACCCGTCGGTCGGCCCGGACTCGCCCGAGTACGAGCCGCGCGGCTGTCCGCGCGGCGCGGCCTTCAGCTGGTACACCTACTCGCCGACGCGGGTCCGGTACCCGTACGTGCGCGGCGTGCTGCTGCGCGCGTTCCGCGACGCCAAGGCACGCACGGGCGACCCCGTGCGGGCGTGGGCCGAGGTCACGGGCGACCCGGAGACCGCGCGCGCGTACAAGCAGGCACGCGGCAAGGGCGGCCTGGTCCGGGCGTCGTGGGACGAGGCCGCGGAGATCGTCGCGGCGGCCCACGTTCACACGATCAAGACCTACGGCCCGGACCGCATCGCGGGCTTCTCGCCCATCCCGGCGATGTCGATGGTCTCGCACGGCGTGGGCGCGCGGTTCATCTCGATGCTGGGCGGCGCGATGCTGTCCTTCTACGACTGGTACGCGGACCTCCCGGTCGCCTCGCCGCAGGTGTTCGGCGACCAGACCGACGTGCCCGAGTCGGCCGACTGGTGGAACTCCTCGTACTGCATCATGTGGGGCTCGAACATCCCCGTGACCCGCACGCCCGACGCGCACTTCATGGCCGAGGCGCGCTACCGCGGCCAGAAGGTGATCGTGGTCTCGCCCGACTACGCGGACAACACCAAGTTCGCGGACGAGTGGCTCGCGGTGCACCCCGGCACCGACGGCGCGCTGGCTCTCGCGATGGGTCACGTCATCCTGCGGGAGTTCCACGTGGAACGTCGCACGGCGCCGTTCGTGGACTACCTGACGAGGTTCACGGACTCGCCGTTCCTCGTGACGCTCACGCCGAGCCCGGCGGGCAGACCGGGCACAGCGGGCACAGCGCCCGACGGCGCCGCCCGCCCCGCGGGGGACGTCACCTACGTCCCGGGCAAGTTCCTCACCGCGGCCGACCTGGCCGACGACGTCCTGCCGGGCGCCGCGAGCGCCGCGAACGCGGCCTTCAAGCCCGTCCTGCTCGACGCCGACGGCTCGCCCGTGATCCCGAACGGCACGCTGGGCCACCGGTTCGGCGAGGCCGACGAGGGGAAGTGGAACCTCGACCTGGAGGGCGTCGAACCGCTGCTGTCGGTCGCGGACGGCCACACGACCGCCGGGCCCGACCTGCTGACGGGAGCGGCGCCGTCGGGCCCGGGTGGCACTCGGGTCGAGACCGTGCGCGTGGACCTGCCGCGCTTCGACCTCTCGCCCGACCCCGACCTGGGCGAGACCGGGCGGCACACCGGCGGCGCGGGCTCGGTCACGCGCGGCGTGCCGGTGCGGCGCGTGGGCGGGCACCTGGTGACCACGGTGTTCGACCTGCTGCTGGCCCGGTACGGCGTGAACCGGGAGGACCTGGACCTGCCCGGCGAGTGGCCCACGGGCTACGACGACGCGGACTCCCCCGGCACCCCGGCGTGGCAGGAGCAGTTCACGGGGGTCCCGGCGGCGGCGGCCGCACGGATCGGCCGCGAGTTCGCGGACAACGCCGAGAGGTCGGGCGGGCGCTCGATGATCATCATGGGCGCCGGCGCCAACCACTGGTTCCACGCCGACACGATCTACCGGGCCATGCTCGCGCTGACGACCATGACGGGCTGCCAGGGCGTCAACGGCGGCGGCTGGGCGCACTACGTCGGGCAGGAGAAGTGCCGGCCCGTCACCGGGTGGGCGCAGTACGCGGGCGGCCTGGACTGGTCGCGGCCCCCGCGCCAGATGATCGGCACGGCGTTCTGGTACGTCGCGACCGACCAGTGGCGCTACGACGGGCTGCCCGCCGACGCGCTCGCGACACCGCTGGGCTC
Source organism: Oerskovia enterophila (assembly GCF_001692445.1). Taxonomy (GTDB): domain Bacteria; phylum Actinomycetota; class Actinomycetes; order Actinomycetales; family Cellulomonadaceae; genus Oerskovia; species Oerskovia enterophila. The sequence continues at coordinate 20,070 of NZ_MAQA01000059.1, read as the reverse complement.
GGGCATGTTCGCGGGCCGGACCACGGCCGACTGCCTGGTCGAGTCCGCGCAGCGCGGCTGGATGCCCAGCTACCCGACGTTCGACCGCAACCCGCTCGACCTCGTGGACCAGGCCGAGGCGGCCGGGGCCGAGCCTGCGGACTACGTGGTCTCCGAGCTGCGCAACGGCGCGCTCAGGTTCGCGGTCGAGGCCCCCGACGCCCCCGAGAACTTCCCGCGCTGCGTCACGGTGTGGCGGGCCAACATCCTGGGGTCCTCGGGCAAGGGCAACGAGTACTTCCTCAAGCACCTGCTCGGGACGGACTCCGCGGTGCTCGCGGACGAGTCCGCGCCGGGGCGGCGCCCGCAGTCGATCGAGTGGGCCGAGGAGGCGCCGCGCGGCAAGCTCGACCTGCTCACGACCCTCGACTTCCGCATGACGAGCACCACGCTGTTCTCCGACGTCGTGCTGCCCGCGGCCACCTGGTACGAGAAGCACGACCTGTCCACGACCGACATGCACCCGTTCGTGCACTCGTTCAACCCCGCGATCAGCCCGCCCTGGCAGACCCGTACCGACTTCGACATCTTCCACACGATCGCGAAGAAGATCAGCGAGTACTCGGTCGAGCACCTGGGCGTGCGCAAGGACCTCGTGGCCGCGCCCCTGCTGCACGACACCCCGGACGCCATGTCCGTGCCGCACGGCACGATCGTCGACTCGGGCGCGGGGTCGGCGTCCCGGCCCCTCGTCCCGGGCGTGACCATGCCCAAGCTCGTCGTGGTCGAGCGCGACTACCCGGCGTTCGCGGACCGCATGGCCTCGCTCGGCCCGCTCACCGAGAAGCTCGGCATGGTCACCAAGGGCGTCCAGTTCTCGCCCGGCGAGGAGGTGCGGGTCCTGGGGCAGAAGAACGGTCTCGTGCCCTCGGGCCCCGCGGCGGGGCGCCCGCGGCTCGACAAGGACACGCACGCGTGCGAGATGATCCTGGCGCTGTCGGGCACGACCAACGGTCGCCTCGCGGTCCAGGGGTTCGAGCACGTCGAGAAGCGCACGGGCGTCGAGCTCGCGGACCTCGCGCGCGACGAGCAGGGCAAGCGCGTCACGTTCCCCGACGTCCAGTCCCGCCCGACGACGGTCATCACCTCTCCCGAGTGGTCCGGCTCGGAGCACGGGGGTCGGCGGTACACCGCGTTCGCGATCAACGTCGAGCGGCTCAAGCCCTGGCACACCCTCACGGGGCGCCAGCACTTCTTCCTCGACCACGACTGGATGACCGAGCTCGGTGAGCAGCTGCCCGTGTTCCGGCCGCCGCTCGACATGCACCGCCTGTTCCCCGACTCCCCGCCTCTGGGCGACCGCTCCCCGAGCGGGTACCCCGGCTCGGAGGGCCAGGCCGAGGTCGCGGTGCGGTACCTGACCCCGCACTCCAAGTGGTCCATCCACTCGGAGTACCAGGACAACCTGTTCATGCTCTCGCTCTCGCGCGGCGGGCCGAACGTCTGGATGTCGCCGCGCGACGCCGACAAGATCGGGGTCCGCGACAACGAGTGGATCGAGGCGTACAACCGCAACGGCGTGGTCGTGGCCCGGGCCGTGGTCTCGCACCGCATGCCCGAGGGCACGGTCTACATGCACCACGCGACCGACCGCACGATCGACGTCCCGCTCGCCGAGACCTCGGGGCTGCGCGGCGGCATCCACAACTCGCTGACACGTGTGCTGCTCAAGCCCAGCCACCTCGTCGGGGGCTACGCGCAGCTGGCCTTCGCGTTCAACTACCTGGGCCCCACGGGCAACCAGCGCGACGAGGTCACGACGATCCGCCGCCGCTCGCAGGACGTGACGTACTGATGGGCGCCCCGCAGAGGCGACTGGGCCCCCGTCGCCGTCCGCTGACGTACCGATCCGACCAGGAGGTGGCACCGTGCGCGTGATGGCTCAGATGTCGATGGTCATGAACCTCGACAAGTGCATCGGGTGCCACACGTGCTCGGTCACGTGCAAGCAGGCATGGACGAACCGCACGGGCGTCGAGTACGTGTGGTTCAACAACGTCGAGACGCGGCCCGGGCTCGGCTACCCCCGGACCTACCAGGACCAGGAGAAGTGGCAGGGCGGCTGGGTCCGGACCAGGCGCGGCAAGCTCAAGCTCCGCGCGGGCGGGCGGGCCAAGAAGCTCGCGACGATCTTCTCCAACCCCAAGCTCCCCTCGATCCACGAGTACTACGAGCCGTGGACGTACGAGTACGACATGCTGCTCTCGGCCCCGCAGGGCCCGCACACCCCCGTCGCGAAGCCCAAGTCGCTGCTCACGGGCGAGGACATGAAGATCGAGTGGTCGGCCAACTGGGACGACGACCTGGGCGGGTCCAAGGAGACCATGCAGGACGACCCCATCCTGCAGCACATGAGCGAGCACGTGGCCTCGGAGTTCGAGCAGACGTTCATGTTCTACCTGCCCCGCATCTGCGAGCACTGCCTCAACCCGGCGTGCGTCGCGTCGTGCCCGTCGGGGGCCATGTACAAGCGGGCCGAGGACGGGATCGTCCTGGTGGACCAGGACCAGTGCCGCGGGTGGCGCATGTGCGTCACGGGCTGCCCGTACAAGAAGGTCTACTTCAACCACAAGACCGGCAAGGCCGAGAAGTGCACGCTGTGCTACCCGCGCCTCGAGGTCGGCCTGCCCACGGTCTGCTCCGAGACGTGCGTGGGGCGCCTGCGCTACCTGGGCCTGGTCCTGTACGACGCCGACCGCGTGACCGAGGCCGCGTCGGTCGAGGACGAGCACGAGCTCCTCGAGTCCCAGCGCTCGGTGTTCCTGGACCCGCACGACCCCGAGATCGTCGCCGCAGCCCGGGCCGAAGGGATCCCCGAGGACTGGATCGCGGCCGCCCAGGCCTCCCCGATCTGGGCCCTCATCCAGAAGTACCGCGTGGCGCTGCCGCTGCACCCCGAGTACCGGACCATGCCCATGGTCTGGTACATCCCGCCGCTGTCGCCCGTGGTCGACGTGGTCGGCTCGTCGGGCAACGACGGCGAGGACCCGCGCACCCTGTTCGCGGCGATCTCCAAGCTCCGCATCCCGCTCGAGTACCTCGCAGGGCTGTTCACCGCGGGCGACACCGTGCCGGTCGAGCGCACGCTGCGCCGACTCGCTGCGATGCGCTCCTACATGCGCGACATCAACCTGGGCGAGGAGCCCAACGAGGCCATCGCCCGCGCGGTCGGCATGACGGGCACCGAGATCCAGGAGATGTACCGCCTGCTCGCGATCGCCAAGTACGAGGACCGCTACGTCATCCCCACGGCGCACCAGGAGATCGCGCGCGAGCTCGAGGAGATCAGCTGCTCGCTCGACTTCGACGGCGGCCCCGGGATGGGCGGCATGGGCGGCGCCGGGCCGTTCGGCTCGTCGAGCGGGACACCGGTGCCCGTCGCGGTCGAGAACTTCCACGTCCTGCAGGCCCGCCAGACGGCCGACTCCCCCAACGGTCCGTCGACCTCGGGGCGCGTCAACCTCCTCAACTGGGACGGCAACGGCCGGCCCGCGGGCCTGTTCCCGCCGGGCACTCCCGACGGGGCCGAGGGGCCCGGGCGGGACACGTCCGACGACGGAACGGCGGCCCGATGATGGGCCTGTTCACGAGGTCGCCCTCGACCACGTTCCTGCCCCGCCCGACGGCGCGCACCCCGCTCCTGGAGCCCCTCGCCCCGGTCCGGGCCACGCCCGCGCAGCGGCGCACCACCCACATGGCCGCCTCGCTCCTGCTCGACTACCCCGACGCCGGGACGCTCGCCGCCGCGCGCGAGGTGCGCGACGTCGTCGGGCAGCTTCCCGACGCCGTGCAGGCGCGGCTCGACGCGTTCCTCGACGACCTCGAAGCCGGCGACCCCGCGGCGCTCGAGGCGCGCTACGTCGCGACGTTCGACCTCAAGCGCAAGTGCTCGATGTACCTCTCCTACTACGCCGCCGGGGACACCCGGAAGCGCGGCATGGCGCTCGTGCGGTTCGTGCAGGCCTACCGCGCGGCCGGGTGGGAGGTCGACGGCGAGGAGCTGCCCGACTACCTCCCCATGGCCCTCGAGTTCTCCGCGCGCGCCCGGTCCCGCGACGAGGAGCGCATCGCCGCGGGCCTGCTCGGCTCGCACCGCCAGGGCATCGAGGTGCTGCGCTCTGCGCTCGCCGCCATGGCCAGCCCGTACGCGCTCGTGGTCGAGGCCGTGAGCCTGACCCTGCCCCCGCTCGACGCCGAGACCGAGCGGCGGTACCTCGAGCTCGTGACCTCCGGGCCGCCGACCGAGATGGTCGGGCTGTCGGCCATGGGACCGCTCGAACCCTTCGCCCCCACTGGGGCGCCCTCCGAGGAGGTACGACGATGAACGGTGCGAGCACGGGGAGCATCCTGCTGTGGGTGGTCTTCCCCTACGTGACCTTCGCGGTGTTCGTCGTCGGGTCCGTGTGGCGGTACCGGTACGACAAGTTCGGCTGGACCACGCGGTCGAGCGAGCTCTACGAGAAGAAGCTGCTGCGGCTCGGGTCGCCCATGTTCCACTTCGGGCTGCTGTTCGTGATCCTCGGGCACCTCATGGGCCTCGTGATCCCCAAGACGTGGACCGAGGCCGTAGGGATCAGCGAGGGCGCCTATCACTTCGTCGCGACGTACATGGGTGCGCTCGCCGCGCTCGTGCTCGTCGCGGGGCTCCTCATCCTCATCTACCGCCGACGGACCACGGGCCCTGTCTTCCTCGCGACCACGCGCATGGACAAGGTCATGTACGTGTTCCTCGCGGCGTCGATCGTGCTCGGGACGTGGGCGACGGTCCAGACCCAGCTCCTCGCCGCGAACCACGGGTACGACTACCGCGAGACCATCTCGCCGTGGTTCCGCTCGCTCTGGTACCTCCAGCCGCAGCCCGAGCTCATGGCAGGCGTGCCCGCGGCGTTCCAGCTCCACATCGTCGCGGCCAACCTGCTGTTCATCCTGTGGCCCTTCACCCGGCTCGTGCACGCGTTCTCGGCGCCCGTGCCGTACATGTTCCGGCCATACATCGTGTACCGCTCGCGCGACGCCGCCGTGGCGTCCCGTGAGCCGCGGCCCGGCTGGGACCCGTCGGAGCGGCCGGGCCCGTAGGTCGGTGCTTCTTGTCCGCGTCTTTGCGGGCGGAGAAAGGGGCCGCTATTTCGTCGGGAATAGCGGCCCCTTTCTCCGCCCGCAAACACAGACGGGGATCCCGTGGCCTAATCCCGACCGGTCGGTAGTTGATTCCGGAACCTCTTGAGCACCGGTGGACAAACTCCTCGCAATACCACTACGTTGGGTCACGTCCAGTAAGTAAGGGCCGCTGCGCAACGTCGTGCGCGGCCCCGACGAAAGGTGCATCGATGCATCGCAAGTCAGCAGGGGGAGCGATCGGCCTGCTCATGGCCGCCGCTCTGATCTTCGTTCCGGCAGGTAGCGCAAGCGCCGTCACGATCAGCGGCACGGGAGACTGCCCCGGGGGTCGCTTTCAGGTGACGACCGGCACCTCCAAGTCCTTTGTCGGTGTGAACTCTGGCGGCACCTACAAGAGCGCTTCCACGTCGAACGGGAGCATCGCCACCGCGAAGGCTCGCAGCGGTGTTGCGGGCGCTGTCCGCTGGAGCGTGTCGAACAACCTGACGACCAACCCGGGTTGGTCCTACACCTGCAGCGTGTAGCAGCTCACCGGTGGGGATGGCTTCTCGACGTCCCGGGGAACCATCCCCACCATCCTTCGCTGCGATCCGTCCCGACGGTTCCGATCACCCCGAAGGCCCAGTATTCTCCAGCCCGGTCACGCTGCTGTTTGGTCGGCCTCATCCACGACGGAGGCTCCCGATGAGCACCTCATTTTCCGCCGCACGACTCGGCAGCTCGATCCTGCTTTCTGCAGTACTTCTCGCCTGCGCGGCCTGCACACCCGCTCCACCACAGCAAGCTCCGGACGCCCCCTACACACCGCCCGCGTGGATGGCCGAGCAGCGACAAACCACAGAAGCCTTCACCGCCCTCCAAGAAGCCTGCGCCCGCGAGAACGGATATGCAGTGACGACAGAGATCGACGGAGGAGTCTCGATCGATCTGTCCAGCACGCCACCTGAACAACAGAAGGCTTTCGCTACGGTCCTGGAGGGCTGCTACGACAATGCCGTCGAGCAGATGGGAGAGCAGGATTTCCCCACGGCAGACGTGTTCTACGACCGCGTCGTCGACACGCACGGCTGCCTGCTCGCCGAGGGACACTCCCCGTCCAACCCGCCGAGCCGCGAGACCTGGATCGATTCCTTCAACCAGGCCGACACGGTCGACGTCTGGTCACCGTACGCCGCACTTCTCGAGGCCGAGCCGGAGATCTCCGAGGACGAGTGGTACCGGCTCAAGTCGATCTGCGTCGAGGACGGCATCGTCTACACGACCGAGTTCGCAGGGGACATGCCCAACGGGTGATCGTCGCGTGATCGGCCCACCGGAGCCCGACGGACGGGGACCATCCGGCTTCTCGATCCTGGCTGGTCCCCCTCCGGTGAGACGTTCGCGGTGGGCCGGCTCGTGGATGACGGCAAGGAGCCGGACGCCGAGCGGCTGCGTCTCGACCGGGCAGGTGCTCCGCGCGCCCAGCGCGACCGAACGCTCGACGATGAACGGAAGATCATGACACGCAGGTGGGGGGCCCGTGCGGCCTGGGTTCTGGTGGTGCTGCTCGCTGCAGCGGGCGGGCTGTGGGCGGGCCGTGCGACGTTCGCGCCGCCGTCGGTACCCGAGGCCGATTCGACGGTCCCGCTCTACACCGTGCGGGAGGAGACGGTCGGCAACTCGATGTCCTTCCCCGTCGCGGCCCGTTGGGACAAGGCACCGCTCGGGACGGGCGCGGCGACCGGGACGGTGACCTCGCTCGAGGTCGCCGAGGGGGACACGGTCGCGGCCGGGGACGTCCTGTACACCGTGGATCTGCGACCGGTCGTCGTGATGTCCGGCACGGTCCCCGCCTTCCGCGACCTCGCAGAAGGCGCCGAGGGGGCGGACGTCCGACAGCTCCAGGAGTTCCTCCGTGACGCCGGATATCTCGAGGTCCGCACCCCGGACGGAGAGTTCGGGGTGGCGACCACGACCGCGGTCAAGACGTGGCAGAAGAGAGCCGGGGTCGAGCAGGACGGTGTGGTCCGAGCGGGAGACGTCGTCTTCGCGAGCCCCCTGCCCGCCCGCGTGGTCCTCGACGAGGCGGTCACGGTCGGTGCTCAGCTCGCCCCCGGACAGCCCGTGGTGTCCTCGCTCGGCCTGACCCCGACGTTCGTCATGGAGCTCGCGGTCGACCAGGCACAGGTCGTCCCGACCTCGGGCCCCGTGTCCGTGACCGGAACCGATGTCACCTGGGACGGGGTGATCGCCTCGGCGACCACGACGTCCGACGGCCTGCTCGTCCTGACCCTCACGGCCCACGACGGGGGTCCGCTGTGCGGCACCGGGTGCGGCGGCGTCCCCGTGGCGGAGAAGGACGCGCTGTTCACCGGGAACATCATCACGGTCGAGGCGTCCACGGGCCCCACGGTGCCCGCCGCGGCCGTGGGAACCCTGGCGAACGGCGACGCGTTCGTCGTCGCCGAGGACGGGACGCAGGTCCCCGTCACGATCCGGTCCCAGGGCAACGGCCGCGCCGTCGTCGACGGCATCGCGGTGGGCGACGCCGTGCGCCTGTTCGGGGAGAAGAACCCGGCCGACGCCCGGGACACAGCGAGCACCTCGGGCTCCTCGGTCCCCGAAGACTCCGCAGCGACCGACGGATCCGCCCCGTGACCCTCGCGACGAGCGACCTGACGTTCGCCTACCGCAAGGGCTCGGCGCCTGTGATCGAGAGCCTGACGACGGCGTTCGCGCCGGGCGCGCTCACGGCCGTCACGGGCCCGTCGGGGTCCGGCAAGTCGACGCTGCTCTACATCCTGGCGCTCATGCTGCGCACGACGTCGGGCGAGGTGCTGTGGGACGGCCGGCCCGTCACCGCGCTGCCCGACGCCGAGCGATCGCGCCTGCGGGCCGCGGACGTCGGCTTCGTCTTCCAGGACGCGATGCTCGACCCGGCCCGTACCATCACCGACAACGTCTGCGAGGGGGCCCTTTTCGCGGGTATGCCCGCCCGGACAGCCCGCACACGCGCCGCGGCCCTGCTCGACCGGTTCGGCGTGGGGCACCGGGCGACACACCGTCCCGGTGAGATCTCGGGCGGTCAGGCTCAGCGCGTGGCCTTGTGCCGAGCGTTGCTGACCTCGCCACGCGTGGTGTTCGGCGACGAACCCACGGGCAACCTCGACCACGCGTCGGCCCGCATCGTGTGGGACGCCCTGCACGTCCACGCCCGCGACGGGGCGACGGTCGTCATCGCGACCCACGACGAGCAGCTCGCGGCCGAGGCCGACCACCGGTTGGTCCTCGCATGAGCTCCCCCGAGCAGCAGCTCGCACCCCCCGTACCCGAGCCGCTCCCGGCCACGCCGGACCTCCTGACGGGTGCTGCGCCGTCGGGCACGGTGGAGCGGACGCCCACGGGGCGGTGGCCCGGGACACCCCGCCCCTCCCGGCTCCTCGCGGACGGCGTGAAGTCCGCACTGGCCCAGCCCGTCGCGACCGCGACCGCGGCACTCGTCGTCGCGATCGTGTGCCTCGTGGTGTTCGCGACCACCGGGCAGTCCGCGGCCGCCGAGCGAGCCGTCATGGACCGCATCGACGGCGCGGGCACTCGGCTCGTCACGGCGTTCGACCAGTCGGGCAACGCCCACATGCAGGCGCGCGGGGTCGAAGACCTTGCTCGCCTCGACTCCGTGAGCTGGGCGTTCGCGCTGGGTTCGGTGACCGACGTCCGCAACGCCGACACCGGAGGGCTGTCGCCCGGGGTCGCGCTGCGCCCCCTGTTCGGCGGGCTGCCGCCCGCGCTCGAGGTCATCACGGGACGCGCGCCACGCGAGGGCGAGGCGGTGGTCGGGGTCGACGCCGCCCGCACGCTCGGACTTGCCGACGGGGTCGGGATCGTCACCGACGGTCCGCGCTCGTGGCCCGTGGTCGGGGTCTACGAGGCGGCGGGACCGCTCGCGTCGCTCAGCAGCGGCGTCCTCGTGCCCAGCCCGACGACGCCGCTCCCCCCCAGCGGTCCCGGCACCTCCGCGGGCGCCGCCCCGCCCGTCGAGGCCCGCTACCTCTACGCCATGGCGACCGACGTAGGCGCGGTCGACCCGCTCGCCGCAGCCCTGCCCGCCGTCGTGCCCGCGGCCGAGCCCCGCCAGATCACGGTCGAGACGCCCGACGGTGCGCTCGTGCTGCGCGAGGTCGTCGCCGGGGAGCTCGGCGCCTCGTCGAGGCAGCTCATGGCCGTGGTGCTCGGGGTGGGGCTCGCGCTCATCACCATCACGATGCTCGGGGCCGTCGCGGGCAGGCGTCGTGACTTCGGTCGGCGACGCGCGCTCGGGGCGACCCGCACCGCGATCATCGTGCTCGTGCTCGTCCAGACAGGAGCCGCCGCGCTCGCCGGGGTCGTCCTGGGCGTCGGGGGCGGGCTCGCCGTCGTGCACCGCCTCACGGGGAACCTGCCCGACCCGACGTTCACAGCCGGGGTCGCGACCCTCGCGGTCCTCATCGCCCTCGCGGGGGCCGTGCCGCCCGCACTGGCGGCGGCCCACAGGGACCCGGTACGGATCCTGCGCGTCCCCTGACCCCCGAGGCCAGCTCGCGCGCAACAGCTCAGGCAGGCCGTCTGCGCGGCTTGAGCCGCACGTCCGGCAGGACCGGGGCCGGCAGCGGCCCGCCGTCGTACCCCACGACCTCTCCGAACCGGCGGCCCGACGCCCCCGCGGCGTACCGCGTGCCGCCGTCTCCAGGGACCGGCACGGGCACCTTCGCCCCGCCCGCTGCGGGCACGCCCGGCTCGTCGCCCTGGGCGACCTCGACCTGGGCCATCCAGTCCGCGCGGGCGGCCGCGACCTCGTCGTGCGAGCGGCCCACGAAGTTCCACCACATGACGATCTCCTCGGCGAACGGCTCACCGCCGATCAGCACAGCGCGCACGGGGCGCTCACCCGCCGACACCGTCACCGTCGAGCACCCCGGCTCGACGTAGCCGAGCGACGCGACCGGCACGGCAACGCCCTCGAACGACGCGTCGCCCGCATCGACGAGCAGCGCGTGCTCGAACCGCGGATCCACCTCGACCTGGACCGAGACCCCCGCTGGCAGGTCGACCTGCGCCCCGACCAGGGGCGTGAAGACCGTCGCGGCCGACCGCAGCTCGACGCCGCCCACGCTCAGCGAACCCACGAGCACCTGGACACGCTCCCCTCCCGGCCCGCTCCACAGGGGCAGGTCGCCGTGGTGCTCGAAGAACGGCTCGTCGCCGAGCCGGTCCCCCGGCAGCGCGACCCACAGCTGCACCCCGTGCAGCAGAGGCGGCCGGAGGCCCGCGGGCGACTCCTCCGAGTGCGAGATGCCCCGCCCGGCCGTCATGAGGTTGAGCTCGCCCGGCCGTACGGTCTGCAGCGAGCCGACCGAGTCGCGGTGCAGGATCTCGCCCTCGAAGAGCCAGCTCACGGTCTGCAGGCCCGTGTGCGGGTGCGGGGGCACCTGCATACCGTCTGAGGTCGAGACGTCGTCGGGGCCGTAGTGGTCCAGGAAGCACCACGCACCCACGAGCGAGCGAGCGCGCTGCGGCAGGGTGCGGCGCACGTCCATGGCGCGGGTCCCGCCGAGCGGGACCTGGCGGTGGTCGAGGATCTCCACGCGCGGTGGGGTGCCGGGGGTGCCCGACGACGGAGCATGGCTCCCCGCGGCGCACACCTCTTCGCGGGGCCGGGTCTCGAGGTTGCTCATGGGTCGAGCGTAGGCGCGCGCCCGGACCGGGGCCCACCCGGGCGTGCGAGGGGCCCGTGACTCAGCGAGGCCCCCGACAGCTGCCGGGGGCCTCGCTGATGACCGTGTGCCCTGTGCGGTCGGCCGCAGGGGTAGGCCGGCCGGGCTCCGCGTCGACGTCGCGGCTCGACGCCTCCCCCGCGACGCACCGAAGTCCGCCCCGGTCTCCTTGGGAGGTGTCTCTCACGATCGGTCTTCCGGTCCGCTGGAGACCTGCGTCGTCACCCGCAGCTCGGGGCCTTGCGGCCACGAGACGTCCCACCGTTTTCCGGTCGACCAGGGTCCCTCGGGGTTGTGGTTCCAGCGTCCTTGCCGGTCCGTCCTCCCGTGCGGGAGAGCGTCGTCGGGGCTGCCTCGTCCGTACCCGTCGGAGCCAACACTGTCGTTTCTAGTCCTGTGCTGGGGCCCGCGGCAAGACCTCCGCACGAGGTATTTCTGCCCGGGCCGAGACCACAGGTTCGTCCACAACCGGAGGCCCGGCCTCACGGAGTTACCCACAGGCTTGTGCACAGAATCTGTGGATAACTCTGGGGGGCGGGTCACACCCAGAAGCGGGCCGTGCTCACCGCCGCGATGCGTTCGTCCACCTCCGCGGACGTCACCTCGAAGCCGCCGTCGTCCACGAGCACGCCGGCCGCCCGCCCCTGCAGGACCGACGCGAGCCGGGCCACCGAGGCCCGCATCCGCGAGCGCGCGATGAGGTGCAGGCCCGACGGCTCCTCGACCTCGAGCTCGTACGGGTCCGCCGGGACCCAGCTCATGCGGTACGCGAACGGGCCGTACTCGCGCCAGTCCAGGGCACCTAGCACCGCCGGGACCACGTCCACCTTGCGCACCACGACCCGCAGCGCGCCGTCGTAGGCCGTCTCCCCGTCGAGCGCGTAGTCGACCAGACGGTCCGGGCGCTCCACGACCTCCACGACGCGCGCGCCCGGGACCACGGTCTGGAGCGAGCCGAGCGCGGCATCAGGGGTCAGGGCCTGCGCGCTGTAGAGCGTCAGGTCGACCGCAGCCGCGGGCTCGGGCGCGAGCGGCACCGCGCCGTCGACGAACAGCGTGCCCCCGACCTTGCGCGCAGCGGCCACCATCCACCGCAGCACCCGCAGCTCCACGTCGTCCGGGAGCCCCGCGGCGAAGACCCGGGCGAGGCCGTCGCGGTCGTCGACCTCGGCCGGGAGCCGGTCGCGCGACCGGTGCGCCACGCGCACGGCCCACAGCTCGGCGACCGACGAGGCCAGGTCCAGCGCGAGCGACTGCGGCGCCGGGACCACGAACGGCCCCACGACCTCCACACCCTCGGTGAGCCGCAGCACCCCGGGGCGGCGGACGTCGTCGGGCACCACGCCGCGGAAGCGGGCACCTGCCATGGGACGCTCCGCCGGACCGCTCGACGGCTCGCTGACCCACCCCGCCTCCGGGAACCAGGCCGTGGCGAGCGCCTCGATCCCCGGACGCGCCACGCCACGCGAGCGCGGCAGCGCGAGCAGATGGTCACTGCTGTACATCTCGGGGACCGACCCCGTCAGAGGAAGCGTCATGACGTGACGCTAGACGGGGCGACGACCGCCAAGAATGCCGGGAGGTTACGGGCGTGGGTCGTGCGCGGGACGCCGGGCGGGCCGACGGGGCTCGTCCTGGCCTGGGCGGGCCGGGTGGCCTGACGGTCGCACGGGCGGACGTCAGGTGGTCGACGCGCCCACGTCGTGCAGGTGGTGGACCACGTCGTGCAGGAAGTACTGCCCGAGCGTGCGGACCGTGAAGACCGAGCCGTTCGAGCGACGTCCCGGGCGCTCCCAGTCGTCGGGTCCGACGGCGTCGAACCGGCCCGCGACCCGGTCGCCCGCGAACGCGAGCTCGCGCGACAGCACCTGCGGGTCCTGGCTCGCGTAGTCGCCCTCGACCGCGGCGGCGTCCTGGTCCCAGTTGGCGAACTGCGGGTCGTCACCCTCGACCATCGACGCGAGCCGCACGTCGAAGATGCCGAACACGTCGCGCACGTGCGCCGCGTACTCGAGCGGGGACCACGTGTGCTCGTCCGGGCGCAGCGTCGCGTCGGGACGCTCCAGGACCTCCTGCCACCGCGGGACGGCTGCGCGTACCGCGGGGCCCACCTGGTCCGGGTCCACGCTCGACGACACGAATCCGCACTCCGGGCACGGGCGCTCGAGCACCCACGTCCAGTCCTTGGTGTCCGGGGTGATCCCCGTGGGGTCCTGCGGGGCGGGCGGGGCGGGCGTCGTCGTCATGCACGGAATGGTAGGCCCGCGCCCGGCGAGCGTGAACCCCTGCCCGGTGCTCAGGCAGCAGGTGGCGGGATCTCGTCGAGGAGCAGGACGTCGAGAGGCTCCTGCATCCACTCCGTGAACGGGACGCCATGGATCAGGTCGAACAACGCGTCCTCGCCCGCTGCGAAGGCCGCGGGGGACTCCCACGTGGTGGTGACCACGATCCGCTCGCCGTCGCCCTCGGACCACACCACGGCCTCGACGATGCCCGAGAGCTCCCGCGCGGCCCCGGTCACGCGCTGGAGGTACGCCACGGTCGCCCCCCGGAACTCGTCCTTGGGGCGGTGCACGATGACCTGCGTGAACATCGGCGGCCCTCCCCAGGTATCCGATCCAACGCTACGGTTCCCGCCAGGGCCCGGGGAAGCGCCCGACAGGGTGAGATCCTGGACGTCACCCCGCCCGGGCCCCGTCCCCCATCTGCTCGAGGGTCCGGCCCTTGGTCTCGGGGAGGAACCGCAGCACGAAGAACACCGCGAACGCCGAGATCGCCGCGAACGTCCCGTACGTCGCGGGCAGCCCCCATGACTCGCTCACGACGGGGAACGAGCGCGTCACGCCGTAGTTCACGAACCACTGCACGGCCGTCGCGACCGCGAGCGCCGTCGCGCGGATCGAGTGGGGGAACATCTCGCCGAGCAGGACCCAGCCGAGCGGCCCCCACGTCAGGCCGAACGAGACGACCATGAGGTTCACGGCCACGAGCGCGGTCATGGCCCACACCTGCGGGAAGACCAGCTCGCCCGAGGCCGACGTCGTCGCGTGCCCGAACGCGAAGGCCGTGACCGCGAGCGAGACCGCCATCCCGACCGACCCGGCCGCGAGCATGGGTCGGCGCCCGAACCGGTCCGCGAGCCCGATCGCGACGACCGTCACGGCGATGTTGACCGCTGCGGTCACGAGCGACATGGTCAGGGCTCGCGACTCGGTGAAGCCTACCGACTCCCACAGGGACGTCGAGTAGACGAACACCGCGTTGATGCCGCTGAGCTGGATGAGTGCCGCCACGCCCAGCCCGATCCACACGATGGGCTTGAGACCCAGCGCCGAGCCGCGCAGGTCGCGCAGCGACGTCGTCGCGTGCTCACCGATCGAGGCCCGGATCTCGTGCACCGCGTCGTCGACCTCGCGGTCACCGACACCCGTGAGGCGCTGCAGGACCGCCTTGGCCTCGTCCTCGCGCCCCTGGGACACCAGGTAGCGGGGCGACTCGGGCAGGCGGAACGCCGCGAGCGCGTAGAGCGCGGCGGGGACGAGCTCGGCGAGGAACATCCAGCGCCAGGCCGGGAGGCCGCCCCACAGCTCGTGCGCCGCACCGCCGGCCGCGCGGGCCATGGCGAGCCCGGCCGCGAGCGCCACGAAGATCCCGATCGTGATGAAGAGCTGCTGGAGCCCCCCGAGCCGCCCGCGGGCCCGCGCCGGGGCGACCTCTGCGATGTAGGCCGGGGCCATGACCGAGGCCGCGCCGATCCCGACCCCCGCGAGCAGGCGCACGGGCAGCAGCAGAGCGACCGACGGGGCGAAGGCCGCGAGCACCGCGCAGACCCCGAACAGGAGTGCCGAGAGGACCATGACCTTGACGCGCCCGAGGCGCTCCGAGACCGACCCTGCGAACCACGCCCCCACCGCGCAGCCCAGCAGCGACAGCGAGGCCACCATGCCCCGCATGCTCGCGGTCAGCTCGAAGTGCTCGCTCAGCGCACCGACGGCCGAGTTGACGACCGAGGTGTCGAACCCGAACAGGAGCCCGCCGAGGGCCGCCGCGAGGCACGCGAGCACGACCCGGCCGGGGACGCGGGCGGGGACGGGCGGGGCCACGGGTGGTTCGGGGGTCATGGTCGGAACACTGCCATGCGACGGGTGGCCGGGCACGGTGGCGAGGTGTGATGCGCGGCGGGTGCGAGCGGCGTGCGCGGGAGGCGTACGGTCCGGGGCGCCGGGCGGTGGGTTCGGGCGCCGTCCGCGGGGGACGTACGGTCCTGGGCGCCGGGCGCGTCGCGAGGGCCGCAGGCCTGATGAGCCGCGAGGAGCACGGGCGCCGATGAGTTGTCAGAACTGAGCCGGGGTATGCCCCGGCTCAGTTCTGACAACGAATCCTCGGCCGTGCGACCTGTCAGAACCTGCCAGGTGCATGGCCCGGCTCAGTTCTGACAACTCGTCGGAGCACCCGGGCCCGCCAACTCGTCAGAGCACCTGGCCCTCGAGCGCCGCCGACTCCTCGTCCGAGAACAGCCTCGAGCGGATCATGAACCGCACGCCCTCGGGCGCCTCGACGCTGAACCCCGACCCCCGTCCCGGGACCACGTCGACCGTCAGGTGCGTGTGCTTCCAGTACTCGAACTGGTTGCGGCTCATCCAGAACGGCACGGTGAACGTGGGTCCCCCGGCCCGCGTCTCGTCGCCCGCGAGACCCGGTGCCCCCGCAGGCTCCGACAGCACGTGCCCCGAGACGGCGGCCGACAGCACCGTCGCCGCCCTTCGGGGTGCCGTCGGCCCGGGGTCCGGCGCCGCGGGACCCGGGGGCACCACGAGCGCAGGGTCGTCCGACAGTCCTCCGAGCGGCAGGGCGTCGGGCACGTCGGCCAGGGCCGAGTACGAGTCCGTGACCACCAGGTCCCCCAGGTGCACGTCGGCGTCCGACGTGAGGAACTCCCCCTGCGGGTAGCACATGGGCGACGAGCCGTCGCAGCACCCGCCGGACTGGTGGAACATGAGCTCGCCGTACTGCACGCGCAGCCGTGCCAGGAGCTCGGCAGCACCCTCGGTGAGGGTCACCCGCTCGGGCGGCTCGCCGGCCGGGAGGCCCACCGCCCCGCCCGGCACGATCCCCACCGCCCCCGGTGCGGTGACCTGCGGGGCGGGCGTGACGTCGTCGGGCATGGTTCCTTCTTCCCTCGTGGCGGACGGTCCGGACGGTGCGCTACACCGCGTGCGGGCCCGGGACTCCCCCGGACCCGCACGTGGTGGCCTGCGCCAGGCCTAGAAGAAGCCGAGCTTCGAGGCCGAGTAGCTGACCAGGAGGTTCTTGGTCTGCTGGTAGTGGTCGAGCATCATCTTGTGGTTCTCGCGGCCCACGCCCGAGCCCTTGTACCCGCCGAACGCCGCCGCCGCGGGGTACGCGTGGTAGCAGTTCGTCCACACGCGGCCCGCCTGGATCTCGCGGCCCGCCCGGTAGGCGATGTTGGCCTCGCGCGACCACACGCCCGCGCCCAGGCCGTACAGGGTGTCGTTCGCGACCGTGATCGCGTCGTCGAAGTCCGCGAAGTCCGTGACCGCGACGACGGGCCCGAAGATCTCCTCCTGGAAGATGCGCATCGAGTTCTTGCCCTCGAAGATCGTCGGCGTCACGTAGTAGCCGCCCGCGAGGTCGCCGCTCATCTCCGCCCGCGTGCCGCCCGTGAGGACCTTGGCGCCCTCGGCCTTGCCGATGTCGATGTAGCTGAGGATCTTCTCGAGCTGGTCGTTCGACGCCTGCGCGCCGATCATGGTCTCGGTGTCCAGGGGGTTGCCCTGCTTGACCGCCTTGGTCCGCTCGATCGCGTCGCCCAGGAACGAGTCGTAGATCGACGACTGGATGAGCGCGCGCGACGGGCACGTGCACACCTCGCCCTGGTTGAGGGCGAACATGGTGAACCCCTCGAGGGCCTTGTCGTAGAAGTCGTCCTTCTCGCGCGCCACGTCCTCGAAGAACAGGTTGGGCGACTTGCCGCCCAGCTCGAGCGTGACCGGGATGATGTTCTGGCTCGCGTACTGCATGATGAGCCGGCCCGTCGTGGTCTCGCCCGTGAACGCGATCTTGCGGATGCGCGGGCTCGACGCGAGCGGCTTGCCCGCCTCGACCCCGAACCCGTTGACCACGTTGAGGACGCCCGGGGGCAGCAGGTCCCCGATGATGTCGATCAGGAACAGGATCGACGCGGGCGTCTGCTCGGCGGGCTTGAGGACCACGCAGTTGCCCGCCGCGAGCGCGGGGGCCAGCTTCCACACCGCCATGAGGATGGGGAAGTTCCACGGGATGATCTGCCCCACCACGCCCAGCGGCTCGTGGAAGTGGTAGGCGATGGTGTCCTCGTCGATCTCGGAGATCGAGCCCTCCTGCGCCCGGATCGCGCCCGCGAAGTAGCGGAAGTGGTCGATCGCGAGCGGGATGTCCGCGGCGAGCGTCTCGCGCACGGGCTTGCCGTTCTCCCACGTCTCGGCGACCGCGATCTTCTCGAGGTTGGCCTCCATGCGGTCGGCGATCTTGTTGAGGATCACGGCGCGCTCGGTCGCCGTGGTCTTCCCCCAGGTGCGGGCGGCGCCGTGCGCGGCGTCCAGCGCGCGGTCGATGTCCTCGGCCGTGCCGCGCGCGACCTCGGTGAAGGTGCGGCCCGTGACGGGGCTCGGGTTCTCGAAGTAGCGGCCGCTCGCCGGGGCGACGTACTCGCCACCGATCCAGTGGTCGTAGCGGGACCTGTACTCGGCGATCGCCCCGGGGGTACCGGGTGCTGCGTAGACGGTCATGTGCGTCTGCCTCCTTGCAGTGCTCCGTGCCGTGCGCGGCCCGCGTGGTGTCGGCTGCCTGCCGGCCGACGCGGTCCGCAGCCCGTGGCGCACCGTTGCGCCGGGCTGGTCAGGACGCTACGGGCGCCAGGGTTGCAGGAGGGTTGCAGTCACGGTGTCAGATCGAGCGCGGGTCGGTCCGGGAGGGCGCCTCAGCCCAGCGCGCGGTCCAGCAGCGCGAGACGCGCCCTCGCGCGCGCCGCTGCGGGGCTGCCAGGTACGGCCAGTCCCGCGAGCCGACGCCACGCCGCGTGGTCGTCGGCGCCCTCGTCGCTCGCGAGCCAGCGCCCCACGGCCCCCGGGTCGCCCGACGCGAGGATCGCCCCTCGCACCTCGGCCGAGAGCTCGTCGCGCAGCTGCTCGACGCCCGGCGCGACCGACCTCGGCAGCACGGGACCCGCGTACGCGGTCAGCGCGCCGTGCACGTCGCCCACCGCGAGCAGGTCGCGGACCGTGTCGAGGTCCGTGCGCAGCGGCCCGCCCAGCCGGTACGGCCGCGATCCGCCCAGCAGCGGCCCCGCGGCCCGCCGCAGGCGCGACACCTCGGCCCGCACCGTGACGTCCGACAGCTCGCCCGGGTGCAGCAGCACGGCCAGCTCGTCCGCACCGAGCCCCCGCGGGTGCGCGGCGAGCAGCAGGAGGATCTCGCTGTGGCGAAGGCTCAGGCGGCCCGACGGCGCAGCGTGCGTACCGCCGTCGGGCACCGTCGCGTACGTGGCCGGGCCGGGCCACCCCGCGGCTGCCCCCGGTGCCGCGCGCAGGACGCCGCCCGAGCGGCCCAGGACGTCGAGCTGCGGGGCGCTCGCGGCCCCCGCGAACCGACCGCCGGGCGCGACGTGCTCGGCGAGCTCGCGCTCGACCGCCGCGACCGACGCCCGCACGAGCGAGAGCACGAGCCCCGACCCCGCGACCCGGCCTCCCGTGACGTCCAGGACACCCAGGACACGGCCCGTGTGCAGGTCGCGCACGGGCGCGGCCGCGCAGTTGAACGACTGGACGGGGCGCGTGAAGTGCTCGGCGCCCAGCACCTGGACCGGGCGGCCCGTGGCGAGCGCGGTGCCGGGAGCGTTGGTCCCGACGCGCTCCTCGCGCCACACCGCCCCCTCGACGAACCCGATGCGTCCTACCTGGTCGCGCACGCTCGAGCTGCCCTCGACCCACAGGAGGCGGCCGGCGTCGTCGGTCATCGCGACGACCGCGCTCTCGCCCGCGAGGCCCGCGACCAGGAGGTCGCGCACGATCGGCATGGCCCGTGCGAGCGGGTGCTGCGACCGGTAGGCGCCGAGGTCGAGGTCGGTGATCGACGTGTCCGGCTGGGGCGAGTCGGGGTCCACGCCGCTGCGTGCGCTGCGGCGCCACGACTCGGCCACGAGGGGACGGACGCCGGGCGGGAGCGCCCCCGTGCTGAGGAAGGCCTCGCGGGCCGCGCGGACGGATGCGGGCCGGGGCGTGGCGCCCGGGCCGGGGCGTGCGGCGGGACCGTCGGAGCGGGCGGGTGCACGATGGTCGGTCATGGTCGCCTTCCTCCGACGTCCTTGTCGGGTCGATCCGGGGCTGCTGCCAGTGTAGGCAGCCGCGCCGCCGGGAGGGCTCAGGAGCCGCAGGATCTCGCGAATTAGCATTCTGACAGCAAGTGCCTATGATGTCAGCATGCCGAAGATCATCGGCGGTTCGCTCCACGAGCACCGCGCACAGACCCGTCAGAAGCTCTTCGCGGCGCTCTCGAACCTCATGATGGACCGCGGTTTCGACGCGATCTCGCTCGCGGACATCGCCGCCGCGGCGGGCGTGGGACGCACCGCGGTGTACAACCACTTCCCCGACAAGGAGTCGCTGCTCCTGGGGTTCATCACGCACGAGACCGAGCAGTACGTCGGCACCCTGGAGCGCGCGCTCGAGGGGGTCGACGACCCGGTCGAGCAGCTCCGCACCTACATCCGCCAGCAGGCACAGCTCAAGCGCGTCTTCCACCTGGCCCCCGGGCCGGACCTGCGCACCGTGCTCTCGCGCGGCACGCAGCAGCGCCTGCGCGAGCACGCCGTGATCGTCGAGGACACGCTGCGCCGCATCCTGACCGCGGGCATCGCGTGCGGCGAGTTCCCCGAGCAGGACCTCGGCACCACGGTCCAGCTCGTCAACGCGTGCCTCTCGGGCCGCCTCATCCCCGAGGACCCCGCCCAGCGCGAGCGCGCGATCGAGGCCACCGAGGCGTTCGTCCTGCGGGCCGTCGGGACCCAGGAGCTCGTGGCCGGTTGAGGTTGACACCCCGCACGACCGGCTGCGAGCCTGCGGCGTGACCCCGACCGCCCCGGCCCCCGCGGCCCGCGCCCTCCCCGCCCCGCCCCCCCCCCCCCCCC
>NZ_MAQA01000058.1 GCF_001692445.1 Oerskovia enterophila | reverse complement strand
GGGCGTGGGGGCACCCGAGGGGCGGTCCTCGCTGCTTCGGCCGTCGTCGGGCCGGTCGACCGGTCCTCGCTGCGTCGCACTCACCGGCCCATCCTAGGGAGAAAAGGCACATTCCGGCGGGGGAACGTCGTGCGCGCGGTGACAGGCGTCCGCTCGGGGGCCCGGTCCCGGTCGGGCCCGCGCCCTCGGGTCGCCATGCCGTGGGGCGTCACCCCTGTGACCAGGGAGTTTCGGAGGAGGGCGCCGAGCAAGGATGATGGACGCATGAGCAACTCGTTCCTGCGCCCGACGACGGCGCTCGCCGTGGTCGCGCTCCTCGCCCTGGGGGCGTGCTCGGGGGGCGGCGACGCCGACTCGGCCGAGCAGTCGCCGAAGCCCGCCGCGACCGAGTCCTCGACCGCCGAGGACAGCGCCGCCGTCGACGCGGCGACCGACGCCGCCTCGGCAGCAGACGCCGAGGCAGAGGCCGCCGCAGCCGCCGGCGGAGAAGCGGACCCGGCCGTCGACACGTCGTTCTGCGCCGAGACCGAGGCGGCCTGGGCCGCCGCCAACACGGCCCAGGTGTCGATGAGCGTCGAGCACCCTCGCACCCTGGTGACCGGCTTCGAGAACGCGCGCGTCGCGCTCACGAGCGTCGAACCGCCGGCGGAGATCGCGGGCGACTGGAAGACCGTCACGTCGTACGTCAGGACGGCGGCCGAGGCGCTGTCCAAGGCCGACATCGACTCCGCGAAGTCCATCGTCGGCGCGCTCGACGACGCGGGCAAGGACCTCGACACGGACGCCATGACGGCGGCCTCGGGACGCGTGACGACGTACCTGGACACGACCTGCACCGGGTGAATCCGATGGGGAGAAGTCCCCGCGAGGCGCAATCCTGTCGGCAATGCTCACAGGAATGCTCCAGGATGGTGTGCATGACCAACCGAAAGAACGTGACCAAGACCTTCGGCGGCCTCGCGACGGCCGTCCTGCTGACCTTCTCCCTCGCAGCCTGCAGCGGCGACGCCGACGTCAAGGCCTTCTGCGAGACGGGTGAGGGCTTCGAGGACTCGATGAACGACGTCGACGCGAGCGACCCCGCGGCCGCGGGCGAGGCCTTCGACAAGCTCGTCACCGAGCTCAAGGCCGCCAAGGCCCCCGAGGCCATCGCGGCCGACTGGACCACGCTGACCGAGGGCTTCGAGAACATGGGGGAGACGCTCACGGCGCTCTCCGAGCTCGACCCCACGGCCGACGACTACATGGAGAAGGCGACCGAGCTCTCCGACTCGCTCCAGTCGACCGACTTCCAGACGGCCGCGGACAACGTCGAGAAGTGGACGACCGAGAACTGCAAGGCCTGACGTCCAGCCGTCTCGGAGGGGCGGGCCCGCAGCACGCGCTGCGGGCCCGCCCCTCCGTCGTCCTCCCGTGCGGCCGCGCGCTGCGCCTGGCCACCGGGGGAGGATAGGCGCATGTCCCTCGGTGAACCCACGATCGACCCACGCCTCCTGCCGCTCCTGCGCTCCGACCTCGAGGCGGCCGGCTACACGGTCGACGGCGTCGAGGACTTCCTCGGTCCGCTCGCTGCGGCAGCCCTGCACCGGGAGCAGGCCGTGCCCGCGCTGCGTGTCGCCCGGGCCGCGCTGGACGACCCGACGGGAGCGACGTCGTCGGGCCGGAAGGACCCGCGGGCCGTGCTCGCCGCGCTCTTCCTGCTGGGCCTCGAGGTCCGTCGCGCGGACCTCGACGCGGCCCTGCCCGGGGTGGGGGCAGACGGCGCGGCGCGCCTCGGCCTCGTGGCCGCGGCCGGCAACGGGCCCGACGACGGCGTGCGCGCCCTGGCGGACCTGCGCCCCTACGCCGCGGCCGACGCGGCGGGCCCGGTCACCTGGTGGCTGGCCTCGGACCTGGGCGAGCTCGCGACCGGGCGACGCCTCGCGGGCGACCACGTGCTCGGCGCGGGCGGGGCCTCGATTACGCTCGCGCAGGTGACCATGCGCACGCCCGTGGGACGGGTGCTCGACCTCGGGACGGGCTGCGGCATCCAGGCGCTGCACGCCTCGCGGCACGCGCAGTCGGTCGTCGCGACCGACATCTCCCGGCGTGCGCTGCGGTTCGCCGAGTTCAACGCGGCCCTCGACGGCGTGCGCCTGGACCTGCGCGAGGGCTCGATGCTCGACCCCGTCGCGGGCGAGGCGTTCGACCTCGTGGTCTCCAACCCGCCGTTCGTCATCACGCCCCGCGGTGCTCCGGGCGGGACGAGCAGCACCATTCCCGAGTACGAGTACCGCGACGGCGGCCGTGCGGGCGACGACCTGGTGCGCGACCTGATCCTGGGCGTCGGGGACGTGCTCGCACCGGGCGGTGTCGCGCAGATGCTCGGCAACTGGGAGCACCGGCGGGGCGAGCCCTGGACCGAGCGCGTCGGGGCCTGGCTCGAGGAGGCCGGGCTCGACGGTTGGATCATCCAGCGCGAGGTCCTCGACCCGGCCGAGTACGCCGAGACGTGGATCCGCGACGGCGGCACGACCCCCGAGCGCGAGCCCGGGGCCTGGGCCGCGTCGTACGAGGCGTGGCTCGACGACTTCGCGACGCGCGACGTCGAGGCCGTGGGGTTCGGGATCGTGACGCTCCGCAAGCCCGCCGCGGGCCACGGCGTGAGCCTGCGCCGCCTCGAGGAGCACACGGGGTCGGTGCGCCAGCCGCTCGGCGGGCACCTCGCGGCCTCGCTCGCGGCCCACGACTGGCTCGAGGCGCGCGACGACGCCGCGCTCGCGTCGTCGCGACTGTCCGTGGCGCCCGACGTGACCGAGGAGCGCTACCTGACGCCCGGCGCCGAGGACCCGAACGTCGTGATCGTCCGGCAGGGCGACGGCCTGGGCCGCGGGATCCAGGCGTCGACCGGGCTGGCGGCGCTCGTGGGGGCGAGCGACGGCGAGCTGACCGTGGGGCAGCTGATCGGGGCGATCGCGTCGCTGTTCGAGGTGCCGGCCGGGGAGCTCGCGGGCGAGCTGCTGCCTGCGGTGCGGGGACTCGTGCGGGACGGCTTCCTGGTGCCGTGAGGTCCGGGGCGTGGTCGGTGCCGTCCCGGTGCCGTGGGGTGCCGAGCACGAGGTTGCGGTCGTTATCCGGACCTTGGTGATCGCAACCCCGTGGTCGACCGCGCGCAACCCCGTGCTCGGCGACGGCGCTCCGGAAAACCTGCTGCGACCGGGACGCGACGTCCCTAGGTTGAGGCCATGACCTCTCGCATCCAGCACACGACGTTCGACGCCCGCGACGCCTACGCCCAGTCCGTCTGGTGGTGCGGGGTCCTCGGCTACGTCGAGGACCCCGACGACCCGAACCTGCCCGGCCACGAGGAGTGCATGATCTTCCCGCCGGCGGGCTCGGACACCCCCGCGGAGAGCCGTGGGCGGCTGCTCTTCATCGAGGTCCCCGAGGGAAAGGAGCTCAAGAACCGGCTCCACCTCGACCTCCGCCCCGTCGACGGGACCCGCGAGGAGGAGACCGCGAGGCTCCTCGGCCTGGGGGCCATGCAGCTCGCCGACCGCCGACGCCCCGACGGCTCGGGATGGTTCACGCTCGCCGACCCCGAGGGCAACGAGTTCTGCATCCTGCGCAGCGACGCCGAGGTCGCGGCCCAGGGCGGCTGAGACCTCGCTGTCCGTCGCGGGTGTGCCACCTGGCAGCGCCGAGCACGAGGTTGCGGTCGCTATCGGGGCGACAGCGACCACAACCTCGTGCTCGACCGCGCGGAACCTCGTGCTCGACCGTGGCTCGGTGCCGAGCGTGCAGTCGTCGTCAGGATCCGGCTGACGACGGAGGACCGCATGGCCGGCGGTGGACGTCCGCAAGGCCCACAGATGACCGCTGCGTGGCCGACGAAAGACGACCGCATGTTCGACCCCGTCCCGAAACATGACGGGCCTATCCTCACGATCGTGCTGATCGCCATGGCTGGACTGCCCGGAACCGGTAAGAGCCGACTTGCGCGCCTGCTCGCGCGCGACCTGGGCGCGGTGATGCTCAGCGTCGACCCCGTCGAGGACGCGTTCCTGCGCGCAGGGGCGGTGCACGACGACGTCACGGGCCTGGGCGCGTACCTCGCCGTCGAGTCGGTCGCCCAGGAGAACCTGCTCCTGGGCAACGCGGTCATCGTCGACGCGGTCAACGACCACCCCGCAGCCCGGCAGCAGTGGATCGACCTCGCCGCGCGGACCGCGACCCGTCTCTGGTTCGTCGAGGTCTACCTCGCGGACGAGCGGCTGCACCGCGAGCGCCTCGTGGCCCGAGGCTCGCGCTACCCGGCGCTGCCCGAGCCCGGCTGGGACTCGCTCGCCGAGCGCGCCCGGGCGCTCGCGGACTGGTCCGGCCCGCGCCTGCGGCTCGACGCCTCGCTCGACGACGCGGAGCTGCTGGCGGCTGCGAAGGACTGGCTGGACGGTTGACGTCGGGGCTCGGGGCTCGGGGCTCGCGGTCCGGCGGCTCGGGCGACCGGCGGCTCTCGGCGCTCAGCCATGCGGTCGTCGTCAGGATTCCGCTCGGAACGGACGCCCGCCGCATGCTCGACGGACGCCGACCACCTGCTCGGCACCGAGACGGGTGGACTTCGTCTCGTGCGCGCAGCACTCTCGTCCCATGAGACGAACGCGACCCGGTCGGACAGGCGAGCGGCACTGGAGGGGTGGCTTCTACGAGCTGGTCCTGCTCCTGGACGATGGCGACGAGGAGCGGCTCGGCGAAGGCGTCAAGGCGCTCGCAGCCGCCGCGGGACTCTCGGGGGCGACGATCGTCACGGCAGCGGGACCGGTCGCCCCGGACCTGACGACTCATGAGGGGCAGCGTCTGGCCGCCGTGGCACTGGCCCAGGGACGACAGCTGCGAGGCCGCGTGCTCCTTCCGGATGCCAGGGAGTCGGCCTGCGGAGTACTGCTCCTGCGTGACGCCGAGGACGCGGTCGAGGCGCCCGGGGCCGAGCAGGTCGGAGCCGTCGCACGGGCCGGCCACTCGTTGGTCCTCTTCCTGCCGCTTGCCGGCCTGGCCTCGGCGGGCGTCGACGTCGGTGGTTTCCCGTTCGGCGACGAGTCCGGGGGCGAGTCTCTTGCGTGGCGGCGCCCCCTCGACGAGTGGCTGGCCCGGATCGGCCGGGTGGTGCACGCCTCCGTCCCGTTCCGTCGTGCTGTCATCGGGTTCGACGTCGCAGGCGACGACGAGCTGCCGGTCGTGACGGGACGGTCGGCACCCGCCCCACGCGACCGTGCGTTCCTGGTCCCCGAGCCCGACGGGCTGGTGTACGTCGCGGCTGATGTGTGACGAAGGACCCGAGCGGCTCTCGGCGCTCAGCCATGCGGTCGTCGTCAGGATCCCGCTCGGAACGGACCTCAACCGCATGCTCGGCAGACGTCAACCGCATGCTCGACCAGCGTCGCCTCGACCACGTCGCGCAGCCGTCCCGCCCTCGACGACCAGGACGGAAATCCGGTCCTGGATCGGACTCCTCGGGCGTTACGCTCCCGCCATGTCCCGCACCCTCTCGCTCGACGAGGCCCGCACGACCGGCGCCGTCGTCACGATCCACCGCCGCGGTCTGGGCCCCGGCACCGACCTCCTGGACGGTGTGGTGCTCGCGTCGGGGGTGTGGACGCTCGTCGGGTCGCTGGCGGACTGGGCTCACGCCGACGGCTACGAGGTGATCCGGACCGAGGACGTCACGAAGGTCCGCCGGTTGCGACGCGCGAACCAGCGCTTCGTCGAGCGCGCTGCTGCGGGGCTCGGTTCCTGGCCGCTCCCGCACCCGGACCTCGCCGTCGACCTCTCGTCCGTCGAGGACGTCGTGCGGTCGGTGGCCCGCACGAGCCGCCTGCTCGCCGTGCACGCCGAGGCAGAGTCTCCCGGCGAGTACTTCCCTGGAGCCGTGGGGATCCTGACGGACGAGGGCCTGGGGCTGCGGTTCATCGACACGGCCGGGCGCTGGGAAGCGGCTCCGAGGTGGTTCGGGCTCGGCGAGATCACCCGTGTCTCGTGGGGGTCGCGCTACCTCGGCGCGTTCGACCGGTTCGGCGACCGCCCGCCGTTCGCGCCGTTCGTACCCTCCGACGGGTAGCGGCCCCAGGGAGCCGTCGGAGCCGCCGACCCGACGGGAGGGGCCGCCGGAGCCACCCGGTCGTCGTGCTCGTGCCGCGCGTCCTGCGTCTCGCGCGACCCGCCTCCGAACCCCAGCAGCACCCAGACGGGCCCGAGCACGACCCATGCGCCGAGCACGACCGCGACGCGCAGCGCCCACACCCACAGCGGGTCGCCCGGCCACTGGGCGGGAGCCATGAGCCCGGTCCCGGCGACGGTCGACATGGTCGCGATCACGCCGAGCGCGATCGCCGCGGCGACCGCTGCCTTGCCGAGCTCCTTCGTCTCGTGGACGAGCCCCGCGAGGCCGTCCTTCGGCGGCTTGACGGGCTTCGGTCCACCACCGAGGTGGTACGCGGCGCGAGCGTCGGCCCACTGGACGATCGAGTGCCCGAACGCCACCGTGAACCCCAGGTAGACGGCCGCGAGCCCGTGCACGGCCTCGGGCGGCGACCCGCCCGCGACGTCCGCGATCGACACGCTCACGAGCAGCAGGTCGATCAGGGGCACGCTGACCAGCAGGATCGTGCTGAGCCGACGGCGGTGCAGCACGTAGCGGGCGATCAGCCCTGCGGCGAGCACGACCCAGAAGCCGATCTCGCACGCGAGGATCAGCAGGACGAGCGGGGTCTCCAGGAGGGTGCGCATGGTGTCCATGCTGGTCGGGACGCTGCCCGACGGCGTCGCCCACGTCGCCGATCTTCGCTCGCCGCGCGTACATCGTTCGAGGGAGGGACGGGGCCGGTGAGCACCGGGGGCGCTGGGTGACCGTGCCGATCCCGGGATCGTGGGACCCGGCGCCTAGGATGCTCGGTGCGGCAGGTGGGGTGCACGGCACGTGCCGAGCGTGCGGCGGGACCGCGGGGCGACCCGCTCGGACGGGGGCTGACCGGCGCCCGTCCATCGCACAGCACGACCGCAGCACGACCCAGCACGCAGCACGAACCACAGACACGCGAGAGGGCCTGAGTGCAGCACGACGACATCGACGCCCTGCGGCGCACCCCGGCCTGGCGCCTCCTGCGCTCGGACAACGCACCGCTCGCCCTGAGCTTCCTCGGCACGGTCTTCGTCGAGCAGAACGTCCGCTCGATCGGGGAGGCCGAGCTGGTCTCGCTCCTCGACGACGCGCTCTACGCGATCGACGGACCGGACCTGCCCGCCCGCGCGCAGCCCCGACCCGTCGCGGAGGGCGACGAGCCGGCCGCGGCGAGCGACGCCGTCGGGCCGGACGATGCCGGCGCACGCGATGCCCACGACCCTGGGGTGCCCGCGGACCACCCGACCGAGGCCCGCCGCTACCCGCGCTCGCCCAAGGCCTACCTCGACCACTGGTCGGCGCCGGAGCAGGGCTGGCTGCGCAAGTTCTACCCGACGGGCTCGGAGGAGGCGCACTACGACGCGACCCCGGCCGTCGAGAAGGCCGTCGGGTGGGTCTGGGCGCTGCGCGAGCGCAGCTTCGTGGGCACCGAGTCGCGCCTCAACACGGTCTTCGAGCTGCTGCGCCAGCTCACGGTCGGCACCGAGTCCGACGCCGACGCGCGGCTGCGCGAGCTCGAGGCGCGTCGGGCGCGGATCGACGAGGAGATCGAGCGCGTGCGAGCGGGCCAGCTCTCGCTGCTCGACGCGGCCGCCCAGCGCGACCGCTATCAGCAGCTCACGGGCACGGCCGCAGACCTGCTCGCGGACTTCCGCGAGGTCGAGGCGAACTTCCGCACGCTCGACCGCGAGATGCGCGAGCGCATCACGGGCTGGGACGGCGCCAAGGGTGACCTGCTGGACGCGGTCGTCGGGAGCCGCTCGGCGATCGCGGACTCGGACCAGGGGCGCAGCTTCCACGCGTTCTACGACTTCCTCCTGGACCGCCAGCGTCAGGAGGAGTTCGCCGAGCTCGTCGAGAAGGTCCAGGCCCTGCCCGCGCTCGAGGAGCAGGTCGGGGACGACGACGAGGCGGCACCCGGCATCACGGGCCGCGCGGCCGGGCGACGTCTGCGCCGCATCCACTACGACTGGCTCGACGCGGGCGAGCGCACGCAGTCGACCGTGCGCGTCCTGTCCGAGCAGCTGCGCCGGTTCCTCGACGACCAGGTGTGGCTCGAGAACCGTCGCGTGATCGACATCCTGCGCAGCATCGAGTCGCGCGCCCTCGCGCTGCGCGACGCCCCCGACCGGCTGCGCCTGGGCGCCGCGGACACCGGGCCGCTCGCGACGACCATGGACTCGACCTCGGTCGACGTGCACCTGCCGACCGAGCGCCCGCTCTACCGGCCCCAGCACCAGGAGCCCCTCGCGAGCGAGGGCGTGACCGCCGGCGTGGCGGACTTCGACGCGTCGGCCCTGTTCACGCAGGTCCACGTGGATCCCGAGCGGCTGAGCCGCACGGTCCGTGACACGCTGCGCCGCCGGGGCCAGGTCTCGCTCGCGCAGCTCGTCGAGGAGAACCCGCTCGAGCAGGGCCTCGCGGAGCTCGTGACGTACCTGTCGCTCGACGACCCGCGCTTCGACGTGGTGCACGACCCGGCGCACACGGACGAGGTGCGGTGGGTCGTCGACGACCACGTGCCGGACCTGCCGACGGCGAGCAGCGTCGAGGTCGCCGCGGTCGACGAGCGGCCCGCCGGCCCGCGCGTCCGGGTCGCGCGCGTGCCACGTGTGACCTTCGCCCGCACAGGGGCCAAGGACCTCGCGGGGGCCGTGGCCCGGTCGCTCGCGCAGGACCCACCCGCTCCGCCCGCACCGACAGTCCAGCCGTCTCCTCAGCCGTCTCCTCAGGAGGGAACCCCGTGAGCCAGCAGCCCGTCCGGACCGAACGCCCCGGGCAGACCGGCGGCCAGAGCCCCGAGCTGTCCCTCGTCGTGACCTCCCTCGTCAAGGGCGTCGTCTACCGGGAGGCCGGCACGCGCACGTGGCGCGACCTGCTCGCGCTCGAGGCGCAGGCGCGGGACTTCGTCGCGACGCTCGGCCTCGAGATCGTGATCGACGAGTCCGAGGGGTACGCGTACCTGCGTGCGCAGCCCGAGGACGAGGGCGACGGCACGTTCATCCCGCGCCTCGTCGCGCGGCGCGAGCTGTCGTTCGACGTGAGCCTGCTGCTCGCGCTGCTGCGCAAGCGGCTCGCGCAGTTCGACTCCGAGGGCGGTGACACCCGCCTGGTCCTGACGCGCGACGAGATCGTGGACCTGGTCCGCGTGTTCCTGCCCGAGTCGAGCAACGAGGCCCGCGCGCGCGACCGCGTCGAGGCCAACGTGCGCCGCGTGGTCGAGCTGGGCTTCCTGCGCCCCGTGCCGGACACCCCGGACACGTACGAGGTGCGCCGCATCCTCAAGGCGTTCGTCGACGGCCAGTGGCTCGCGGACTTCGACGCGCGCCTCGCGGAGTATGCGGCCGAGCTCGCGTCGCGCGACGGGGGAGCGCTCCTGCCCGACGGCGGAGCTCCCGCGGGCGGACCGGCTGCGGCAGGCGCAAGCACCGGCAGCATCGCCGAGCAGACCGAGACCAGCCCGACCCACGAGGAGGCCTGATGGCCGAGGCACTGTTCAGCGCGGTCGAGCTGCACGACGCGGCAGCGGACCTGGACCAGCGGTCGGGCTACCGCCTCGACCGGCTCGAGGTCCTCAACTGGGGGACGTTCGACAAGTACGCGTGGAGCTTCGAGCTCGAGGGACGCAACGCGCTCCTGACGGGGGACATCGGCTCGGGCAAGTCGACCATCGTCGACGCCATCACGACGCTCCTGCTCCCCGCGAACCGCATCAGCTACAACAAGGCGGCCGGCGCCGACACGCGCGAGCGCACGCTGCGCTCCTACGTGGCCGGGCACTACAAGTCCGAGCGCAACGAGGTCACGGGTGCCTCGCGGCACGTGGGCCTGCGCCGCGGCCACACCTACTCGGTCATCCTGGGCGAGTTCGCCAACCGCGGGTTCGACTCGCGCGCCGTGCTGGCGCAGGTGTTCTGGCTCAAGGACGGCGCGCAGGGGCAGCCCGAGCGCTTCTACGTCACGAGCACCTCGCCCATGACGATCGCCGACGACTTCGCGGGCTTCGACGGGGACATCAACGTCCTGCGCCGCCGCCTGCGCGAGTCCGGCGCGCAGATCCGTGACCACTTCCCGGAGTACGGGCGCGACTTCCGGCGCCTGCTGGGCATCGAGTCCGAGCAAGCCATGGAGCTGTTCCACCAGACGGTGTCCATGAAGTCGGTGGGCGACCTCAACGAGTTCGTGCGCGAGCACATGCTCGAACCGTTCGACGCGGCCCGCTGGACCGAGAAGCTCGTCGCGCACTTCGACGACCTCACGAGCGCGCACGACGCCGTGGTCAAGGCCCGTGCGCAGATCGACCAGCTCGCGCCCCTGCTGGCCGACGCCGACGCGTACGACGCGGTGGGGGAGCGGGCCCGCGGGCTCGTCGCCCAGCGCGAGGCGTTGCGCGGGTTCACCGCGGGCCGGCGCGTCGAGGCGCTCGACGCACGCATCGGTGAGCTCGAGGCGTCGATCACGGCGCGCGCCGACGGCCTGGACCGCCTCAAGGAGGAGCTCGCGCTGCTCGACGCGGACCGCCAGCGCCTCGAGGTCGAGCGGGCCGGGCACGGCGGCGACCGCCTCGCCCAGATCGAGGGCGAGGTCGCGCGACGCGAGGTCGAGCGCGCCGAGCGTCGGGCCAAGGCCGACGAGTACGCGCGCTACCTGGCCGCGGCAGGCCTCGAGCCGGTCGCGTCGCGCGACGAGTTCGCGGCGCTGCGCGAGCGCACGGGCGCGTTGCAGTCGGACGCGCAGGACGCCCTGGGGGAGATCGAGGGCCGCGCGGGGGAGGTCGCCGCCGAGCTGCGCGCGGTCGAGGCCGAGGCCCGCGAGATCAACGCCGAGCTCCGCTCGCTGGCCGACCGCGAGTCCAACCTGCCCCGTACGAGCCTGGACCTGCGCACCCGCCTGTGCTCCGACGTCGGGCTCACGGACGCCGACCTGCCCTTCGCGGGCGAGATGCTCGGCGTGCGCGCCGAGCACGCCGAGTGGGAGGGCGCGGCCGAGCGTGTGCTGCGCGGCTTCGCGCTCTCGCTGCTCGTGCCCGCCCAGCACTACGACGCGGTCTCGGCCTGGATCAACGCGCAGGACCTGGGCACCCGGCTCGTCTACCACCGCGTGCCCGCGCCCGCCGCGGGCCGCACGCGGAAGGTGCGCGGCGGCGTCGGGACCCCGCCCGCGAGCCGTGAGGACGGGCCGCTGCTCGCGGACCTCCTCGAGGTCAAGGACGGCGACCTCGCCGCCTGGCTGACCGACGAGCTCGAGCGTCGCGCGGACTACGTGTGCGCCGCGACGCTCGCCGACTTCCAGCGCGTGCCCCGCGCCGTGACGCGCGAGGGGCAGGTCAAGCACTCCGCCAGCCACCACGAGAAGGACGACCGGCGCTCCGTCCGCGACCGCAGCGGCTACGTGCTCGGCTGGAGCAACCAGGCCAAGATCGACGCGCTGCTCGAGCAGGCGACCGACGTCGCGGGGCGTCGCACGGCGCTCGAGGAGCGGCGTGACGAGGTCGGGCGCGAGAAGAGCGCCGCGATCTCGCGCTCGGGCGCGCTCAACCGGCTCGACGTGTTCCGCGAGTGGCGCGAGCTCGACTGGGAGGAGCCCGTCCGGGCCGTCGCCGAGCTGCACGACGAGAAGCGGCGCATCGAGGGCGCGTCGACCGAGCTGAGCCGCATCGCCGACCAGCTCCGCGACCTGTCGCGCCGGGCCGCGGGACTCGCGAGCGACCGCGACGCGCTGCTCTCGGCCGCCGGGGCGGACCAGCACGCGCTGGCGACGGCTCGCGACCAGCGGGAGCGCTCGGCCCGGGTGCTGGCCGAGCAGGGGCCCGCCGAAGCGGGGCTGGCCGACGAGCTCGCCGGGCTCTTCGACGCCGAGACCGCAGCACAGGCCGGCGAGCAGGCCGGCACGCAGCCCGGCTCGCGCAGCGACGTGGACCCCGACGCGGTCGAGGCCGCCCTGCGGACCCGGCTCACGAGCCAGGTCGAGGAGGCGCAGAACCGGCAGGGGCAGCTCGGCACGCGTATCGCCGCCCAGATGACGGCGTTCCGGGCCGCGTACCCGGTCGAGACCACGGAGCTCGACAACGACGTGCGCTCGGCGCCCGAGTACCGGGCGCTGCACGAGCGCCTCACGCGCGACGACCTGCCGCGTTTCGAGGGCGACTTCAAGACCTACCTGAACACCAACACGATCCGCGACATCGCGGGTTTCCACGCCGAGCTGTCCAAGCAGGCCGACCTCATCCGCGAGCGCGTCGAGATCATCAACGACTCGCTGCGCGCGATCGACTACAACCCCGGCCGGTACATCCGCCTCGAGATGGCGCCCACGCCCAACACCGAGGTGCGCGAGTTCCGGGCGGACCTGCGGGCGTGCACCGACGGCGTCCTGGGGCTCGACCTCGAAGGGAGGCGCGACGAGGACACGGGCGAGGAGACCGTCGCGTACTACTCGGAGGAGCGGTTCCTGCGGGTCAAGGCGATCGTCGAGCGGTTCCGTGGGCGCGAGGGCCAGACCGAGGCCGACGAGGCATGGAAGCGTCGCGTGACCGACGTGCGGAGCTGGTTCGTGCTCTCGGCGTCGGAGCGGTCGCGCGAGGACGACGTCGAGCACGAGCACTACTCCGACTCGGGCGGAAAGTCCGGTGGCCAGAAGGAGAAGCTCGCCTACACGATCCTCGCGGCCTCGCTCGCGTACCAGTTCAAGCTCGACTGGGGCGCGGTGCGGTCCAAGGCGTTCCGCTTCGTCGTGATCGACGAGGCGTTCGGTCGCGGGTCGGACGAGTCGACGCGGTTCGCGCTCGAGCTCTTCAAGAGCCTGGGCCTCCAGCTGCTCATCGTGACGCCGCTGCAGAAGATCCACGTGATCGAGCCGTACATCTCGGCCGTGGGGTACGTCGACAACCCGACGGGCCGCAACTCGCGCTTGCGGACCTTGACGATCGAGGAGTACCAGGCCGAGAAGGAGGCGCACGCGGCGCTCTGACCCGCTCTCCCGGGTGCCGAGCACGAGGTTGCGGTCGCTGTCGGATGGATGACGACCGCAACCTCGTGCTCGACCGCGCAGAACCCCGTGCTCGGCGGGCGACCGCATCAGCCCGCGCGCAGCAGGTCAGCCCCGCGGCAGCCGGACCTCGAACGTCGTGCCCGACGCCGGAGCCCGCCCCGAGTCGTCGGCCTGCGGTCCCGTGGCGCTCGTCCGGGCGAGGTCGGTGGCCGTCGCGTCGCGCACCGAGATGTCTCCGCCGTGCGCCTGGACCACGGCCTGGGCGATCGCGAGACCCAGCCCGGTCGAGCCGCCGACCCGGTTGCGTGCCGAGTCGCCGCGGCTGAACCGCTGGAACAGCGACGGTAGCAGCGTCGGCGGGATGCCGGGGCCGTCGTCGGTCACGGTCAGGACCACGTGGTCCTCGCCGTCGGGCCGGATGCCCACGACGACGCGCGTGCCGGGCGGCGTGTGGACGCGGGCGTTGCCGAGCAGGTTGGTGAAGACCTGCCGCAGGCGCGCCTCGTCGCCCACGACCGTGACGTCGGGGACGTCGAACGAGTCGTCGCCGTCGGCCCAGAGGGCGTCGCCCTCGGCGAGGATCCCGTCGCCGTCGAGCGTCAGCGTGTCGCCCTCGGCGCGGGGCCGGTCGCCCTCGGCGGAGTCCTGGTCGCCCTCGATCACCGGCCCCTCGCCCCCCGCGAGCGGCAGGTCGAGCTCCCACACGTGGTCGCGGCTCGCGGCGTGCGCGTCGGCCACGGCATCGATTGCGAGGGCCGCGAGGTCGACGGGCTCTCGGTCGAGCGGGCGGCCCGCGTCGAGCCGTGCGAGGAGCAGCAGGTCCTCGACCAGGTCGCCCATGCGCACGGCCTCGGACTCGATGCGGTCGAGCGCGCGCAGCGTGTCGGGCGGGACCTGGTCGGGGGAGCGGCGGACGAGCTCGGAGTACCCGCGGATGGAGGCGAGCGGGGTGCGCAGCTCGTGGCTCGCGTCGGCGACGAACTGCCGGACCTGGGTCTCGGACTCGTGCCGTGCGGTCAGGGAGGCCTCGACGTGGTCGAGCATCCGGTTGAGCGCCGCACCGACCTGCCCGACCTCGGTCCGCTCGTCGGTGAACTGCTCGTCGACGCGCGGGATCTCCTCGACCTCACCGCGGTCGAGGGGCAGCTCGGACACGTGCACGGCCGCGTCGGCGAGCGAGTCGAGGGGCCGCAGCGAGCGGCGGACGAGCCACGTCCCGAGCACCGACGCGAGCACGATCCCTGCGGCCACGAGCCCGGCCTCGACGAGCAGGTAGCCCTCGAGGGTCTCGGTCACCCCGGCGGTGCTCATCGCGGTGATGCTGGGCTCGCCCCGCTGGGTCGTGGTCGCGACGGCGCGGAACGAGCCGAGGTCGCTCACCTCGACCGTGTGGGGACGGTCGTCGGCGGGCACGGTCGCGAGGTCGGCGACCTGCTCGTCCGTGAGCTGCTGGAGGGTGCCCGACGCGTCGATGTACCCCGCGAACCGCACCGCCCCGTCCTCGTAGACGACGTTGATGGTCCCGGCTCCCTGCCCGGGGGGCAGAGGGCTCTGGTTCCCCGTGCCCGACGACGGAGCCTCGCCCGGGAGCGTCCCGGCGCCCGGGTCCTCGGCCGAGCCGCCCGACGTGGCACCCGGGTCGGCAGGGGCGGTCGCACCGCTCGTCGAGCCGTCGGCCCCCTCGGGAGAGCCGGTCGCCCCGCTTCCCGTCGAGCCGTCGTCGCCCGTGCCGGTCGTGCCCGCCGCGCCATCGGGGGGAGGGGCGTCGGCGCCGAACCGGTCGAACGGGCCGCGCTCGGCGCGCTGGCTCGCCTGGACCAGCTCCTGGTCGAGCCGGCCGACCAGGCTCTGGCGCAGCGCGAGCGTCGAGCTCGCGGCGAGCGCGACGCCCAGGACGAGCAGGATCGCCACGAGGACCACGACGAGCTGTCGGCGCAGGGTGCGTGGTCGGGCGGTGCGCGAGGCCCGGGGTGAGGTCACGCGTCAGGCCTTCGCGGCGCCGTCGGGCGCTGTGCTCGCAGGGGCGCCCGCGCCGCCCCCAGAGCCCGCTGTGCCCGCTGTGCCCGTGCTGCCCTCAGCCGGCTTGATGACGTACCCGACCCCGCGCAGCGTGTGGATCATGGGCTCGCGGCCCTTGTCGATCTTGCGGCGCAGGTAGGAGATGTAGAGCTCGACGATGTTGGCCTGCCCGCGGAAGTCGTAGTTCCACACGCGGTCGAGGATCTGCGGCTTGGACATGACGCGGCGCGCGTTGCGCATGAGATAGCGCAGGAGCTCGAACTCGGTCGCCGACAGGTGGATGGGGTCGCCGCCGCGGAACACCTCGTGCGAGTCCTCGTCGAGGACCAGGTCGCCCACGACGACGGTCGAGTCCTCGCGGGCGGCCGTCGCACCGCCGCGGCGCATGAGGCCGCGCAGGCGGGCCACGACCTCCTCGAGGCTGAAGGGCTTGGTCACGTAGTCGTCGCCGCCCGCGGTGAGCCCCGCGACGCGGTCCTCGACCGTGTCGCGGGCCGTGAGGAACAGGACCGGGACGTCGGGCGAGGTCGCGCGGATGCGGCGCAGCACCGAGAGCCCGTCGAGGTCGGGGAGCATGACGTCGAGCACGATCACGTCGGGGCCGACCTCGCGGGCCGTGCGGATCGCGGACTGCCCGTCGAGCGCGGTCGAGACGTCCCACCCCTCGTAGCGCAGGGCGGAGGTGAGGAGCTCGGCGAGGTTGGGCTCGTCGTCGACCACGAGGACGCGCACGGGCGAGCCGTCGGCCCGGGTCAGGCGCTCGGGGGCGCGAGGCGAGACGAGGGGTTCCGTGGGCGCGGGCGTCGTGGTCATGCGTCCATGGTGCGCGTGGTGTCTCGGCGACGCCTGTGGTGTTCCTATGAATCGACTGTGAGCGGGAGCCCTCAGTCGAGCGGCCGCTCCCTGCGTGAGGCGGCGAGCGTCGAGGACAGGATCGCCTCGATCGCGAAGGCCGTGGCGCCCGCGAGGTCGACCGCCTCGGGGTCCAGCAGCCACTGGGTCTGGAGGCCGTCCATGACGGCGATGATCGTGCTCGCGGCGCGGTCGAGGGCGACGGGGTCGAGCTCGACGTCGTCCTCGGGTGTCAGGAGGCCGGCCTCTCGGCGTTCGGCTATCACGGTGTCGAGCGCGCTCGTGATGTCCCCGCGCAGGCCCGCGAAACGGCGCGCGGCCCAGTCGCGGGCGGGGTGCTGGTCGGTCACGGACTCGCCCGTCAGGACGGTGTAGGCCTGCACGATGCCGGGGCGTTCGGCGTTCATGCGGGCGGTCGTGACGAGGTGGCGGAACAGGTCGAGCCCGCCGGGGATGTGCTTGCCCTCGAGGTGCTCGACGTCGACGACGTCTCGGAACTCGAGGACCTCGATGAGGAGCTGGTTCTTGGAGCCGAAGTGGTGGAGCACCCCGGCGTGGGTGATCCCGACCTGCTCGGCGACCTCGGCGAGCGAGCCCTGGTGGTACCCCTTGGACCCGAAGACGCGCATGGCTGCGCGCAGGATCTCTTCGCGCCGGGCGGCGGTGCCCTTGCGCGGTCGGCGCGTGCGCGCCGGTGTGGTGGCCTCTGTCATGACCGCAACCATACTGTGATCTTCGTTGACTTACTGACTAGTCAGTAAGTGTGGTTGTATATCGGCCAGCAGACAACGCCGTCCGAACGGAGCACCTGGTGTCACTGAAGACCCACGACGTCACGACCGACGTCACCCCCGACGTCGTCGACGTCGGTGCCGACACCGACGTCGACGGGACCGAGGAACGCCTCGCGCGCCTCACCGCAGACCTCACGGTCGAGGAGAAGGTCTCCCTCCTCGTCGGCGCCGGCATGTGGACCACGACCCCGATCGAGCGCATCGGCCTGCGGGCCGTCGCGATGTCCGACGGCCCCGTGGGCGTCCGCGGCACGGGAGGCGAGTCCACCCTGGCCGACGGCTCCCCGGTGACCGCGCAGACCTCCGCGATGTTCCCCGCCCCCAGCGCGCTCTCCGCGACCTGGGACCGCGACCTGGCGGCCCGCGCCGGCGCCCTGTTCGCGTCCGAGGCGCGCCGCCACGGCGTCGACGTCGTGCTCGCCCCGCAGATCAACCTCCAGCGCACGCCCGTGGGCGGCCGCCACTTCGAGTGCTACTCCGAGGACCCGCACCTGACCGCCGAGATCGCGGTCGAGCTCGTGCGCTCCTCGCAGGCCCACGGCGTCGGCATGAGCGTCAAGCACTACGTCGCGAACGACTCCGAGACCGAGCGCACGCGCTACCTCGCGCGCCTCGACGAGCGCACGCTGCGTGAGGTCTACCTCCCGCCGTTCGAGCGCGTCGTGCACGAGGCCCAGGCCTGGAGCGTCATGGGTGCCTACTCGGGTGTCGACGACGGCGAGACCGCGGCCCCCGTGCTCGAGCACCGCCCTCTCCTCACCGGTGTCCTCAAGGACGAGTGGGGCTTCGACGGCGTCGTCGTGAGCGACTGGGTCGCCACCAAGACGATCCGCGGCGCGGTCGAGGGAGGCCTCGACCTGCAGATGCCCGGCCCCGACGGCCCCTGGGGCGACGGCCTGCTCGCCGCGGTCCGCTCGGGAGAGGTCGCCGAGAGCGAGCTCGACGACAAGGTCGTGCGCCTCCTGCGCCTGGCCCACCGGGTCGGCGCGCTCGACCTCGGGGCACCTCACGCTCCCGGCACCGCGCAGGTGACCGGGCTCCAGCCCGACGACGCACCCTCCTCCGCGTCGTCGGCCCGCGACGGGCTCACGGGCCAGGAGGCGTCGGCCGCGTTCCTCCGTGAGCTCGTCGCACGTTCGATCGTCGTGCTCAAGAACGAGGCGGACGGGGCCCTCTCCGCCGAGGGCGCGGACGGGACGGACGGCGCCGGCCGCGCGTCCGACCGGAGCCGCGGGCTCGTGCCCCTCGACCCCGCGGCCCTCGCCCCCGCCGGCCGTCCCCTGACGGTCGCGCTCCTCGGCCCCGCCGCGACGACCCCGTTCCTCCAGGGCGGCGGCTCGTCGTTCGTGGTCCCCGACCGCGTGACCACGCCCGAGGAGGAGCTCCGCGCGGGCCTGCCCGAGGGCACCCGCATCCTGGTCCACGACGGTGCCCGCTCGCGCTCCAACCCGCCCGCCCTGGACGTGTCAGGCCGGTGCAGCGACCCGGTCACGGGCGCGCCCGGTGCCCGTGTCGAGCTCCTCGACGCGCGCGGCGAGGTCCTCGACTCCCGCACGGCCGCGACGTGGGACGGATGGCTCCAGGACGTCCGGGCCGACGCCGTGGCCGTGCGGGTCCGCGCGGACGTGGACCTCGAGGAGCCCGGCACGCACGAGCTCGGCATCGGTACGGTCGGCGTCCACACGGTGACGGTCGACGGCCGGCTCGTCTCGACGGGCGACGTCGTCGTCAACGAGGACGTCGTCCTGAGCTCGGGGCACAACCACCCGGTCGCCCGCACCGTGGACGTCGAGGTCACCGAGCCGCGCACAGCGCGGCTGGACGCGACCCTCCAGGTGGTCCACGCCGTCGGGTACGCGTCGTTCGTCCGGGGCGAGCTGGTCCACCGGCTCCCCGGCGCGACCGCCCAGGAGATGCTCGACGAGGCCGTTGCCGCGGCGACCGAGGCCGACGTCGTGGTCCTCGTCGTCGGCACGACCGAGGAGGTCGAGTCCGAGGGCTACGACCGCCCCGACCTCGATCTCCCGGGCAACCAGAACCGGCTGGCCGAGCTCGTCCTGGCGGCCAACCCCCGCACGGTCGTGGTCGTCAACGCGGGCGCCCCGGTCCTGCTGCCCTGGTTCGACGACGCCCCCGCCGTCCTGTGGGCGTGGCTCGGCGGCCAGGAGGCCGGGTCGGGACTCGCGGACGCGCTGCTCGGCGTGACCGAGCCCTCGGGCCGGCTGCCCTGGACCCTGCCCGCACGCTTCGAGGACGTCCCGGTCCCGCACGCGATCCCGCAGGACGGGGTCGTCGAGTACACCGAGGGGCTCGACGTCGGCTACCGCGCCTGGGAGCGCACCGGCGCCACGCCCGCGGCGCCGTTCGGGCACGGCCTCGGCTGGTCCACGTGGGAGTACGTGGGCGCGACGGTCGTCGAGGCCCCCGCCAGGACTGACGGTGCCCCGACCGCCGACGTGCTGCTCGACGTGGTCGTCCGCAACACGGGCGAGCGCGCGAGCCGCGAGGTCGTCCAGGTCTACGTCGAGCCCGGCGTCTCGTCCGGCACGCCCGATGCCCCTCGTCGCCCCGTGCGCTGGCTCGGCGGCTTCGCCGTCGTCGACGCCGCCCCGGGCGAGCGCGCCACGGCGCGCGTGCGCATCCCCGCGCGCGCCCTCCAGATCTGGGACGTCCCCTCGCAGCAGTGGGTCACCGCTGCCGGCGGGCACGTCCTGCGAGCCGGGCGGTCGATCCGCGACCTCCGGCTCCGGGCTCCTCTGCCCGCCTGACCCGGGGAGCGGCGGCGTTCCCCCGCCGCAGCTCCCCGACAGCACCACCGCACCACCCGCACCACCTGCTCCACCCGCTCGGCCCCGCAGCACCGCGCACGACCCAGCCCCACCCAGCAGATGTCAGGTTCACCGCGGACCGCACGTACGGTTCGTTCAGATTTTCAGTGCAAGGAGGCACTCATGAACAAGCGCAGGATCAGCACGGCGATCGTCGGACTCACGTCGCTCGCCCTCATCGCCACCGCATGCAGCGGCGGCGGCAGCGGCGAGGGAAGCACCTCGTCGGCAGGAGGCTCGAGCGTCCTGACGATCGGGATGCCCAACGGTCCCCAGACCGACAACTCCAACCCCTTCGCCAACACGTCCTCGGCGATGTCGCTGGGCTACGCGTTCGCGATCTACGAGCCGCTGGCCCAGGTCAACACGGTGCGTCCGTCCGAGGACCCCACGCCCTGGCTCGCGAGCGAGTGGGAGTGGAACGCGGACTACACGCAGCTGACCCTCACGGCCCGCGACGGCGTCAAGTGGTCGGACGGCGAGGACTTCACTGCCGAGGACATCGCCTACTCGTTCCAGATCCGCAAGGACAACGAGGGCCTCAACACGTTCGCGCTGCCGTTCGGCGACATCGCGGTCGACGGCAACAAGGTGACGGTCTCGTTCACCTCGGGACAGTTCGTCAAGCAGGGCCAGATCCTCCAGCTCTTCGTGGTGCCCGAGCACGTCTGGAAGGACGTCGAGGACCCCACGACCTGGACCAACGAGGAGCCTGTCGGCACAGGGCCGTACACCCTCAAGTCCTGGACCGCGCAGGCCGCGACCCTCACGGCCCGTGACGACTACTGGGGCGGCGAGCTCGGCGTCAAGGAGCTGCGCTACAGCTCCTACAACGACAACAACGCGCTCACCAACGCCCTGGTCTCGGGCGAGGCGCAGTGGGGATGGACCTTCATCCCCGACTACGAGAAGGTCTACATCGACGCCAACCCCGACGTGAACAACCAGTGGGCCCCCACGGGCCTGGGCGTCGACGCGCTGTTCCTCAACACCGAGACCGCGCCGTTCGACGACGTCGCCGTCCGCAAGGCCGTGCAGCTCGTGCTCGACCGCAAGCAGATCTCCGAGCTCGCGTCCTCAGGCGTCTTCCCGCCCCTGACCAACGTGACCGGGCTCCCCGAGCCCGCGGGTACCGACTTCATCACCGCGCCCTTCCAGGGCAAGGAGTACACGGTCGACGAGGCAGGCGCCAAGAAGGTCCTCGCCGACGCGGGCTACACCCTCGACGGCACGACGCTCAAGGACCCCGAGGGCAACGCCGTGACGTTCACCCTGACCAACCCCACGGGCTGGTCGGACTACCTGACCGAGCTCCAGATGGTCGCCGACGCCGTCAAGCCCCTGGGCATCACGGCCACGGTCGAGGGCCAGAACGCCGACGCCTGGTTCACCGCGATCGCCGAGGGCGACTTCCAGGCCTCGATGCACTGGACCGACGGCGGCGCGACCCCCTGGGACACGTACTCCAACCAGATGGACGGCGCCCAGTACATGCCGCTCGGTGAGCGTGCCAACTGGAACTTCGGCCGCTTCAAGAACGACGAGGCGACCGCAGCCCTGGCCACGTACGCCAACGCCACGGACGAGGCAGCCCGCACGGCCGCGCTCGAGACCGTCCAGCAGGTCTTCGTCGACGAGGTCCCGACCATCGCGCTCCTCGGACGCCCGGCCGCGGCCCAGTACTCGACCAAGAACTTCGTGGGCTGGCCCTCGGACGAGGACCCGTACGCGAACCCGCAGCCGACGACGGCCAACGCGTCGCTCATCCTCACGAAGCTGAAGCCGGCTTCCTGATCGCGTGGCTGCTCGTGAGTGAGGGGGCGGGGCCGTCGCCGGGCCTACCATCCGGCCTCGTTCCTCGGCCTCCCGCCAGGCCCGCCCACGGCCCGGCGGCGGCCCCGCCCCCTCATGAGCAGCTGGTCAGCGCTGACTCCACCCCGTTCCCCCCAGCAGTCAGGTTCACCATGAGTTCCGACACGCACACCGCCCCGGCCGCGCCCCCGCCCGACGCGCCCGTCCTCGAGGCCCGCGGGCTCACCAAGCATTTCCCCGTCCGGGGCCTGCGCTCGAACGCCGTGGTGCACGCGGTCGACGGCGTGGACGTCTCGCTGCGCAGCGGCCAGGTCGTCGCGCTCGTCGGGGAGTCCGGGTCCGGCAAGTCGACCATCGCCCGCCTCCTGGCCCGCCTGTACACGCAGACGTCGGGCGAGATCCTGCTGCACGGCGAGCCCGTGACCGCGCACCGCGGCCGGGCCTTCCGTCGGTACTGCCGGCGCGTGCAGATGATCTTCCAGGACCCGTTCGGGTCGCTCAACCCGGTCCACACGATCCGCTACACGCTCACGCGCTCGCTGCGGATCCACCAGCCCAGGCTCCGCGGGCAGGCGCTCGAGGACGCCCTGGCGGCGCTGCTCGACAGGGTGCAGCTCCAGCCCGAGCGGTACGTCGACAAGTACCCGCACGAGCTCTCGGGCGGCCAGCGCCAGCGTGTCGCGATCGCCCGCGCCCTGGCCGCGGACCCCGAGGTCCTGCTCGCCGACGAGCCCATCTCGATGCTCGACGTGTCGATCCGCATCGGCATCCTCAACCTGCTCAAGGACCTGCGCGACCGCCTCGGCATCGCGATCCTCTACATCACGCACGACATCGCCTCGGCCCGGTATTTCGCCGACGAGACCCGGGTCATGTACGCGGGCCGCATCGTCGAGCACGGCGAGAGCGAGCTCGTGACGCAGGAGCCCGCCCACCCCTACACCCAGCTCCTGGTGCGCTCGGCCCCGGACCCGGAGAACCTCGCCGCGCAGGACCGCACGGGCGCGAACGGCGAGCCCCCGTCGATGGTCCGCCCGCCCGAGGGCTGCCGCTTCAGCCCGCGCTGCCCGTTCGCGACGGACCTGTGCCGGAGCAAGGTCCCCGACCTCGTGGACGTGGGCGACGGCCGCAAGGTCGCCTGCTGGGGCTACGTGGGAGCGTCCGACGTCGAACCTGCCGAGCGGGACCTGATCCCCGCGCTCGGCTCCGCACGAGTGGGGGTGTCGGCATGAAGTACTTCCTGCGACGCATCGTCTTCTACGTGATCACCGCGTGGGCGGCCATCACGATCAACTTCTTCATCCCGCGCATGATGGACGGCGACCCGGTGTCGTCCTTCATCAACAAGAACCAGGGCCGCATCAGCTCCGAGGCCCGCGAGTCGCTCTACGTCCTCTTCGGTCTCGACAGCGGGGCCTCGCTCTGGGAGCAGTACGTCGACTACTGGAAGATGCTGTTCTCGGGCGACCTGGGGCTCTCGATCATGCTCTTCCCGAGCACCGTGAGCGAGGTCATCGCCCAGGCGCTGCCGTGGACCATCGGTCTGGTCGGCATCGCGACGGTCATCAGCTTCCTGCTCGGCTCGTTCCTGGGCGTCGTCATCGGCTGGCGTCGCGGCTCGTGGGCGGACGGCCTCCTCCCGATCACGACCTTCTTCTCGTCGGTGCCGTACTTCTGGCTGGGCCTGGTCGCGATCATGCTCTTCTCGGTGACGT
This sequence comes from Oerskovia enterophila, assembly GCF_001692445.1. Taxonomy (GTDB): domain Bacteria; phylum Actinomycetota; class Actinomycetes; order Actinomycetales; family Cellulomonadaceae; genus Oerskovia; species Oerskovia enterophila. Next base: position 3,087 of record NZ_MAQA01000058.1, on the reverse strand, counting down.
GGTCGGTCTTCCCGTCGTCGGGCGCCTACCAGCCGGGACTGGTGCCCGGGTGGAACTGGGAGTTCATCAGCTCCGTGATCGAGCACGGCACGCTGCCGGCGATCACGATCGTGCTGTCCTCGGTCGCGGGCTGGATCCTCGGCATGCGGAACATGACCGTCACGGTCACCTCGGAGGACTACGTCACGGTCGCGCAGGCCAAGGGCCTGTCGGAGCGTCGCGTGATGTTCGGCTACGCGGCCCGCAACGCGATCCTGCCGCAGGTCTCGGGCTTCGCGCTGTCGCTCGGCTTCATCGTGTCCGGCACGCTCGTCATGGAGAAGGTCTTCTCCTACCAGGGCGTGGGCTTCACGCTCCTGCAGGCGATCGGCGCGCACGACTACCCCCTCATGCAGGGCATCTTCCTCATGATCACGCTGTCCGTCCTCGTGGCGAACATCCTCGCCGACCTCGCGTACGTGGTCCTCGACCCGCGCACCCGACAGGAGGGCTGACCGATGACCGGCATCCCCGTCCAGATGGACCACGCCCAGCTCGACAACGGGGCAGAGCCTCTCGCCCCCGAGGTGCCCCGGCGCCGCAAGGGTTCTCCCAAGAAGCAGAAGCTCCTGTTCCTGCGCAACGGCAAGTCCTTCACGGGGCTCGCGATCCTGGGCTTCTTCGCGATCCTCGCGGTGATCGGCCCGTGGATCGCGCCCTACGACCCGAGCGCGATGTCCTCGGACATCCTCCAGCCGCCGAGCGGCGCGCACTGGCTCGGCACCACGCACGTGGGCCAGGACGTGTTCTCCCAGATCCTCGTGGGCACGCGGGGCGTCATGATCGTCGGCTTCATCGCGGGCATCGGCGCGACGCTCCTGTCGATCCTCGTCGGCGTGAGCGCGGGCTTCCTGGGTGGCGTGAGCGACGAGCTGCTCTCGTCGCTGTCCAACATCTTCCTGGTCATCCCGGCGCTGCCCCTCATCATCATCGTCGCGGGCCAGCTCCCCGACGCAGGCGGCCTGACGGTCGCGCTCATCCTGGCGGCGACGAGCTGGGCGTGGGGCGCGCGCATCCTGCGTGCGCAGACCCTGTCGCTGCGCCGACGCGACTTCGTCGAGGCCGCGCGCGCCAACGGCGAGTCGACGTGGCGCATCGTGTGGTTCGAGACGCTGCCGAACCTCACGGCCATCATGGCGTCGAGCTTCGTGGGCACCGTGACGTTCGCGATCCTGATGCAGACGACGCTCGCCTTCATCGGCGTGACGTCGATCTCGGACTGGAACTGGGGCACGATCCTCTTCTGGGCCGAGCAGCAGCAGGCCCTCTCGCGCGGCGCGTGGTGGTGGTTCGTCCCGGCGGGCCTGTGCATCGCGATGCTCGGCATGGCGCTGACCCTCATCAACTTCGGCATCGACGAGTTCGTCAACCCGCGTCTGCGCTCGACGGGTGCGAGCCCGCGAGCCCTGCGCAAGCGCCGCATCTCGCCGCGCATCGGCTTCACGGCCGTGGTCCGCGAGGGTGCGCCGGCAGCGAACGCCACGCCCAGCACCAGGCCCGACGGCGCCACGCGCCCGAGTGCCTCACCCGCCTCGACCGGTGCGACGCCGTCGGGCACGGGGAAGGGTGCGCCCGCCACCCCGGACGGCCCGGCTGGGCCTGACGGCGCGGACGGCTCGAGCGAGAACCGGGCCGAGGGCCCGACCGAGGCGCGTCGCGAGCCCACCCGCGACGACCGCGACAACGACGGCACGACAACACGCAAGGAGAGCGTCCGATGACGGTCACCGACCTTCCCTCCGCCGGCGCCCCCGCCGGGACCGGCAAGCCCGTGCTCGAGATCCGCGACCTGCACGTCGCCTATGGCTACGGCCCCGAGCCCGTGCGCGCCCTGCGCGGCGTCAACCTCACGCTGCACGAGGGGGAGGTGCTCGGGATCGCGGGCGAGTCGGGCTGCGGCAAGTCGACGCTCGTCTACGCCGCGACCCGCCTCCTGCCCCCGCCAGGCCTCATCACGGGCGGAGAGGTGCTGTTCCACGGAGGTACGGGGGCCACGGGCGACGAGCCCGTCGACATCCTGCGCATGAGCGACAAGGAGCTGCGGCGCTCGCGCTGGCAGGACACGGCCATCGTCTTCCAGGGCGCCATGAACTCGCTCAACCCGGTCTACCGGGTCGGCAAGCAGCTCACCGACGCGATCGCGGCGCACCGCCCCGGGATGTCGCGCTACGACCGCAACGAGCGGGCCGGCGAGCTGCTGTCGATGGTCGGGATCGCGAAGGACCGCATCTCGGCGTACCCGCACCAGCTCTCGGGCGGCATGCGCCAGCGCGTCATGATCGCGATGGCGCTCGCGCTCGAGCCCAAGGTGCTCATCATGGACGAGCCCACGACGGCGCTCGACGTCGTCATGCAGCGTCAGATCGTCGAGCAGATCATCGAGCTGCGCGACCGTCTGGGCTTCTCGGTCGTGTTCATCACGCACGACGTGTCGCTGCTCATCGAGGTCGCCGACCGGATCGCGATCATGTACGCGGGCGAGATCGTCGAGCAGGCCTCGGCGAGCGACGTCTACCGGCGCCCGCGCCACCCCTACACGCACGGGCTGCTCAACTCCTTTCCGCCCCTGCACGGCCCCAAGCGCCCGCTTGTCGGGATCCCCGGCTCGCCGCCCGACCTCCAGGCGCTCCCGAGCGGGTGCCCGTTCCGGCCCCGCTGCGCGCACGTCATGGACGCGTGCGCCGACGTCCACCCCGGGCTGGGCCCCACGTCGCTGGGGCTGCCCGGTGTCGGGGAGCCGGGCCGCTCGGTCGCCTGCCTGCTCCACGAGGGGCAGGGCGAGCTGCCCGCCGAGCTGCGGGTCTGAAGCGCCAGGGTCGATGATCCCCTGGCCGGGGGGCGCCCAGTCGTCCCCGTGAGCAGAGCCGGTCGGTACCCGCGTCGGGTACCGGCCGGCTCTCGGTCGTCCCGGGCGGACCGCGGTACGGCTCCGCTCGTCGTCGGTCGGACCTGCCGTGACCTGCCCCTTCTCTTCGCCAGATCCCCACACCCGGTGACCTACCGTTGACGGGTGACTTCCCCCTACCCGACGCCGTCCCGGCCCCACCC
>NZ_MAQA01000057.1 GCF_001692445.1 Oerskovia enterophila | reverse complement strand
GCACGGGGGCTCCTTCGGGACGGGCGGGACCGGCAGGCGGGGCGGGCTGGGCAGGCGGGCGAGCAGGCGTGCGGCGCGTCAGGCGGGTTCAGGCCGGCTCGGGCGGGCGGCGCACCTGGTCGTGCGGGTGGCGGCGCGAGTACCGCTTCACGCACTCCTTGCACATCGGCATGGTCGGGAGGCGCTCGGCCTCGCGCGGGGTCATCTCCCCGATGACCTTGGCCCCGCACAGCCCCCGGTCGGGGTGCACGATGTGGCCCCACTCGGACTCCCACCGGTAGCCGAACCGGTAGGGCGGGCGCACCTGGAACTCGCGCACCTGCGGGGCCGAGCGCAGGACCGCGGCCTTGTCGAGCGTCTCCTCGCCGTATCCCTGCGGCTGGCGCTGGCACACGTGCCGCACCCGGAACGGCATGGTCGGCGAGTACGCGAGCTGCGTCCCGGGCACGGCCCCCCGGTTCGACGTCAGGAACCAGCGCACCTCGTCCCCCGCGTGCGCGCTGCGGACCTCGTCGAGCGCGAAGGCCCGACGACGGCCGTCGTAGCACGGCAGCCACTGGACGTCGGCGCCGCACTGCTCGCAGCGACCGACCCGTACGCCCGTCACGCGAGCGGGCTCGGGGTCTGGACGTGCATGCTGCCTCCGGCGGGTGATCGGTACGGGCGGACCGATGACACCCTACGTCCCGCCCACCACCCCGGCCGTCTACCCCGTGACCGCGAAGAACCCGTGCGCGCCGCGCTCGGCGTCGATCATGGCGTGGGTCACGAACGGGTAGCGCCCCGCCTCGGGGAACGCGAGCTCGACGAAGCCGCCCTGGGCGACCGCGAGACCCAGCACCTGGGACCCGCCCGCCTCGGCGTTGCCGGGCCGCAGCCGGTAGGCGCCCTCGCTGAACACCGTGTCGAACTGCCCGCCCACGACGTGGAACGCCGAGCCGCGGTTGGGCCCCGCCGCGAGCACCCACACGCGCACGCGCTCGCCCACCCGGGCCGGGAGGGGCGCCGCGTCGTACTGGTTGGCGTAGCCGTTGAAGGCCACGACGTCGGGATCACCCGTCGCGAGCCGGTCCATGTCGACCTCGCCGCCCTGCGGACCGAGGTAGTACTCGGACTGGACGATCAGGTACTCGCGGTCGACCGCGGGAAGGTCCGGCGGGTCGATCACGACCGCGCCGAACATGCCGTTCGCGATGTGCGCCGACATGGGCATGGTCGAGCAGTGGTACATCCACACCCCGGACATGGTCGCCGTGAACGTGTAGGTGAGCTCCTCGCCCGGCGCGATCGTGCGCATGGGCCGGTCGGGGGCGAGCGCCCCGGCGTGGAAGTCGATCGAGTGCCCGATCGTGCCGTCGTTGACCAGCGTGATCTCGAAGCGGTCGCCGACCTTGCCGCGCAGCGTCGGACCGGGGGCCGTGCCGCCGAACGTCCACAGCGTCTGCGTCACCCCGGGCGCGACCTCGGTCACGAGCTCGGAGACGGCGAGCCGCACGCGGTGCACGGTCTCGGTGCTCGCGGGCGCGAGCTCGGCCGGACGCGCCACGAAGTCGTCGCCCGGGGTCGCCATGAAGTCCAGGTCCTTCGCGGCGCTCGGGGCGCCGGACTCGTCGCCCGAGCCCACCGGGCCGTGGTCCATGCCCGCCATGCCGTCGTGCTCGGCCTCGCTGTCGCTGCCGGCGCCGGCGCCGTCAGGTTCGGCACCGCCGTCGGCCAGGCTCGTCCCGCCCACAGAACCGCCCACCGGCTCGATCGTCAGCACCATGCCCATCTGCCGGTGGCCCACGATGCTGCACCACCCGTCGACCGTGCGGCCCACGACCCCCACCTCGAACGTCTCGGTCGCCCCTGGGGAGAGCCGCCCGCTCGTCGCGCCCGTGTCGAGCACGAGGTCGTGGACCGTGGAGTCGGTGTTGGTCACGACGAGCACCAGGGAGTCCCCGGCAGGCACCTCGATCGTCGCGGGGAAGAAGCGCATGTCGCGGGCCTCGACCTCGACGGTCGTCGTGCGCCCCGTGGGCACGACGGCACCCGACGCACCGGCCTCGGTCGGCGAGGCTCCCGTCCCGGTGCCGAGCGCGGCCGGGTCCAGGGCCACCCCGCCCGCGGCGACCAGGAGCAGGACGCTCAGCGCGGCCACGGCCAGCCCCTTGCGACGCGGTCCGGTCACGGCCTCCACGGGAGGCCCCTGGCGGGCGTCTCCGGACCGCGCGCGCAGGTCCTGCCCCAGGGCGTGGGCCGCCGCGACGTCCTCGGCGGTCGGTGGCACGAACGGCGTGCGCCGGGCACGGCGGTGGACGCGCAGGGCCCCGACGAGCAGCGGGAGGAAAGCCACGAGCGCGCCGAGCGCAGTCAGCGACGCGAGCACGTGCACCAGGCTCGGCGCGGGCAGGACGAAGAGCGCGAGCGCTCCGTCGAACAGCACGACCCGCAGCACGGCCCCGCGTTCGAGCACGGCCGTGGTCGAGCGCACCGCCGCGGGACCGCCGCCCAGGACCACGGGCACCAGGTAGGTCAGCGCCCCGAGCAGGACCTGGGCCGCGAAGCCCGCGACGAGCGGCACGGTCACGATCCCGACGCGTGCGGCCGCCGCCTCCCACGTCCCGCTCAGTGCCAGGACGCCGACCAGCGTCGCGAGCGATCCCACCAGCCAGGCCAGCGCGCAGGCCGCCGACCACGTCGCGAAGGTCGCGGGCGGACGCCGTCGGGCCGCCGTGACCATGGGCCGCACCGAGACACCGATGCCCGCGAGGTACGTCGCCAACCCCACGGCCGCGACGGGCGGCGAGGCCGCCAGGACCGCGGCCACCCCGCCCGCCAGGCCGACCAGCATGAGGGCGAGCGTCGTGCGCGCGGCGCGGGGAGCGTCGTCGGCCATCTTCGTCCGCAGCATGGTCGGCCACAGCGTCATGAGCGTGCCCATGACCGTGAGGCCCACGAAGCCCAGCAGGTTGAAGCCCGCGTGCGCGAGCACGACCCGCGTGTGCCACCCCTCGTCGAGGCCGCGCGCGAGCGTCGCACCGAGCCCCGCCCCGAACGGCAGGAGCCAGGCCGCCGCGACGTAGAAGCCCACGCAGATCGCGAAGCGGGCCGCGAGCGCCTGCCGTGACTGGAGCCACAGGGCCGTGCCGTGGGCTGCGACCGCGACGCCCACGCCGACGGCCCCCACGAGCGTCACGACCCACGTCGCCGTGACCATGCCCGCGACCGTCGCGGCGACCGCGCCGTTGAGCAGCACCAGGCGCGCGACCTGCCAGCGCCGCGAGGCGGGCGTGATCCGGCGGCGCAGGAGCGCGTCGGTGAAGTGCTGGCTCCACACGCAGATCGCGTTGGTCACCGCGCCGAGCAGCAGCAGGTGCACGAGCAGCCAGGGCGACGCGGGGATCCACCGGTGGCCCACGGCGACGACCACGGTCGCCACGAGCCAGGCGACCACGGGGGCGTTGGCGCGCAGGTGCCAGGCGGAGCGGTCGGTCAGGGGCCTCAGGGGCGCGGGAGGCGCAGCCGGGGACAGGTCGAGCTTCACGGAGCGGTCTCCTCGAGCAGGGACGGTGCAGGCCCGACGGCGTCGCGCGGCCGCGTCCCGGGCGCGGGCGCGAGGCGCGCGCGGATCCCGACCCCGAGCATGAGCACCACGAACGCGAGCAGCGCGACCACGTTGAGCACTCCCCCGACCTGGTGGGCCACGGGCAGGTCCCGGGCGTCGCCCAGCCCCAGGCGGACCAGCAGGCCCAGGTGCAGGAGGACCGCAGGCCCGTACATCAGGGGCGTGTACGGCAGCCGCACGCGCAGCACCGCGGGCAGGATCACGGGCGCGTGGGCCATGATCATCGAGATCGTGAAGCCCAGGAAGACCGCGTGGATCACGGCGTCGTACCCGGGCCCCGTGACCTGGCGCCCGGCGAGGAGCCAGATCGCCCCGGCGACCGCGAGCCACGCGTACGCCGCGAGCAGGCACGCCGCCATGTAGCGCGCGAGCCCCGTCGAGCGGACGGTGCGCCGGGCGACGTCGTGCACCGCGAGCCAGCCGCACAGCACCAGGACGGCCGCACCCAGCAGGGCGTAGCCGGCAGCGGGCCACAGCAGGGTCGCCACGCACCCCACCGCGAGCGCCCAGCAGACCCACAGGATCAGGCCCGCGCCCCGTCCGAGGAACGCGATCCGGGCGAGCTCGAGCCGCTCGCCCGCGATCGTGGTCACCACGAAGCACGCGAGCCACGGCAGCACGTCGGCGACGCCCACGCCGCCGAGCCACAGGAGCGCCCCGCCCGTCGCGAGCAGCGCGCCGACGAGCTGCACGAGGACCGCGTCGTCGTGCTGGCGCCGCCACAGCGGGACGTAGACCAGGCACAGCGCGCCGCAGCCCGCGACGAGGAGCACCTGGCCCACGGCGAGCGGGGCCGGGCTGAGCAGAGCCAGCGCGCCCGCCCCCAGCAGCCCCGGGGCCGCGAAGCCCCACCGCGTGCGCAGCGCGACGGCGCGCTCGAGCGCGATCACCGTGCCGACGAAGCCCAGGACGAGCAGCACGCCGTGGATCTGGGGCAGGCGCTCGGTCGTGAGCGGGGCCGGCAGGCCGAGCAGCAGGAGCGCCGCGTCGAGACCCGCGAGGAGCGCGAGGCCGGCCGGCAGCACGAAGACGACGCGGCGCATCAGCGGTGCGAGCTGTCGGCGTGACCGGGGGCGGTGGTGGCCCCGGGCTCCGGCGTGGGCCGGTCCGGGGTCCCCTCAGGGGATCCGTCCGCGGGGCGCAGGTACAGGCGGCACGCGCCCGGCTCGGCGAAGGGCAGCAGGGACGTCCCCTCGCGAGGGGCCCCCAGCCGCTCGAGGGCGCCCTGCGCCAGGCCGAGGTGCACCGCGCACACGACCTCGGGGTTGCGGTACGCGGCCTCGAGCAGAGGGCAGCGGGTCAGCGCGACCGAGGCCGCGTCGTCGTCGGCCCGAGGGGCGAACCCCAGGCGGTCCAGCAGGTCGACGACCTCGTGGCGCGCGGCGCTCCCGGCGTCGTCGGCACCTCGGCCGGGTCTCCCCTTCTCGGGGGCCCCTGGACCGTCGCCCGCGCTGCCCGGGTGCCCGACGACGTCGGGTCCCCCGCTGGGCTCCCGGCGTGCGTCCGGCGCGCTCTCCCCGCGCCCTGTGCCACCCACGCTCGCAGGGTGCGAGGCGCCGTCGGGAACCGTGCCCGGACCCGAGGGGAGCTCGACGTCCCCGACGAGCTCCGCGCCCCAGGCGCGGCCCGCGGCGAGCGCGTCGCCCACGGGGTCGGCGCTCGACCTGGCGATCTGGGCCGCGAGCGCCGACGCCAGGCCCGCGTACTCGGCGGCGCCCGCCGTCGTCGGCGACTCCGTGACCGCGGCGTAGAGCCGGGCCGGGCGGCCCCGGCCGTGCGCCGGGGCGCTCTCGCTCGTCGCGAGCCCCGCCTCGACCAGGCCCTCGAGGTGCTCGCGCACGGTGTTGGTGTGCTGGTCGAGCGCGGTCGCGACCGAGCTGACCGAGCAGGGTTCGGGCTGGGACGCGAGGACGTCGAGGACCGCGAGCCGGGCCTTCGAGAGCCGCGCGGGGCGGACCGCGCGCCGCACGAGCGGCGGGCCGTACCCGGGGCGCGGGGGCGCGGGGTGCTCTGCCCGTCCAGCAGGCTGCGTATTTTCCACGGAATAAAGTGTACTAATGTTTGGCGCGTTGGAGAACCACTCCCACCGCTCCCGGAGGTCTCACGTCATGAGCAGCATCGTCCTGGCCACGTCGGCCGAAGACTCACGCGCCGTCGAGGCCGTCGTCGCCCACCACACCGAGATGAACGGGACCCTCGGGCTGCTCGTCGAGGCGCTGGTCCAGGCCGTCGAGTCCGGCACCGCCACGACTGGCGCCCACCGCCGCCTCGTGGACTGGACGCGGACCGACCTGCTGCCGCACGCGCTCGCCGAGGAAGCCGCGATGTACCCCCACGCGCACCGCGACGAGCACGCCCGGCTCCTGGTCGACGCGATGATCGCCGAGCACGGGGTGATCGGCAAGCTGGTCGACGCCCTCGACCGCGCGACCAGCCCCGTCCGCGCCGCAGCCCACGCCCGCGCGCTCCAGGTACTCTTCGAGACCCACATGACCAAGGAGAACGAGCAGATCCTGCCGCTGCTCGCCCTGTCCTCCGACGTCTCGCTCGCCGGCGTCCTCGACGGGATGCACGAGCTGCTCGGCGGACACTCCCACGGGGAGGGCGGGGAGGCTGCGGCGGGTGGCGAGCCGGGCGGCGCCTGCGGCTGCGGCGGCGGTGCCGGGGGCTGCGGTGGCGCCTCGGAGGGGGCGACCGCGGCGGCCATGGATGATGCCCCCGCCGAACCCGCAGGCCACTCGTGCGGCTGCGGCGGGCACGACGACGCCGGCAACCTCCCGGTGCTCGACGCCCGCGCGGTGCCGCACGCGATCCGGCACGCGACCATCTTCGGGGCGCTCGAGGGCGTCGCGCCCGGCGCGGGCATGGTGCTCCTCGCCCCGCACGACCCGCTGCCGCTCCTGGCGCAGGTCGACGCCCGGTGGCCGGGCACGTTCACGGTCGACTACCTCGAGCGCGGGCCCGAGACCTGGGCGCTGGCCTTCACGCGCTGACCTCAGCTTGGTTGTCAGAAGCACACCGGGGTATGCCCCGGTGTGCTTCTGACAGCTTGGCTGGTCGTGGCGACCCGGTAGCCTCTGCACGGGAAGAGGCAGCCGCGCCGGGAGCGTCCGGCCCTCGCACCACGGTCGACGCCACGCACCCACGCGCGGATGACGGCACCGCAGCCGAGGAGGACATCGTGACCCACCAGCCTGGCTGGTACCGCGACCCGTACGCCCCGCAGCGGGTGCGCTGGTTCGACGGGCAGCAGTGGACTCAGCACTCGCAGCCTGTCCAGGCCGCGCCGTCTCCACCTTCCCGGAAGCTGAGCACGGGTTCGATCGTGCTGATCGTGGTGGGCGTGATCCTGCTCCTGTGCGCGATCGCCGTGATCGTCGCCGGTTTCGCCTTCGTGGCGTACATGATCCAGGGGGTCGTCTGCGGAGAGAGCCCGCACTACTGCACGTGACCGGGAGGTCGTCGTCGACGCCCCGGAGAGCGAGATGGATCCGGCTCCCCTCTCGCACCGACCGCGATCAAGACGAGCAGCGATCGAGATGCGGCCAAGGGGGTTCACGGTGGCGTGACGGCCCCCGTTGGCCGCATCTCGAAGTAGCCGGGTGGGGCGAACCGAGCTTCTTCACGGCTCGCTGACCGCGAGGCATCGGCGGGGGTCCGCCTCGCCGAGCACGAGGTTGTGGTCGTTCTGGGCACCGAGACGACCGCAACCTCGTGCTCGGCAACCGACCGGGCGGTGCCCGGCAACCGACCCGCACCGGTGGCCCCCGCAGGGCCGCAGTGCCACGATCGGTCTCATGGTCGCGAATGGCGAGGGATGGACCGAGGGAACCGTCGACGTCGAGGGGCACCCCGTGTTCTACCGGCGCAGCGCCGACGTCCCTGACGCCCTGCCGATCGTCCACGTGCACGGCTTCGCGATCTCCGGCTCGTACCTCATGCCCACGGCCCGGGTGCTCGCCGCGCGGGCCACGAACGTCGTCCCCGACCTGCCGGGATACGGCAAGAGCGAACGGTGGGACTACACGCTCGGGATCCCTGCTCTCGCGCACGCGCTCGTCAAGATCCTCGACGCCCTCGAGCTCGAGAAGGTGGTCCTGGTCGGCAACTCGATGGGCTGCCCCATCAGCCTCGAGGTCGCCCACAGCGCGCCGGACCGGGTCGAGCGCATCGTGCTCGTGTCCCCTGCCGGGGGTGTGCACAACCAGGGCCTCGGGCGGGCCATCCGGCAGCTTGCAGCCGACGGTCCGCGCGAGAGCCGGCAGATGGCGCGCGTGGCGGTCCCGGACTACGTGAAGTTCGGGCCGATCAACACGTTCCACCTGTTCAGCGAGCTGACCCGGTTCCCCTCGCTCGAGCGCATCATCACCTCGTCCGTGCCCACGCTCGCGGTCATCGGCAGCAGGGACCCGCTCATGCCGCCGCCTGCGCGCGTGCGGGAGGTGGGGCGCCTCGCGGGCGACAACACCACGGTCGCCCTCATCGAGGGGGCAGCGCACGCGATCAACTTCAGCCACCCCGGTGAGCTCGCGCACGTGATCGGGTCCTGGCTGGACGGCGTCGAGATCGTCGACGACCCGGACTCCCCCGGCCTGACCCGCGTCCTGCAGCTCCCCCGCGACTGACCGCCCGCGGAAAGCCCTACGCCCCGACGATCCGTTCGAGCAGCAGCGCGTGCAGCCGGGGGTCGGCGAGCGGTCGGAAGTGGCCCGGGGTGTCGAGCACGACGTCCTGCGCACCGTCGAGGAAGCTGCCCGCGGGGATGTGCGGGTCCCACCGGCTGTGCACCGAGGTGATGCGCTCGTTCACGGCCCGCTCGGCGGACAGCGCCACGATCGTCGCGTCGTTCGGGATGAACGCGCGGACCGCGGGCGCGACGAACCAGCGCGCGTAGGCCGATCCGGCGAAGGGCGTGTTGATCGCGATCATCGACGCGATCCGGTCCTCGGGGTCGTCGCGCACCATCGCGAGCTTGCCGATGAGCCCGCCCTTGCTGTGCGCGACGACGACGACGTCACGCAGGTCGTGCTCGCGGACGTAGCGGCCGAGGACGGCGGCCCCGGCGGCGACGGGCCGGCGGTTGTCGCCGAGCTCGGGGAGCACGTGGACGGCCACGCCGTGCTCGTGCAGCAGGGTGGCGAGCGGCAGGAGGAAGTGCCACGACTCGTACACGCCCGGGACGAGCACGACGGGCGGACCGACCGGCTGTGCCGGGGCGCGCAGGTCGTCGGGGTCCACCCGGGACGTGATGCCCGCGGCCTGCCAACGGAGCACGCTGGCGTAGTCGAGCACGCGCCACCAGGTGCGTCGCAGGCTCAGGCCCGGACGCACCCCCTCGACTCCGCTCCCACCCCGCACGGCTCTCCCGTCGTCGTCACGTCAGGTCACCGTCGACGTCGGCGGCTCCCACCCGATCCTGACGCCTCAGGCGCCGAAGCGCGCGTTCGTCGGCACGACCTGCTTGCCGAGCGGCAGGAGCGAGACGGGGATCATCTTGAGGTTGGCGATGCCCATGGGGATGCCGATGATCGAGACGAACAGCGGGATCGAGGTGACCACGTGCCCGATCGCGAGCCAGATCCCGGCGAAGATCACCCAGATCACGTTGCCGATCGTGGAGAACGCGCCGGCCGTCGGCTTGTCGACCACGGTCCGCCCGAACGGCCACAGCGCGTAGCCGGCGATGCGGAAGCTCGCGATCCCGAACGGGATGGTGATGATGAGGATGCAGCAGATGATGCCGGCCAGGACGTAGCCGAGCGCGAGCCAGAGGCCCGCGAAGATCAGCCAGATGACGTTCAGGATCGCGTTCATGCCCCGATTCTCCCCCAGCCCGGCCACACGGAGGGTCGGCGGCGCCACACGGCGGGCGCAGCCCCGCGACGGCCCGGCGCACGGCGCTCCGCGACCGGTCTACCCGGGGCACGCGACGCCGTCGGGCAGGGCTCTCCCCTGCCCGGCGCGCGCCCGCCGAAAACTAGACTGCTCGCGTGTCCTCCCACCGCTCCGCCCCCGGCGACTCCCCTCTCGGCACGACCCCGACCATCGCGGACCGCTACGCCGCGGTCCGCGCGCGCATCGACGCCGCGGCCCTGGCTGCGGGCCGGGACCCGGAAGAGGTGCAGCTCCTCGTCGCGACCAAGACGCAGGACGCCGCGGCGGTCCGCGCGGTCGTCGCCGCGGGCGCGACGCTGATCGGCGAGAACCGCGTCCAGGAGCTCGTCGCCAAGGCCCCCGACCTCGCCGACCTGGTCGCGGCCGGCTCCGTCCGGGTCCACATGATCGGGCACCTGCAGCGCAACAAGGTCAACCAGGTCCTGGCCACGGCCACGGGCGTCGAGTCGGTCGACTCGCTCGCGCTCGCCGAGGCGCTCGCGAGCCGCTGCGCGCGTGAGGGCCGCACGCTCGACGTCATGGTCCAGGTCAACGTGTCGGGCGAGGGGTCCAAGGCGGGGGTGGGGCCCGACGGCGCCGCGCACCTCTCCCGTCAGGTCGCCGCCCTGGAGGGTCTTCGCCTCACGGGGTTCATGACGATCGGGGCGAACTCCCCCGACACCGCGCTGGTGCGCGCCGGGTTCGAGCGGCTGCGCCGGATACGTGACGAGGTGCTCGCGAGCGGCGCCCCGGGGACGGGAGAGGCACGTGAGCTGTCGATGGGCATGAGCGGAGACCTCGAGGCGGCGATCGCCGAGGGCGCGACGATCGTACGTGTGGGGACCGCAGTGTTCGGGGCACGTGCCGTCACCGCGGCCGTCGACTGACCGGCGAGAGACGTGACGCGGGACCGTCCGCATGCCGCGGACGGTCCCGCACCTTGTGCCGGGCGACCTTCGCGCGGCTACGACGTCGCGAACTGCTGCAGGTGCGCCAGGACGACCGCCTCGACGGCGCTGCGCGTCCCCAGGACGGCACGGTCGACCCGCGGCATCTGCTCGGCGTGATAGTTGGCCGCGTCGGCCGACCAGTGCACGATCGCGTTGCCGACCAGCACGTAGCCGTTGTAGCCCTCGGTCACCCAGTAGGCGTCGGCGGAGAGGCGCGTGTCCTGGGCGAGCGAGGGGAAGGTGCCGGTGGTGTCCGCAGTGCCCGAGACCTCGACGCTGATCGGGTCACCGGCCTCGACGTAGTCGATCGTCACGGTGGGGCACGACGACGCCCGGTCCTGGACGATCGCGTAGGCGGCGTCGGCCGCGGCCGCGTCGGCGAAGAGGTGGACTTCCTGCTGGAGCCGCCCACCGGGGCTGAGGGTGTCCTGCAAGGCGTAGCCACTGGTGCCGAGTCCCGAGAGGATCGCCGCGATGTCGCAGTTCGCCGGGGACTGGCTGTTCGCCGGGGGGACCCGGGGCTCGTCACGAAGGATCGTCATGACGTTCCCCTGGATCGCCGGGATGCCGGTGACGACCCCCGCTTCCGGCAGGAGCAGGGACCGGATCGCGGACGGGTCGACGTGCGGCGGCGCCGGGGTGACGACGGACGCGCCCAGCTCGGCCGTCACCTGCGCGGCCTCGGCCCCTTCGGCCGGCGCGGCGATCGTCCCCACCGTCTCACCGGGTCCTTCGCTGTCGGCGGGTGCCTCGGTCGCGCACGCCACGAGCGTGGCGCCGAGGACCAGCACGAGGCCCGCCCGCTTCGTGGCCCGGCCGGCGCCGATGCGCCTGGCTCCTCCCGATGATCGCCCGTGTGCTTCCATGACTCCCCCTGCTCGTGGATGTCGCCGCTGATGGTGCGGCGTCGTGTCCCCCCATCCTCGACCGTGGGACACGTGTACCGCATGCCAGCCAGATAACGATCTGGCCCCCATTTCGTCACGATCCGACCTCTCGGCCCCACCGCTCCCCGGGCCGGGTCCCTCGGCGTGGAAGCTGCCCGATCCCCTCAGGCCCCCAGCAGCTCGAGCGCGCGGCGCACGCCGGGCGCCCCGGCCCCGCGCAGCGCCTCGCGGGCCTCGTCGACGCCGACGCCGGCGAGCAGCATGACGAGCGCGACGTGGATCTCGCCGCCGGCCCGGTGCAGGGTCTGCTCGCACTCGTCGGTCCCGAGCCCCGTGGCCTGGACGAGCATGCGCACGATCCGGGCGCGCAGCTTCTGGTTGGTCGGGCGCACGTCGATCATGAGGTTCGAGTAGGTCTTGCCGAGCCGGATCATGGTCGCGGTCGAGAACGTGTTGAGCACGAGCTTCTGCGCCGTGGCGGCCTTCATGCGGGTCGAGCCCGTGACGACCTCGGGGCCCGTGTCGAGCAGGATCGCGACGTCGACGCGCGACGCGAGGCGCGCCTGCGGGTTGGCGCTCACGAGCACGGTCGCGGCGCCGCGCTCGCGGGCGACGTCGAACGCGCCGCCCACGTAGGGCGTGCGGCCGCTCGCCGCGAGACCCACGACCAGGTCGCCGGAGCGCACCTCGTCGGCGTCCGCGCGGCCGAGCTCGACGTCGTCCTCGGCCCCCTCGACCGCGAGCATCATGGCGCCCGCGCCCCCGGCGAGGTGAGCCTCGAACCACTCCTCGCCCACGCCGTACGTGGGCAGCAGCTCGACCGCGTCGAGCACGCCGAGGCGGCCCGACGTGCCGGACCCGAAGTAGTGGACCTTGCCGCCGCCGCGCAGCGCGGCCACGGCGAGGTCGACGGCCGCGGTGATGCGGTCGGCCTCGGCACGCACGGCGTCCGCGACGCCCGCGTCCTCGTCGGTGATGCGTCGCACGACCTCGGCCGTGGGCAGCAGGTCGATGTCCGTGGTGCGCGGGTTGCGCTCCTCGGTCGGCGACGCGAGCCGGAGCACCTCCTGCCAGTCCTCGGCGGCGGAGGCGTGCCCGGCCGAGAGGTCCCCCTGGGTGGCGGGGCGGGTGTCGGTCATCGGTGCGTTCCCTTCGGCATCGGGGCGAGCCCGAACGGGGTGTTGGCCAGCACGAGCCGGCGGATGGGCCCGGTGAACGCGGGCCAGATCAACGGGGTGGGCGGGGTGAGCGAGCCGAGCACGGTCGCGCGGCGCGCCCCGGTCGAGCGTCGACGCTGCTCGCCCTTGGCGGTCCCGGCGACCCCGTGGGCCGACAGGAAGCCGAGGAGCGCGAACAGGTACGCCTCCTTGGCGTCGATCGGCATGCCGAGCTGGTCGGCCGTGAGGAGCTCGCACCCCTCGGGCAGGTAGGCGCGCAGCCGTGCGAGCAGGGTCGGGTTGTGCGCCCCGCCGCCCGAGACGACGACGCGACGCACCTCGCGCTGCGGGTCCGTCTCGCCGAGGGCCGGGTCGCGCGGGGCGCCGTGCCCGGCAGCAGCCTGCGCGACCGAGAGCAGGCCTTCCGCGATGGTCACGGCGGTGAGCTCGGTGAGCGTCGCGACGAGGTCGGCCCCCGTGAGGTCGGGGCGGACCGCGGCGAGCTTGCGCGGCACGTAGGTCGCGTCGAACAGCTCGCGACCGGTCGACTTGGGTGCCTTGGCCGCGAAGTACGGGTCGTCGAGCAGCGCGCGCAGCGCGGCCTGGTCCACGGTCCCGGTCGCGCCCAGGGCACCGTCCCGGTCGTACGGCTCTCCCGTGAGCTGGCGCATCGTGAGGTCGATGAGGCAGTTGCCGGGCCCGGTGTCCCACCCGGTCACGGGTGCCTCGACCTCGCCGACGAGCGTGACGTTCGCGATCCCGCCGATGTTGAGCGCCGCGCTGAGCCCGGCCGGCGCGCCGTCCGGGGACTGCGGGTCGCGCCCGAGCCAGAGCGCGTCGAGCACGCTCACGAGCGGTGCGCCCTGGCCGCCCGCGGCGATGTCCGCGACCCGGAAGTCGCTGATGACGGGGCGGCGGGTGCGCTCGGCGATCCAGGCGGCGTTGCCGAGCTGGAGGCTGCCGTGCGCACGGGCGCCCACGACCCAGTGGTAGAGCGTCTGCCCGTGCGACGCGACGAGGTCGACGTCCCCACCGGCGACGTCGTCGATGGCCTGGCGTCCGGCGCGGCCGAACTCCTGCCCGATGAGCGTGTCGAGCTGCGTGACCTCGCCCATGTCGACCGGGGCCGGCGGCAGCGCCTTGAGGATGCGTTCACGGAGCGCGGCGGGCCACTCGTACTCGGTGTGCCCCAGCGGGCGCATGCGCAGGACCCCGTCGGGGCCCAGGTGGAAGTCGGCGGCGGCCGCGTCGATCGCGTCGACCGACGTGCCGGAGGACAGGCCGAGGACGATCATCGGGTCACCTCCGCGGTGACGGTCAGCTGCCCGACGGCGGCGCGCGCGTTGGCACGTCCGGTGCCGCACGCGACGACCACGGTGGTCTCGTCCCCGAACCAGGCGGGCACGGCGTCGGGGAACCCGGTGTGCACCACGACGAGCCCGGGGCGCGCGGCGCGCAGGGCGTCGAGCATGGCGGCCTCGCGGCTGCCGGGGACGGGTTCACGCGTGATCACGACGAGGGGGCGGACGGGGTCGCCGGCGGGCCGGGCCGTCGAGACCGCGGCGAGAGTCGCCTCCCACCCGGCCGGGTCGGAGAAGACGTGGACCTCGGTGCCGGGGAACGTCGCGCGGAGCGCGCTCTGGACGTGCTGGGCGGTGCGCCCGGCCGCGTGGTCGAACCGCTGGCGCAGGTCGATCACGTCGGGCGCGGGCCCGGTGGGGTCCAAGCGTGCGAGGGGTCCGTGCGTGCGCACGGCCCGCTCGGCGGCCTCCTGCCCGACGGCGGCGAGCGCCTCGAGCGCGGCGGTCGCCTCGGTCGGGCCGCACGTCGCGCCCGTGGACGCCTGGAGCTCGCGCACCCGGCGCACCGTGCGCGCAGTGCGGGCCGCGGACTCGAGCAGGCGCTCGACCGTGACCCGGCCCTGCTCGACGGCCGCGAGGAGCGCGCTCTGCGCCTGGCGGAACAGCTCCTCGTCGTCGCGGCCTACCGTCGTGCCGAGGCACAGCAGGTCGGCGCCTCCCTCGATCGCCTGGACGGCGACCTCGCCGATCCCGTCGGCTCCCTTGACGGCCCCCATGTCGAGGGCGTCGGTGATGATGGGCCCCTCGAAGCCCAGCTCACGCGCCACGAGGGCGGCCGCGGGCTCGAGCGAGACGGGCCGCGGGCCGATCGCCGGGACCAGCAGGTGCGCGGTCATGATCGAGTCGATCGCGACGTCGGGCTCGAAGGCCCGGACGAACGGTGGCAGGTCGCGCTCGCGGATCGTCTCGAGCGGGTCGTCGACCACGGGCAGCGACAGGTGGGAGTCCACGTCGGTCGCGCCGTGACCCGGGAAGTGCTTGCCGCACGCCCCGACCCCGGCGCGGTGCAGGCCCTGCACGAATGCGGCCCCGTGCCGGGACACCAGGTCGGGCGTCGCACCGAACGCGCGCACGCCGACCACGGGGTTCTCGGTCCGGGAGTTGACGTCGAGCACGGGCGCGAGGTCGAGGTCCACGCCCGTCGCGGCGAGCAGGCGGCCGAGCGCGAGCCCGACCCGCTCGGTGAGGTCCACGTCGTCGATCACGCCGAGGGCCGCGGCCCCCGGGATGCTCGACCCCGTGGCGGCCTCGAGCCGGCTGACGTCCCCGCCCTCCTCGTCGATCGCGATCAGCAGGTCGGGCGCGGCCTCGTGGAGGCTCGCCGAGAGCCTGGCCGTCGTGGCGACGTCGGGCGTGTTGTACGCGAAGTAGATGACGCCCGCGAGGCCCTCCTCGCAGGCCGAGAGCAGCCAGGCCGGGGCGTCCGTCCCCGTGAAACCGGGGAGCAGGACGCCGTTGACGGCGCGCAGCGCGTCGTGGTGCACGGTGGTCATCCCTTCACCGACCCAGCGGTCAGGCCGGAGGACAGGTTGCGCTGCACGAGGACGAAGAAGACGATCACGGGCAGCGTGATGAGGGTCGAGGCGGCCATGACCGCGCCCCAGTCGGTCGTGTTCTCGCCGAAGAACTTCTGCAGGCCGATCGGCACGGTGTACTTGGCCGACTGCTGCAGGAAGGTCAGGGCGAAGATGAACTCGTTCCAGGCGGTGATGAACGAGAAGACGCTCGTGGCGACGACGCCCGGAGCGACGAGCGGCAGCAGGATCTTCCAGAACATGCGACCCCACGAGGCGCCGTCGAGGTACGCGGCCTCCTCGAGCTCGACCGGGACGGCCGCGACGAACCCGCGCAGCATCCAGATCGCGAACGACAGCGAGAAGGCGATGTAGACGATCGTCAGACCCAGGAGCGAGTTGAGCATGCCGAGGGTGCGCATCTGGAGGAACAGCGGGATGACGAGGGCCTCGAGGGGCACCATCTGCACCATGAGGACGAGCACGAGGATCGACTTGCGGAAGCGGAACCTGAAGCGGCTCACGGCCACCGCGGCGAGCAGCGCGAGCACCGAGGAGAACACGACGGCGCCGATCGCCACGACGATCGAGTTGCGGAGGTACTGGCCGAACCCGCCGTCGTCGATCACGGTCACGAAGTTGTCCCACGTGACGCCCGCGGGCAGGATCCGTGCCCCGCGGGTCGCGGCCTCGGGGTCGATCGCCGAGGAGAACATCCAGTAGGCCGGGAACAGCGCGAAGACGAGCAGCGCGACGATGCCCACGACCTTGCCCGCGGTGGGCAGGGGGCGCTTGCGCGCCCTGGTCCGCAGGACCTGCGGGGCACGCTCGTCGGTCGTTCCACCCCCCGTGCGGTCTCCGGCGCGCGGGGTGCTGGACGGGGTACCGGTCAGGGCGCTCACAGCTCCTCCTCCTTGAACAGGGTGCGCATGTACACGACGGTGATCCCGAGCAGGATCAGGGTGAGCAGCACGGCGATCGCCGAGCCCATCCCGTACTTGCCCTGCGCGAAGGACTGGATGTACGACCACACGCCGAGGTTGAAGACGTCCTTGTTGCCGCCGTTGCCGCCCGGCATCAGGTAGATCTGCGTGAAGACCTTGAAGTCCCAGATGGTCGACAGGATCGTGACGACCGCGAAGACGGGGCGCAGGATGGGCGCGGTGATGGCCCAGAACCGGCGCCAGGGAGTGGCGCCGTCCATCATCGCGGCCTCGTGCAGCTCCTTGGGGATCGTCAGCAGGCCCGCGAGGACCGTGATCGCGACGAACGGGAAGCCGTGGTGCACCACGTTGAGCGTCGCGATCGCGTAGAAGCTCAGGCGCTCGGTGAACCAGTTGGTGGTCGCCGGGTCGATCAGCCCGACCGAGTCGAGCACCGAGGAGACCAGACCGTTGAGCGGGTCGAAGATCCAGATCCACACGTAGGTGCCGGTGATCGCGGGCACGGCCCAGGCGACCATGATCGCGGTCGAGCAGATCGTGCGCCAGAACGTCCCGAGGTTGTTGAGGAACAGCGCGACGGCCGTGCCCAGGACGACCGTCAGCACGACGCACGCGACCGCGAAACCGATCGTGTTGGGCAGGACGACGGTCCACAGGAACGAGTCGCCGAAGATCGCGGCGTAGTTGTCGAACCCGATGTAGTTCGACTCTCCCGAAGCGATCTGGCGCAGGCCGTAGTCCTGCAGCGAGATCATCACGACGCGGACCAGGGGCCACAGGAGCAGGATGCCGAGGACGGCGAGCGCGGGGGCCAGGAGCAGCCAGGGGCGCAGCGGGGACTTGTGGCCGAGCAGGCCGTGCATGCCGGAACGGCGGCGCGGGGTGGACGAGGGGGCCGGGGCCGGGGCCCGGCGCGTCAGCTGGTCGGCCGACGCGCCGGGAACCGAGTGCAGATCTGCCATGGGTTCGTCAGGACCCGAAGGTCTCGTTCATGTCGGCGGCCGCCGTGTCGGCGGCCTCCTGCACCGTGGCGCTGCCCGAGAGGATCGACTGCAGCATGGTCTCGACCGTCTTCTTGCCCTGGATCTGGCCGTAGAGCGGCGTCACCGGGACCGAGGCGCCGGCCTCGACCATCTGCTGGGCGAACGGCGCGACGAGCGGGTCGTTCTCCTCGATGACCTTCTCGAGGAGCGAGGTCTGACCCGGGAAGTAGCCGGACTGGTTGCCCCACTCCTCGGCGAACTTGCCCGTGGTCATCATCTCGACGAACTCCCACGCGAGGTCCTGCTTCTCGCTGGCCGCGAAGACGCCCAGGTGCGACCCGCCGAGGAACGAGTCCGACAGCCCGTCGGTCTCGCCCGGGATCGGGAACGCGCCGATCTTGTCGGCCATGTCCGGGACGTCCGTGAGGATCTTGCCGGGGGTCCAGCTGCCGGAGATCATCATGCCGACGTTGCCCTGCTCGAAGTTTGAGAGGAGGTCGGTCTCCTTCCACGTCGTGGCCGCCGCGGTGGACAGCCCCGCCTCGGTCGCGAGACCGGTGTAGAACTCGAGGCCCTTCACGGAGTCCGCGGAGTTGATCTCGGACTTCCAGGTGTCACCGTCCTTGACGGCCAGGTCACCGCCTGCACCCCAGATGAAGGGCATGGCGCCGTACTGGCTGTCGCCCGCGATGGGGAAGGGGATGAGGCCGGGGTTCGCGGCCTTGAGCGTCTCGGCCGCGGTCTGCAGCTCGGCCCAGGTCGTCGGCACCTCGATGCCGGCCGCCTCGAAGAGGTCCTTGCGGTAGATGACCGAGCGCACGCCCGCGTACCAGGGCATGCCGTACTGGGCGCCGTCGAGCGTGCCCGACTCGACGAGCCCGGGGACCAGGTCCTCCTCGAGGCCCGCGTCCTTGATCTTGTCCGAGAGGTCGGACAGCGCGCCGACGTCGGCGAACTCGCCGGTCCACGTGGTGCCGAGCTCGGCGACGTCCGGCGTGGTGTTGCCCGCGATGGAGGTCGTGAACTTGTCGTGGGCGCTGGCCCACGGCTGGAACTCGATCTGGAGGTCCGCGCCCGTCTCTTCCTTGAAGGCGGTGGTGACCTCGTCGAAGAAGGCGTCCCCGTCGGGGTTGGTGCCCTCCATGATCCAGACCGTGAGGGTCTCGCCGGAGTGGTCGGCGGCGGCTGCGTCCCCCGTGCTCTCGCCGCTGCTGCTGTCCCCGCCGCCACACGCGGTGAGGCCGAGCGCCAGGAGGAGTGTGCCCGTGACGGCCACCGTGCTGCGTCGCTGCATGCCGTGACTTCCTTTCTGGTCGGCTGCCGCGTCGCGGCCAGCCGTTCGTCCCTGCGGACCTGATCGTTCGTGGGGCACCGGATCCTCGGGCCCCTTCGACTCTGAAACAAACTTACATCAGGTTGGGTGTTCGTGAAGATTACCGCCACAACGGGGCAGAGGGAAGCCGGTCGCGAAGTTGTGACACGTTCTTAACCTGGGCGTCGCACGGGGGCACGCGGGGGCACACCGCGCCCCGGGTAACCACACGGGCGCGCAGCGCACGGGCTCGCGCCGCAGCGCACACACGGCAGCCAGGCAGGCGGGAGCCGCCGGGCCGCCCGGCAGGCCGCCGCCCAGCCCCTACCGCGTCACGGCACGCGCGCGGTCCACTCCGGGGTCCCGAACTTGGTGCGCACGAGCTCCTCGGCCTGCGCCCGCTCGTCGGGCGTGACACCACCCTCGACCGTGCGGTACCGCGAGCGGAAGTGGGCCTTGAACGCCTCGATGACGTCCTCGCGCGCCATGCCGGTCTGCGATCGCAGGGGGTCGACGCGCTTGTTGGCGCTCTTGGTGCCCTTGTCGCTCATCTTCTCGCGGCCGATGCGCAGGACCTCGAGCATCTTGTCGGCGTCGATGTCGTAGGCCATGGTCACGTGGTGCAGCACCGCTCCCCCGCGCAGCCGCTTCTGCGCGGCCCCCGCGATCTTCCCGGCCGGCGACGCGATGTCGTTGAGCGGCTTGTAGGTCGCCTCGACACCGACGTCGGCGAGCGCCCCCAGCACCCAGTCGTCGAGGAACGCGTAGGACCGCTCGAAGCTCAGCCCCTCGACGAGCGAGGCGGGGACGGTGAGCGAGTAGGTGATCGTGTTGCCCGGCTCGACGAACATGGCCCCGCCGCCCGAGATGCGCCGGACCACGGTGATGCCGTGCTTGTCGGCCCCTGCGGGGTCGACCTCGTTCCGGAGCGACTGGAACGAGCCGATGATGACGGCCGGCGCGCCCCATTCCCAGATGCGCAGCGTGGGGCGGCGCCGCCCTGCGTCGAGCTCCTCGGTCAGCACCTGGTCGAGCGCGAGGTGCATCGCGGGCTGCTCGGGCCCTTCGTGGATGATCTCGAAGACGTGGTCGTCCCACCCGGTCGCGTGGCCGAGCGCGCGACGCACCGCGATCGCCACGGCCTCGGGAGAGAACCCGACCATGGTGATGTCGTCCGTCAGGACGGACTCGACGGCCCGGGTCAGGTCGGCGACGGTCGAGGTCTCGGGCAGCCCCGTCAGGGCCGCGTTGATGTCCTCGAGGGCGTCGTCGGGCTCGAGGAAGAAGTCGCCGCTCAGCGCGACGCGTGACAGCCTCCCGTCGTCCGTCTCGACGTCGACCGCCACGAGCTTGCCACCGGGAACCTTGTACTCGCCTCTCATGGTGACCACGGTACGTCGCGCGACGCACGCCCTGCCCCACCGCGGGCCCCCGCGACCACCCAGCACCCGTGACGTGAACCACAAGGAGGAGTAGCCTCCAAGCAGCACCGCACCGCGGGCCCGAGGCGCGCTCGGCACGGAGCTCCCCGACACCTATGGAAGTTTTCTCCGTAGTCTCGTCCTGTTCTGAAATTTCATGCCAGAATGAGGCGTGACCTGGACGCCGGACGTCGACCCCGCCCGCACCGAGAGCCGCGCGCACCCCCTCGCGGCGCCCTCGGGACCTCCGCGCTGGCTCGTCGCGATCGACGTGGGCGGCAGCGGCAGCAGGCTCGTCGCGACCACCGTGCCGTCCGGCGCCCGGCCGGACGCCGCCCACCCCCCGGTCGCCCCCGGCGACGCGCCGCACCGCACCGAGCTCACGGGGCGCAGCGTCGCGATCGGCCCGGACGGCAGCGACGTCGCCGACGTGGTGCGCGACCTGTGCGCGTCGTTCGTCGCGGCCACGACCGGGTCCCACGACGCACCCCCGGTCGTCGCCGCGGCCGCGGTCGGCGCGACGGGCCTCGCCACGCTCGTCCCGGACCCCGCCACGGTGCACACCGCGCTCCGCACGACCCTCGCGGCGGACCGCACGGCCGTCGCGGCCGACGCCCTGACGGCCCACCTGGGCGCCCTGGGCGGGCGCGCGGGGGCCGTGGTCGCGGTCGGCACGGGTGCGATCGCGCTCGGCACCGACCTCCGCCGCGTCTGGCGACGCACCGACGGCTGGGGGCACCTCCTGGGCGACCTCGGGTCGGCCTCGTGGATCGGCGCCCACGGGCTGCGGGCCGCCCTCGCGGCCCACGACGGCCGCGCGACGGGTGGCTCGCGGCCGCTCCTCGCCGCGGCGCAGGCGCGGTTCGGCCCCGTCCCGACCTGGCCCGTCCAGCTCTACACACGCCCCGACCGAGCGCAGGTGCTCGGTTCCTTCACGCCCGACGTCGCCGCTGCCGCCGCGGCGGGCGACCCCGCGAGCGTCCAGATCCTCACCGAGGCGGGCCGCCACCTGGCCGAGACGCTCGCCGCTGCGCTCGTCCCCGGCCTGCCGCCGCTCGCCGCGGCCACGGGCGGGGTCCTCGCGGCCGGCCCGTCCCTGACGGGCGCCCTCGCGCGCCGGTTCGCGGCCCTGCGCCCCGACGCCGAGCTCGTCCCGTCCGCGGGCACCCCGCTCGACGGCGCGCTCCACCTCGCCAGGCTGCTCACCGAGGGCACCGCGACGGGCGGCGCGGCCGCTTCCACCGCACCCGCCGCTCCCCTCGTCGCCCACGCTCCGTGGCTGAGCCTCGGCGACGAACCCCCTGCTCCCGCACCGTCCACGACCACCCCGATCACAGGAGATCCGACATGACAGGTGACGGACTCGTCCGCATCCGACAGGCGCTGCCGACGCTCCGCCCCGCCGAGGCCCGGATCGCCGAGGCGGTCCTCGCGGACCCGACCGCCGTCGTCGGGTCGACGATCAACGAGCTCGCCGCGCGCGCGGGCGCCTCGCAGGCGACCGTCGTGCGGTTCTGCCGGGCGATCGGCTACGCGGGCTACCCGGAGTTCCGGATCGACCTCGCCCAGGCGACGTCGCGTCGCGAGATGGAGATGGAGCGCTCGAACGTCGCGCACGGCGAGATCAACGAGACGGACACGGCCGAGGACGTCGTCGCGAAGATCGCGTTCCACGAGGCCCGGACCATCGAGGAGACCGCGCGCATGCTCGACCTCGCGGCGCTCGAGCAGGTCGCCGCGGCCGTCGCGGCGGCGCCGCGGATCGACGTCTTCGGCGTCGGGTCGAGCGGGCTGACGGCGCAGGACCTCGCCCAGAAGCTCCAGCGCATCGGGCTCGTGTGCTTCGCGTCCCCCGACCCGCACCTCCAGCTCCAGTCGGCCGCGCTGCTCGGCCCGGGCGCGGTCGCGATCGGGATCTCGCACAGCGGCCAGACGGTCGAGACCAACCACGCGCTCGGCATCGCGCACCGGCGCGGGGCGACGAGCGTGGCGATCACCAACTTCCCCGAGTCGCCCCTCGCGCAGGAGGCAGACGTCGTGCTGGGCACCACGGCACGCGAGACGCAGTTCCGCTCGGGCGCGCTGTCGAGCCGCATCGCGCAGCTCGCGGTCGTCGACTTCCTCTTCGTCCGCGTCGCCCAGCGCCTGTACGACCAGACGAGCGCCAACCTCAAGGCCACCTACGACGCGGTCCAGCCCCACCGGCTGGACGGAGAGCGCAAGGCACGAGCATGACGACCGTCTCCGCCGCCACGACGAGGGCCCTCGAGATCCGCACGGACCTGCTGACGCGCGTCGCCCAGGCCCACGACGCGTCGCACTACCTGCTGCGGCCCGAGGCGGTCGCGCGCGCGCAGGACGTGCCCGACGTCGTCGCCGCCTTCGCCGAGGCCCGTCGCCGCGGGCTCCCGGTCACGTTCCGCTCGGGCGGGACGAGCCTGTCGGGCCAGGCGTCGGGCGCGGGCCTGCTCGTCGACACGCGCACGCGCTTCACGCGCGTCGAGGTGCTCGACGACGACGGCGCACGCGTGCGCTGCCAGCCGGGCGTGACGCTGCGCTCGGTCAACGGGAGGCTCCTGCGCCACGGGCGACGCCTGGGCCCCGACCCCGCGAGCGAGATCGCGTGCACGATCGGTGGCGTCGTCGCGAACAACTCCTCGGGCATGGCGTGCGGCACGGTCGACACCGCGTACCGCACGATCGAGTCGATGACGCTCGTCCTGCCGAGCGGCACCGTGCTCGACACGGGTGCGCCGGACGCCGACGAGCGGCTGCGTGCGCTCGAGCCCGCGCTGCACCGCGGCCTGGCCGGGCTCCGCGACCGGGTCCGGGCGAGCGCGGCCATGCGCGCGACCATCGCGCACCAGTACTCGATGAAGAACACCATGGGCTACGGCGTCAACGCCTTCGTGGACCACGAGTCGCCCGTCAAGATCCTCGAGCACCTGGTGGTGGGGTCCGAGGGGACGCTGGCGTTCGTGGCCGACGTGACGTTCCGGACCGTCCCGCTGCTCCCCGCGGCCTCGACCACGCTCCTGGTCTTCGACGCGCTCGAGCAGGCGACCGAGGCGCTCGCGACCGTCACGGACTCGGGCGCACGGGCGATCGAGCTGCTCGACGCCGCGTCGTTGCGCGTCGCGGCGACCGACCCGCTCGCCGACGCGTCCATGCGGGCCTTCGCGACCGCGACGACCCAGACGGCGCTGCTCGTCGAGTACCAGGCCACGAGCGCCGCGGGGCTCGAACCGTTCGAGGAGGCCGCTCGGGCCGTCGTCGGCTCGCTCGACCTCGCGACGCCCGCCGAGCTGACGCGCGACCCCGCTGCCCGCGGGCGGCTGTGGCGCGTCCGCAAGGGCCTGTACACCGCGGTCGCGGGAGCCCGCGCCCCGGGCAGCACGGCACTGCTCGAGGACCTGGTCGTCCCGGTCCCCGACCTCACCGCGACGGTCCGCGACCTGGGTGGGCTCTTCGCGCAGCACGGCTACGACGACGCCGTGACGTTCGGGCACGCCAAGGACGGCAACCTGCACTTCATGATCACCCCGCGCCTGTCCGACGACGGTGAGCTCGACCGCTTCGCGGCCTTCACCGAGGACATGGTGGGCCTGGTGCTCGGCCGCGGCGGCTCGCTCAAGGCCGAGCACGGCACGGGCCGCATCATGGCACCCTTCGTCCGGCGGCAGTTCGGCGACGACCTGTACGCCGTGATGCGCGAGGTCAAGGCCCTGTGCGACCCCGAGGGCATCCTCAACCCCGGCGTGCTCCTCACCGACGACGACGAGGCGCACCTGCAGCACCTCAAGCTCGTGCCGCCCGTGGGGACGGCCGCGGCGGGAGACCTCGCGGCCGTCGTGGACCGGTGCGTCGAATGCGGGTACTGCGAGCCCGCGTGCCCGTCGCGGACCGTCACGACGACTCCCCGGCAGCGCATCGCTCTCCTGCGCGAGATGGTCACGGCCGCCCCGGGCGAGCTCCGCGAGCTCGAGCGCGCGTACGAGTACTCCGCGGTCGACACGTGCGCGGTCGACTCGCTGTGCGTGACCGCGTGCCCGGTCGGGATCGACACGGGCAAGGTCATGAAGGTCCGTCGCGCGCAGCGCCACGGGGCCGTGGTCCAGCGCGCCGGGCGCGTGGCCGCCGACCACTGGGGCGGCGCGGTCACGGGCCTGCGCGGCGCGCTCGGCGTGGTCGACCTGGTGCCCACGCCCCTGGTCACGGCCGCCTCGAAGGTGGGGCGCGCGGTGCTGGGCGACGACGTCGTGCCGCTCGTGGGCACCGACCTGCCGGGCCCTGGGCCACGCCGGGTCTCCCCCGGCGACCGTCCGGCGCACGGACCGGCGAGCGTCGGCGTCGGGGCAGCTGCCGGTGCGAGCGTCGTCTTCTTCCAGTCGTGCATGGGCTCGCTCTTCTCGCCCGCGGAGGCCTCGCCCAGCCCGGGCGGCGTCGGGCCGGCGTTCCTCGCGCTCTGCGAGCGCGCCGGGATCTCGGTCGCGATCCCCGAGGGAGTCGGGGGCCTGTGCTGCGGCACGCCCTGGGTCTCCAAGGGCCTGACCGACGGGGCCACGGCGATGGCCGAGCGGACCTTCGACGCGCTCTGGGCGGCCACGGACGGCGGCCGCCTGCCCGTGGTCTCGGACGCGTCGAGCTGCACGCACGGCCTCGAGGGGATCGGCGCGCACCTCTCGGGCGACGCCCGCGAGCGGTTCGAGCGGCTGCGCGTCCTGGACACCGTGACGTTCGTGCGGCACGACGTGCTGCCCGCGCTCGAGGCGACCGGGCTCGACCCTCGGACGACGGGCAGCACGCTGGCCTCGCTCGTGCTGCACCCCACGTGCTCGTCGATCCACCTGGGGGTCGTCGGCGACCTCGAGGCCGTCGCGCGCGCGGTGGCCGACGACGTCGTGCTCCCGCTCGACGCGGGGTGCTGCGGCTTCGCGGGCGACCGCGGGATGCTCCACCCCGAGCTGACGGCCGCGGCGACGCATGCCGAGGCCACCGAGGTCGCGGCCCACGCTCGCGAGCACGGCCGTGCGGACGCGTACGCGTCGAGCAACCGGACGTGCGAGATGGGTCTGAGCCGGGCGACGGGCGAGGACTACGTGCACGTCGTCGAGCTGCTCGAGGCCGCGACCCGCGCCTGACCGTCGCACCCCGACGTGCCAGAGGGAGCGTGACCCGGAGGTCACGCTCCCTCTGACACGTGATCGCGTGCGCCCGGAGTCAGGGCGCGGGCTGCTGGTTCAGCGCGGCTGCACGTCCGCGTGGATCAGCCCGTAGATCGCGGAGTCCGTCAGCGCCTCCCAGGCCGCCTCGATGAGGTTCGGTCCGACGCCCACCGTCGACCAGGAGGTCGCCCCGTCGGTCATCTCGATGAGGACGCGCGTGATGGCGTCCGTGCCCTGCTCGGTGTCGAGGATGCGGACCTTGAAGTCGATCAGCTCGAACGCCTCGATCTCCGGGTACACGCGTCGCAGGGCGAGCCGTAGCGCGTGGTCGAGCGCGTTCACGGGTCCGTTGCCTTCGCCCGTCTTGACGATGCGCTTGCCGCCGGCATGCAGCTTGACGGTCGCCTCCGCCGTCGCCTCGGTGCCGCGCCCCCCGGCCCGCTCGACGATCGTGCGCCAGCTCTCGACCCGGAAGAACTGAGGCCGCTCGCCCGCGATCTCCTCGCGCAGGAGCAGCTCGAACGAGGCGTCGGCCGCGTCGTACGTGTACCCGCGGGCCTCGGCCTCCTTGACCCGGTGCGTCACGCGCGAGAGGACGTCGCCCTGGTCCGACAGGTCGAAGCCCATCTCACGTCCCTTGAGCTCGATCGAGGCGCGGCCCGCCATGTCCGAGATGAGCATGCGCATGTCGTTGCCGACGAGCGTGGGCTCGATGTGCTGGTAGAGGTCCGGGTCGACCTTGATGGCCGAGGCGTGCAGCCCGGCCTTGTGCGCGAACGCGCTCGCCCCGACGTACGGCTGGCGCGCGTACGGGGAGATGTTGGTGATCTCGCTGATCGCGTGCGCGATGCGCGTGGTCTCCTGCAGTCCGCCGTCGACGAGAAGCGTGCGCCCGTGCTTGAGCTCGAGGTTCGCGACGACCGTGATGAGGTCCGCGTTCCCGGTGCGCTCGCCGTAGCCGTTGACCGTCCCCTGGACGTGCGCGGCGCCCGCGGCCACGGCCGCGAGCGAGTTCGCGACCGCGCAGCCCGAGTCGTTGTGCGCGTGCATACCGAGGAGGGGGTCGCCCGCCTGGGCGAAGAGCCCGTCCGGGATCCCGACGGCGTCGCGCAGCTCCGTGACGATCTCGCCGACCCACTCGGGCAGCATGCCGCCGTTGGTGTCGCACAGCGCCACGACCTCCGCACCGGCCGCGAACGCCGCCTCGACCGCAGCGCGCGAGTAGGCCGGGTCGAACCGGTAGCCGTCGAAGAAGTGCTCGGCGTCCAGGACCACGCGGCGCCCCTCGGCCACGAGGAACGCGACCGTGTCGGTGATCATGGCGAGGTTCTCGGCGCCCGTGGTCCGCAGCGCCCGCTCGGCGTGGCGGATGTCGGACTTCGCGACGAGCGTCACGACGGGCGCCTGCGACGCGACGAGGGCGAGGACCTGCTGGTCGTCCGCGGCCCTGATCCCGGCCTTGCGCGTGGCGCCGAACGCGGCCAGGACCGCGTTCTTGAGCGTGAGCTCCTTGGCCGCGCGCGAGAAGAAGTCGGTGTCCTTGGGGATGGCCCCGGGCCAGCCGCCCTCGATGAACCCCACGCCCAGCTCGTCGAGCAGGGGGGCGATCGCCAGCTTGTCGGCGACCGAGAGGTTCATGCCCTCCTGCTGCGCGCCGTCGCGCAGTGTCGTGTCGTAGACGTGGAACGTCGAGGGTGCGCTCGCTGTGGCAGGAGCTACGGGGTTCACCTGGGAAGTCATCGTGCCGCTCTCTGGGGAGAATCTCGGGGTCCAGCGGTGCCGCCTGGGCGAGACCACTCTAGGTGGATCAGGGCGGGACGCTTCCGCGCGCCGCCGGTCCTCGTCGTTCCCACGCGCCGGGCGGTCGCTCTCGTGAAGCTCGTGCCCGGCGCTTCGAAGCCCGACGGGGGTGATGTCAGGCAACAAAAAAACCCCCCGAGGGTGCGGGAGGTTTGCGCGTCCGGTGTGGTGGCCGGGCGCGCTACTCGATAATGAGGTGGGAGACGAGGTGTGTCACAGAACACATGCTGCCACAGCAGCCGCGAGGATGGAACGGTGTCCACGGACTGAGCACCCCGACCAGTGAGCGCCCGGAACGGCAGCCTGCAACGACAGGAGACGCAACATGAGCGACCCGAACTTCCCGCCCCGCCCGAACGTCCCGCAGCCCGGCTC
>NZ_MAQA01000056.1 GCF_001692445.1 Oerskovia enterophila | reverse complement strand
GGGCTGGGCGGAGCGGGGCTGGGTGCGTGGTGCGGCGCCGCGCGGAGCGGGCGGGGCGGCACGCCGCGTCGGCCCGACGGCGCCACACGCCTCGGGCGTCCGGGTCCCCTCCGGTCGCCGCCCGCGAGATGCGGCTCGTGGGGGTCGGAATCCGCGTTTCGACCCCCGCTGGCCGCATCTCGACGGAACGCACGCTCCCGAGCGGACGAGGCAGGCGGGGGTACCGGCAGGTCGGCCCGACGGCGCCACACGCCTCGGGCGTCCGGGTCCCCCACGGTCTCCGCCCGCGAGATGCGGCTCGTGGGGGTCGGAATCCGCGTTTCGACCCCCACTGGCCGCATCTCGCGGAGGCGCCCGATTCCCGGACGGTTCTCGGCGACCGGCGACCGGCGACCGGCGACCGGCGACCGGCGACCGGCGA
Organism: Oerskovia enterophila; assembly: GCF_001692445.1. Taxonomy (GTDB): domain Bacteria; phylum Actinomycetota; class Actinomycetes; order Actinomycetales; family Cellulomonadaceae; genus Oerskovia; species Oerskovia enterophila. The sequence goes on along the minus strand of NZ_MAQA01000056.1, from coordinate 27,390 downwards.
CCGCCGGGTCTCAGGCGACGGCGTCCGAGGCCAGCAGCTCGTCGAGGCGTTCGAAGCCCTCGCTCATGCCGTCGGCCATGCCCGAGCCGACCATGGCGTCGCGGGCCTCGACCGACTGGTGGACCGAGCGCGTGACGATCCTGGTCCCGCCGTTGGGAAGGTCCTCGAACGAGACGGTGTCGAGGCTCACGTGACCGGGCGCGCCCGCGAACTCGAACGTCTGGACGGCGCTCGTGTCCGGGACGACCGAGTGGAACGCGCCGAAGAACCCGTACTCCTCCTCGCCTGCGCGGTGCACGTAGGCCCACGAGCCGCCCGTCCGGGCGTCCCAGTGGTCGAGGACCATCTCGTAGCGGCGCGGACCGAGCCACTGCGTGACCAGGGCGGGGTCGGTGTAGGCCCGGAACACGAGGGGTCGCGGTGCGTCGACGTCGCGGACGATCTCGATGAAGGGCGTCCCCGGAGGGGCTGTGACGGTCGTGGGGTGCTTGCTGCTCATGACTGCTCCTTCGATGGGTCCGACGACGTCGCCTGGAGCCGCCCGAGGAGGGCGTCGAGCCGGCGGTACTGCCGCTCCGCGGTGAGCCGGTACTCGTCGATCCACGCCGTGAGCCGTTCGAGCGCGGCGGGGTCGAGGTGGCAGGGTCGTCGTTGGCCGTCCCGGGTACGGGTGATGAGACCCGCGGTCTCGAGGACCTGGATGTGCCGGGACACGGCCTGCTTCGTGATGGGGAAGGGTGCGGCGAGCTCGTTGACCGTGGCCGGTCCCCTGGACAGCGTGGCGACGATGCTCCGGCGAACCGGGTCGGCCAGCGCGAGGAACGCGCGGTCGAGGGCGGCGTCGGTATCGTCGTGCGGGTCGTCCAGGAGGGTCATGTCGGCCTGCTCGTCGTGATCAACGGTTACGTTGATCAACGTACTCGTTGACCACGAGGCGAGTCAAGGGCTCGGCATCCCCGGCGTGCGAGACGGGTCTTCCCGTCCGAGACGGGCCCCCGGGCCATGGTGCACGCACCCGTCTCGAACCGAGGGACCCATCTCGTGGGACAGGTGGCCGCCCGGTGCGGGCGTCAGAACCGGTTGACCCGGACCCGGACCACACCGTCCGCGTCAGGGCATGCCGCGCGGTGCAGCAGCATCGGCAGCGCCTCGTCGACCGTTCCCGGGACAGCGAACCCGCCGACCGCACCGGCGAGGCGCCCCTCGATCCCCGGCAGGCTGTCCTCGTCGATCCGCACCGTGCGCACCGCGCCGCCCGCCGTGAGGTAGACGAGATCCCGCTGCGGGTCGTCGTCCTCGTCGACGATCCCCTTCAGCACCGTCACGACGTCGGCGGACACGTCCGGCCAGACCTCCACCACGGCCCGCGGGCGGAACACGGGCCGGGGACCACCCGCGACGACCCGGTGCCAGCGGCTCGACCCGGCGTGCTCCTGGACGAGCACGCCCCCGTGCTCGCGGACCAGGACTTCGACAGTCGCCCAGAACGCGTCGTCGACCGGAGGCACGTCCGCCTGCTCTCCCGTCGCGTCCGCCGACGTCGGGTCGTACGGGGACTCGTCGACCAGGACCGGGAACAGACCCGACGCCGCGACGGCCTCGACCGCCTGCGGGCACGGCTCCGACGCCCCGATGTACATGTAGAGATCGTGGCCCGTGTGCACGAACATGCGCCCCTCCGCCTCGAGGCGGCACCACAGGTACGGCACCTCGGGCGCCGGGCGATCGAGGCTCTCGGCCCGCAGCGCCTCCCGCACCAGGAGCCTGGCCCCGGCGATGTCCACCGTCGCACCGTCGTAGCACCCTTCGAGCCGCGGTCCGAAGAGCCGGGCCAGGACACTCCCCGCAGTGAGGTCCGGGGCGTCCTCGATGTGGCGCCGCGTGTCCACGACCTCGATGTCGCGCAGCGTCAGCCGCTCGACCCCGAGCTCGCGCGCGAAGGTCGAGACCGCGTCGACGTAGGCCTCCTCGGTCGAGCCGTCCGTGTCCGCCTGCTCGTCCCAGTCGACCGTCCCGTCAGGGTTGACGGTCCGCGTCGCGGGGTCGTACTTGGTGACCTTGTAGGTGAACGGGAGCTGCACGGACGGTCCTCCTGACGCTCTGCCGCGCGGCGCGGCGCCGTACGACCGTCTGATCCTGCCCGACCGCGCACCCTGGGTGCCTCGCCTCTCCACCGCCCTCGCGCGATCCTCTCGACGCTCGACCGCCTCCCGACCCGTGGAGGCCCTCAGCCCAGCAGCGCCCGACGCCCCTCGACCCGCAAGCCCTCGCGCGCCCCGCGACCGACCGTCTCGACCAGCAGCGCCCGCTCGGCGACCTTGATGCGCTCGTGCAGCGTGGACTCGTCGTCGGCGTCCTCGACCGCCACGGTCGCCTGCGCGATGATCGGCCCCGTGTCCACGCCGTTGTCGACCACGTGGACCGTGCAGCCCGTGACCTTGACGCCGTACGCGAGCGCGTCGCGCACGCCGTGCGCGCCGGGGAACGAGGGCAGCAGCGCGGGGTGCGTGTTGATGGTCCGGCCCGCGAACCGGTCCACGAACGCCGGGCTGAGGATGCGCATGAAGCCCGCGAGGACCACCAGGTCGGGCGAGAAGACCGCCACAGCCTCTGCGACGCCGTCGTTCCACGCGTCGCGGTCCGCGAAGTCACCCGGCGCGACCACGACCGACGCGACCCCCGCCTCGCGCGCCAGGTCGAGCGCCCCTGCACCCGGCTTGTCCGTGACGACGCCCACGACCCGCGCCCCGTAGGCGGGGTCCTCGTGCGCCGCGAGCAGCGCCGCGAGGTTGCTCCCCGCCCCTGAGACCAGGACGACGACGCGCGCCGCGCTCGTCGTGTCGATGGGCTGACCGGAAGGTGTGCGCACGGTGCTCCTCAAGGGCGTCTGCGGTGGGGGGAGAATGCGGGAGAATAGCCAGGCACCACCCTAGTCCGCGCCGGAGAGGCGCCGGTCTGCTCCGCGTCCTCCGGGCCCCGGGACGAGCACCGGCCCCCTCCCGTGCCATCCGCGAAGCACCGAGGAGCTGCCCATGGGCAACCCGTACGCGCCCCCACGTCCCGGCGCCCAGAAGCCGACCGACGAGGCGCGACAGCCCACCCCTCCCCCGGTGCAGGGACCTCCCGGCGCCCCTCGGGGCCCGCAGCAGGGCCCGCCTCCCGGTCACGGGCCCACCGGCCCCGGCGGTCCGTCGGGCCCCGGCGGTCCGGGCAAGCCCGACCCGCTCGCGCAGGTCGACCCCGAGCAGCTGCGTGCCACGACGCGCCAGGTGCTGCACTTCGGGCTGCTCATGCTCGTCACCCTCGTCACGAGCTCGCTGGCCTTCCCTTGGCGGGTCGCGAGCCTGTTCTTCGCGGTCGTGACCATCGTGTTCGGCGTGCGCGCGCTGCGTGCGGTCTGGCGTGCCCGGCTCGGCGGGGCGCTGCTGCCCGCGGTCGCCGTCGGCCTGGGCCTGACGGTGACCATGTCGCTGTCGATGATCGGCGGCCTCGCGATGTGGGACATCGAGATGGACAACCAGGCCTGCCTCGACGGCGCGATCACGGTCGCGGCGCAGCAGGAGTGCGCGGTCCAGTACGAGCAGGCACGCGAGCAGTGGACCAAGGACCAGCTCGGCCGGTAGGCCGTACTCGGTAGACGCCTCGACGCCGCGCCCCGGGCGACCTCAGTCGCCGGGGTGCGCCCCGTCGTCGGGCTCCTCGTCGTGGCGGTGCCGCACCCGCTCGGTCACGGCCGCCTTGCCCCAGACCAGTGCGAGCGCCGCTCCCCCGGCGATCTCCGCCGCGACGAGCCCACCGGAGAGCAGGGGCGGCGCCCCCACGTGCGCCATGCGTCCGGGCCCGACGGCGCCACCCGCCGCGACCTGCAGCGTCACCACGAGCAGTCCCGAGGCCAGGGCGACACCCAGGACCGCGAGCCCCAGGTCGGTCCAGCGGGCGTCGAGCCCTCCGCACCGGCGCCACACGAACGCCCCGGCGACCAGGCCCATGACCACCACGAGCACCGGGGAGAACGAGGCGAGGACCGTCGTCCACTCGGCTCCCGGCAGCGCCCCCAGGAGCGGGATCGCGGGCAGCGCGCCGGGGTCGGAGGCCGCGGTCGTGAAGCTGCTGCCGTCACCGACCACGAAGCCGGGACCGGCGAGCCACGAGCTCACCCACAGCACCAGGTTCGGCACGACCATGAGCTGGGCGACGGCGAGGATCAGGCCGCCCACCGCACCGGGGGCGAGCCCCGTGATGATGTCGGCTGCGGTCGCACGCCCGGCCACGACCCAGACGCCCAGCACGACGCTCGAGAGCCCCACGAGCAGGGCGACGCCCAGCAGGCCCGCGCGCGCGCCCAGCCGGACGACCGGCGGGACGTAGGGGTCCAGGACCGCGGTCAGCTCGCCGCCCCGGGGCGCGTCGGGGCGTGCGAGGATCCCGGCTCCCAGCCCGAGGGCGGCGACGACCGCGCCACCCAGCGGGGCGAACAGGACGTCCCAGCCCGGCGCCGAGCCGGACAGCAGCGCGATCCCCAGGGTCATGAGCGCGTACACGCCCACGCCCACGGCCCACGCGGACCCGGCGGTGTGCGCCGAGCGCCGCGCCGAGGCGTAGCACGTGAAGAGTGCCAGGGCCGTGAGCCCCAGCGGGACGAGCGTCACCGTCGTCCCCGCGGCGGCCAGCGGGACCCCGTGCGCGAGCAGCCACAGCCCGGCCGCGACCGACACCGACTGCCCCCAGCCCGTGCCGTCGTCGGCCGGACCTGCCGAGGACGCGAGGAACGCCGCGACGGCCGGCAGGATCACGACGGCGAGCGAGAGCGCGAGCGCCTGGAGCGCTGCGACGAGACCGGAGACCCAGCGCCGAGGGGCCTCGAGCGGGCGCCGTGGGCCCCCGACGGGCTCCTCGAGCGTGCGGGGCGTCCCGCGCCGGGCTGCGGCGGACTGGGTCGGCGTGGTCATGGTCTCCATCGTCGTCGATCGGTCGGGCGTCGTGGGGCACGTCGTGCGGCGCGCCCGAGACCCGCCCAGGAGCGGGGCCCTCAGGGTACGCCGACGGCGCCCGGCCTCAAGGCCGGACGCCGTCGGATGGTGCTGCTCAGGCGTGCGAGGTCAGGAGAGGATCTCGCGCATGAGAGCGGCGGTCTCGGACGGCGTCTTGCCGACCTTGACGCCCGCGGCCTCGAGGGCCTCCTTCTTGGCCTGTGCGGTGCCCGACGAGCCCGAGACGATGGCGCCTGCATGGCCCATCGTCTTGCCCTCGGGAGCCGTGAAGCCCGCGACGTAGCCGACGACCGGCTTGGTCACGTGCGCCTGGATGTACGCCGCGGCACGCTCCTCGGCGTCGCCACCGATCTCGCCGATCATGACGATCGCCTCGGTGTCGGGGTCCGCCTCGAACGCCGCGAGGGCGTCGATGTGCGTGGTGCCGATGATGGGGTCGCCGCCGATGCCGATCGCGGTCGAGAACCCGAAGTCACGCAGCTCGTACATCATCTGGTAGGTCAGCGTGCCGGACTTCGAGACGAGCCCGATCTTGCCGGGGCCCGTGATGTCGGCCGGGATGATCCCGACGTTCGACTTCCCGGGGCTGATGATGCCCGGGCAGTTGGGGCCGATGAGGCGGACGCCCTTGGCCTCGGCCAGGGTGAAGAACTCCGCGGAGTCCGCGACCGGGACGCCCTCGGTGATGATGACGGTCAGCGGCATGCCGGCCTCGATGGACTCGACGACCGCGGACTTCGTGAACGCCGGGGGCACGAAGATCACGGAGACGTCGGCGCCCGTGGCGGCGATGGCCTCGGCGACGGACCCGAAGACGGGGACGTCAACCGTTCCGTCGCCCTTCGGGAAGGCGACCGAGGTGCCGGCCTTGCGCGGGTTCACGCCGCCCACGATGTTGGTGCCGGAGGCCAGCATGCGCGTCGTGTGCTTCTGGCCCTCCGAACCCGTCATGCCCTGGACGATGACCTTGGAGTCCTCGTTGATGAAGATTGCCATGTCTGTCTGTTTTCTCTCTCGGGTCTCGGGTCAGGAAGCGGCGTTGGCCAGCTCGGCAGCCTTGCTGGCGCCGCCGTCCATCGTCTCGGCCAGGGTGACGAGCGGGTGGTTCGCCTCGGCGAGGATCGCGCGCCCCTCTTCGACGTTGTTGCCGTCGAGACGGACGACGAGCGGCTTGTTCGCCTCGTCGCCGAGGATCGCGAGCGCCTGGACGATGCCGTTTGCGACCTCGTCGCACGCCGTGATGCCGCCGAAGACGTTCACGAACACGCTCTTGACCTGCTCGTCGTTGAGGATGACGTCCAGGCCCGCGGCCATGACGGCCGCGGACGCGCCGCCACCGATGTCGAGGAAGTTGGCGGGCTTGACCCCGCCGTGCTGCTCACCCGCGTAGGCGACGACGTCGAGCGTGCTCATGACGAGCCCCGCACCGTTGCCGATGATGCCGACCTGGCCGTCGAGCTTGACGTAGTTGAGGTCGTTCTCCTTGGCCTTGGCCTCGAGAGGGTCGGCCGCGTCCTTGTCCTCGAGCTCGGCGTGGTCCGCGTGCCGGAAGCCCGCGTTCTCGTCGAGGGTCACCTTGCCGTCGAGAGCGACGATCGAGCCGTCCTCGGTGCGGACCAGGGGGTTGACCTCGACCAGGGTCGCGTCCTCCTCCTTGTAGACGGTCCACAGCTTCTGGATGACGTCGGCGACCTGCGCCTTGATGTCGTCGGCGAACCCGGCGGCGGCGACGATCTCGTCTGCCTTGGCCTGGTCGATGCCGACTGTCGGGTCCACCGCGACCTTGGCGAGTGCCTCGGGGCGCTCGACCGCGAGGACCTCGATCTCCATGCCACCCTCGACGCTCGCCATGGCGAGGTACGAGCGGTTGGCCCGGTCGAGGAGCACCGAGAAGTAGAACTCCTCGGCGATCTTCGCGCCCTCCGCGATCATGACGCGGTGGACCGTGTGGCCCTTGATGTCCATGCCGAGGATCTCGGACGCCTTCTCGGCCGTCTCCTCGGGCGAATGGGCGAGCTTGACGCCGCCCGCCTTGCCGCGACCGCCGACCTTGACCTGGGCCTTGACGACCACGGTCCCGCCACCGAGCTTCTCAGCGCCCTCGCGAGCCTCTTCGGGGGTCGTGGCAACCACGCCGCCCAGCACGGGAACCCCGTGCTTCTCGAAGATGTCGCGCGCCTGGTATTCGAACAGGTCCACCCTGTGTCGTCCTTCCATCTGACTGCCTGACCGGCCTACCGATGTCTCGACATCGAGACATCCCATCACAGGGTAGCCCGGCGACACGCGGGGACCTAGACGAGGCAGTCCGAACCGCGACCGTGGCGCTGTCTCCTTGGCCACACCTCGGGCGTCCCGGGGCAGCGCGCGGCGCGCCCAGTGCCGGGCGCAGGGAGGTGATGCCCGACGGCGTCGCTCGCCCCGGGAGGTGGGCTGCGCCGTCGGGCAGTGAGGCGGGCGGGCGCCCTACAGCTTGGTGACGGGCGAGAACCGCAGCAGGAGCCGCTTGGTGCCGTCCGCGCCGAAGTCGATCTTGGCGACCGCGTTGGTGCCCGCGCCCTCGACCGCGACGACCGTGCCGAGCCCGTAGGCGTCGTGCGTGACCTTGTCGCCGATCGCGAGCGAGGGGATGTCCCCCTCCTTGCGCGGCGTCGCCGAGCCGAACTTGGGGCCGTCCGGGTTGGGCGTGACCGAGCGGGTGCGCACCGCGCCGTTGCGCGAGCCCGAGCCCCCGGAGCCGTAGCCGGTGCCCGAGCCGCCGCGCGAACCGTCCGACGACGAGCCCCACCCGCCCGTGTACCCGCCGGGCCCGCGCAGGGTCGCCATGGACGACTCCCTGCGGCGCCAGTCCCACAGGTCCTCGGGGATCTCGTCCAGGAAGCGGCTGGGCGGGAACTCGTTGGCCATGCCCCACGCCGAACGCACCGCGGAGCGCGAGATGTAGAGCCGCTCCCGGGCGCGCGTGATGCCCACGTACGCGAGCCGGCGCTCCTCGGCGAGCTCGCTGTCGTCGTGCAGCGAGCGCATGTGCGGGAACGTGCCGTCCTCCATGCCGCTGAGGAACACGACGGGGAACTCGAGGCCCTTGGCCGTGTGGAGCGTCATGAGGGTCACGACGCCGGGGTCCACGACGGGCTTGCCCTCGTGCCCCTCGTCGTCGCTCGACGGGATCTGGTCCGAGTCCGCGACGAGCGAGACCCGCTCCAGGAAGTCCGTGAGGTCGCCCTCGGGCTCGAGCTCGGTGAACTCGCTGGCCACCGCGTGCAGCTCGGCGAGGTTCTCGACGCGCGACCCGTCCTGCGGGTCCTCGCTCGCACGGAGCTCGGCGAGGTAGCCCGAGCGGTCGAGGACCGCACCGAGGATCTCCGCGGGCGTCGCGCCCGTCGCGTACAGGTCGAGGAGCCCGTGGAACAGCTCGCGGAAGGTGCGCAGCGGGTTGAGGGTCCGGGTCGTCATGCCCGGGATCTCCTCGGCGCGGTCGAGCGACGCGGCGAACGAGATGCGCTCGCGCTCGGCGAACGCCGCGACGAGCGCCTCTGCGCGGTCGCCGAGCCCGCGCTTGGGCACGTTGAGGATGCGTCGCAGGTTCACGTCGTCGTCGGGGTTCGCGATGGCGCGCAGGTAGGCGATCGCGTCCTTGATCTCACGCCGCTCGTAGAAGCGCGTGCCACCGACGACCTTGTACGGCAGGCCGACGCGGATGAGCACCTCCTCGAGCGCACGGGACTGGGCGTTGGTCCGGTAGAAGATCGCGACGTCGCCCGGGCGCACGCCGTCCGAGTCGCCGAGGCGGTCGATCTCCTCGGCGATGAACCGCGCTTCCTCGTGCTCGTTGTCCGCGACGTAGCCGATGATCTTGACGCCCGCCCCCGCGTCGGTCCACAGGCGCTTGGGCTTGCGGTCGATGTTGCGCGAGATCACGGCGTTCGCGGCCGAGAGGATGTTCTGGGTCGAGCGGTAGTTCTGCTCGAGCAGGATGGTGCGCGCGTTCGGGTAGTCGGCCTCGAACTCGAGGATGTTGCGGATGGTCGCACCGCGGAACGCGTAGATCGACTGGTCGGCGTCACCGACGACCGTGAGCTCCCCGGGCGGGACGGTGCCCGGTGCCCACGTGCCCTCGCCGTCCTCCGGCGCGGGGGCCGAGGCCCCTGCGAGCTCGCGCACCAGCACGTACTGCGCGTGGTTGGTGTCCTGGTACTCGTCGACCAGCACGTGCCGGAACCGGCGGCGGTAGTGCTCCGCGACCGCGGGGAACGCCTGGAGGAGGTTGACCGTGGTCATGATGATGTCGTCGAAGTCGAGCGCGTGGGCCTGCGCGAGGCGGGCCTGGTAACGCGTGTAGACGTCGGACAGGACCTGGTCGAACGCGTTGGCGGGGGCGTGATCACCGGGAGCGCCGTCGGCAGCCGACGCGCCGCTCTCCCGCGCGTAGCGCTCGGGATCGATCAGCTCGTTCTTGAGGTCCGAGATCTTGTTGGACAGCGTCCGCGCGGGGTACTTCTTCACGTCCAGGTTGAGCTCGCGGCTGACCAGCGTGATGAGTCGCTGGGAGTCCGCCGCGTCGTAGATCGAGAAGCTCGACTTGAGCCCGAGCGCCGAGGCCTCCTTGCGCAGGATCCGCACGCACGCCGAGTGGAACGTCGAGACCCACATGTACTTTGCCGCCGGGCCGATGAGCGACTCGACGCGCTCGCGCATCTCCGCCGCGGCCTTGTTGGTGAAGGTGATCGCGAGGATCTCGCCCGGCCGGGCACGCCCCGTCGCGAGCAGGTAGGCGATGCGGTGCGTGAGCACGCGCGTCTTGCCCGAGCCGGCCCCCGCGACGATGAGCAGAGGGCTGCCCGAGTGCACGACGGCCTCGCGCTGCTCCGGGTTGAGCCCGTCGAGGAGCGACTCGGGATCGATGTGCGAGAACCCGCCCGAGCGGTGCCCGTCCTCGTCGTGCGCACCAGCGCCGCCCGACCCCGACGAGCCGCGCGCGGGGCGCGTGCCCGCGCGGGCGGAACCTCCGCCGTCGGGCGCCTCGTCCCACCGCGGCGCGGTGGACGGCAGGCGCGACGAGTCCCCGAGGGACGCGAGGTCGAATCCGGGCAGCGGCAGGTTCTCGAAGAGCGATGTCATAGCCCTCCAAGGGTAGGCGCGGGCGCCGACACTTCCGGCATCGAGGTCCGTGCCGCCACCGGCACCAGGACTCGCGCGTCCTGCGGGCCCACGACCGATGACTTCGCGGCGGCCACGCGGTCCTACCGACGACGCCCTCGCCCGAAGGCGCACCGCAGCGAGGGAGGAATCATGACGACGACCCACTTCACAGGACTGCACACGGTCGCGGTCCCGGTCGACGACCAGGACGCCGCGCTCGCGTTCTACCGCGACACCCTGGGCTTCGAGGTCCGCATGGACGGCGACCTGCAGGAGGGCTTCCGCTGGATCGAGGTCGCCCCGCCCGGCGCTGCGGTCTCGGTCGCGCTCGTCGCGGCCGGCCCGGACCAGACCGCTGGCGTCGACACGGGTATCCGCCTCGCGACCTCGGACGCCGCGGCCGACCACGCGACGCTCGGCGCCCGCGGCGTGCGCGTCGAGGAGCTGCTGCGCTGGGACGGCGTGCCGCCGATGTTCTCGATGCGCGACCTCGACGGCAACGTGCTCTACGTAACGGAGATCTCGGCGGGCTGAGAGGGCGGGCGGTCACCCGGCCCGGCGAGACGGCCCGGGCGCAAGATCGGGGCGGTTGCAGCGCTGAGGGCGACCGTGGCCACTTCTCGGCACGCGACCACCCGCCGACCACGATCAGGTCCTCCGGACCAGCCGGGCCCCGCGCCCGATAGTGTCCGAGGCGTGAACGCCTTCACCGAACCAGTGACCCTGACCGGCCCCCTCGTGCGCCTCGTCCCGCTGCGCCCGGACCACCACGACGCGCTGGTCGAGGCCGTGCGCGACGGCGAGCTGTGGAACCGCTGGTACACCTCGGTCCCGACCCCCGAGGAGATGGCGGTGTACATCCAGGACAAGGTCGCGGCCCGCGAGGCGGGGACGGCGAACCCCTGGGTCGTGGTCCGCAACGCCGACGACCAGGTGCTGGGCATCACGACGTTCCTCGGGATCGACCCGCTCAACCGCCGGGTCGAGATCGGCGCGACGTGGCAGCGGGCGGGCGCCCAGGGCACGGGCGCGAACCCCGCCGCCAAGCTCCTGCTGCTCGCGCACGCGTTCGACGACCTCGACGCGATCGCGGTCGAGTTCCGCACGCACTTCCACAACCGGGAGTCCCGCTCCGCGATCGAGCGCCTGGGTGGCAAGCTCGACGGCGTGCTGCGCAGCCACCAGATCGGGTACGACGGCACGCTGCGGGACACGGCCGTCTACTCCGTCACGGCCGCCGAGTGGCCGACCGTGCGTGTGGGCCTGGAGTACCGGCTGCGGGCGCGGCTCGAGGCCTGAGCCTCTGGGGGCCGACGCGAACCTGCCGAGGAGTTGCCGAGGAGCTGCCGAGAACGACGTTGCGGTCGTCCTGCCGCTCATTGCGACCGCAACCTCGTGCTCGGCACCGCGAGGCCCCCGCGGCTCACGTCAGCGCGAGCCCCACACCCCACGCCGCCGTCGCGAGCAGTCCGCCGAGGAGCTGGACCACGATCGTGATGCCGGTCGCCTGGAGCGCAGCGACCGTGGCCCGCCAGGCCGCCCGGCGGTCGCGACGGCGCAGCAGCTCGGCGACGAACACCGCGAGCACGAACCCGATGAACAGCCCGACCACGGGGATCACGAAGAAGCCGACGACGCCCAGGAGCCCGCCCCAGGCGAGCGTCGACCAGGGCACGTCCGCCCGGCGCATGTGCCGTCCCGCGAGCAGGAGCTGCCCGCCCTCGGCCGCCACGATGAACGTGGCAGCGACCGCGAAGCACACCCAGGCCGTGGTGCCGCCCGTCATGATCGCCCAGACGAGGATCGCCCCGCCCACGAGGGTGTTCCCCGGCAGCACCTGCACGACGATCCCGGCCAGCCCGACCAGGATCACCAGCCCGACGACGATCTCTCCAGCGATGCTCACGGGGCCAACCTTCGCACGAGGAAGGCCCCCGGCGGTCGATCCGCCGGAGGCCTGGTCCTGTGCCGGCGCGCCGTGCGCGCCGCAACCCGTCAGACGAAGACGGCCACGATGATGTTGACGAGCGTGAGGCCACCGATCGAGTGCTTGAGCGCAGGCGAGATCTTGTCACCCTGGCGCACGCCGACGAACGCGAGGACGGCGATGATCACGGCGATGACCAGCTTGATGCCGATCTTGACCATGCTCGGCCCGCCGTCGTCCCACATGCCGCTCATCTCGGCCACGCCGACCATGAGGATGCCTGCGACGGCAGCCGTCGCAGCACCGTGGAAGACGCCCTTGTTGAGCGCCGCGGACTTGAGCGACACGAAGTAGCCGCCGAGGACGATGGCCCAGCCGACGAAGTGCAGGACCGCGAACACGTTGTAGACGATTTCCATGGCTCCATCCTAGTTTGCTGACGCGACTGTCGGAAAAATCTCCGCGTGTCGCCGCACGCCATGACGCGCCCCCAAAAAACCCTGGCAGCTCAGCGCGGGACCGCCGTACGGTCGCCCTATGTCAGCCTTCGGCGCGTCCTGCGCGTTCTACGCCCGCCTTCGCCGCTCCTAGCGGCGGACCCTCTCCTCTCGGCTCCGCCGCCCCGGTCCCTGCCGGAGCGGTCACCTCGTGCTGCCCGGCGCCCTCCACGCCCTGCGGAGCCCCACGTTGCGCCATCTTGAGCACCTCCCGTCCGACGGCCGGCACGAGAACGGCCAGAACTTCCTCACCGACCCCCGCGTCCCGCGGCAGATGGTCGACCTCGTCGCCCGGACCTCGGGCCCGATCCTCGAGATCGGCGCGGGGGACGGAGCGATCACCGTCCCGCTCGCGCGCCTCGGCCGCCCGGTCGTAGCGGTCGAGATCGACGAGCGCCAGGTGCGACGCCTGCGTCGTCGGCTGCCACGGACGGTCGAGGTCCGGCACGCCGACTACCTCCGGTCCCCCCATCCTGCCGAGCCCCACGTGGTGGTCGGCAACGTCCCGTTCCACCTGACGACCGCGATCCTGCGCAGGCTCCTCGACGAGCCCGCCTGGTCCCGGGCCGTGCTGCTCGTGCAGTGGGAGGTGGCCCGACGACGCGCAGGCGTCGGCGGTGCGACCATGCTGACCGCGCAGTGGTGGCCCTGGTACTCGTTCGACCTGTGCGCCCGCGTCCCGGCACGAGCGTTCCGCCCGGCACCGTCGACCGACGGGGGCCTGCTGAGCATCTCCCGCCGCAGGTCCCTGCCCGCGAGCGAGCGCGCCGCCTACCAGCGGTTCGTGGCAGAGGTCTTCACGGGCCGAGGGAGGGGCCTGTGCGACGTCCTGCGGCGACGCGGCCTGCTGGACGACGCGGTGCGCGCCTGGCTCGCCTCGCACCGGGTCGCGACCGCCCTCCCCCGAGACCTCACCGCCGATCAATGGGTCACGCTCTGGCGTGCCGTCCGGCGTCCGGACGCCGCGCGCGGCGACCACGGCGGCATCCGCGGCGGCGTCCGTGCGCGATAGGCGGTCCGGCCTCGCCGGGCCGCCGCCGACCACCTGACGCGCGCACCGAGCAGGGCCGTCGGCACCCCGGCCCTGCTCGGCCCCGGGGGCCGAAGTCTGAGACACCCATCCACCATGCGGACAGGGGCTACCCATACGGTCGCGGCCTCTGTAGCGTTCCCGCCATGACCACGGCAGCGCACCTCCTCCTCGTGACGGCACGTCACGAGTCGACGGCGTGCGCCCGCAACAGCTTCTGCTGTTGTTGTTAACCCGCGCCTGACTCAGCCCGAGCCGTCCTCGCCGACCGCTCGCCATCTTTCTGAGCCGAGGGCGCGCGTGGTCGGCCCTCAGCCACTCCCCTCGTCGTGCTGAGACCTCTGGCCCCGTGTGCCCATGTCCCCCCATGAGGAGCACGATGACGCCGCCGCACACCACCACCGAGGCGACACCCGTCGCCGACCGGTCGGCCGGCAGCAGCCCGGCCACCCCGGCGGACGCCCCCGCCGGCACGGCCGCTGGAACCACCGCGCAGACGCCCGACGGCGCCGCTCCCCCCGCGCGCCCGGCCCGCCCTGCGCGCGTCGCCAGGCCCAACGGCCAGTGGGCCGTCGACGGCAAGGAGCCGCTCAACGGCAACGAGAAGTGGAAGCAGGAGGACGGCGGGCTCTCGGTGCGGCAACGCATCGAGGAGGTCTACTCGCGCGAAGGCTTCGACTCGATCTCGGGGGACGACCTGCACGGCCGCTTCCGCTGGTGGGGCCTCTACACGCAGCGCAAGCCCGGGATCGACGGCGGGCGCACGGCCCAGCTCGAGCCGCACGAGCTCGAGGACAAGTACTTCATGCTCCGCGTGCGCATCGACGGCGGCGCGGTCAGCACCGAGCAGCTCCGGGTCATCGCGGACATCTCGCGCGACTTCGGCCGCGACAGCGCCGACATCACCGACCGCCAGAACATCCAGCTCCACTGGGTCGAGGTCGAGAACGTCCCGGAGATCTGGCGCCGGCTCGAGTCCGTGGGACTGCAGACCACCGAGGCCTGCGGCGACGTGCCGCGCGTCGTGCTCGGCAGCCCCGTGGCCGGGATCGCGGCCGACGAGCTGATCGACCCCGCCCGCGTCATCAAGGAGATCACCGACAAGTACATCGGCGTCCCCGAGCTCGCGAACCTTCCCCGCAAGTTCAAGACCGCCGTCACGGGCCACCCGTCCCAGGACGTGGTCCACGAGATCAACGACGTCGGGTTCGTCGCGCTCGAGCACCCCGAGCTGGGCGTCGGGTTCGACCTGTGGGTCGGCGGAGGCCTGTCCGCGAACCCCCGCCTGGGCGAGCGCCTCGGCGCGTTCGTGACCGAGGAGCAGGTCGCCGACGTGTGGCACGGAGTGGTCCAGATCTTCCGCGACTACGGGTACCGCCGGCTGCGCAACAAGGCGCGCCTGAAGTTCCTGCTCGCCGACTGGGGGCCCGCGAAGTTCCGCGAGGTCCTCGAGACCGAGTACCTGGGCTACGCGCTCCCGGACGGCCCGCCCGCCCCGCAGCCCACCCAGCCGGGCGACCACGTGGGCGTGCACAAGCAGAAGGACGGCCTCAACTACGTCGGCGCGGCCCCGTACGTGGGTCGGGTCTCGGGCAGCATCCTCGCGGCCGTCGCGGACCTCGCCGAGTCGGCCGGATCGCAGCGCGTGCGGTTCACTCCCCACCAGAAGCTGCTCGTGCTCGACGTCCCCGACGAGCACCTCGAGCGCGTCGTCTCGGGGCTCAAGGAGCAGGGCCTCGACGCGAACCCGAGCCCCTTCCGCCGCAGCACCATCGCGTGCACTGGCATCGAGTACTGCAAGCTCGCGATCGTCGAGACCAAGGCCTCGGCGAGCCGCGCGATCGACGACCTCGAGAAGCGCCTGGGCGACCTCTCCGCGATGAAGCCGCTCTCGCTGCACATCAACGGCTGCCCCAACTCGTGCGCCCGCATCCAGACCGCGGACATCGGCCTCAAGGGCCAGCTCGTGCTGGACGACGAGGGCAACCAGGTCCCCGGCTTCCAGGTCCACCTCGGTGGCGGGCTCGCCTCCGACGACCGCGCCGAGGCGGGCATGGGCCGCACGGTTCGTGGCCTCAAGGTCACCAACGACGACCTGCCCGAGTACGTCGAGCGCGTCGTGCGCCAGTTCGAGAAGGAGAAGGACGGCACCGAGACCTTCGCCCAGTGGGCGCACCGTGCGGACGAGGAGTCGCTGCGATGAGCGGGACGACCACGACCCCGAGCGGCGCCCTCGACGCGACGGGCGCGACGCCGTCGGGCGTCCCGGTCGCCACGACGGGCAACGACCCGCTCGCCGCGCTGCGTGCCGCCGCCAAGGCACGCACCGAGGCGCGCGCGGCGTCCAAGGCCGCGCACGCGGCCCGCCGGGCACAGGACGCCCGCCCCAAGCGGTCTGCCGACGAGCTGCGCGCGATCGTCGAGCGCGGCCAGGCCGAGCTCCACGGGCGCGGCACGCCCGGCGTCGTCGACAGCGACCACCCCGAGGCGACCGCCGAGCAGGTCGTCGCGTGGGCCGTGCGCGAGTTCGGCGACTCGATCGCCGTCGCGTGCTCCATGGCCGACGCGGTCCTGCCGCACGTCGTCGCGCAGCAGGCACCCTGGGTCGACGTCCTGTTCCTCGAGACCGGCTACCACTTCCCCGAGACCACGGGGACGCGCGACGCCGTCGAGCAGCAGATGGAGGTCACGATCGTCGACGTCCTGCCGCAGCTCACCGTGGCCCAGCAGGACGAGGCGCACGGCAAGGACCTCTGGTCGCGCGACCCCGCCGCGTGCTGCGCGATGCGCAAGGTCGAGCCGCTCACACGCACGCTCGGCGGGTACGAGGTCTGGGTCACGGGCGTGCGCCGCGACGAGGCACCGACCCGCACGAGCACCCCGCTCGTGACCTGGGACGAGAAGAACGGGCTGGTCAAGATCAACCCGCTCGCCGCGTGGTCGTTCGACGACCTGCTCGGCTACGCGGCCGACCACCAGGTGGTCCTCAACCCGCTTCTCAACGACGGGTACCCCTCGATCGGCTGCGCGCCCTGCACGCGGCGGGTCGCCCCTGGCGAGGACCCCCGCGCGGGCCGCTGGTCGGGGCTCGACAAGACCGAGTGCGGGCTCCACGTATGAGCGCGCCCACCACGACCACGGCGGCGTCCCTGCCGACCGCACCGACCACCGCGACCGCACCCCCCACGCACACCGACGAGAAGAGCGACGCCGTGACCGCCCCAGTGGCTTCCCCAGCGGATACCGCCCAGACGTACCGCCTGACCCAGCTCGAGTCCCTCGAGTCCGAGGCCATCCACATCATCCGCGAGGTCGTCGCGGAGTTCGAGCGCCCCGTGCTGCTCTTCAGCGGCGGCAAGGACTCGGTCGTCATGCTGCACCTGGCGACCAAGGCGTTCTGGCCCGCCCCCGTGCCGTTCCCGCTGCTGCACGTCGACACGGGCCACAACTTCCCCGAGGTGCTCGCCTACCGCGACGCGACGGTCGCCCGCCTCGGTGCCCGTCTCGAGGTCGCGAGCGTCCAGGACTACCTCGACGACGGCCGCCTGCTCGAACGTGCCGACGGCACACGCAACCCGCTCCAGACCCAGCCCCTGCTCGACGCCATCACGGGGCACAAGTTCGACGCCGTGTTCGGTGGCGGCCGCCGCGACGAGGAGAAGGCGCGCGCCAAGGAGCGCGTCATCTCGCTGCGCGACGAGTTCGGGCAGTGGGACCCGCGCAACCAGCGTCCCGAGCTGTGGAACCTGTACAACGGCCGCCACCGCCCGGGCGAGCACGTCCGCGCGTTCCCCCTGAGCAACTGGACCGAGCTCGACATCTGGCGCTACATCGCCGCCGAGAAGATCGACCTGCCCAGCCTGTACTACGCGCACGAGCGAGAGGTCTTCGAGCGCGACGGCATGCTGCTCGCCGTCGGGCCGTACTCCCAGCCCCGCAACGACGCCGAGGCCGCGAACGTGCGTACCGAGACCGTGCGCTACCGGACCGTGGGCGACATGTCGTGCACGGGCGCGGTCGAGTCCGACTCCTACACGGTCGACGACGTCATCACCGAGGTCGCTGCGACCCGCATCACCGAGCGCGGCGCGACGCGCGCCGACGACCGGATCTCCGAAGCCGCCATGGAAGACCGCAAGAAGGAGGGGTACTTCTAGTGAGCGCCGCCACCACGCACCCGCTGCCCGCCGAGGGCGCCGTGCCCACCGAGACCACGGACGAGTCGCCCGTGCTCCCCACGAGCACGCTGCTGCGCCTCGCGACCGCCGGATCCGTCGACGACGGGAAGTCGACGCTCGTCGGCCGCCTGCTGTTCGACTCCAAGTCCGTGCTCGCCGACCAGCTCGACGCCGTCGAACGCGTCTCGCGCGACCGCGGCCTCGCGACGGCCGACCTCGCGCTGCTCACCGACGGCCTGCGCGCCGAGCGCGAGCAGGGCATCACGATCGACGTCGCCTACCGCTACTTCGCGACCGCCAAGCGGTCGTTCATCCTGGCCGACTGCCCCGGGCACGTGCAGTACACGCGCAACACCGTCACGGGCGCCTCGACGGCCGACGTCGTCGTGCTGCTCATCGACGCCCGCAAGGGCCTGCTCGAGCAGACGCGCCGCCACCTCGCGGTCGCGAGCCTCCTGCGCGTCCCGCACGTGATCGTGGCCGTCAACAAGATCGACCTCGTCGACTACAGCCAGGAGCGCTACGAGGAGCTCGCCGACCAGATCCGCGAGGCCGCGGCCTCGCTCGGCGTCGCCCACATCCTCACGCTGCCCGTCTCGGCGCTCGAGGGCGTCAACGTCGTCGACCGCTCGGGCGGCCCCGAGGGCAAGACCCCCTGGTACGACGGACCGAGCCTGCTCGACCTGCTCGAAGAGCTCCCCCCGGCCGAGACCCCGGACACCGAGGCGTTCCGCTTCCCCGTCCAGGTCGTCCTGCGCCCCCAGGGCGCGGCGCTCGAGGAGCGGTTCCGCGACTACCGCGGGTACGCCGGTCAGATCGCCTCGGGCGTCGTCCGCGTGGGCGACGAGATCGTGGTCCTGCCCAGCGGGAAGAGGAGCACGGTCGAGGGCATCGACACGGCCGACGGCACGCTCGCCGAGGCCTTCGCCCCCCAGTCGGTCACGATCCGCCTCGCGGACGAGATCGACATCGCCCGCGGTGACCTCATCGCGGCCGCGGCCGACGCCCCGCAGGTCACGCAGGACGTCGAGGGCACCGTCGCGTGGCTCAGCGACAAGACGCTGCGCCCCGGCACCCGCGTCCTGCTCAAGCACACGACCCGCACCGTGCAGGCCGTGGTGCGCGACGTCGTCGGGCGCCTGAACCTCGACACGGCCGAGCTCGAGCCCGCCGAGGCGCTCGACCTCAACGACATCGGGCGCGTCACGCTGCGCCTGGCCTCCCCCGTCGCGGCCGAGGAGTACATCACCTCGCGTCGCACCGGTGCCTTCCTCCTGATCGACGGTCAGGACGGCGGCACCCTCGCAGCAGGAATGGTCGGAGACGCTCTGGCGGCCGTGCGATGTCCTTCGCAGCGTCCCGTGCAGTACGCGATCTGAGGTCCCCCGACCACCGCAGGTCGGGGCCCGGACCCCCGGGCCCTCGGATCGCGTACTGCATGGATCGGCGCTGCCGGGACACGACACGTCCACCGCCAGGCAACCACCGACCATCCCGAAGGAAACCCCATGAACACGTCGTCCCGCCCGACCCGCCTCACCCGAGCCGGCACGTCACGACACCGCTTCGCCCGCACCCGCTCCGCGGTCGCGGCGCTCGCCGTCGCGCCGCTGCTCCTGCTCGCCGCCTGCTCGACAGGCACGTCCGACGCCGCCGACAGCCCCGCCGCGTCCTCCGGCCCGGCCGACGAGCTGCGCCTCGGCTACTTCGCGAACGTCACCCACGCCCCCGCGCTCGTCGGGGTCGCGGGGGGCCAGTTCGAGGAGGCCCTGGGCGACACCACGCTCACGACCCAGGTCTTCAACGCCGGCCCCGCCGCGATCGAGGCCCTCAACGCGGGGGCCATCGACGCCACGTTCATCGGCCCCAACCCCGCGATCAACAACTTCGTGAAGTCGAACGGCGAGGCCGTGCGCATCATCGCGGGCTCCACGTCGGGCGGCGCGCAGCTCGTCGTGCGCGACGGGATCGACACGGCCGCCGACCTCAAGGGCACCAAGATCGCCTCGCCCCAGCTCGGCGGGACCCAGGACGTCGCGCTGCGCGCCTGGCTCACCGAGAACGGCCTGGAGAACGACATCCAGGGCGGCGGGGACGTCGCGGTCACCCCGACCGAGAACGCCCAGACCCTCACGCTGTTCCAGAACGGCGAGCTCGACGGCGGCTGGCTGCCCGAGCCCTGGGCCTCGCGCCTCGTGCTCGACGCCGGTGCGCACGTCCTGGTCGACGAGAAGGACCTGTGGGACGACGGCCAGTTCCTCACCACGCACCTGATCGTCCGCACCGACTTCCTCGAGGAGCACCCCGAGACGGTCGAGGCGCTCCTGCGCGGCGAGGTCGCGGCGATCGACTGGCTCGACGCCAACCCCGACGAGGCCAAGACGCTCGTCAACGGCGAGATCGAGAAGATCGCCGGCAAGCCCCTGTCGGACGCCGTCCTGGACCGCGCCTTCACCAACATCACCTTCACGACGGACCCGCTCGCGGGCACGCTCAACACCTTGCTCGAGGACGGCGTGACCGCCGGGACCACCACCGAGGCGGACCTGAACGGCATCTACGACCTGAGCCTCCTCAACAAGGTGCTGACGGAGGCCGGTCAGCCGACCGTCTCTGCCGCCGGTCTCGGCAAGGAGTAGCACCATGACCACCACGTCCCCCGCCCGCACGGGCTCCCCGGCCGGCACCCCTCTCGACGAGGGCGCCGGTCCCACGACCGGCGTCCGCCTGCGCGGCGTGTCCAAGCGGTTCTCCTCGGCGGGCGCCCCGGTGCTCGAGGGGATCGACCTGGACATCGCGCAGGGCGAGTTCGTCTGCCTGCTCGGAGCCTCGGGCTGCGGCAAGTCGACGCTGCTCAACATCGTCGCGGGTCTGGAGCGCCCGACCACGGGGGACGTGGAGGTCGCCGGGGGCGGCGCGGCCCTGATGTTCCAGGAGTCCGCGCTGTTCCCCTGGCTCACCGCGAGCCGCAACATCGAGCTCGCGCTGAAGTTCCGCGGCGTCCCGCGCGCGGAGCGCCGAGAGCGGGCCGCCGAGCTGCTCTCGCTCGTCCGGCTCGACGGCTCGGGCGACAAGCGCGTCCACGAGCTCTCGGGCGGCATGCGCCAGCGCGTCGCGCTCGCCCGCTCGCTCGCCCAGGAACGGGACGTCCTGCTCATGGACGAGCCCTTCGCCGCGCTCGACGCGATCACGCGCGACCTGCTCCACGACGAGCTCGAGCGCGTCTGGGAGCAGACCGGGCGCACCATCGTCTTCATCACGCACAACGTCCGCGAGGCCGTACGGCTCGGGCAGCGCGTGCTGCTCATGTCGTCACGCCCCGGACGCATCGTGCGCGAGTGGGACGTCGACGTGTACGGCGCGAACGAGCAACGCAGCATCGAGGCCGCCGCCGCGTCGCGCCTCGCGACCGAGATCACCAACGACCTCCGTGAGGAGATCCGCCGCCATGCCGTCTGAGACCCTGACCCCGCGCGACGAGGCCCGCTCCGGCGCCGGCCCGGCCGAGAGTCCCACCACCCGGCCCCAGGACGAGGTGAGCACGCCCCGCGAGGCGAGCGCCGCCGTCGGGCACGCCAAGGACGTGGGCGACATCGAGGCGGGGCTCGACGCCCTCCAGACGAGCGTCGCGCCCACCGCGAGCCGGTGGTCCACGGTCTTCCAGGCCGTGTACCCGCCCGTGCTCGCGATCGCGATCCTGCTCGCGGTCTGGCAGGTCCTCGTGTGGCTCGAGGTCCAGCCCATCTACAACCTGCCCGGCCCCACCCAGGTCTGGGAGGCCGTGACCCGGGCCGCCGCGAGCGGCACGCTGTGGCAGGCCCTCGGGACGAGCCTCTCGCGCGGCGTCCTGGGCTTCCTCGCGGCCGTCGCGATCGGTACCCCGCTGGGCATCGTCGTGGCGCGCGTGCGCTGGGTGCGCGTGTCGTTCGGGCCCATCATCACGGGCCTGCAGGTGCTGCCGTCGGTCGCCTGGGTGCCCGCGGGCATCATCTGGTTCGGGCTGTCGGACGCCACGGTCTACTTCGTGATCCTCATGGGCGCGGTGCCTTCGATCATCAACGGGATCGTGTCGGGCGTGGACCAGGTGCCGCCGCTGTACCGGCGCGTGGGCCAGGTCCTGGGCGCGGGCCGCTTCCAGATGATCAAGGACGTGATCCTGCCCGCGGCGTTCCCCGGCTACCTCGCGGGCCTCAAGCAGGGCTGGGCGTTCTCGTGGCGCTCGCTCATGGCCGCGGAGATCATCGCGGTCGGCGGCGGGATCGGGTTCGGGCTGGGGGCCTTCCTCCAGCAGGGGCGCGAGCTGTCCGACATGGCGCTCGTCTTCACCGCGATCCTGCTGATCCTCGTGGTCGGCATGGTCATCGAGCTCCTCTTCTTCGCTCCGGTCGAGAAGACCATGCTGCGTCGCCGCGGCCTGGCTCCCGAGACGTCCGCGAGCAAGGGCTCGGGGTGGCTGCTGCGCCGGCGTGAGCTGGCTTCGGCCGCTCTCGGGCGATGATGGGCGCATGAACTCTGAGCTCTACCCTCTCGGCCTGCGGATCGCGGGCCGTCCGGTCGTCGTCGTGGGCGGGGGGCCCGTGGCCGCGAGGCGCGCGCGGTCCCTCGTGGGTGCGGGCGCGCACGTGCGCGTCGTGGCTCCCGAGGTCTGCGAGGACCTGGCGGCGCTGGTCGCCCTCCCCGGGCCCGGCAGCGCGGCTCGCCTGCCCGACGGCGCGCGTCCCCTCGACGGGTCCGGCGCGCCCGGGCCCGTGGTCGGGTGGGACGCGCGTGCGTTCCGCCCGGGCGACCTCGAGGGCGCGTGGCTCGTGCACACCGCGACCGGTTCGCCCGAAATCGACGCGCAGGTCGCGGCCGAGGCCGAGGCGCTGCGCATCTTCTGCGTGAACGCGGGCGACGCCGAGGCCGGGACCGCCTGGGTGCCCGCGGTCGCACGGGTCACGGTGGGCGGCCCGGCAGCCGGTGCGTCGGCCGCGGCAGACGCGCCGAGCACCGACAGCACCGACAGCACCGACAGCACCGAGATCACCGTGGCCGTCAACGCGGGGCGCGACCCGCGACGGGCGCAGCGCATCCGTGACGCGATCGACGCCCTGCTCGCGACGGGCGAGCTCCCCCTGCGTCAGGTCCGCCCGAGCGCGGGCGGCGTCGGGACGGTCGCCCTGGTCGGCGGAGGCCCCGGCGACACCGGGCTCATCACGGCGCGCGGGCGGCGGCTGCTCGCGCAGGCCGACGTCGTGGTCACCGACCGGCTGGGCCCGCGCGCCCTGCTCGACGAGCTCGGGGACGACGTCGTGATCGTCGACGTCGGCAAGACCCCGGGGTTCCACCCGGTCCCGCAGGACGAGATCAACGCGCTGCTGATCGGGCACGCGCTCGCCGGGCGCCGCGTTGTACGACTCAAGGGCGGCGACCCGTACGTGTTCGGGCGCGGGGGCGAGGAGCTCATCGCGTGCGAGGAGCACGGCATCCCCGTCGAGGTCGTGCCGGGCGTCACGAGCGCGGTCTCGGTGCCCGCTGCGGTCGGGATCCCGGTCACGCACCGCGGCTGGTCGCGCGGGTTCACGGTGCTGACCGGGCACGAGGACATCGGCAAGGTCCCGGCGGCCGCCGACCACACCGTGATCCTCCTCATGGGTGTCTCGCGGCTGCGCGACTCGGCCGCGGCCCTCGTGGCCTCCGGGCGGTCACCGCGGACGCCGGTCGCCGTGGTCGAGGACGGCTACGGCCCGCGCCAGCGCTCGACCGTCGGCACGCTCGAGACCATCGCCGACGTCGCCGCGGCCGCCGGGGTCCGTGCGCCGGCCGTGACCGTGATCGGGGACGTGGTCCGCGTCAGCCCGGCATGGCGGGCGGCCGGGCTGGGCTGAGGTCCGCGGTCTGCCGGGGGCCCGGTCGAGCAGCAGGGCTGAGCATCGTCGAGAACCTCGAGGGGCCCGTCATCCAGAGGATGACGGGCCCCTCGAGGTTCTGCGACGGCCGCGCTCAGGCCTGCGGGGCCAGTGCGGCGATCATCGGGTCGTCCTTCTCGATCATGCCCATCTTCGCCGCACCACCCGGCGACCCCAGGTCGTCGAAGAACTCCACGTTCGCCCGGTAGTAGTCACTCCACTCCGAGGGCACGTCGTCCTCGTAGTAGATCGCCTCCACCGGGCACACCGGCTCGCACGCACCACAGTCCACGCACTCGTCAGGATGGATGTACAACGACCGCTTGCCCTCGTAGATGCAGTCCACCGGACACTCCTCGATGCACGCCTTGTCCTTCACGTCCACACAAGGCTGAGCAATCACGTACGTCACGGCGGAGGTCCTTTTCGTCGGGCCGGAGGGCTTCACCCGGCTCCCTCCAGGCTATCGCCCCACCCGGCTGCGGCGAACCGCTTCTCACCTGCTAATACGGCCAGATCTCGCGGTTCGTCGGGTGTCCCCGGAGCGGACCGACGGGCTCAGAGGAGGCGCCGGGCCGCGGCCCACCGCGTGAGCTCGTGGCGCGAGGAGAGCTGGAGCTTGCGCAGCACCGACGACACGTGGGTCTCGACCGTCTTGACCGAGATGAAGAGCTCCGAGGCGACCTCGCGGTAGGCGTAGCCGCGCGCGATGAGCCGCATGACCTCCTGCTCGCGGGCCGAGAGCCGGTCGAGCTCGTCGTCGGCCACCGCGACGTCGGCCTGCCCGGTGCCGAACGCGTCGAGCACGAACCCCGCGAGCCGCGGCGAGAAGACCGCGTCGCCGCTCGCGACCTGGACGACCGCGCCCGCCAGGTCCGGACCCGAGATCGCCTTGGTCACGTAGCCGCGTGCCCCCGCCCGGATGACGGCCACGACGTCCTCGGCCGCGTCGGACACGGACAGGGCGAGGAACCGCGTGGAGCCCAGGAGGTCGGAGCAGCGGGTGATGACCTCGGCCCCGCCTCCCCCGTTGCCGCCCGGGAGGTGCACGTCGAGCAGGACGACCGGTGGCCTCAGGGCGCGGATGGCCTCGACGGCGCCGTCGACGCTGTCGGCCTCGCCCACGATGTCCACGCGCCCGTCGAGGCTCGCGCGGACCCCCGCGCGGAACATGTGGTGGTCGTCGACGAGCACGACCGGGACGGGCGCACCCGGGAGCGTGGTCGGCTCGGGGTTCGGGATGGTGGTCACGTGCGCTCCTGGGTCGTGCGGGCGATGGGCTCGGGCTGCGGCGCGGGTCCCGTGGAGGGCGCCGGCGCAGGCCGCGCCCCGTTCCGGGCGGGCCCGACGGGCGTCGTGCCCGCATCGGGCTCCCCCGGCATCCTAGGTCCGGGAGCACCCGCGGCGACCGTCGTGGCCGGCGACTCGCCCTCGGCCTCGGCGGCCCGGGGCACCTTGAGCCGCACCTCGGTCCCCCACCCCGGCCGCGACACGACCTCGGCCTGCCCTCCGCGCCGCGTCACGCGTCCGACGATCGACTCGCGCACGCCGAACCGGTCCTGGGCGATGTCCTTCATCTCGAACCCGTCGCCGCGGTCGCGCACGAACACCTCGACCATGTCTGCGGACACCTCGAGGTAGACCGAGACGGGCGGACGCCCGTGCGCGACGGCGTTGACGAGCGCCTCGCGCGTTGCCTGGAGGAGCGCCGTGGTCTCGTCGGTCGGCACGCAGTCCCCCACGACGACGACGTCGACCACGACCGCGGCCGTCCCGGCCGACCCGCCGTCGCCGACCGTCCCCGCAGCGCTCATGCCCGCGGTGCTCGCGGCGCCGGCCGCGAGCCGCCAGCTCTGGCGGTCCTCGACCTCGCCCACGAGCGTCCGGAGCTCGGCCGCGAGCGACGTACCAGGAGCCGGTCGGTCGTTGTACAACCACTCGCGCAGCTCGCGCTCCTGGGCCCGCGCGAGGCGCGCGACGGTGTCCGCGTCGGCCGCGCTGGCCCGGATGAGCGCGAGCGTCTGCAGGACCGAGTCGTGCAGGTGGGCCGCGATGTCCGCCCGCTCGGCCTCGCGTGCCCGGGCCGCGCGCTCGTCGCCGAGCTCGCGCACGAGCCGCAGCCACCACGGGGCGAGCACGATCGCAGCGCCCGCGAGCACCGCGAGCGACGCCACGGTCGCCCGGACCATGTCCGAGGCCGTCGAGTCCTGACCGACCAGGAGCAGGACCCCGACCAGGACGAGGACCAGGCCACCCGCGAGCCGCAGCACCCCGGCGGGCGTCCTGCCCCCGGCGCGCGAGAGCCAGCGTCCCCGCTGCGCGGCGTCGAGCTGCGACCACGCGAGGGCCGTCCCCGCGAGCGCGATGAGCACGGGCAGGACCCAGGAGACCTCGACGTCGACCCCGGCACGGGCCGCGACCAGGACTGCGGCCCCGCTCAGCAGGACCACGCCGATCGCGACGTCGCGCACCGGGAGCTTGCGCACGCGCCCCTGCAGACGGGGCGCGATCCGTCGGAGCGAGGCGGGGCGCTCCTCGTCCGCGGCCTGCGCCGGGTCGCCCACGGGCACCGTGACCCAGAGGAAGACGTAGAGGGCGATCCCCGCGCCGCCCGCGAGGGCGAGCAGGACCATCACGAGGCGCATCGCGCCCACGGGCAGGTCGAGGTGCAGCGACAGCCCTCGGCACACGCCACCGACCCAGCGTCCCTGCTCGGGGCGCCGGAGCGGGAGTCGCCTGGCTGGTTGCGCGGTCTGTGTCACCCTCTGATGGTCACACGTCCCGGCGACCCCACCGGGCGAAACGCCCCCTTGGTCCCTTCCCTGACCGGAAGATCAGGGTCCCGCGGCGCGGGATTCAGGGTCGGCTCAGGGGAACACCCGATACCGTCCGGCGGAGGTGCGCGGCAGGCTGGAGCCATGAACACCGAGGACACCTCCCCAGAACCCCCGGCCGGGAGCTCCGCACCGACCGGGGCGGCCCAGCAGACCGCCGGGACGCCCTACCCGACGAACGGTCCGGCGCCCGTGGGTCCCGACGGTCCGCCCGCGAACCCGCCGACCCAGTCCACCGGGATGGACAGCTTCTTCGACGCCGTCCGACGTCTCGGCATCTCCCGCTCGGACGACCGCTGGATCGGTGGCGTCGCCGGCGGGATCGCCGACCGGTTCGGGATCGACCCCCTCATCGTGCGTGGTCTCCTCGTCGTCTCGGTCTTCCTCTCGGGAGCCGGCCTCGTCCTGTACGGCGTCGCCTGGGCCCTTCTCCCCGAGTCCCGGGACGGCCGCATCCACCTGCAGCAGACGATCCGCGGCGACTTCGACGTCGCGATGCTCGGGGCGGCCGCGACGACCATCGTCGGCCTGAGCTGGAGCACCGGCTGGTCGTCCTGGTGGCACTTCGCAGGGCTCGAGTGGCTCAACGGACTGTTCTGGACCGCCGCGGTCGTCGTCGTGATCGTGCTGGTCGTCAACCGTCGCAACGACAAGCGCGCCGCCTACACCGCGGCCCAGCACACGCAGCAGCAGGCCCCGCCGGTCGCCCAGCCCGGACAGCCGTACCCCGCGCAGCCGTTCGGACCGGGCGTCGCGCCGTCCCAGCAGGGCCACCAGGGGAACGCATGGCAGCACGGCCGCCCCGAGCATCGCGACGTCGAAGTCGCCGCGGATCGTCTGCTGCAGGTGGATGCGGCCGTCCCGGGACTCGGGGAGAAGGGCCCAGGCGACGCCGTACAGGAC
>NZ_MAQA01000055.1 GCF_001692445.1 Oerskovia enterophila | reverse complement strand
GATCCGTATGACCGCCACCACCCGCCCCCCGGTCCCCACGCGCGAGCAGGCGCTCGCGGACCTCGTCGACGTCCTGGGCGTGGGCGGCTCGGCCGCCCACGAGATCGGGCTCGACGACGACCTGACCGACCACGGCCTCGACTCGGTGCGGCTCATGGCGCTGCTCGAGCGCTGGCGCGCGGCGGGCTGGCCCGTCGAGTTCGCCCAGGTCGCGGTCGAGCCCACGCTGCGCGGCGCACTGCGCGCGCTGGGCGTGCCGACCCCCTGACCTGCGGGCCCGCGCCACGTGCGGGCCCGGCCCACCGCTTCACCAGCAACCCACCTCAAGGAGAACCCCGCATGTCCAGCTCCCGATCCCTCACCGCCGCACGAGGCACCCGGACCTCCCGCGCCACCGCCTGGCTGGTCGTCCCTGCCCTCGCCGCGGTCCTCGCCGTGGGCGGGTGCGCGGGCGGCACGTCGCAGGCCGGCGAGCCCGCCGGCTCCTCGGCCGAGGCCGGCACGCGCACGGTCGAGACCGCGTTCGGTCCCGTCACGATCCCGACCGACCCGCAGAGCGTCGTGGCGCTCGAGGGTGGCACGGGGCCGCTCCTGGAGGCCGGGATCGTGCCCGTCGCGACCGCGGACGGCGACTGGGCCGACTCGTTCCTGCCCGCCGAGCACGAGCAGGTCGCGGACCTGCCGATCGTCCTGGGCGCGGACGGCTGGGACTACGAGAAGATCGCGTCGCTCGAGCCGGACCTGATCGTCGGGTTCGTGCGCGGCGGCAAGGAGGAGGAGCTCAGCGCCGAGAAGAAGGCCGACTTCGACAAGCTCTCGCAGATCGCCCCGACGGTCCTGATCCGCGCCACGGGCTCCGCCACGGTCAAGGACGCGTCGGTCGAGATCGCGACGGCCCTGGGCGCGGGCGAGGAGGCCGAGGCGACCAAGGCCGCGTACGAGGCGCGCGTCGCCGAGATCAAGGAGACGTACGGCGACGTCATCGCGGCCAACACGTTCGCGGGCCTCGACTCGTTCGAGGAGGTCACGGTCTACTCCCGGATCTCGTGGCTCGGGGGCATCCTCGCCGACATCGGCGCCCCGCTGCCCGCCGTCGTGGCCGAGGAGACCACCGAGAACGGCGTCTTCCTGTCCTACGAGCAGCTCGGCCAGGTCGCCGACGCCACGGTCGTGCTCCACGAGCAGACGGTCGACGGCGCTCCCGGTCCCGGCGCCGAGGAGCTCGCCGCGGCCGCGACCTACCAGTCGCTCCCGGCCGTGACCGCGGGGCACGCGTACGGCATCCGCTACTTCTTCGCGGACCGCTACAGCCTGGCGCTCGACGTCCTCGACCAGCTCGAGGTCGTGCTCGAGGACCTCCAGGCCTGATGACGACGCCCTCCGCCCCCGACCTCCTGGCCCCGCCGGCTCTCGTCCCCGGACCCTCGTCGGCGCGCTCGGGCGCGCCCGTGGTCCGTGCCCCCGACGTGTCCACCCGGACGCGTGAGCCCGCGGGCCTGCCGCTGACGACCGCGCAGCTCGGCGTCGTCGGCGCGCAGCTCGTGCGACCCGGCACCACGGCGTACGCGGTGGGCGAGGTCGTCGAGATCTCGGGTGACCTCGACACCGCGCTGCTCGCGCTCGCCGTGGAGATCGTGGTCGGTGAGACGGAGGCGCTGCGCACCTCGTTCGAGGTGTCCGACGGCGTCACGCAGGTCGTGCACCCGGCCGGCGGTCCTGCTCCCGGTCGGGCGAGCGCCCCCGCGGGCGTGCCGTCCGGCGGGGTACGGGTCCTCGACCTGTCGGGGGAGCAGGACGCCCGCGCACGGGCCGAGGCGCTCGTCGAGGCCGACCGGCTGCGCCCGTTCGCTCTCGACGCGCCCGGCCTGGCGCGTCAGGCGATCGTCCGGATCGATGCCCGCACGCTGTGGTGGTCGGTCGTGGTGCACCACGCGATCCTCGACGCGTACGGGATCACGCTCGTCCTGCGCCGCGTCGCCGACGTCGTCAGCGCGCTGGCCACGGGGCGCGCGGTGGCCGCGAGCCCGTTCGGCGCGGTCGCGGACGTCGTGGCCGAGGAGGAGCGCTACGCGACCTCGCCCGAGCGTGCGCGCGACCGGGAGCACTGGTCGTCCCGTCTCGACGTCCTGGGCGCCGCGGGGCCGGGCGGCTTCAGCGACGGGCCCGTGGCGGGCATCCCCGAGGTGAGCGACGCCGTGGTGCGCGTCGTGCACGAGGGGGGCTGCGCCGTCGGGCCGCTCGAGGAGGTCGCCGCGCGCTCCGGCGCCGGGTGGCCCGACGTCGTCGCGGCCACGTTCGCCGCGCACCTCGCTCTGGTCTCCGGGCGGCGCCACGTGGCCGTGGGCATGCCTGCGATGAACCGCATGGGGTCGGTCGCCGCGATCGTCCCGACCATGCGCGTCAACGTGCTCCCGGTCGTGGTGGACGTCGCCCCCGGGCAGCGGATCGACGCGCTCGTGGCGCAGGTGCGCGAACGCGTGGGCGAGCTGCGCCGGCACGGGCGCTACCCCGCCGAGCAGATCGCACGCGAGGCGGGCGCGGTCGTGACCGCGGCCGAGCTCAACGTCAAGCTCTTCGACCACGACCTGCGCTTCGGCGCCGCGACGGGCCGGCTGCGCACCGTGGCCGAGGGACCGGTCGACGACCTCGCGGTCTCGGTCGTGCGCGTCCCCGGACCGGACGGCGACGAGCTGCGCCTCACGGGCACCGCGCCCGCACACCTCTTCACGCGGCCCGACGTCGCCGCTCGCCTGGGCGAGCTGGCGCACCTCCTCGAGGGCGTGGGTCGGGCCGCGCCCGGCGCGCGCGTGGGCGGCCTGGGGCTCGCGTCACCCGCGACCGAGCGCCAGATCGTCGCGGGCTCGACCGGGCCCGCACTGCCCGGAGGCGCACTGCCGTTGCTCGCGGGCGAGCTGTTCGACCGGGCGGTGGCCCGGCGCGGCGAGGCCGTGGCGCTCGTCGCGCGCGAGACCTCGACCTTCCGTGCGCTCGACGAGGCCGTCGCGCACCTGGCCGGGCGGCTCGTCGCGGCCGGGGCCGGGCCCGAGACCCTCGTCGCGATCGACCTGCCGCGGGGCACCGACTACGTCGTGACCCTGCTCGCGCTGCACCGCTGCGGGGCTGCTGCCCTCCTGCTCGACGACCGGACCCCGCCCGCGCGGCGCCTCGCGCTCGTCGACCGGCACGAGGCGCGGATCGTGGTCGCTGCCGGGACCGCTCCGGCCGGGGCCTCTGCGGACCAGGGCCACCGCGCGGGGCGCGACGGCCTGTGGGCGGGGCGCGACGTCGTCGGGCCGCGCGGGGACGCCGCCTCCCACGGGGCCGCGCCGCTGCGGCAGGCGCTCGACGTGCCCCGCGACGCGCTCGCCTACGTCCTGCACACGTCCGGGTCCACGGGCGAGCCCAAGGCCGTCGGGATCAGCCACGGCGCGCTCGCGCAGTTCCTCGCGCACCACCAGGAGCACGTCGTGCCGCGCGTCGAGGACGGGGTGCAGCGTGTCGCGCAGACCATGCCGCTGGTGTTCGACGGCTCGTGGGACACGCTGCTCGCGCTGCTGCTGGGTCACGAGCTGCACCTGCTCGACGTCGAGCAGTACCGCGACCCCGACACCCTCGTGGACCTCGTCGTGTCGCGCGGCATCCACCGGATCGACCTGACCCCGACCGTCATGGCGGCCGTGGTCGAGGCCGGGCTGTTCGCGCGCGACCACTCCCTGCGGACCGTCTCCGTGGGCGGCGAGGCGTGCCCGCCCGCGCTGTGGACCACGCTGCGTGCGCAGCCCGGGCTGCGGGTCCTCAACCTCTACGGGCCCACCGAGTACACGGTCGACGCCGTGGGCGCGCGCGGCACCGACGCCGACCAGCCCGTGATCGGGCGGCCGCTCAGCGCGACCACGGCCCTGGTGCTCGACCAGCACCTGCGCCCCGTGCCCGACGGCGTCGTCGGCGAGCTCTACCTCGCCGGACCCCAGCTCGCGCGCGGCTACCTGCGTCGCCCCGACCTCACGGCCGAACGCTTCGTCGCGTCGCCGTTCGGGGAGCCGGGGGAGCGCATGTACCGCACGGGAGACCTCGCGCGCCGCGACGCAGAAGGGCTGCTGCACTACGTCGGGCGCCGCGACCACCAGGTCAAGATCCGCGGGTTCCGCGTCGAGCCCGGCGAGACCGAGGCCGCGCTGCTCGCGCTGCCCGGCGTCGTGCAGGCGACGGTCCAGGCACGGCGGTCGGCCCTGGGGGCGCGGCTCGTGGCGTACGTGGTGGCTCCTGGACCGACGGGGGACGCGCTGCGCGCGGCGCTCGCCGACGTCCTGCCCGAGCACCTGGTGCCCGCGGTGGTCGTGGTGCTCGACGCGCTGCCGCTCACGAGCAACGGGAAGCTCGACGTCGGTGCCCTCCCGGAACCCGCGGCGGGACCTGGACCGACGGTGACGGGCCCGCCCGCCGAGGGGGACCCGCTCGCCGGCTCAGGGCGACCGGACCTCCCGGCGACGGTGACCGACGTGACCCTCGCGTTCGCCTCGGCGCTCGACGGCGCCCCCGTCGCGCCCGACGCCGACTTCTTCGCCCTGGGCGGCGACAGCATCCGCGCGATCCACGTCGTGGCGCGGCTCCGCGAGAAGGGGTGGCGCTCGAGCGTGCAGGACGTGTTCGAGCAGCGCACCGTCGCGGGGGTCGCCGCGCGGCTGCGCCCGCTCGCGACCGATCCCGCCCGGCCCCGGCCGGCCCGGAGGCCTGCGGGTCTGCGGAGCGGGTGGGCCGGCCGGGGCCGGGGCGCTCGGCACCACCCAGGACGCGGCAGCGCCGCTCCTCGACCTCGCGCCCGGCGACCTCGACCGCCTGGGCGCCCTCCTCGGCGACCGCCGACGCACACGGAAGGCACGACCATGAGCTCGACCGAGAGCATCGAGGCCGTCTGGCCGCTCACGCCCCTCCAGCGCGCGCTGACCGCGCACGCGGGGCTCGCGGCCGACGGGCAGGACCCGTACGTCGGCCAGACCCTGGTCGAGCTCCGTGGACCGCTCGACGGGCCCGCCCTGGAGCGGAGCCTCGACACGCTGCTCGGGGCGCACCCGAACCTGCGCGCGGGGTTCGCGGTCGACGACGACCTGGACCCGATCCAGTTCGTCCCCAGCCAGGCCACGGCCGAGGTGGTCTGGTACGACGCGGCGGGTCCGGACGCGGCGGACAGGGGCGTGGCGCGCGCGGAGCAGGGCGGTGAGGGCGACGCCGAGGAGGGCGCTCCCGGGGCGGACCGTGACCGCGCCCTGCGCGACGCGACGCGTTCCGCCGCCGCGGCCGAGCGCTCGCTCCCGTTCGACCCGGCCGACCCCCCGCTCGTGCGGTTCGGGGTCGTGGTGCTCGGCGCGGAGCACCACGTGCTGGTCGTCACGAGCCACCACCTGGTGCTCGACGGCTGGTCCATGCCGCTGCTCGTGCGCGAGGTCGCGCGGCTCTACGGGGCCGAGCTGGCCGCCGAGGGCGACGAGATCCCGCCCGCCCGGGGCCGGTTCGTCGACCACCTCGTGTGGCTCGGGAAGCAGGATCCCGACGCGGCGCGTGCCCACTGGCACGAGGCGCTCGCCGACGTCGACCTCTCGCGGTGGCCCGAGGCCGCGACGTGGTCGGCAGGCGACGTCCCCGAGGACGCCTTCACGATCCACCGGCCTCTCGACGGTGCGGCGGTCGAGGCGGTCCGCGCCGGGGCCCGGGCGCAGGGCGTCACGTCGGCCACGCTCGTCCGCGCGGCCTGGGGCCTGACGGTCGCCGCCCACGCCGGGACGACCCAGGCGACCTTCGCAGTCCCGGTCGCGCTGCGCAGCCCCGAGGTCGAGCACGCCGACGAGATCGTCGGGATGCTCACCGAGTCCGTCGTCGCGCGCGTCGACGCCCACGCCGCGAGCTCCCTCGGCGCCGTCGTGGCCGACCACGCCCGTCGCTGGAACGCGTCCTGGGACCACCAGCACGTCGGGCTGCGCGGCATCCAGGCCGCGGCGGGCACCGAGACGCCCGTCGCGACGACCCTCGTGTCGTTCGAGCAGGCGGCGAGCGCGGGGGTGGTGGCCCCGACCGTCGTCGGCCTCGACCCGCTGCACCTGCGCGTGCTCGCGACGCACGACGCCACGCACTTCCCGCTCGCGCTCGCGGTCGACGCGGGCCCCGACACCTGGGGCCTCGCGCTCGACGCCCACGCGTCGGCCGTCACGCAGACCGGTGCCGCGGAGCTCCTGGCAACGTTCGAGCGCATCCTCCTGGCCGTCGCCACGACCCCCGCGGCACGGGTCGCGAGCCTCGACCTCGTCGCAAGGAAGGGGCGTGCCGCGGAGGTGTCTTCGGGGGCGGCCGGGTCGCCCGCCGTCGCCGACGTCCCGGGAGGCGCCGCGCACCCTTCGGCGTCCCGCGTCCCGAGCGCGGCCCCCGCCACCCGCCCTGCGCTCGTGACCGAGGTCCTGGCCGGCTCGATCGCACGCCACCCGCACGCGGGCGCTCTCGTCGTCGGCGACCAGCGCTGGACGTTCGCCGAGCTCGACCTCGCGATCACGCGGGCCGAGCGTCGCCTCACGGCGTGCGGGGCTCGCCCGGGCGACGCGCTCGCGATCGACCTGCCGCGCGACGAACGCATCGTCCACGTGATCCTCGCGGCACTGCGCCGCGGCCTGGCCGTCACGCCGCTCCCGCACGGCGCGCCCGAGCGGCGCGCGCACGTCCTGCGTCTCAGCGGGGCACGCCTCCTGTGGGACGAGGCCGGGCCGCGCCCCCTCGCCACGGCGCCGTCCCCCGCGCCCGCCCGCGAGGCGACCGACGCGCCCGGGGCGGGCTCCGCCGTCGGGCCCGACGACGCGCCTGCGGCGACCCACGCTGCCGGGGCGCGTGCCGTCGTCGGGCCTGAGCTGCCGCCCGCGCCCGAGGCCGCGACCCTGCGCGCGTGCGTCGGCAGCATCATCTTCACCTCGGGCTCGACGGGCGAGCCCAAGGGCGTGGCCGTGGGGCAGGACGCGCTCGCGCACCTGCTCGAACGGCACCGCACCGAGCTCTACCCGCCCGGCGAGCGCCTGCGCGTCGCGCACACCGCGGCCTTCTCGTTCGACGCGCACTACGACGCGTTCCTCGCGCTCGCCGCGGGGCACGAGCTGCACGTGCTCGACGAGGACGTGTTCCTCGACCCGGTCGCGCTGCGCGACTACACGACCGAGCACGGGATCGACTACCTCGACTTCACGCCGACCGTCTGGGGCGCGCTGCTCGCGGGCGCCGAGTGGGCGCGCCTGCCGCGGATCTGCGTCGCGGGCGGCGAGGCGTTCGGACCCGCGCTGTGGACGCAGATGCGGGCGCTCGCAGCGCCCACGGGGGCGCGCGTCGTCAACCTGTACGGGCCGACCGAGGCCACCGTCGACGCCCTCGCCGCGGACGTCGCGGACACGGCCGAGCCGGTCGTCGGGCGACCCGTGGGACGCACGCGGGCCGTGGTGCTCGACGCCGCGCTGCGCGAGGTCCCGGCCGGCACCGTGGGCGAGCTGTACCTCGCGGGACCGCAGCTCGCCGAGGCGTACCTGGGGCGGGCGGGCCTGACCGCGAGCCGGTTCGTCGCCCGTCCCGGCGGGGCCCCGGGGGAGCGCATGTACCGCACGGGAGATCTCGCGCGCCGCGCCGAGGACGGCACCCTGAGCCTGCTGGGGCGCAACGACGACCAGATCTCGCTGCACGGGTTCCGCATCGAGCCGGGCGAGGTCGAGCAGGCGCTCGTCGCGCTCGACGGCGTGGCCGAGGCCGCGGTCGTGCTCGCCGAGCACCCGCGGTGGGGGAGCAGGCTCGTCGCGTGCGTGACGGGCGGCGGGTCCCTGGACCCGGACGCCCTGCGCGCCGCGGCGGCCGAGCGCCTCGCGCGGCACCTCGTGCCGACCGCGTTCGTCGTGCTCGACGCCCTGCCGCTCACGCGACACGGCAAGCTCGACCGTCGCGCGCTGCCCGCGCCCGACTGGGACGGGGCACGGACGTCCGGGGGTGGTGCGGGCCGGGCCGGCGCGGCGTCCGTCGGCCGGTCCGCTGCCGAGCCGACCCCCGTCGAGGCGCAGGTCCACGCGGCCGCCGCCCGTGTCCTGGGCGGGGACGGCGTGGGCCTCGACGAGAGCTTCTTCGCGGCGGGGGGCGACAGCATCGACGCGCTCCAGCTCGTCGCGGCGCTGCGCCGCGAAGGGCTCCTCCTGACGCCCGCGGACCTGTTCGCGGCGCGCACGCCGCGCGAGATGGCGCGACGGGTCCGGCCCGACGGCGTCGCGTCCCCAGGCACGTCGGTCGGTTCGGGCTCGGGGCGCGCCGGAGCGGGTGGTGCTGCCGCCGTGCTCGTGCCGTTGACCGCCGCGCAGGCCGTCGCGTTCGACGAGCACGTGCGTGCGGCCGTGCCGGGCGCGACGCGCGTCGACGACGTGCTGCCCCTGACCCCGACCCAGCTCGGCATGGTCGCCGAGGCCGCCCGCGACACGGCCGACGCCTACCGCACGACGACGCGCTTCACCGTGACCGGGCCGGGCGAGGACGGAGGCGCGCTGATCGCGGGCGCGGTGCAGACGCTCGTGCGCCGGCACGCGAACCTGCGCGGCGCCGTCCTCCAGCTCGACCTGCCCGCGCCGGTCTTCTTCGTGCCGGACGCCGCCCGGGTGCCCGTCACCGAGCACGACGGCCGGGGGCTCGACCCTGCCGGGCTCGCCGTGCTGCTCGACGACGTCGACCTCGCCGAGCGCTCGCGCCTGGGCGATCTGTCGCTCGCACCGCTCGTGTCGGCCGCGATCGTGCGGACGGGCGAGGACGAGCACGTGCTGGTCCTCGCGATGCACCACCTGCTGACTGACGGCTGGTCCGTGCCGCTGCTCGCGGCGGAGCTGCGGGCGGTGCTCGCTGGTGAGGCCGGCGGGGCCGGCGGGGACGCCGGCGGGGAGAGCCTCGCGGAGTCGGGCGAGCCGTCCTTCCGCGACTACCTGGTGTGGCTGCGCGACGCCGAGGCGGGGCGCGAGGGGTTCGAGGGCCTGTGGCGGGCCGAGCTCGACGGGGTCGACGAACCGTCGCTGCTCGGGGTGCACGGGGGGCTCGGGGCGCTCGGGGTGCCGGAGGTCCCGGACCCGCCGAGGGTGACGGACTCGCCCGCCGAGGGTGACGGACTCGCCCGCCGAGGGCGACCGACCGACCCGCCGAGGGCGACGGACTCGCCCGCCGAGGGAGACGCGCGCATCGTCACGCCCGTCGCGATCGACGCGCAGGGCCTGCGCGCTGTGGCCCGCCGTGCCGAGGTCACGCCCGCGACGGTCGTCCAGACCGCGTGGGGTCTCGTCGTCGCCGCGCTGACCGGGCGCCCCGAGGCCGTGGTCGGTTCGACCGTCGCGGGCCGGCCGACCGACCTGGAGGGCGTCGACCGCATCATCGGGATGTTCGTGAGCTCGTCGCCCGTCCGGGTCCCGGCCGGTGCGCACCTGACCGCGGACTCGCTGCTCCAGGACGTCCAGGCGCGCCAGGCCAGGCTGCTCGACGCCCACCACGTGGGGCTCCCGTCGATCGCACGGATCGCGGGCCACCCTCTCTTCGACACCCTCGTGGTCGTCGAGAGCTACCCTCGCGGGGACCGTGCGGTCGCCGTCGGCGAGGACCCGGTCGCCGTCGGCGAGCAGGGCGGTCGCCCTCAGGGGGTGGGCTCGTCGCCCTCGGCGGGCGAGTCCGTCGCCGTCGTCCCCACGGGCGGCCACGACGCGACGCACTACCCCGTGACCGTCACGGTCCTCCCCGCGCCCGACGGCGACGGGCTCACGCTCGAGATCGAGCAGCGCCCTGGCGCGCTGGCCCCCGCGGTCGCTGCCGTCCTCCCGGACGCGCTCGCGAGCGCCCTCGAGCACCTGGTCCGCGGCGGCAGCCTCCCGACGTCGCACGCTGTCGTCGGGACGGTGCGCGTGCCGCGCCCGACCCCGGCCGGAGCGACCGTCGACGCGTCGCCCCGCGCGACGACCCACCACGGCGCGCGTGCGCACGGCCGCGCCCCCGACCAGGGTGACGCGAGCGCCCGGGGGATCGACGCCGTCGGGCCGGGCGAGCGTCCCGCGGAGGACCGCACCGAGCGCGTCCGCGCCGAGGTCTCCCGCGTGCTCGGGGCCGACGTCGACCCCACGACCGACTTCTTCGCCGCGGGCGGAGACAGCATCAGCGCGATGCAGCTCGTCGGGGCGCTGCGCGGGCGGGGCCTGGTCGTGACGGTCGGCGCGGTCTTCACTGGCCGCACGCCGGCAGGGATCGCGGCGGCCGCGACCAAGACCGCGCCCGCACCGTCGCCGGCGGCCGCCCGCGCGCGGGACGGGCTCGCCGAGCACGGCGACCTGCCCCTCACCCCCGCGCTCGCCTGGCTCCTGGAGAGCGGCGGCGACCACCGCGGGTTCGTCCAGGTGCGCGTCCTGCGGACCCCCGCCGACCTCACCGAGGCCGCGCTCCGGGCGGCGCTCGCGGGCCTCGTGGCGGCGCACGGCGCCCTGCGTCTCGCGGTGCACGACGGCGGCGCGCGCGTCCTCGACATGGCCTCGCCCGAGGCGTCGGGCGACGTCCTGCGCCTCGCCGGCGGCTCCGGAGGGCCCGTGCTCGACGAGGCGCTGCGCGGCGCGGCGGCCGAGATCGACCCGGCGACGGGCCGGGTGCTGCGCGCGGTGTGGGACCGGGACGCGCGCGAGCTGGCGCTCGTCGCCCATCACGTCGCGGTCGACGCGGTCTCGTGGCGCATCCTCGTCGACGACCTGCGGACGCTCGCGGCGGGCGGCGACCTGCCTCCCGCGTCGGCGAGCCTGCGGGCCGCCGCGGCGGCCATGCGCGACGAGGCGGCCCAGCGGGTGCCTGAGCTGCCCGCATGGCTCGACGTGCACGCCGGGCCGGCCGTCACGCTGACGGCCCGACCGCTCGACCCGGTGCTCGACACCGTGGCCACCGCGCGCGAGGTCGTCGTGCGCCTCGGGGCGGACGACACCCGGCTCCTGCTGGGGCTCGCACCCGAGCACCGCACCGACCACGTCCTGCTCGCGGCGCTGTCGCTCGCGGCGGGCGAGGCCGTCTCCGCGGGCGAGGCCGTCTCCGCGGGCGGGGGCGCCTCGGCGGGCGGGATCCTCCCGCCGGGCGAGACGCGCCGCGGCGGGGCTCGCGCCGGTGGGACCACCGCCGCCGAGCTCGTGGTCGAGACCGAGGGGCACGGGCGACGTCTCGACGGCGAGGGGCCCGACCTGTCGCGGACCGTCGGCTGGTTCACCACGACCTGGCCCGTCCGGCTGGCTGCGTCACCGGGGGCCGCGGCGTCGGCCCACCTGCGGGCCACGGCGCGCCAGGCCGCGGAGGTCCCGGGCGACGGGCGTGCGTACGGGCTGCTCCGGCACGTCGCCCCGGTGGCGTCCGCGGCTCTGCGCGAGGCCGCGGCGGCCTGCCCGCCGCAGGTCCTCGTCAACTACCTGGGACGCGAGACCAAGAGCGCCGAGGACTGGGGGAGCGCGGCCGACGCCGCGCACGTCGAGTCCGCGCTCGACCTCCACGCCGACCTGCCGTCGTCGCACCCGGTCGAGCTCAACGCGTACGTGGTCGACGGCCGGGACGGCCCCGAGCTCGTGGCGCGCTGGCTGCTGGCCCCGGCGGTCGACGGCGAGCCGTCACCCTCGGCGGGCGCGTCGGTCGCCCTCGACGGACGGGGCGGTCACCTTCGGGTCGCGGGGGCGTCGCCCTCGGCGGACGGGGTCGGCGACCGGCTCGTCGAGGCGTGGGGCAGGCACCTGCGCGCCCTCGTCCGAGAGGCCTCGACCGAGGTGGCAGCGGCTCCGGCGCTCCCCACGGGCACCCCCTGGCCGCTCACGCCCGTGCAGCGCGGCATGATCCTGCACGCGCTCGAGGCGCCCGTCGACCGGTACACGAGCGCGGTCGACGTGGGCCTCGACGGGCCCCTCGACGTCGCCGCGCTGCGCGCCGCCGCAGCCGACGTCCTCGCGGCCCACCCGCAGCTCCGCCTCGCGGTCGCGGCCCGCGGCCCCGAGGACCTGGGGCTCGTCGTCACGGACGTCACCGAGGTCCCGCTGCGCGAGATCACGCTGCCCGACGGCGTGGCTCACCTCTCGCATGCTCCGCGAGATGCGGCGGACGGGGGTTCGAGCGGGAAACTGACCCCCGTTCGCCGCATCTCGCCGGACGGGGCCGGCCGTGGACCGGTGGCGGCGTACGCCGAGATCGCGCTGCCCGGCGCCGCGCACCACGACGCCGCACATCCAGATGCCTCGCACGCCGACGCCGCCCACCCGGACGCCGTGCGCCGCGCGCTCGACGAGATCATGGCCGACGAGCTCGACCGCCCCTTCGACCTGGCACGACCACCGTTGCTGAGGCTCGTCGTCGTCCACCTCGGAACCCACGAGGGGGCCGGTCACCGGCTCGTCGTGACGAACCACCACGTGCTGCTCGACGGCTGGTCGGTGCCGTTCCTGGTCGACCTCCTGCTCGGGGCGTACGCGCGGCGCGTCGGCGCACCCGCGGGAGCGGCGCCGTCGGGCCTCGACGGCCTGGTGCCACCGACCCCCGGTGCGGCCTGGCAGCTCTCGCGACGCCTCGCGCGGCGCGACGTCGGCGCGGTCGACGTGTGGCGCGACGCCCTGGCCGGAGCGCGCCCCGTGCGTGTGGCCGAGCCCGAGGACACGGGCGAGCGGCCGACCGTGCTGCACGCGTCCCCCGACGGCCTGGGCGACCGGCTCGTCCGGTCGGCGCGTGCCGTGCAGGTCACGACGGCCGACGTCGTGACCTCGGCCTGGGGGCTCGTCCTCGCGGCTCTCACCGGGGAGCGCGACGTGCTGACCGGGACGACCGTCGCGGGCCGGCCCGCCGAGATCGAGGGCGCGCACGGCGTGCCCGGGATGTTCGTCAACACCGTGCCCGTGCGGGTCCCGGTCGGAGGACCGGGCGCCACCCCGGGCGGGGGCTCGTCAGGTGACGGTCCGGCAGATGACGGACCCGACGACGGCGCACGCGCCTGGACCGTCGCCGACCTGGTCCGCGCGGTCCACGAGCGGCAGGCGCGCCTGCGCGACGTCGACCACGTCGCGCTCGCGGACGTGCAGCGGGCGCTCGGGGTCGGCGACCTGTTCGACACGCTGCTCGTGGTCGAGAACTACCCGCGCGACGCGGACGCCCAGCCGGGCGCCGCGGTCGGCCTGCGGATCACCGACGTCCAGGGCGACGACCGCACGCAGTACCCGCTCGCGCTCACGGTCGACGCGTCCGAGGGGCTGAGCGTGCAGCTCGACCACCTGGCCTCGGTACCCGCCGACCGGGCGGGCGCGGCGCTCGCGGCCGTCGTCGAGGTGCTCGGCCTGCTGGCCGAGGCCCCGGAGACTCCCGTCGAGGACGTCCTCGCGGGACTCGCGGAACGGTATCCCGCGCTGCGCGAGGGCCTCGCTGCGGTGCCGCCCGGGGCAGGGACCCCACCGGAGGGGGCGCCCGGGGAACCGGACGGTGCCCCGCCCGCGAGCCTGGGCACGCCCCCGCCCGCGCCCGCGAGACTGCCCGTCCTCGTCGTCCGCGAGGTCTTCGCCCAGGCCCTGGGCGTGCAGGACGTGGCCGACGACGACAACTTCTTCGCCCTGGGCGGCGACTCGATCGTGGCCATGAAGGTCACGACGACGCTGCGTGCGCGGGGCTGGACGGTCGACCCGCGGTCGGTCTTCGCGGCGCCGACCCCGGCGTCGCTCGCGCTGCGCGCACGCCCCCTGGACCAGTTGTCAGAAGCGCCCCGGGCCATACCCCGGCCACCTTCTGACTGCTCCCCGCTCGTCTCCCCGCTCCTCGCGATGTCCGCGAGCGAGCTCGGCGACCTCGACGACCTGATGAGGAACCTGACATGACCACGACCGACGAGCGCACCGGCACGGCCGCCACGGCCGCCGCCCCGACGATCGCCGAGGTCCTTCCCCTCGCCCCGCTCCAGGAGGGCCTGCTCTTCCACGCGGTCTCGGAGGACACGGGCCTGGACGTCTACACCATGCAGTCGACGTACCGGTTCCCGGGCGGCGTCGACGAGCAGGCCATGCAGCGGGCGTGCGAGTCGCTCCTGCGGCGGCACGCGGTCCTGCGAGCGGGGTTCGCGCACGAGCGCTTCGCCCGCCCGGTGCAGTTCGTGCCGACCGCGGTCACGCTCCCGTGGCGTGTCCAGGACCTGGACCACCTGGCGCCCGACGAGCGCACCACGGCCCTCGACCGGCTCCAGTACGACGAGCGTCAGCGCCGCTTCACCATGGACCGCCCGCCGCTCATCCGCTTCGTGCTCGTGCGGCTCGGCGAGCAGGGGGCCGCGCTCGTCGTGACGAACCACCACATCCTGCTCGACGGCTGGTCCGACGCGCTGCTCGTGACCGAGCTCCTGCGGCACTACGCCGCGGGCGGCGAGCACCTGGGCCTCGCGCCGGCCCCGCAGTTCCGCGAGTACCTCGCGTGGGTCGCCGCGCAGGACGCGGACGCGGCGGCGAGCGCGTGGGACGTCTCGTTGTCGGGCCTCGCGGAGGGGACGCTCGTCGCGCCGCCCGACCCACGCCGTCGGGCCTCGATGCCCGACGTCGTCGAGCGGGACCTCGACCCGACCCTCTCGCTCGCGGTCCTGGCCCTGGCGCGCACGTGCGCGGTCTCGGTCAGCACGCTCTACTCGGCCGCGTGGGCGCTCGCTCTGCGCTCGGTCACGGGGAGCAACGACGTGGTGTTCGGCAGCACCGTCTCGGGTCGCCCGCCCGCGCTCGCGGGGGTCGAGGAGATGGTCGGGCTGTTCCTCAACACGGTGCCCGTGCGCCTGGCGACGCGGCCGGGCGAGCCGTTCCGCGACCTGCTGAGGCGCTTCCAGTCGGAGCAGGCCGAGCTCATGGACCACCACCACGTGAGCCTGGGCGAGCTCCAGCGCCGGGCGGGCGTCGGGACGCTGTTCGACACGCTCTACGTCATGCGCAACACGCCCGAGGACGACGCCGAGCTCGACCGCCTCAGCGCGTCCGTGGGCCTCGAGGACGTCGAGGGCGGCGATGCCACGCACTACCCGCTGACGTTCGTGGTCCACCCCGGCCAGCCGTACCGGCTGATCCTGTCGCACCGCGCCGACATCGTCGACGCTGCCCGGGCAGGTGCCCTGCTCGACCAGGTCGAGGCGGTCCTGCGCCGCGCGGTGGGTGAGCCGGGCGCGCCGGTCGCCCGGGTCGCCGCGGTGCCCGACGACGTCGCTCCCCTCCTCGTCGCCCGCGGGGTCCGCGCAGCGCAGGACGTGGGTGAGGACTCGTTGCTCGACCTGCTGGACCGGGCCGTCGCGGCCCACCCGCAGCGGACCGCGCTGGTCCACGG
The DNA here is from genome assembly GCF_001692445.1 of Oerskovia enterophila. Taxonomy (GTDB): domain Bacteria; phylum Actinomycetota; class Actinomycetes; order Actinomycetales; family Cellulomonadaceae; genus Oerskovia; species Oerskovia enterophila. The sequence continues at coordinate 14,392 of NZ_MAQA01000055.1, read as the reverse complement.
CACCGACGCGGTGACGTTCGCGGGGCTGGGCTCGCGCATCGACGCGCCCGCGCGCGCCCTGTCCGCGGCGGGGGCCGGGCCCGAGGACGTCGTGGCGCTCGCGGTGCCGCGCGGGATCGACTTCGTCGTCGCGCTGTTCGCGACCCTGCGGGCCGGGGCGGCGTACGTGCCGCTCGACGCCGCGCACCCGTCCGGACGGCTGTGCGCGATCGTCGAGGCGGCCAGGGCCGGTGTCGTGGTGCTCGACGAGTCGTTCCGGGGGCTCGTGGGGCCGGTGCTCGCGGGCCGTGAGGTGGTGCTGGTGGTGCCGGAGGACCAGGCGCCGCCGGGGGGGACGGACTCGCCCGCCGAGGGTGACGGACTCGCCCGCCGAGGGCGACCGGACCTGCCGCCGAGGGTGACGGACTCGCCGGTCGAGGGGGACCAGGCCCCGGCCCGCGGCGAGCGCGACCGGCCCACCTCCGGCCACGACCGGCCCACCTCCGGCCACGACCGGCTCGCGTACGTCATGTACACGTCGGGCTCGACGGGCGCGCCCAAGGGAGTCGCGATCGAGCACGGCGGGCTCGTCAACATGCTGCGCAACCACCGCACGGAGATCTTCGACCCGCTCGTCGCGTCGCGACCGGCCGGCCTCCGCGACCTGCCCGTACGCGTGGCGCACACCGTCTCGTTCGCGTTCGACATGTCGTGGGAGGAGCTGCTGTGGCTCGTCGACGGCCACGAGGTGCACCTGCTCGACGAGGCCGTGCGTCGCGACCCGCACGCCATGGCGACGTACTGCGCGACCGAGCGGATCGACGTCGTCAACGTGACGCCCTCGGTGTGCTCGGCGCTCCTCGCGGAAGGGCTGCTCGACGAGGGGCGTCACCGCCCGGGGCTCGTGCTGCTGGGCGGCGAGGCCGTGGGGGCCGAGGTGTGGGACGCGATCGCCCGGACCCCCGGGACCCGCGGCTACAACCTGTACGGCCCCACCGAGTACACGATCAACACGCTCGGCGGGGGCACCGACGAGAGCAGGCGCCCCACGGTGGGCCGTCCCATCGCCAACACCTCGGTGTACGTCCTGGACTCGGGCCTCTCGCCCGTGCCCGACGGGACGCCGGGCGAGCTGTACGTGAGCGGGATCGGGCTGGCCCGCGGCTACCACGGGGCGCCCGGGCTGAGCGCCGAGCGGTTCGTCGCCGACCCGTTCGGGGCGCCGGGCGCGCGCATGTACCGCACGGGCGACGTGGTGCGGCGCCGGCCCGACGGGCAGCTCGACTTCCTGGGGCGCAGCGACGGCCAGGTCAAGATCCGCGGCTTCCGTGTCGAGCCGGGGGAGTCGCAGGCGGTGCTCGCGCGCGACCCGAGGGTCGCGCAGTGCGCGGTGGTCGCGCGCCGGGGTGCGGGGGGAGGGCACGTCCTCGTGGGGTACGTGGTGCTCGCGGGGGCTGACGAGTCCTCCGCCGAGGGCGACGGACGCGCCCGCCGAGGGCGACCCCCCGCAGCGCCGACGGTGACGGGAACTGCTGCCGAGGGTGACGCCGACCTGCTCGCCGACGTCCTGCGGACCATGCGTCGCACGGTCCCCGACCACCTGGTGCCCTCGGCGCTCGTCGCGCTCGACGAGCTGCCCCTGACGCCGCACGCCAAGCTCGACGTCCGGCGGCTGCCCGCCCCCGACCTCGCGCGCGCGGGCGGACGTGCGCCACGGACAGATCTCGAGCGCGAGCTGTGCGCGATCTTCGCCGAGGTCCTGGGCGTGGCGAGCTTCGCGGCCGACGAGGACTTCTACGCCGCGGGCGGCCACTCGCTGCTCGCGATGCGCGCGGTCTCGATGGTCCGCACGCGCCTCGGGCGCCCGCTGAGCGTCGGCGTCCTCGTCACGGCCCCGACGGTCGAGGCGATCGTCGCGCACTGGGACGCCCCCGAGACCGACCCGTTCGCCGGCACGCTCACGCTGCGCGCGCCGACGCCCGGGAGCGACGCCCCACCGCTCGTGTGCCTCGCTCCCGCGGGGGGCCTGGGATGGTCGTTCGCGTCGCTCGTCCCGCACGTCCCGGCCGGGACCGCGGTGCACGCGCTCCAGTCGCCGCGTCTCGCGGGGCCCGACGGCGCCCCCTCCTCGCTCGTCGACCTCGCCGAGCAGACGGTCAGGTCGGTGCGCGAGGTGGCGCCGCGCGGGCCGTACCACCTGCTCGGCTACTCGTTCGGCGCTCACCTGGCGCACCTGGTCGCGACCCGCCTGCAGGAGGCGGGCGACGTCGTCGCGAGCCTGACGATGCTCGATGCCGAGGCCGTCGCGCCCGGGGCGCGTTCCGCCGTCGGGCCGGAGGATCCGTCGCCGTCGGTGGGCGTGTCTGTCGCCCTCGGCGGGCAGGACGGTCGCCCTCGGCCGGAGGACCCGTCGCCGTCGGCGGACGCGCACGCCGAGGAGGTCGACGCCCTCCGGTCGCTCCTCGCGGCCGGCGGCGTCGACCCCGACCTCCTCGCCGAGCCCACGCGCGACGACGTCCTCGACGTCCTGGCCGACGCGCCCGGCGCCTGGGGCGACCTGGACGAGGACGGGCTCGCCGCGGTCGTCGACACCTACCTGTACTCGTGCGACCTCATGGGCCAGGCGCGCTACACGCCCTTCCGCGGCGACCTGCTGCTCTTCACGGCCCAGGACACGGACCGCCACGACCTCACGGCCCAGCGCGACGCCTGGGCCCCGCACGTCACGGGCACCGTGACCCAGCACGCGGTCCTCGCCGGGCACCACGACATCGTCTCCCCGGCGGCGATCGGGCAGCTCGGCCCGGTCCTCGCACGGCACCTTCATCAGGCCCTTGCGGCCACCCGACCCAGCACCGACGAGAGGCACTGACCCATGAACCCCTTCGACGACTCCGAGGGCACCTTCCTGGTGCTCGTCAACGACGAGCAGCAGCACTCCCTGTGGCCCGAGTTCGCGGCCGTCCCGCCGGGGTGGGACGTGGTCCTGGACGCCTCGCCGCGCGCGGTCGCGCTCGCGTACGTCGACGCGCACTGGACGGACCTGCGACCGGCGAGCCTGCGCCGCGTGCTCGACGGCGCCCCGTCCGAGGGTCTCCCGGCCTCGCCCACCACGACGACGGCGACGTGAGCGCCCCAGGGCTGCTCTCGGGGCTCGCGCTGGACCTGACGCCGCTGCGCGCGAGCCGCAGCTTCCGACTCCTCTTCGCGGGGCGGGTCGTGTCGCTGCTCGGGCTCGGGATGCTCGTCGTGGCCCTGCCCGTGCAGGTCTACGCCCTGACGGGCTCGTCGCTGCACGTCGCGGGCGTCAACACGACGCTGGGAGTGACCGCGTTCGCGGGCACCCTCGTCGCGGGGGTCGTGGCCGACCGCACGGACCGGCGCCGCGTGATCCTGTGGTCGCGCTCGGCCGCGGTCCTGGGGTTCGTCGCGCTCCTCGTGAACTCGCTCGCCGAGTCGCCCTCGGTGCCCGCGATCTACGCGATCGCGGCGTGGGACGGTCTCGCGGGCGGGTTCAGCGTGGTCGCGCTCGCGGCGGCCGTGCCCTCGCTCGTGCCGCGCACCCAGCTCCCCGCGGTCGCGGCGCTCCAGGCGATCTCGCTCGACCTGGGCGCCGTGGTCGCCCCGCTCGTGGCGGGCGTCGCGATCGCGCACGGCGGGTCGAGCCTGGTCTTCGGGGCCGTCGTCGTGGCGAGCGTCGTGAGCCTGGGCTTCCTGGTCCGCCTGCCCGCGCTGCCGCCGGGCGGGGAGGGCAGGGCCGCGGATGCCGGGATCGAGGATCCCGTGCCCGACGGCGCCACGTCCGCCGAGCACGCCGCCTCGCACGGGAAGAGGCCCGGGGCGGGCGGGGCCGCGGCCGAGCCGCCGCTCGGGGCCGAGGTGGGGCTCGGTCCCGCGCGCCGGCCCCGCCCGTGGGACGACATGGTCGAGGGCCTGCGCTTCGTCGCGACCGACCGCGTGGTCGGCGGCATCATCCTGCTGGGCTTCGTCCAGATCCTGTTCGCCTCGCCCCACGTCCTGATCCCCGAGCTCGTCGACAAGCAGCTCCACGCGGGCCCCGAGGTCGTCGGGCTGCTGTTCAGCGCCCCGGCCGTCGGCGCGCTCGTCGCGACCCTCACGAGCGGGTGGACGGGGCGCGTCCGGCGCACCGGGCGCCTGCTCCTGATCGTGTTCGCGGCCTCGGGCGCGGGCGTCGCGATGCTGGGCCTGTCCCAGTCGGTCGTCCTCGCCGTCGTGGCCATGACCCTGGTCGGCGCAGGTGACGTCCTGGGCGAGATCCTGCGGTTCACGCTGCTCTACGAGCGCACGCCTGACCACCTGCGGGGCCGCGTGAGCGCGCTGTGGACCGCGCAGGGCACCGCGGGCGACGCGCTCGGCGGGCCGCTCCTGACCCTGATCGCCCGAGCCCTCGGGGCAGGCGGCGCCGTGGCGCTCGGCGGGGCGCTCGCGGCCGTCGCGACGGGCCTCGTCGCCCTGATGGTCCCAGGCCTGCGCCGCGCGGTCACCGAGCCCGAGCCGGCCGACCACGAACCTTCCCCCCAGCCCGTCGACGCGAGCGTCGGCACCACCCGAGGAGAGAACGCATGACCAGCACCACGAGCAACCTCGCCGTCGCGGACGACCAGCCCGCCGGGCCCGACGTCGTCGAGCAGGTCACGCTGCTGACGCACCCGCTGCGCCCGCGCCTGCTCACGGTCGCGGCCGTCGAGCGGATCGCCGCGCGCATGGTCCGGGTCCGGCTCACGGGGGAGGACCTCGCGGACTTCGTGACCGTCGCCCCCGAGGACCACGTCAAGCTCTTCCTGCCGACCGAGCCCGGCGGTACCCCGGAGATGCCCGAGGTGGTCGACGACCGCTGGGTCGGCGGCCGCCACCTCACGAGCCGCGACTACACGGTGCGGTTCTTCGACCGCGAGGCCCGCACGCTCGACATCGACCTCGTGCTCCACGAGCACGGCATCGCGGGCCGGTGGGCGGGCCGGGCGCAGGTGGGCGACCTGGTCGGGGTGCTCGGGCCGCGCGGCTCGTTCCTCGTCAACGACGTGTTCGACTGGTACGTCTTCGCAGTCGACGAGACGGCCCTGCCCGCGGCGGCCCGCTGGCTCGAGCGGCTGCGCGCGGACGTGCCCGTGACGGTCTTCGTCGAGGTCCAGGACGAGGGCGACGTGCTGCCGCTCGCGTCGGCCGCGAGCCTCGACGTGACCTGGCTCTTCCGGGAGGACCGTGCGCCGGGGACCACGGCGCTGCTCGCGGACGCGGTGCGCGGGACCGACCTGCCCGCGGGCAACGGGTTCGTGTGGGTCGCGGGCGAGGCGCTGTCGATCAAGCCGCTGCGCCGCTACCTCAAGAACGAGGTGGGGCTGGGGCGCGACAACTTCGACGTCGACGGGTACTGGCGCAAGGGCGTCGCGGACCACGACCACCACGACGACGACACCGAGGCGGCGGAGGACCCGGCTGGACCGGACGCCGCCCTGCCCACCGGGAGCACCGCGGACGCCGGGTCGTCCGCCCCCGCGTCGGGACCGTCGGGTGACTGACGGTCCTCGGCCGCGCCACCCCGCGCTGCGTGTCCTGGCCTCACCGGCCGGGGCGACGTGGCGCGTCGTGGTGTGCCCGCACGCGGGCGGCGCGGCGAGCTACTACCGGCGGCTCGTGGGTGCCCCTGGTGCTCCGGGCTCTGCAGCCGGTGCCGGTGCTGCCGTCCCACCCCCGACCGGTCCCTTCGCGACCTCGCCCGAGGTCGTGGCCGTGCAGTACCCAGGCCGCGAGACCCGCTTCGGCGAGCCGCTCGCCCGCACCATGACCGACCTGCTCGCGGACGTGTCCGGCCCGGTGCGCGGGCTCCTGGCCGACGGTGTGCCCACGGTCCTGCTCGGCCACAGCCTCGGCGCATCGGTCGCGGCCCGGATCGCCGCGGGCCTCGGCCCGGACGCGGCCCCGGACCTGCTCGTGGTCTCGGGTCGCGCGGCGCGTGCCGACCGTCCCGGGACCGCAGGTGATGCGGGGGAGGGGAGCGACGTCGTCGGGCCCGGGCCGGCCGCGCGCGACGACGACGCGCTGCGTGCATGGACCGCCGCGCTGGGCGGGACCCCGCCCGAGCTGCTCGCCGACGACGAGTTCTTCGCGCTGCACGCGCGCGTCCTGCGCGCGGACCTCGCGGTCCACGACTCGCTCGCGGCCACGCCCGGGGACCCTGCCGACGTCACGGTGCCACTCCTCCTGCTCGCCGGGTCCGACGACGTCGCGTCCCCGCCCGCGTCCGTCGCGCCATGGGCCGCACGCGGGCGGGCAGGAGTCCGACGGCGGGTCGTCGAGGGCGGTCACTTCTTCGTCGGGGAACGGCCCGACGAGGTGATCGAGGCCCTGCGCGTCGCGCTGACCGCGGTCGCCGCGGGTACCTGTGCGGACGTCGCGCGTCCGAGCGCCGAGGACCGGTGGGTGTGGTCGCGCGAGGCCGTCGCGACGGACCTGCGCGAGCCGGCCGTGAGCACGGGAGCGGGCTCGTGGGCGGCGGCACGGCACCGACGGGCGGTGGGGCGGCGGGCAGAGGTGCCGCTGCCGCACCTGCTGCGACCCCCGCACCTGCTGTGCCCGCTGGCCCCCCGACCGTCCTCCGCGGCTCGCGGCCCTCGTCGCGTGTCCTGCTCGTGGGGGTCGCGCTCGTGCTCGCGCTGCTGGCCGCGGTCGTCGCGAGCGTGGCCCTCGGCTCGCAGCCCGTGCTGTGGCCCGACGTGCTCGCGGTGCTGCGCGAGCCCGGGACGACCGAGGCGTCCGCGATCGTGTGGGACATGCGCGTGCCGCGCACGGTCCTGGGGCTGCTCGTCGGGATCGCGCTCGGCGTGGCCGGCGGGCTCACGCAGGCGCACACCCGCAACCCGCTGGCCGACCCCGGGCTGCTGGGCGTGACGTCGGGGGCCGCGTGCGCCGTGGTGCTCGCGATCCACGTCCTGGGGGTCACGAGCCCGTCGGGGGCTGTGGGCTTCGCGCTCGTGGGGGCGCTGTGCGCCGGGGGGATCGTGGTGGTCCTCTCGCAACGCATCCGCGTGCTCGCGCCGGGCGTCACGCTCGTCCTCACGGGCTCGATCGTCACGGCGCTGCTCGCGTCGGTCACGTCCGGGGTGCTGCTGCTCGACCGCACGACCATGGACGTCTTCCGCTTCTGGAGCATCGGCTCGCTCGTGGGCCGGGGTCCCGAGGTCATCTGGACGGTCGCCCCGTTCCTGCTGCTCGGGTTGCTCCTCGCGGTCGTCAACGCCCCGACGCTCGGCGCGCTCGAGCTCGGTGACGAGCTCGGGGTCTCGCTCGGGAGGCACGTCGTGCGCGACCGGCTGATCGGGCTGCTCGCTGTCACGCTGCTCGCCGGTGCGGCGACCGCGGCGTGCGGGTCGATCGCGTTCGTGGGGCTCGCCGCGACGCACGCCGCGACGCGGCTCGGCCTCGGCGGCCCGGCGTGGCGCATCCCGGTCGCGGGACTGTGCGGGGCGGTCCTGGTCCTGGGGGCCGACGTCGTCGGTCGCCTGGCCCCTGCCACCTCGGAGATCCAGGTCGGCATCGTGATCGCGCTGGTCGGGGCGCCGCTGTTCGTCGTCCTCGCCCGCGGCTACCTGGGAGATCGCTCATGACCACGAGGCGTCCGCCGACGGCCGAGTTGTCAGAACTGCACCGGGGTACCCACCGGCCCAGCTCTGACGACTCAGCGGGGCGTTCAGGGTCCGCGGCGGGTTCCCGGTTCGCGGGGCGCGGTGGGGGATCGGGGGGCTCCGGGCGTTCCGGGTGCTCACGGTTCACCGGGCGCAGCTCACCGACCAGGAGGCTCGGTAGAGCCCTCGCGCCGCTCCGTCGCCACCCGGGCACCCGGCGCCAGGCCCTGGTCGCGGCGGGCCTCGTCGCCCTGGTGCTCGCGCTGCTCGTCGCCTCGATCATGGTGGGTGAGTACGTGCTGGCCGCGGGCGACGTGGTCCGGACCCTGCTCGGGACGGGCGACCCCGCCGACAGGTTCGTCGTGCTGGGCCTGCGGGCACCGCGGGCCGTGACCGCCCTCGTCGTGGGCTTCGCGCTGGGGGCCGCGGGGGCCATCACGCAGTCGGTCGCGCGCAACCCGCTCGCGAGCCCCGACATCCTGGGGGTCACGGCCGGCGCGACGGCCGCGGCGGTCGCGGCGATCGTCCTGGCGGGCACGGGGGCCGGGGTCGTCGGCGAGTTCCTGGTCTCGGCCGGTCTGCCGATCGTCGCGGTCACGGGAGGGCTCCTCGCGACCGCGCTCGTGTGCGTGCTCGCGTGGCGGGGCGGGATCGAGGGGTACCGCCTGGTGCTCGTCGGCCTGGGCGTCAACGCCGGGGCGTCCGCGATCACGTCGTGGCTGCTGGTCCGCGCCGAGCTGCCCGACCTCAGTGCGGCCCTCATCTGGATGACGGGCAGCCTCAACCGGGCGAGCTTCGCGATCGTCGGCCCCGTCGCGGCCGTGGTCGTGGCGGCGGTCGTGGTCAGCGCGCTGTCGTCCCGGTGGCTCGCGATCCTACGGTTCGACGCGCGCGTGATCGTGGGACTGGGAGTGCGTCGGTCGTCGGCGCAGCTGCTGCAGATCGGGCTCGCCGTGGTCCTCGCGGCCGCGGCGACCGCGGCCGCAGGGCCCGTCCCGTTCGTCGCGTTCGTCGCGCCGCAGATCGCGTGGCGGGCCCTCGCCGCCCAGGGGCCGCCGCCGCTCGGCGCGGGGCTCGTGGGGGCGTGCGTGGTCCTGGCCGCGGACCTGGGTGCGCGCTCGCTGCCTGTGGACCTGCCGGTCGGGGTCGTCACGTCGGCGGTCGGTGCGCCGTTCCTGCTGTGGCTGCTGCTGCGCGAGAGCCGGGAGGTGCGCTGACGTCAGGGGTTCCCGAGCCCGTGCCGGGACAGCAGGGTCGGGCCGTCGGCGAGCTCGACGGTCGAGAACGCGACGGGTGCCCCGGGGGAGCAGAGCGCGACCGCGGCGAGGTGGGTCTCGCCCGCCGAGGGTGACGGACTCGCCCGCCGAGGGTGACCGACCTGCCCGCCGAGGGTGACGGACTCGCTCGCCGACGGTGACGGCCGAGCCCCCGACGGCACCGACGGGAGCTCCAGGTCGCGGAGCGCGAGCCGATCAGGAGCCGGGACCGCGCCCCTGCTGTGCACGACGGCGGCGGCTCGGTCCGCGGGGGACAGGAGCAGGTCGTCGCGCGGGGCGAGGAGCCCCGTGCCGACCGCCTTGAGCACGGCCTCGCGCCGCGCCCACGACCGGGTGAACGACTCGGCGTCCCAGCCGTCGGCCGGGCGCTCGCCCGGGGGCACCGCATCGAGGAGATCGGTGAGGTGGTCTCGGGCCTGCTCGGTGGACTCGACGTCCACACCGACGTCCACACCGGCGCCGGTACCGTTGCCCGCTGCGAGGACCAGGCTGCGGTCGTCCGTGGCGTCTGCCTCGAGCCCCGGGGAACAGGTCACCGCCCCCACGACCGCCACCAGCACCCAGCCGCCCGCGTGGGCGATCGAGAACGACGGCGCCCCCTCGACGAACGGCCTGCCGGGGGCTGCGCCGTGCGGCGGGCCGAGCAGGACCGCGACGTCGGTCGGTGCGACGTCCAGCCGTTCGCCCAGGGCTGCCCGGACCAGGGCGCGGCCCGTGACGAACCGCTCACGGTCGTCCGCGCGCCGGAAGGCGGCTGCCCTCCGGGCCTCGTCGGGGGAGAGCCACGCCGACGCCCGGACTCCGGCTGCCCCGGGAGCGGCGCACCAGACGGTGACGCTCGCGGTCAGGAGAGGAGTCGGCACGTCGACACTCTAGGGCGCCGTGGTCGGTCCTCTCTCGCGTGCCCGACGGCGGAGCGCACCTCGCGCAGGTCGCCGCCTCTCGCGGTGCTCGCCGTCCGACGACGAGACCGAGCCCTCGGCAGGTGGGTTCACCCCACCCGGCTCACCCGGTTCTCGGACAGCTGGAGCTGGAGCAGTGCACCGTGGTAGCCCAGCAGGCCCACGTTCGGGGCGCTCGCGCCGGTCCACAGCACCTCGCCCGTGGCGAGGTCGTACCCCACCGACCGGGCCGATCCGTCGTCGTCGTGCGCGAGGACGATCGCCTGGGAGCCGTCGGTCGCGGCCCCGAACGGGTAGACCGAGTCCTCTCCGGGCACGGTCCACACCGTGCGGCCCGTGGTCGGGTCGAGCGCGGTCAAGCCGTTCGCGCCGTCGTCGACGACCAGGACAGCGCTCGTGTGCACGAACAGCCTGCTCGCGTACGTCGAGGCGTCCCACAGCTCCGTGCCGTCGGGGCGGAACGCCGCCAGGCCGCTCAGGGTGTCGACGAGGACGGTGTCCTCGCCCGTCCCGTCGGTCGCGGACGGGCGGAGGAGAGGACCGGTGACCTCCCACAGCGAGGTGCCCGTGCGGTCGAGCACGGTCGTGTGCTGGGTCGTCTGGTCGAACCTGCTCACGGTCGTGGCGGTGAGCGGCTCGACCAGGTCGTCCTGCGAGGTCTCGTCGTCAAGACGGGTCCCGTCGGCGTCGAACGCCGCACTGATCCCGCATCCGTCGACCGTGACGACGTAGCCCGTCGTCATCGAGCTCACCCTGTCGAGCGCGAACTTGGCCATGTCGCCGAGGTCCTGGCACTCCCAGGCCTCGTCCGGCGCGACGAACGGCACCTCGTTCTCCCAGAGCACGTCGCCCGAGACCGCGTCCTCCAGTGTCACGACGACCGCTCGGCCACCGGGAACGTCGACGAAGGTCGCGTCCCCGCTCTCGTCGTAGAGCTCGCGCGGGCCGACCGGGGGCCCGACGGGCCCGTCGCGACGCACGCGGACGACCGTGCTCCCCGGACCGACCGCGTAGCTCGCGCCCTCGACGACCGGCCCGAGGTTCCGGCTTCCCGTGACCTGTCCTTCCGTGTCCAGGACCGAGACGACCTGGGCGTCCGCGGTCCCCGACAGGCACAGCAGAGGTCCGGTCTCCTCGGCGAGGGTCTGCCAGATGCTGGGCCGGCCGCAGTACGCGTCCGGCCCCACCGTCGCCTGCCACACCTCTTTCCCGGTCAGGACGTCGACGGCCGTGAGGCCCCCTTCGTCGACCTGGCTGAGGAGCAGACCCCCGAACGGCATCCAGAGGTGGTTGTTCAGGTCGAACGACCACAGCTCCTGCGGCGGTCCGGTGAACGGCAGCACGCCGCCCACGCTCGTGACGAGACGCGCGGCGGTCCGCCGCTCCTCGATCTTGCCACCGATCGCGAGCCCGCCGACCACGAGGGCCAGGACGCCTGCCACGGCGGCCCAGGGCTTCCACCGGATCGCCCTGCTGCCCGACGACGTGTCCCCGGCCCCGGAGGGCGCCTCGCCGAGGCGTCCCTGGGTGCCGTCAGCGCCGTCACCAGCAGCGCTGCCGACGGAACCTGCGGCTCGCGCACCGTCGCCGACGTGCCCGGCAGGAGCGGAGCCGCCCGCCGCCGCAGCCCCCACCGAGGCTTCCGGGGACGCGAGCCCGTCGTCCAGGTCCTCGACGACCTCGAACGGCACGGCACGGGAGGCTGCGGACTGGCGGCGGCGCGGCATGGAGGGGAGCCTAGCGGCCGCCCGCCCGTCAGCGCAGGAACAGCCTCGACGCCTGGGCCTCCGCGTCGGCGTACGTCTGCGCGGCCGACCCCAGGGCCGCGGTGATCGAGTCCAGCGCTGCCTCGACGTGCACCTGCGCCCCCTGCCACTCGGTCATGACCCCGGCGAACGCGGTCGCCGCACCGCCCTGCCAGCTCGCCTGGAGGTCCTGGAGGTGACGCATCATGGCCCCGACCTCGGTGCGGATGGCCGTGACCGACCCTCCGACCGCGGCGCTCGCCTGCGCGACCCGTGCACTGTCGACCTCGTACCTGCTCATGGCGCCCTGCCTCTCCCACGTCCGCGGGGCACCGGTCGGTGCCCCGACCCGGCGCGGCGTGCGCGACCGGGTGAGCAGGACGCTAGAGGGGAGCGGCGTCGTCGGGCAGGGAGAGGCCCGGCACCTGTGGACGGGGCCCCGGGAGGCCGGGCTGTGCACGGTTCGTCCCACCCGGACCGCACCGCGGCCCGCGGTCCGCGACGAGGGACGGATCAGGAAGGAGAAGGCGCGATGAGCGCCGGGGGCGCCGAGGCCTGCAGCTTGGCCTGCTCCTTGCGCAGGCGCTGGAGCTCGGCGTCGAGGTTCTGCCGTGCCGGCTCCTCCCACGCGGCCCCCATGGGGCTCGAGAAGAGGGTGCGCCGGTCGAGCAGCTTGGTGATGATCGCGATGCGCGCCCGCAGGTAGTCGGGGAGCGGGATGTGCGCGTACTCGTCGCGCACGTCCTTGAGGTACTCCTTGTACCGCTGGGGCTCGCCCGCGAGCATCGCGAGGTCCGCGTCGCACAGCACCGCGCAGTCGAAGTCCGCGGGGTCGGGGGCGTGACGCACGAGCGCGTTCACGAGGAACGCGACCCGCCGGCACGCCTTCTCCGGCACGCCCAACGACGAGAGCTGGTCGAACGCGAGCGCGGCGCTCGCGGTCTCGTCCTCTCCGCCCTTGTTCGCGTACGCGGCCTTGCGGGCCGCGTCGAAGATCGCGCCGTGGTACCAGGCCGCGAGGCGGACCACGTCGGCGTCGTGCGTCTCCTGCGCGAGCTCGTCGACCCGGCCGAGGACGTCGGCGAGGTGCCTCAGGTTGTGGAAGTGACGGTCCGGCTGGCTCCAGCGCTCGAGGAGCCCGTCGCCCACGGCGCGGATCTCGTCGTCGGACGCCGTCGCTCCGGCGCCTCGGCAGCTACGGGTCCAGGAGGTGAGCAACCACTGCGGTGCGTCAGAGGTGGTGACGCCCATGAGATCAGCCTTCTTCGATGCGGGAACGGGGTGCGCCGTCGGTCCACAGGTTCATCTCGAGCCTACGTCCGATCGGGCGACGACCCGTCATCGTAGCCCTGTGTCGGGAGTTCCACATGAACCGTGAGGCCACCGCCCTGCGTGGGGGCCACCGAGATGTGCCCCTGGTGCGCCCCGACGATCGCCGCGACGATCGCCATGCCCAGCCCCGAGCCCCCCGAGGCGCGGTTGCGCGACGAGTCCGCACGGTAGAACCGTTCGAACACGTGGGCCGCCTGCTCGGGCGTGATGCCCGGTCCGTGGTCGCGGACCTCGAGCACCGCGAGGGGGTCGTCGCCCGCGTCCTGCGGCGCTTGCGTCCCGAGAGCGATCTCGACCGGGGTGCCCGCGGGGGTGTGCTGCGAGACGTTGCCGATGAGGTTGGCGAGCACCTGCCGCAGCCGGTCCTCGTCCCCGATCACGGTGAGCTCCTCGGGGGCGTCTCCCGAGCCGCCCAGGCTCACGACGCGCACCGGCCGGGTGGGGTCGAGCGCGTGCAGGTCTCCCGCGGAGTCGCGGGCCAGGGCCGCGAGGTTCACGGGCTCGTGGCGGATGGGACGCCCCTCGTCGAGGCGGGCGAGCGCGAGCAGGTCGTTGACGAGCGTGCCCATGCGCGTCGCGGAGTCCTCGATGCGGCGCATGGTGTCGTCCATCTGCTCGGGCGTGGTCAGCGCCCCCATGCGGTACAGCTCGCCGTAGCCCTTGACGGTCGCGAGCGGGGTCCGGAGCTCGTGGCTCGCGTCCGACACGAAGCGCCGCATGCGGGCCTCGGAGGCCTCGGACGCCGCGAACGCGCGCTCGATGTGGTTGAGCATGGTGTTGAGCGACGCCGCGAGCGAGCCGACCTCGGTGCTCGGCGGGGCGGGCCGGATGCGCCGGGTCAGGTCGCCGCCCGCGATGTCGGCCGCGGTCTCCTCGATCTCGCGGAGCGGGCGCAGGGCGCGCTGCACCGCGAGGTACGCGACGGCGCCACCGATCAGGGCGATGCCCAGGGCGCTGACCGCGAGCGTCCGGCCGAGCACCTTGACGGTCTCGTGGATCCCGGTGAGGGGGAGCGCCACGTAGGCGGTCCCGACCGTCTCGCCCGTGAGCTTGCTGATGACCGGGTAGGGCACGACGCGCCACTCGGCCGGCGTGGTCCCGCCCGCCGACGTGACCGTGAACGGCTTGCCCGTGCGGGTCGCCATCTCCTGGGCCATGAACGTCGGGATCTGCGGCGCGCCCGAGCGCTCGACGACCGGGTCCCAGTAGTTGGGCGTCTCGGTGCCGTTGTCCCAGCGGACCAGGACGTAGTACTCGCTGGGCAGGGTGGACCTCGAGGCGTTGCCCCGGAACGTCTCGTCGGCGACCGCGGAGGCCGTGAGGTCGAGCTGCTGGTCCACCTGTCCCACGAGGTACCGCGCCACCACGGTCGTCGTCGCGAGCGCGGCGATGCCCAGACCCGCGGCGAGCAGCAGCGCGATGATCGCGACGAGACGTGCCCGGAGCGGCACGCGGGCGAACCAGCCCCAGTTCTCGGTGGGGACGGTCCGGCCGTAGGGGCGGGGCTCGTCGGG
>NZ_MAQA01000054.1 GCF_001692445.1 Oerskovia enterophila | reverse complement strand
GCCCCGAGGTACCCCCCGCGGCCCGCTGCTTCGCGGGCCGTCGCGCCGAACCCCGCCCGTGCGCCGCGGTCCGGGGCGACGAACGTCGGGGCGCGGGCCGCGGCAGGTCTGGTCGCGGTCGCGGCGGTCGTCGCCTATGCGGTGGTCTGGCGCTACTTCGTCCTGTCGGCCGCGGGGCAGCAGCTCGACCAGGCGGCGCTTCGAGGATCGGACTACGGTCGAGGGCGGCTCTGGGAGCTGGGCGAGCCCGTGCTCGACGTGGTCTCGGTGAGCTTCGTGGTGCTGGGCCTGGGCACGGCCATGGGGATCGCGCTGCTGCGGCGCAGGTGGGGGCTCGCCGTGCAGGTGGCGTTCGTCGTGGTCGGCGCCAACATCTCGACCCAGCTCCTCAAGAAGGTGCTGCTCGATCGGCCCAACCTGATCGGCGACTGGGGCGTGGGCAACACGCTGCCGAGCGGGCACACCACGGTCGCGGCCTCGGTCGCGGTCGCGCTGCTCCTGGTCGTCCCCCGGGCGGCGCGTCCCGTGGTCGCGATCCTCGGCGCGACGTACACCGCCGCGACGGGGGTCTCGACACTCATCGGTCAGTGGCACCGCCCGAGCGACGTCGTGGCCGCGGTGCTCGTCGTGACGGCCTGGACGGCGCTCGCGCTCGCGTTCACCCCCTCGAGCGCGCTCGACCGCGTGCCGCCGGGACGCAGCAGCTCCTACCCGGGGTCGATCGTGGTGGCGGTGCTCATGCTGGTGGGGGCCGCGTTCTCGGCCGTCGCGGCGGTCTGGTGCCTGCGCGAGGTCGCCCCGGCGGGCTGGGACATGACGGACCTCGCGGAGACCACGGCCTACGTCGGGGGAGCGTTCGGGGTGGTGTCGGCCACGGCGGGCGCCTTCGCGGTGCTCCTCCTGCTCCGGCAGGCGACGTCGCGCCCGGCCTGGCCCTGAGCGCCCGTCCACAGGACGTGGCCCCGACGGTGGTCCACAGTCGATAAGGTGCCGCCTGGCGCCGGTGGCGTAACGTCATAGGCTGCCGGGTGGGGGGCCGCGCAGCGGTTCGGGCACACGAGACGTGCCGGACGGCGTCGCTCACCCCCGCACGTCGGCCCACCTGGAGATCGCTCCAGGTGTGGGCCTCGATCAGCAGCTACGGAAAGCAGGAACGGATGTCCTCAGGTCGCAAGCTCGTCATCGTGGAGTCCCCCACGAAGGCACGCAAGATCCAGGGCTACCTCGGTGACGACTTCGAGGTGGAGTCGAGCGTCGGGCACATCCGCGACCTCCCGCAGCCCTCCGAGCTGCCCGCCGACATGAAGAAGGGGCCGTTCGGCAAGTTCGCGGTCAACGTCGACGACGGGTTCGAGCCGTACTACGAGGTCTACGCGGACAAGAAGAAGAAGGTCGCGGAGCTCAAGCGGGCGCTCAAGAACGCCGACGAGCTCTACCTCGCGACCGACGAGGACCGCGAGGGCGAGGCCATCGCGTGGCACCTGCTCGAGGAGCTCAAGCCCAAGGTGCCCGTGCACCGCATGGTGTTCCACGAGATCACCCGCGAGGCGATCGAGCGCGCGCTGGAGAACACGCGCGACCTCGACGTGCACCTGGTCGACGCGCAGGAGACGCGCCGCATCCTCGACCGCCTGTACGGCTACGAGGTCTCACCGGTCCTGTGGCGCAAGGTCCGTCAGGGGCTGTCCGCGGGCCGCGTGCAGTCCGTGGCCACGCGCCTGGTCGTCGAGCGCGAGCGCGAGCGCATGGCGTTCGTCGCGGCCGAGTACTGGGACGTCTCGGGGACCTTCGCGCTCGCGGACAAGGACGCCGCAGACGCGGACAAGAGCTTCGACGCGCGCCTGGTGCAGCTCGGCGGCGCGCGCGTCGCGTCGGGCCGGGACTTCGACGACCGCGGACAGCTCAAGCCGGCCTCGGCGCGCGACGGCGTGGTCCAGCTCGGCGAGCAGGCAGCCTCGCTCGTGGTCGGTGGGCTCGCGGACGCAGACTTCGTGGTCCGCAGCCTCGAGACCAAGCCCTACACGCGCCGTCCGGCCGCGCCCTTCACGACCTCGACGCTCCAGCAGGAGGCGAGCCGCAAGCTCCGCTTCAACTCGCGGCAGACCATGCGCACCGCGCAGGCGCTGTACGAGAACGGCTACATCACCTACATGCGCACGGACTCCCCGTCGCTGTCGGCCGAGGCCACCGACGCCGCGCGCCGTCAGGCCGCCGAGCTGTACGGCCCCGAGTTCGTGCCCGGCTCGCCGCGTGTCTACGCGTCGAAGGCGAAGGGGGCCCAGGAGGCCCACGAGGCCATCCGCCCCGCCGGGGACTCGTTCCGCACCCCGGCCCAGGTGGCGCGGGAGATCAGCGGCGACCAGTTCAAGCTGTACGAGCTCATCTGGAAGCGCACGGTCGCCTCGCAGATGGCGGACGCCAAGGGCTCGACGGCGTCGGTGCGGCTGGCAGCGCCCGTCGCGGGCACGGACGCCCAGGTCGCCGGCAAGGAGGCCGTGTTCGCTGCCTCCGGCACGGTCATCAGCTTCCGCGGCTTCCTCGCGGCATACGAGGAGGGCACGGACGACGCTGCGGAGACGGCCGACGGCGCCGCGGCCAAGTCCGGCCGCCGGGGCGACGAGGACGCGCGCCTGCCGCAGATGGGCGAGGGCGACCGGCTCGACGGGCGTGACCTCACGGCCGACGGGCACTCGACGTCCGCACCTCCGCGCTACACCGAGGCGAGCCTCATCAAGGCCCTCGAGGAGCGCGGCATCGGCCGCCCGTCCACGTACGCGTCGACCATCTCCACGGTCCAGGACCGCGGCTACGTGCTGCCGCGCGGCCAGGCCCTGGTGCCCAGCTGGCTCGCGTTCGCCGTGATCCGCCTGCTCGAGGAGCACTTCGAGTGGCTCATCGACTACGACTTCACCGCGGAGATGGAGGCCGACCTCGACGCGATCGCGGCCGGCGACAAGGACCGCGTGGCGTGGCTGACCCGCTTCTACTTCGGGGACGGCACGGGACGCGAGGAGGGCGAGGGACTGCGTCAGCTCGTCGACGACCTGGGTGAGATCGACGCCCGCGACATCAACTCCGTCCCGATCGGCGAGGGTATCCAGCTGCGCGTCGGTCGGTACGGGCCCTACGTGGAAGATCTCAGCGGACCTGTCGCAGATGGTCAGACCCCGCCGCGCGCCTCGGTGCCCGACGACCTGGCTCCTGACGAGCTCACGGTCGAGAAGGCGCGCGAGCTCCTCGCCGCGGGCGCCGACGACGGCCGGATCCTCGGAGCCGACCCCCAGTCCGGGAACCCGATCGTGGCGCGCGCAGGGCGCTACGGGCCGTACGTGACCGAGCAGCTCCCCGAGCCCACGTTCGACGAGGGTCTGTCCGCGGCCGCGCTCAAGAAGGCCAAGGCCGCGTTGCCCAAGCCGCGCACGGCGTCGCTCCTCAAGGACATGAGCCTCGACACCGTGACGCTCGAGGACGCGCTCCGGCTGCTGTCGCTGCCGCGCGTCGTGGGCACGGACCCGGAGACGGGCGTCGAGATCACCGCGCAGAACGGCCGCTACGGCCCGTACCTCAAGAAGGGCACGGACTCGCGCACCCTCCCCTCGGAGGAGGCCATGTTCACGGTCACGCTCGAGGAGGCGCTCGAGCTCTACAAGCAGCCCAAGCGCGGTCGGGGAGCCACGGCCACCCCGCCGTTGCGCGAGCTCGGCGACGACCCGACGTCGGGCAAGCCCATCGTGGTCAAGGACGGCCGCTTCGGTGCGTACGTGACGGACGGCGAGACCAACCGGACGCTGCCGCGCGACGTGACGCCCGAGTCCATCACGCCCGAGCGGGCCATCGAGCTCCTCGCCGAGAAGCGCGCGGCGGGCCCGGCCAAGAAGAAGGCCCCGGCCAAGAAGGCGCCGGCCAAGAAGCCGGCCGCGAAGAAGGCCCCGGCCAAGAAGGCGCCCGCCGAGAAGAAGTAGGCGTCCCGGCTCAGCGAGCGGCTGCCGGCCGCCGAGCCGGCTCCGCGCACGATGAAGGCCCCGGACCTGCCCCCGTAGGGGAGCGGGCCGGGGCCTTCGTCGTGCGGGCCGGGCCCTCGAGGTAGAACGGGCTGCGCGAGGTAGAACGCGGCGCGCACTACCTCGCGCAGCACGTTCTACCTCGGCGGCTACCTCGTTGGACACTTCGCCAGCTGGAGGCCGGCCGGAAGGCCGCGGTTGGCCGACAGCGCTCAGTGCCCCGTGTACCTCACGGGCTCGGGCAGGCCCGCGTCCGCACGGATCGCGCGCGACAGCCCCTCGATCGAGCGCAGCGCGTCGACCAGCTCGGGCACGCGGACCTCGAACGGCATCGCGTGGATGGTCTCGCCCGGTGCCGTCGCGGCCTCGGCCACGCGGCGCAGGTCGCCCACGTCGGCCGTCGTGAGCCCGATCTCGGTCA
Source organism: Oerskovia enterophila (assembly GCF_001692445.1). Lineage (GTDB taxonomy): Bacteria > Actinomycetota > Actinomycetes > Actinomycetales > Cellulomonadaceae > Oerskovia > Oerskovia enterophila. The sequence continues at coordinate 25,478 of NZ_MAQA01000054.1, read as the reverse complement.
GCGTGTTGGGCAGCCCGACGCGCGTCGTGAACTCGACGAAGTCGCGGATCTCCTGCGACGGGGCTCCTTCCAGCACGAGCTGGGTGAGCGAGCCGATGTTGACCTTCTGCCCGTGCGTGAGCCCGTGGGTCTGCGGGGCGGCCGTGAGCCCGTTGTGGATCGCGTGGGCCGCCGCGAGGCCGCCCGACTCGAACCCGAGCCCCGAGAGCAGGGTGTTGGCCTCGACCACGGCGTCGACCGCGGGCGTGACGAGGTGCTCCTTGACGGCCTCGATCGCGGCGAGCGAGTTCTCCCACAGGATCTTCCACGAGAGCTCGGCGAGCGCGGTCCCGGTGATGAGCGGCAGCCCGCCCGCCATGGTCGTCGCGTTGGCCTTGGCCACGGCACGGGCCTCGATCCACGTCGCGAGCGCGTCGCCGATGCCTGCGACGAGGAACTTCACCGGGGCGTTGGCCACGAGCTGGGTGTCGACCAGGACCAGGTCCGGGTTGTGCGGGAAGAACCGGTACTCCTCGAACGCCCCCTCCTCGGTGTAGATCACGGACAGCGCGGAGCACGGGGCGTCGGTCGAGGCCACGGTCGGCACCGAGACCCAGCGGATCCCTTCGAGGTGCCCGGCGGCCTTGACGGCGTCGATCGTGCTGCCGCCGCCGATCCCCACGATCACGTCCGAGCCGGTCTCCCGGATGCGCCGGGCCAGCCGGTCGACCTCCGCGGCGGTCGCGTACGTGCCGAAGCCCTCGCGCTCGCGCGGCAGGTTCGCAGCCTGGAACGACTCGGCGACGGTGTCCTGGACGATCTCCCAGACGACGTCGTCGGCGACCAGCAACGGCTTGGTACCGATCGGAGCGACGAACTCGCCGAGCCGCGACAGCGCGCCACGCGACTGCACGTACCGCAGCGGGCTGATGAGCGTGCGGATCGGGACTTCGGACATGGGGGCCTCCTCGGGTAGGGACAGGGAGCCGAGCGGACGCGCGTGGAGGATTGCTCCCGCGGACCGCCGACACCTCGACGCTATGTCGGGGAGCGGTCCACCGCCTGTCGGAGCACTGGCTCGACACGCTTGTATGAGTGCTGTTATAACAGTGTTGTGACATCCATCGACCCGACCGCCGTCCCCGGACGCTGGGACTCCCTGCACGCCCTGCTGCGCCGGCTCGACGACGAGATCGGCACCGTCTACACCGACCGCGGGGTCGACGGCGTGCGTCCGCGCTTCGTCTACCCGCTCATCCGTCTCGCCCACACCGGGCCGCTGACCATCCGCGAGCTCGCCGCGTCGCTCGGCCGCACGCACTCGGCCATGAGCCAGACCGTGACCGCGATGCGCAGCGAAGGACTCGTGCAGACCGAGTCCGGCGAGGACGCTCGCACGCGCCGCGTCACGCTCACCGACAAGGCCCGCGCGCTCGTCCCCCTCCTCGAGGCCGAGTGGCGCGCGACCGAGGAGTCGATCGCCGAGATCGACGACGAGCTGCCGTACGCGCTGAGCGCCGTCGTCACCGACCTCGAACGCGTCCTCGCGAGCAGGTCCCTGCGCTCCCGGCTCGTCGAGCGGCTCGACGCCGCGGGACACCCGGCGCAGACGCCCGGCACGCCGGCAGCCGAGACGCCCTGACGTGCGGGACGACGTCCTCGACCTGCGCCCGCTGCGCACCAGTGCCGCCTATCGCGACCTGTGGGCAGGCTCGGCCGTCGGTGGCCTCGGCTTCCAGGTGGCCACGGTCGCGGTGCTGCTCCAGGTGTGGGAGCTCACGCACAGCCCGGTGTGGACCGGTGCGATCGGCCTCGCGACCGCTGTGCCCCTCCTCGCCCTCGGCCTCGTCGGCGGGCACCTCGCCGACGTGCACGACCGCCGCACGATCATGCGCCTCGCGTCGGCCGGCCAGGTGATCTCCGCAATGGGCCTCGCCGCGCAGGCGCTCGCGGGCAACCGGTCCGTGTGGGTGCTGCTCGGTCTCGTGAGCCTCGGTGCGGCGTGCAACGCGCTGGGCTCGCCCGCGCGCCGGACGGTGCCGCCGCGCCTCCTGCCCGCCGACCAGGTCGCGGCCGGGCTCGCGCTGCAGAACCTCGCGTTCCAGGTCGCGATGCTCGTCGGGCCGGCGCTGGCAGGCCTCGTCGTCGCGCGCTGGGACCTCGCGGCCGCCTACGGCGTCCAGGTGGCGGCGGCCGTGGTCGCCCTGCTCGGGCTGGTGCGGCTGCCGCCGCTCCCGCCGGTCCGCACGCCTGCCCTGGCGCCCGCGTCGGACGGCGGCCCCGCACCGGCACCCGCTCCCGTACCCGTGCAGGTGCCGGACGGCGGCCCGGCGGCGGACCACGGACGGCCCGTGCGCCGCCGGGCTGCGGCGGGCGGCTGGTCGATCGTCTGGAAGCGGCGGACCCTGCGGGGCTCGTTCGCGACGGACGTCGCGGCGACCGTGCTCGCGATGCCCGTCTCCTTGTTCCCGCTCGTCAACGAGATCCGGTTCGACGGTGACCCACGCACCCTCGGGCTGTTCCTCTCGGCGGTCGCGGTGGGCGGGATCGGCGCGGGACTGCTGTCCGGCGCGGTCACGCGCGCGCCGCGGTCGGGCGCGCTGCAGCTCGCCGCGGCGGCGACGTGGGGGCTCGCGCTCGCGGGCTTCGGGCTGGCCGGGCCGCTGTGGCTCGCGCTCGCGTGCCTCGCGGTCGCGGGGGCGGCGGACACCGTGTCGGTCGTGACGCGCGGGGCGCTCGTCCAGCTCGAGACGCCCGACGAGTTCCGGGGCCGCGTGTCGTCGGTCGAGCACGTCGTGGGGGTCGCGGGTCCGGAGGTGGGCAACTTCCGCGGCGGGGTCCTCGCGTCGTTGACCTCGGCCCCCGTCGCCCTGGTGGCGGGCGGGCTCGCGGCGAGCGCCGTCGTCGGGCTGGTCGCCTGGCGCAACGCGCCTCTGCGCCGCTACCGGACCCCGGCCGCGACGACGGCGACGGCCAGGGTGGTGCCCGCCGAGACGACGTAGGTGCGTCGTCCTCCCTCGGCGGCCGACGGTTCGACGCGTGCGGTGGGGCCGGCGCGGAGGGCGTCGAGACGAAGCGTCAGTCGACCGTGACGGCCTCCAGCACCGGCAGGCGCGAGGCCCGGATGCCCGGCCACACGCTCGCGACCAGCCCGATCACGACCGCGAGCCCCAGGACGGCGAGCACCTGCCCCCAGGGGACCGCGAGGCTCGTGAGCCCCTGCTCGGCGAGCACCCCGGGCAGCGCCGCGGCGATCGCGATGCCCGTGATCACGCCCAGCACGGTCCCGTAGACCGCGGTCAGGACGGACTCGATCGTGATGATGCCCGCGAGCTGGAGGCGCCCGAGGCCCACCGCGCGCAGCAGCCCGATCTCCCGCGTGCGCTCGATGATCGACAGCGCGAGCGTGTTGACGATGCCCAGCAGCGCGATGACGATCGACAGCCCGAGCAGCGCGTAGAGGATCACGAGGACCTGGTCCACCTGCGCCGCGGCCGCGTTGGCGAGCTCCTCGCGGTCCAGGACCGAGACCACGAGGAAGGGCTTGACGGCCTCGGTGAGCGCGTCGCGCAGCTCCGCGGTCGTGGTCCCGGGTGCCGCGGTCACGTACACCGCGTAGGTCGGGATCTCGGGAGCGCCCACGCTCGCGTAGGTCGCGTCGGCGAGGACCACGTCGGACGAGATGACCTGGGTGTCGATGATCGCCCCCACGCGCACGTCCTGGGTACGGGCGCCGTCGTCGCTCGTCAGGGTCAGGGTGTCGCCGACCTCCCACGCCTCGTCCCGCGCTGCGGTCCTGCTGACCACGGCCTCGCCGTCGGCGAGCGCCCGGTCGGGGTCTCCCTCGACCACGGGGGCGTCGAGGGCCTCGGTGAAGAACCCGGGCGGAACGACCGTGGCGCCGCTGGGCTCGCCGTCCACGTCGAGCGTCCCGAGCCGCAGCGCGAGCGCCTGCCCGACGGCGGGGAGCCCGGTCACGGCGTCGGTGACACCCGGGGGGAGCGCGCCCGTGGCGGCGGCGGCCTGGACCACGTAGTCGGCCCGCACCTGCTCGTCGACGATCGACCGGACCGAGGCCTGGGTCGAGGCCGCGATGACTCCGGTCGCGCTCACGAGGGCCATCCCGATCAGGAGCGCGCCGGCCGTGTTCGAGGTGCGGCGGGGGCTGCGCGTGACGTTGCCGCGCGCCAGCCGACCGAGCGGACGTATCGCGGCCACGGCCGGGACGGCGAGCACCGTGATGACGGCGCCGGCGATCGCGGGGGACAGGACCAGGACGCCCACGAGGGCCGCGCTCGCGCCCACCGCGAGCAGGACCCGCGGGTTGAGGTCGTCGACCAGCGCCCACCCGGTCGGGTCGGCCGACGCCGAGCTCCCGAGGCGCGAGGCGAGCACCAGGAGCCCGGCACCGACCAGCGTGAGCACCAGCCCGACCACCGCGCGGGTGCCTGTCCCGCGGTCCGGTGCGACGTCGTCGTGCATGGCCTGGACCGGAGGGGTGAGGGCCGCGTGGCGGCCCGGGACCGCGGCCGCGACCACGCTCACCAGGACCCCCAGCGAGATCGCGACCACGACCGACGTGACGCTCAGCGGCACGCGACCCGAGAGCTCCATGCCGGTCGAGCCGAACGCGGCGCGCAAGCCGCTGACCAGGACCCGGCCCAGGACCACGCCCGCGGCCGCTCCCAGGAGCCCGACCGCGACAGCCTGCGCGAGGATCGACGCGAAGACCTGCGCGGGCGAGGCCCCGAGCGCGCGCAGCAGCGCGAACTCGCGCTGGCGCTCGCGCACCGACATCGCGAACGTGTTGGCGATGATGAACGCCCCCACGAACAGCGCGATGGCCGCGAAGACCAGCAGGAACGTCTCGATGAAGCCGAGGATCTGCTCGACGCCCTCACGGGCCTCGTCACGCATCGCCTCGCCCGTGAGCGACTCGGCCCCCTCGGGCAGGACCTCGGCCACACGGTCGGCGAGCACCTGCTCGGACACGTCGCCCGCGGCATGGACGGAGATCGTGGGGACGGTCCCGTCGGGCGCGTAGGTCGCGAGCGCGGTCGCGGGGTCGAGCCCCACCAGGATGGTGCCCGCCGCGGCGGCCTCGATCGCGAAGACCCCCGTGACCGTGACGGGCTGCGGGGCGCCCGCGAGGACCACGGTCGTCGCGTCGCCCGTGGTGAGCCCTGCGGCCGAGGCCGCGCTCTCCTCGAGCGCGATCTGCGTGCCGCCCACGGGCCAGGCGCCGCTCGCGAGGGTCACGGTCGGCTCGTCCGGTCCCACCGCGATCCCGATGCTCGGGGGCCCCGACGTCGTGACGGCCGTGCCGTCGGCCGCGACCAGGACGATCGGACCCGACGCGTCGGGCACGGCGCGCGCGACGCCGTCGACCCCCGCGACCGTGTCGGCGAGCGCGACCGGGACGGGCGCGTGGGGCGTGCCGAACGAGCTGCCGGCGCTCGTCGTGGCGTCGATCTCCTCGGCGCCGCGCACGTACACGTCGGCGACGAGGGTCGTCGCGATGATCTCGTCGAACGTCGACGACAGCATCGCGCGGAACGTGAACGTCCCCACGACGAACGCGACCCCGAGCATCACGGCGAGCGTCGACAGCAGGAAGCGGACCAGGTGGGCCCGGACCCCGCGCAGCGCGACCCGCAGCATCAGTCCTCCTCCGCCTGCCCGAGCGCGTCGAGGATGTCGCGGCGGGTCGGGGCCGCGAGGTCGGCCGTGATCCGCCCGTCGGTCAGGAACAGGACCCGGTGCGCGTACGAGGCCGCGCGCGGGTCGTGCGTGACCATCACGACCGTCTGCCCCAGCTCGTCGACCGACCGCCGCAGGAAGCCCAGCACCTCCGCGGACGAGCGCGAGTCCAGGTTGCCCGTGGGCTCGTCCGCGAACACCACCGACGGCCGCGACACCAGGGCCCGCGCGCACGCGACCCGCTGCTGCTGCCCGCCCGAGAGCTCCGACGGCCGGTGGTGCAGGCGGTCGCCCAGGCCCACCGCGGCCACGACCTCGTCGAACCACGCGCGGTCGACGGGGGCGCGCGCGATGTCGAGCGGGAGCGTGATGTTCTCCGCGGCGGTGAGCGTCGGGACCAGGTTGTACGACTGGAACACGAACCCGATCCGGGTCCGCCGCAGCGCCGTCAGGCGCCGCTGCGAGAGGCGGCTGACCTCGGTCCCGTCGATCACGACGCTGCCCGACGTCGGGGTGTCCAGGCCTGCCATGCAGTGCATGAGCGTCGACTTGCCCGAGCCCGAGGGGCCCATGATGGCCGTGAGCTCGGCCGCGCGGAAGTCGACGTCGACGCCGTCGAGGGCGCGGACCGTCGTCTCGCCCTGGCCGTAGGTCTTGACCAGACCGCGGGCACTGGCGGCGCTCCCCGGCACGGCGGTGCTGCCGGCCGCGGTGCTTCCCGTGGCGCCGGGCACGGCGCCCTGCGGGGAAGGGCTGGCCGGGGACTGCGGGGGAGTCGGGTGCGCCATCGGGGTCTCCGTTCGCTCGGGTGGATCCATCGTGTCCCGACCCGGGGTGACGTGCGACACAGCGGTGGTTCTCGCGTCAGGTCGTCCGAGGCGCTGCGTCTTGCCAAATACCACGGATCACCCGTCCGTGCGACCCGGCGGTCCCACCCGACACGCCGGGCACCACCCGAGGAGCCATCATGACGAACAATCGACCAGCCGGCTCGCACCGGCCTGCGGCCGCGGTCGCCGCCCCCCTCTCGACCGCCGCCCTGCCGTGGCGCCTGCTCTCCCTGGCGCTCGCGGCCCTGCTCGCGCTCGTCGGCGTGCTCGCGATGCCGCGCGCGGCAGCGGCCGCGGAGCTCGACGCCATCAAGACGGTCACGATCACCGAGCCGCGCGACGAGGTGCACCTCTGGGAGTCGCTGCGGATCGAGGCCACGTGGGCCGTGCCCGACGGGTCGCGTGCCGGGGACACCTTCACCCTCGCGTTCCCGCAGTCGCCCCGTGTGACCGGCTTCGCGACGACCTTCGACCTCAAGACCCCCGAGGGGGCGGTCGTCGGGACCTGCGACGTCACGCAGGACGGCTTCGCGTGCACGCTCAGCCCGTATGTCGAGACCGCGACCAACGTGCACGGCACGCTGTACTTCTGGGCGCAGGTCGACGACGTGGGCGAGGGCGGCACGTTCGCGTTCGTGACGGGCAACGACATGGTGATCAAGGTCCCGGTGCCGGGCGGCGGGGTGATCCCGGGGGAGGGCTGGTCGGCCCCCGAGCAGCCCCTCAAGAACGGCTGGGTCAGCACCGACGGCAGGACCGCAGTCTGGGACGTCTTCGTGCCGAGCGAGTTCCTGGCCGCAGCAGCAGGCGGCCCGGTCGTCGTGACCGACACGTACGACCCGCGGCTGACCATGAGGGACGACTCGCTCGTGGTCGGCTACGTCGCGCTGGCCGACTGGGACGACGGCGACTTCTCCGACGACGCCGTGTGGCTCGAGCGCGGCACGGGGTACGTCTACACCCCGGACGTCGCGGGGTCCTCGTTCGACCTCACGTTCGTCGACCCCGTGACCGACGGGTCGCGCATGTACATGGTCCGCTACGAGATGACGCTGCCGGCGGGTGTCCGGGACGGCGACACGTTCGGCAACCAGATCGCGGGCAGCACCGGCTGGGACGACCAGCGTGTCCTCGAGTACGCCGGCGCGGGGGGTGACGGCGACGGGGACGGCAACGGCGAGCTCCGGCTGACCAAGCGTGTCACGGGTGACGGCGCCGCCTCGGTCCCGGCGGGGACCGAGTTCACCGTCGAGTACACGACCGAGCGGGACGGGCGCACCGCGTCGGGAAGCCTGACCGTGACCGACGGCGCCACGGTGTCCCTGCCCGGTCTCGCGGCCGGGACCGTGGTCACGCTGAGCGAGGTCTCGCCCGCCGCGATCGACGGCGTGACCTGGGGTGCGCCGGTGTTCTCGGGCGAGGGCGTCACCACCGTCGAGGGCGGGGCACAGGTGACGGTCGGCGAGGAGGGCGTGGTCGAGGTGGCGCTCGAGAACCCCGCGACCCCGGTCGTCCCGCCCGCGACGGTGCCCCCGGTGACCGAGCCTCCCGGCGAGACGCCGTCGGTCGCGGTCGTGCCGCCGACCGAGCCGCCTGCCGCTCGGCCGACGGCGACGGGCGGTGCCCTGGCCACGACGGGTGCGACGGTCGGGGTGCTCGCCGGCGCGGCGGCCCTGCTGCTCGGGACGGGGCTGACGCTCGTCGCGCTCCGGCGTCGCGGAGCCGCGTCCTGAACCTGTCCTGAGGGCAGCGGCCCCGGGGGCGACCGGTCCGTCGACCGGCCGCCCCCGGGGCCGCAGTAGCGTGGAGGCATGGTCTCCCACGCAGTGGTCAACGTGCTCGACGCCGTCCCCGACCCGGGCGCTGCCCCACCCGTGCGCTGGGGGATCCTCGGCGCGGGGAACATCGCGGGATCGTTCGCCGACGAGGTGCGGACGTTCACGCAGGGCCACGTGGCGGCCGTGGGCTCGCGCGACGAGCACCGGGCACGGGACTTCGCGCAGCGGCACGCGCCCTCGGCGACCGTCCACGGCTCGTACGAGGCGCTCGTGGCGGACCCCGACGTGGACGTCGTGTACGTCGCGACCCCGCACTCGCACCACCGCGACCACGGGCTGCTCGCGATCGCGGCGGGCAAGCCCGTGCTCATGGAGAAGGCGTTCACGCGCAACGAGGCGGAGGGTCGCGAGGTGCTCGACGCCGCGCGGGCCGCGGGCGTGTTCGTCATGGAGGCCATGCTCACGCGGCACCTGCCGCACGTCGCCGCGATCCGCGCGCTGATCGCGCAGGGTGAGATCGGCGAGGTCCGGTCGGTCACGGCGAACTACGGGTCGAACGCCGCGTACGACCCGGCGGGCCGGCTCTTCGCGCCCGAGCTCGCGGGGGGTGCGCTGCTCGACATCGGGATCTACCCGCTCGCGTTCGCGACGGACCTCCTGGGCATGCCCGACGACGTCACGGCCGTCGGTCTCGCGGCTCCCACCGGGGTGGACGCCCAGTCGACCGTGGTGCTGCGGTACGGGGACCGCGCGACGGCGACGCTCGCCTCGTCGGTCCTGGCGCAGTCGGCGACGTCGCTCGTGATCGCGGGGTCGGGCGGACGGATCGAGGTCGTCGACCGCTTCATGGTGCCCACGGCCTTCAGCGTGGTCTGGGCCGACGGCGCGCGCCGCGACTACGACGGGTACGCGCCCGGGGCCAAGCAGTACGAGGCAGCCGAGGTCGCGCGCTGCCTCGCGGCGGGGCTCACCGAGAGCCCGCGCATGACGTGGCAGGACACGCTCGACCTCCTGCAGGTCATGGACCGGGCGCGCGCCCAGCTGGGGGTCGTGTACCCGGGGGAGTGAGCGCGGCGTGCGCCGTGCGCCCGCAACCTCGGTTGCCGAGAACGAGGTCGTGGTCGTCCTGACGGCCAGGACGAACTCGATCGCTGGGTTCGACCGCACGCAACCTCGTGCTCGTCCGCGACGGCCTGGGCGCTGTACGACCACACCTCGGGCAATCACCCGTGGCAGCGTTCTCACGGGGTTAGCGTGAACCCATGAGCAACGACGCCCGCACCGCGGCACCGACCGACCAGCCCACCTCCCTGCCTCACTTCGCTGCGACCGCCGCCGACCTCCCCGAGGTGATCTCCGGCGTCGTGCCCGATCCCCGGACCGCGCCCACGGTCCGCTGGGGGATCCTCGGGGCCGGGAACATCGCCGGGTCGTTCGCCGAGGCCGTGCGCGACCACACGCGGGCGCGCGTCGTGGCCGTGGGCTCGCGAGACCGCGTCCGGGCCGAGCGCTTCGCGACCGAGCACGGCATCCACACGACCCACGCCGACTACACCGAGCTCGTCGAGGACCCTCAGGTCGACGTCGTGTACGTCGCCACGCCCCACTCGCACCACCGGGACCACGCGCTGCTGGCCATCGCCGCGGGCAAGCACGTCCTGGTCGAGAAGGCGTTCACGCGCAACGAGGCCGAGGCGCGCGAGATCCTCGACGCCGCGCGGGCCGCGGGGGTGTTCGTCATGGAGGCCATGTGGACGCGCTTCCTGCCGCACGTCGCGGCGCTGCGCGGGGTGATCGCGCGCGGTGAGATCGGCCAGATCGTCAACGTGACCGCCGACCACGGCCAGTTCTTCCCGTTCGACCCCGAGCACCGGCTCTACGCACCCGACCTCGCGGGCGGTGCGCTGCTCGACCTGGGCGTGTACCCCGTGTCGTTCGCGCACGACGTGCTGGGGGCGCCGTCGTCGGTCACCGCGGTCGGTGCGCTGACCGAGACAGGGGTCGACGGCCAGCTCGGCATCACGCTCGGGTACGGCCGGGCCATGGCCACGCTGTCGACGACCCTGTGGTCGCAGACGCCCAACGTGGCGTCGATCTCCGGGACCGCGGGGCGCATCGAGGTCGAGGGCACGTTCTACGCCCCGACGTCGTTCCGCGTGGTCCGTCACGACGGCGCCGAGTGGCGCTACGAGGGCTTCCGGGGCGAGGGCAAGCAGTACCAGGCGGCCGAGGTCGCGCGGTGCGTCGAGGCAGGCCTGACCGAGAGCCCGCGCATGACGTGGCAGGACACGCTCGACGTCATGCGGACCATGGACGAGGTCCGCCGCCAGACGGGCGTGGTCTACCCGGGCGAGTGAGCCGGGTCGCGTGAAGGGGTGCCGCGCCCGCCCGGGGTGCCGAGAACGGGGTCGTGGTCGTCCTGACGAGCAGGACGACCACGACCCCGTTCTCGCCGGGCGCGGGGCTCAGCCCGCGGTCGGCTCGTCCGTGTGCTCGACGACGTAGCTGCGGCCGTCCGGACCCGTCACGTACTCGAAGCGCGTCTTGAGCTCGCGGTCGCGCTCGGCCTCGGCCGCGGAGACGCCGCGCCCGGGAGAGCCCTGCTTCCCGACCTGGGCGGGGCCGAAGATCGGCAGGAACGTCTCGGTCATGCGCAGGCCCAGGGGGCGTCGTCGCTGCTTGTCGGCCATGCGCCTCTCCTCACGAGAACGGTGCAACTGCATGGTGCACCAATGATTGGTGTACCAAGCATAGGCGAGATCTGGCTACCATGGCGACATGACCACCTCGACCGAGAGCCCCGCAACGCCCGCCCGCAGCGGCTACGACCCCCTCGCTCTCGAGTCGCAGGTCTGCTTCGCGCTGTCCGCGGGGGCGCGTGCCATGGTCGCCATGTACAAGCCGCTGCTCGAGCCCTTGCGCCTGACCCACCCGCAGTACCTCGTGATGCTGGCCCTGTGGCAGGACGCGGCGGCCGGTGAGCGCACCACGGCCACGTCGCTCGCGGACCGGCTCCACCTGGACCCCGGCACGCTCTCGCCGCTCGTCCGCCGTCTGGAGACCACGGGGTACCTCACCCGGTCGCGCAACGAGCACGACGGCCGGGTCGTCGACGTCACGCTGACCCCGGCCGGTCGCGAGCTGCGCGACCAGGCCGAGCACGTCCCGCCCGCGATCACCGCCGCGACGGACCTGACCCTCGACGAGCTCGTCGAGGTCCACGCGGCGGCCTCGAAGGTCGTGGCCGCGGCCCTGCGTGCGGGTGTGATCTAGCCCGGCGCTGCGCAGGCCGGGTGCCCGCGGCCGCCCGCAGCCGCCCCCGGCGACATGTCGTACGTGGCCCACGGGATCGCGGTCGCGAAGGAGTCGTCGAGCCAGCGGCCGTGCGAGCCGTCGAACGGCCGCGCGAACGCCCGCAGCACCGCGAAGCCCGCAGACGCGTCCCAGTCGTGCCTAGGGTGGCGCGATGACCACCCCTGCTTTCTCCGCCCCCCGGGCGACCCGCGCGCGCGGCCTGGCCGCCGCGGCGCTCCGCCAGTGGCACCTTCACCCCCGGTGGGCCATGGCGCTGCGCGGCGCCGTGGCCGCCGCCGTCGCGTGGGTCGTCGGGATCGTGCTGCCCGAGCCCTTCTCCGACTATCCGTACTACGCGCCGCTCGGCGCCGTCGTCGCGACCACGAGCACCGTGGCCCGGTCCGTCCGGGAGTCCTTCCAGGCGGTCGGTGCGATCGTCGTCGGGGCGCTCGTCGCGCGCGGCGTGGACGTCGTGCTCGCGCCCAGCGCGCTGTCGATCGCGCTCGTCGTCGCGATCGCGATCCTCGTCGCGGGGTGGGGGCTCCTGGGTGACATGGGGTCGTGGGCCGTGACCTCGGCGCTGTTCGTCCTCATCATCGGGAACGCGGACAAGGTCGGGTACATGGGGGCGTACATCGGGCTCGTCCTGGTCGGTGCGCTGGTCGGGATCGGGATCAACCTGCTCTTCCCGCCGCTGCCCCTCGTGGCGTCCGACGTCGACCTCGACCGTCTCAGGAGCGCGCTCGCAGACCAGCTCGACCACCTCGCGGACGGGCTCGACAGCGACGTCGCGCCCTCACCCGAGGAGTGGGACGACCGGCGTCTGCTCCTCGGTCCGGTGGTCGACCGGTCGCAGCGGTCGGCCGAGCAGGCGCGCGAGGCGGCGCACATCAACCGCCGGGCCCGCCGGTACGCCGAGGCGACCCGGGCGCAGGGCTCTCAGGCAGCAGCGCTGGGCGTCACGTCGTCGGTCGTCGGGGACCTGACGCGCCTCGTCACGGGGTGGGAGAGGCAGGACCTCGACGACCTCGCGTTCGGGGAGTCCCTGCGACCCCTCGTGCGCGATGCCCTGCGTGCGTACGCGGACGCCGTGCGGTCCACGGTCGGGGCGCTCGCGGAACCCGAGGCGCTCGACCGCGTCCTGGACACGACCGAGCGGCTGCGACGCGGCGTGCGCGACGTGCGCAGCGGCTCGGACGAGGACTACTTCGTGGCGGGGGCGACCGTGCTCGCGATCCGGCGCGGGGTCGCAGCGCTGGGCGGGGAGTAGGGCTCGCGCAGCCCTGCGGACCGGGCGCGGCGAGAGGCCGCGCGGCTACCCTGGTCCGGGACGCCGTCCGGGAGCCCACGATCAGGAGGTCGTCCGATGAGCACGTCCGCCTCGGTCGCCGTGCAGGAGATCCTCGCGCGGTGGCACGGCTTCCAGGAGTGCTACCTCGAGGAGGTCCGCGTCGAGGAGTTCGGCTACAGCCTCCGCCTGACCTTCGACCACGTGTGGCAGTCCGAGGGTGTCCTGCGGGACGACCTCGACGTGCCGTCGCTCGTCTCGCTCCGGTGCGTGGGGGTCCGCAGGCTCGAGTACGTCGCAGATGCCCCCGCGCGCACCGTCGCCAACCGGGCGCAGCTCGCACCCGGCTGCACCGAGGTCTCGCTCGTCGTCGCGATCCCTTCGGACGATCCCGTCGCGATCCGTCTCGGGTGGGAGTGGGACGGGCGCGAGCTGGAGATCCACTGTGTGGCCGTCGAGGAGGTGCCGCCCGAGGCCACTGGCGCACCGTGAGCGAGCGTCAGGCGTCGGTCACGCTGATCGACCCGTCCTGCCCGACGGCGAAGCGCACCTGGTCGAGCCCGCTCGCCCCCGCGTCGGGGGCCACGGCGGCGCCGGCGAGCTGCTCGAGCGAGTGCGTGCCCTCGACGACGAGCACCGCGCACCCGGCCGCCCGTCCGGCCGCGACCCCGGCGGGCGCGTCCTCGACCACGAGGCACCGCGACGGGTCGACGCCCAGGCGCTCGGCGCCCAGCAGGAACGGGTCGGGGTCGGGCTTGCCGTGCGTGACGTCGTCGGCCGTGACGACGACCGCGGGCGGGACGAGGCCGGACGCCCCGATGCGCGCCGCGGCGAGCGGCCGCGTGCACGACGTGACGATCGCCTGGCGCGTGGCCGGCAGGGACGCGAACGCGTCGACCGTGCCGGGCAGGATCCGCACGCCCTCGTTGTCGTTGAGCTCGAGGTCGTGGATCCGTTCGTACGCCTCCTCGACCTGGTCGGCCGGCAGGAGCCGCGCGATGAAGGTGCGGGCGGGGGTGCCGTGCTCGATCTGGAACGAGTCGGCGTCCGGCAGCCCGTACTCGTGCGCCCACCGGCGCCAGTTGCGGTCCACGGCGGGCACCGAGTCGATCAGGGTGCCGTCCATGTCGAACAGGATCGCGTCGAACGTGCGCCCGGCGAACGCGGTGCCCGGCGTCGGGAGCGCGGGGGGCTCGGGGAGGTCGGGGCTGGGCACGGGGAGGACGGACATGCCCCGAGGCTACCGGCCGTGCCGGGCTGCCCGACGGGTGTCAGGCGGCCCGACTATCGTGGGCGCGTGAGCACACCCGGTTACTTCATCTCGTTCGAGGGCGGCGACGCCGTCGGCAAGTCCACCCAGTCCCGCCTCCTGGGGGAGTGGCTGGGCGAGCTGACCGGCCGCGAGGTCGTGCTGACGCGCGAGCCCGGGGGCACAGAGCTGGGTGTCGAGCTGCGCCAGGCCGTGCTGCACGGCCGGGACATGGACGCTCGCACCGAGGCCCTCATCTACGCCGCGGACCGCGCGCACCACGTCGCCCACCTGGTCCGCCCCGCGCTCGAGCGCGGCGCGGTCGTCGTGACGGACCGCTACCTCGACTCGTCGGTCGCCTACCAGGCGGGCGGGCGGGAGCTCGGTGTCGACGAGGTCGAGCTCATCTCGCTGTGGGCCGTCCAGGGGCTCATGCCCCACGTGACCGTCCTGCTGGACCTGGACCCGGCCGTCGCGGCCGAGCGTCTCCAGGGGAAGCCGGACCGTCTCGAGAGCGCCGGTCTCGACTTCCACCGGCGCACGCGCGAGGCGTTCCTGTCGCGTGCTGCCGCGGACCCCGAGCGGTGGGTCGTGATCGACGCGACCGCCTCGATCGAGGACATCCAGGCCCAGATCCGGGTGGACCTCGCGGTCCGGCTCGAGCTCACGCCCGTGGTCGAGGAGGCCGAGGACACGGTCGAGGCGCTGCCCGACGACGGGTTCGACGACTCCGACTCCGCGATCGGCTACGCCCCGGACCTCGCGGACCTGCCGGTCACGTCTCCCGTGACGCACCCCGCCCCGGGGCCGGCCGAGCGGACGAGCGCCCCGTGACCGTCTGGGACGACGTCGTGGGGCAGGAGCACGCGGTCGAGCTGCTCTCGGCCGCGGCGACCGACCCCGCGGCCATGACGCACGGCTGGCTCCTGACGGGACCGCCCGGCTCGGGGCGGTCGAACGCCGCGCGGGCCTTCGCGGCCGCGCTGCAGTGCGAGCAGGGCGGGTGCGGGGTGTGCCAGGCGTGCACCACGACCCTCGCGGGCACCCACGCGGACGTGACGATCGTCGCGACCGAGAAGGTGACCATCGCGATCAGCGAGGTGCGTGACCTGGTGGGCGTCGCCAGCCGCCGACCCTCGCAGGGGCGCTGGCGCGTCATCATCGTGGAGGACGCCGACCGCATGGCCGAGCGCACCACCAACGTCCTCCTCAAGGCCATCGAGGAGCCGCCGCCCCGCACGGTCTGGATCCTGTGCGCGCCCAGCCCGCAGGACGTCCTGGTGACGATCCGTTCGCGGTGCCGCGGCGTGGCGCTGCGGGTGCCGCCGGTCGAGGCCGTCGCCCGTCTGCTCGTCGCCCGTGACGGCGTGGACCCCGTCGTGGCCGAGGCCGCTGCGCGCGCCGCCCAGAGCCACATCGGCCTGGCGCGCCGGCTGGCCCGGGACGGCAAGGCGCGCGAGCGCCGCTCCTCGGTCCTGTCGATCGCGCGTCGCATCCGTGGCGTCGGGGACGCCGTGGTCGCTGCGGGCGAGCTGGTCGAGGTGGCCCAGGCCGAGGCCAAGGCCGCGACCGAGGAGCGCGACGCGGTCGAGAAGGCCGAGCTCCTGCGCGCCCTGGGGGTCGAGGCCGGGGGCGTCATGCCGCCCAAGCTGCGCTCTCAGCTCACGGACCTCGAGAAGGACCAGAAGCGCCGTGCGACCCGCCACCAGCGCGACGTCCTGGACCGCGCGATGCTGGACCTGCTCTCGCTCTACCGCGACGTGCTCGTGGTCCAGCTCGGGGCTCACGTGGACCTCGTGAACACCGAGCTCGCGGAGACCGTGCAGGCCCTTGCCGAGGACTCGACCCCCGAGCAGACCGTGCGCCGCATGGACGCGATCGGGGTGGCTCGGGAGCGCCTCGACGGCAATGTGGCGCCGCTGCTCGCGCTCGAGGCCATGGCGATCGCCCTGCGCCCGCAGGGCTGAGCGATGAACGGGCCGCCGTCCACCGAGGGGCTCGATCGGCTCGCGCTCGCTCTGCTCGTCGGCGGCCCGTACTCGGTGGACGGCGTGCCCACGCGACTGGTGTCGGCGGCGTGGCCGCGTGATCAGGAGCACCCCCGCCGGGCCCGTGCCGTGAGCGCCCTGGTCGTGGACCTGGTCCAGGCGGGCCTCGCCTCGCTCCTGGACGTCCGGTATGCCTCGGACCGGGCGACAGCTGCCGTGACCCGTCCGATCCCGGTCGGCGAGGCCGTCCAGGATCCGGCGAGGCTCTTCCCCGTCGGGGCCGCTGCGACGTCTCGAGAGGGGGTCCCGCATCTCTTCGCCGAGGAGCCCCTGGATCTGCTGATGTGGCCCGGCGGTGCCACGCCCGCTCCCGACGACGAGGGGCGCCGGCGTCTGAGCGTGGGGCTCGGTCGGCTCCACGCGCTCTGCGTCGCCGCGAGCGAGGCGGACGGCCCGGCCGTCGAGATCGACGTCCTCGCGCTCCTCGACGTGCTCGTGCGCGTGCGCTTTGCCGGGGCCGAACCGCCCGAGCCAGCGGTCTCGAGCGTGATGCTGGTCCTCTCGGCCGTCGCCGGCGCGAACGCCGCGGACCCGGTCCGTGACGTGGCGGGGTTGCTGGCGTTCCTGAAGGAACGGACCGGGTGGGCGCCCTCCGCGGAGCCCTGGGTGGCGCCTGCGGACCTGTTCGGGTCCGACGCCTGGCTCACGCGCCGCTGAGCGCGAGCCGCTCAGCCCACCGCTCAGACCGTCGACGCCTCGCGCGCGGCGACGATCCGCTCGCCGTTGGCCTCTGACCAGGCGCGGATCGCGTCGACCGGGCCCAGGAGCGAGCGGCCCAGGCCCGTGAGCGAGTACTCGACGCGCGGGGGGACCTCGGCGTAGACGGTCCGCGTCACGATCCCGTCGCGCTCGAGAGAGCGCAGCGTCTGCGTGAGGACCTTGGGGGTCACGGCGCCGATCTTCTCGCGCAGCTCCCCGAACCGCAGCACGCCGGTCCGCAGCGCCATGAGGACGAGCAGCGTCCACTTGTCCCCGAGACGCTCGACCACGAGCCGCGAGGGGCAGGTCGGGGAGAAGACGTCGGGGACCTCGTCGACCGATCCAACAGTATCCATCAGGTAATAATGGCACGTTGAAGTCATTGGTACCCGTTGGATACCGTCAGGTCCATCGCGACGCACCGGGCGTCGTCGGCGCCCCGTGGGGGCGGGTACGAGGAGGCTGACATGAAGGTTCTGCTGACGGGCGGCACGGGATACATCGGGTCCGCGGTGCTCGCCGCGCTCGTGGCTCGCGGTCACGAGGTGACGGCCCTGGTCCGCAGCGAGGGGTCTGCGCGCACGGTCGAGGCCGCGGGAGCGACGCCGGCCGTCGTCGACCTCACGGACACCACGGCGGTCGCCACGCTCCTCGCGGACGCCGACGCCGCGGTCCACGCCGCAGCCGCGAGCGACGGCTCGAGCCCCACGATCGACGCCTCGGTCGTCGACGCGGTCCTCGCGACGTTCGACGGCACGGACCGGCCGTTCGTCCACACGAGCGGCATCTGGGTCTACGGGAACGGGGAAGCGATCGACGAGGACTCGCCCCTGGACCCGCCCGCGATCGTCGCGTGGCGCCTCCCGATCGAGGAGCGGCTCCTCGCGGCCACGGCCCAGGGGCGCGTCGCCGGGTCGGTCGTGGTCCCCGGCGTCGTCTACGGCCATGGTGCGGGCATCCCGGGGATCGTCGCGGGTGCACCGCGCCGCGAGGGGCCCGACGGCGCATCTCTCACCCTCGTGGGCAGCGGCACCCAGCGCTGGGCGACGGTCCACGTCGACGACCTCGCCGAGCTCTACGTGCACGCGGTCGAGCAGGGCCTGACCGGCCGCCTCCTCGGCACGGCCGACGGGTCTGCTTCCGTCATCGACCTGACGCGTGCGGCGAGCCGTGCCGCGGGGCTGGGTGGCGCCGTCGGGCCCGAGGACGAGGACGCGACCCGCGAGCGCCTCGGCGCGCCCTTCGCCGACGCGCTGCTCCTCGACCAGCGGGTCGCGCCCGTGACGCGTGCGCGCGTCCTGGGCTGGAGCCCGAGCCGCCCCTCGCTCGTCGAGGAGCTCGAGACCGGGAGCTACGCGCCTGCCGTGTCTGCGCACTGAGACCCGACGGCCGGGGCGATGGACTTCACCCCGGACTTCCGGGAGGATGTGGCGACCTGCCCCGCGACGAGAGCGAAGCAATGGCCGACAACGGTTCCACCCGGACGACCGACCGACGGGGAGCCGACCGGCGTCACAGCGAGAAGGGCGGCGCTCTTGCGCTGACGGGCGCGGTGATCGCCTGGGGCGTCGCCCTGATCCATCTGGTCAACGGCTTCACCCGGCCGCTCGGGATCATCGATGTGCGGTCGATCTCCCCGACCGGTGCCGCACAGGAGCGCGAGAGCATGTCCGTGAGCGCGGTCGAGGGCACCTCGATGCCATGGACGGACGTCTATCTCCACCGCCCGCTCGACAAGATCGACCTGATCCTGTTCTTCGCGCTCGTCGGGACGGCATGCTTCCTCGGGTACCTGCTGGCTCGCCGCGGGGGACGCGGAGCGCAGGCCGTCCTGGACGGCTCGTCGACCTCCCGCTGGCTCGGGATCGTGCTGATCGCGGTGGGCGTCGTGCCCGCGCTCGCCCAGCAGCAGGGGTCCCTCGCTCGGCTCGCGGACGCCGGGCTCGAGGAGGTCCTCACCCCCGTCGACCCGGAACTCGGCTGGGGGTGGATCGTCGCAGGGCTCGGACTCGTCGTCGTGGTGCCGGCCCTGCAGAAGGCGGCGCGGCGGCGTCGGGACTGAGCGCTGGTGGCACTCGACGTTCACCTGATCGTCGGACGGACGAACCGCAGTGGTCGTCGACGCGTAGCGCGGCAGCGCTAGTGTCGCGAGCGACAAGACACCGGACCACCGGAAAGGGCACTTCGACGATGACCCTCACGCTCACGCTCGTCCGCCACGGGCAGACCGTCCTCAACGCGCGCCGCCACCTCCAGGGGGCGTGCGACTCCCCGCTGACCCGCACGGGTCGCGCCGGGGTGCGCGTGACCGCGCAGCACCTGGCACGTCACGACTTCGGCACCGCGTACTCCTCGCCCCAGGGCCGCGCGGTCCTCACGGCCATGGAGATCCTGCGCCACCACCCCGACCTGCCCATCACGGTCGACACCGACCTGCGCGAGCTGTCGTTCGGCTCGTTCGAGCGGCGTCCCGAGCACGAGCTCGACGCGGTCGTGCCGTGGTCGGTGCTCGTGCCCGCGGTGCTCGCGGGCACGCACCCCGGGGTCGGCGGGGGCGAGCCGGGGGCCGAGTTCATGGCCCGGGTGCGCGGGGTGTTCGGGCGCATCGTGGCCGCGCACGGCGACGCCTCGGGGCCGGGGGCGGCCCACGACCGGAACGTGCTCGTCGTCGGGCACGGGCTGACGCTCGGTGCCTACCTCGCGACGATCGACCCGTCGGGGCTCGCGGCGCTGCCGAACGCCTCGGTCTCGACCGTCGAGGTCACGGACGGTGTCGCGCGCGTCGTGGCCGTGGGCGTCGACGTCGCGGGGCATGTGATCGGGCAGAGCCCGGTCGCGGCGCGGCCCGCACCCGTCTCGGCCTGAGGCCCGCGCCCGCCCGGCACGCGCCGCGACGCGCCCGCCCGGCCGGCATGCGCCGCGGCGCGGCGCGTCAGGCTGCGGGCGGGGTCGGGTCCGGCACGACCACCGGCCCGCCGACGATCGCCTCGATCTCGGCGCGGTAGTACCGGCGCTGCCCACCCAGCGTCCGGATCGCGGAGAGCCGCCCGCGCGACTCCCACCGGCTCACGGTCTGAGGGCCGACACGGAAGACGAGCGCGACCTCTGCGGGGGTCATGAGCTGGTGGGGTCGTTCCGGCCGGTCCATCGTGTCTCCCAGGTTCCTGGCGCGCGCCGCGTGCCCGCTCGGTCGGGCCGCAGGTCGGCGACCCTTTTCTCCCCGATGCTGGTGCACCACGGGTCCACTCACGTGCCGGGGTCCGTCCGGGTGAGTAGGGCCACGGCGGAATCACGGGGTGCTCAGCAGGCTCCGCCGAAGGCCTGAGTAGCCGGGTGAAGTGCTCGCGCGCAGTCGGTCGGATCCAGCGCCTCGTGGCACCCTGGAGTATTCGGCTCATCGCGACGCACTGGGGGAGTGGTGCTGTGACGACAAGGAACGAGACCGACGGAGATCTCGAGGCGGTGCTCGACGCCGTCCTGCGCGGCGACGGACCGCAGCCCGTCGGTCGCTACGTGCTCGACGTCCCGACGGGGAAGTGGTGGTGGTCGGACGAGCTGTTCGCGATGCACGGGTTCGTCCCGGGCGAGGTCGTCCCGACGACCGAGCTCATGCTCGCGCACAAGCACCCGGACGACCTGTCGCGCGTGCAGGGGGTGCTCGCCGAGGTGACCAGCCGTGGGACGCCGTTCAGCTGCACCCACCGGATCATCGACGCCCACGGCCGCACCAGGACCCTGGGCGTGGTGGGGCAGGGGGACCTCGACGACGAGACGGGGGTCGTCACGCGGGTCACGGGGTACTTCATGGACCTGACCGAGACGCACGGCGCGCGCGTCCGGGAGGAGGCCTCGGCGGAGATCAGGGCGTCGGCCTCGCACCGGGCCGCGATCGAGCAGGCCAAGGGCGCGGTCATGGTCCTCTACGGCCTGAGCGAGGACGAGGCGTTCGCGCTGCTGCGCGACCACTCGAGCATCACGAACGAGCCCGTGCGGTCGATCGCTGCTCGACTGATCGCGAGCATGGCGGATCTCGGGGGGAGCACCGCGACGCGGGAGGACCTCGACGCGTTCTTCGCGCCGCCGACCCCGACGCTCCCTGCCGATCTCAGGCTCCCGACGGCGCCGCTCGCCGGGAGCGCGCCACGTCACCGAGGATCACGGCGAGCAGGACACCGTTCGAGATCCAGTTGATCGCGAGCGGGGACAGCACCGGGTAGGTCGCGTAGAGCAGCCCGAGGGCCCCGACGCCAGCGACGTGGGGCAACGACCAGGACCCGCCGGTCGCGCGCCGGAACAGGGTGTTGCCCGCCAGGTAGACCATGCCCGCGCCGCAGATCAGCCCTGCCGTCCACGGGTCGGCGTGCCCTGAGCCCTCGTGACCGAGCGGGTGCAGCAGCACGAGCTCGTCGGCCACGGCCGTGAGCACGATCCCGACCACGAGCAGGTACGGGACGTACGTGTAGGCGGTCTGGGCGATCATGCCCGTCGAGGCCGAGCCGGCGAAGTACGCGGTCGCGCGCCGTTCGGAACGGTCGAAGTACAGCAGCCACATGAGCACGGTCGAGGCGAATGCCGCGAGGAACGCGAGGACCACGGTCGCGCTCAGCTCGAGGTCGCCGAACGCGGTGCCCGTGACGATGATCGACTCGCCTAGGCTGATGATGATGAAGAGGCCGACGCGCTCGGCCATGTGCTCGCCGCGCACGACCCACGTCGAGGGGTCCGTGGGTCCCAGCACGGGCACCCGGAAGAGCGCCCGCGGTCCGGCGTAGTCGACGAGCACCGCGACGATCCACAGGATCAGGCGCCACGAGTCGTCGGGCACCAGGGCGCCCGCGACCCAGAAGATCCCCGAGGTGACCTGCCAGATCGTGATGCGCACGAAGTTCGTGCCGTTCTCGGGCCAGTGCCGGTGGAGCGCGTACGTGGTCCAGGCCGAGCGCCCCACCTGGATGGCGACGAACGTCCCCGCGAACAGCAGGGCCTTCTCACCGAACGCCTCGGGGATCGCGCTCGACATGAGCAGGCCCAGCAGCATGAGCACGAGGAGCAGGGTCCGCACCGGCAGGCGCTCGGGGTCGAGCCAGTTGGTGACCCAGGTGGTGTCGATCCACAGGTACCAGACCGCGGCCCCCAGGATGAGCGTCTGGACCAGCGTGGTGCCGTCGGGGTGGGCGATGAGCGAGTGCGAGAGCTGGGTGACCGCGAACACGAACACGAGGTCGAAGAACAGCTCGATGTAGCCGACCTTGTCCGAGTCGTGCCCGTGCCCGTGGCGCAGGACGTCGGTGCGCATGCCCCACGTGCCCGGCGTGCGGGCCTCGGGCTGGCCGGTCGGGGGAGCGCTCATGGGCGCGATCCTCGCACGCCGTGCGAGCGGCGTCGCGCGCTCACTCCACCGTGAACGCCTTGCCAGGCCAGTAGGCCCACTCCTCGAAGTCCGCGACGCGGCCGTCGTCCGCGAAGCGCAGGATCCACAGGTCCCGGTACTCCTGGGGTTCGGGGCCGCCGTAGCGGACCTCGAGCCGCACCACGGCCGTCGTGCCCTCGACCGCGACGGGCGCGGCCCGCAGGGTGAATGTCTCCCCGGAGTCGACGAGCCAGAAGTCCCGGATCTCGCCGTGGCCGTGCAGGGGCTCGTCGTAGGGCGAGCGGGCGTAGCGGGCGTCCTCGGTGAACAGGGTCTCGACGGCGCGCAGGTCCTCCTCGCGCCAGGCCGCCTCGTACGCGGCGACCCAGGTCATGACGGCCTCGTGGTCCATGCGTGCCTCCGCTCGTCGGTCCCTCGACCGTAGTCCGGGCCGCGCGCGCCCGCATTCGCCTGGTCGTGCGGGCTCGGCCCCCGGCACAATGGCTCTCGGCGGGCACGATCGTCGCGACACCCGCACGCCACCCGACGACAAGGAGGCCCGGCATGGTCGGCACGGCAGCGGTCCTGGGCATGACGGCGGTCGCCCTGGGCATGGTCCTGACCCCCGGACCCAACATGGTCTACCTGGTCTCGCGCAGCATCAGCCAGGGGTGGCAGGCGGGCATGGTCTCGCTCGCGGGGACCGCGGCCGGGTTCGTGGTCTACATGACCCTGGCGAACGTGGGCCTCGCAGCGGTCTTCGTCGTGGTGCCGTGGCTGTACGTCGGCCTGAAGGTCGCGGGCGCGTGCTACCTCCTCTATCTCGCGTGGAGGACGCTGCGCCCGGGTGGGCGCTCTCCGTTCGAGGCGCAGGACCTCCCGCGCGACTCGCGCGCGACCCTCTTCCGCATGGGCCTGCTCACGAACCTGCTCAACCCCAAGGCCGCGATCATGTACCTCGCGCTCATCCCGCAGTTCATCGACCCGACCGCGGGCAGCGTCATGGGGCAGGGGTTCGTGCTGGGCGGCGTGCAGATCGGGGTGAGCGTGCTCGTCAACGCGGGGATCGTGCTGGCCGCGGGCAGCATCGCGGTGTTCCTGCGCTCGCGCCCCACGTGGATGCGCTGGCAGCGGCGCGCGACCGGCACGCTGCTGGGCGCGGTGGGGGTCAAGCTCGCGATGGACGCACCTGCCCCGGCGACGGCGTGAGGACGCGCCGCGACGAGTGGGTCGTGGATACCGACGGTCTCTCCGACGAGGAGCGGGTACGCACGACGCGCGAGGTCCTCGCACTGTTCGCGTCCGACGTGGCCGAGGTGGCGTTCGACGTCGTGACACCGGACGGGCCGATCCCGCCGGGCTTCGCGGAAGCTGCGAAACTCTTGCGTCACCGGGCCGGAGGTCCCGTCGATGACCCGGGGTGCTGGACGTTCGACCGCGCGCCGGTCGACGACGAGGTCTGGGCCGCACTCCTGGCCGTCGCCCCGTCCTCGTACTCCGCGGACCTCTACGGCCCGCAGGGCGGCGCGCCGGTCGTCTCGCTCGCCGACGAGGCGACGTCGGTGGGCGTCCGGGCGACCGGGGAGCGGCTCGCCCAGGTCGAGCGGGTCGTCGGCAGGGACCGGTTGGTCCCCCTCGCGGAGTGGCACGCGCGTCGTCGTGCCACCCGCCGCGAGGCCCGACGGCGCCGCTCACCGCACAGGTCGGCCTCACCCGGGTCCTGACCGGGGGAGAGGCGTGGTGACGTGCGGGTGGTGCGCTCCGCCGTCGGGCCGAGGCCCGTGTCCTGACGACGAACCGCGGGCGCTGGTACGGTCGGCGCGCAGCGGGCACCGTCGCGGGCTCGGGGGCTGGAGGGGGCACGAGATGGAAGACGCCGATCGGGGGATGTGGACCTGGCTCGCGGTCCTTGCGGTCGTGGTGCTGGGGGCGGCAGTGTGGTGGACGACCTCCGACTCCGCGCTCGTGGCCCGCGGAGGTGAGGAGCTCGATCTGATGTACGACTACTCGTCGCTCGAGGAGCTGGCGGTCGAGACCACGGACGTCGCCGTCGTCGAACCGACCGGGGAGACCTGGACCGAGCACGTCAGCGAGGCTCCCTTCGTCGTGACCGAGCTCAGGGTCGTGAGCTCGGACGACGGCCCGCTGGTCGCCGACGACCTCATCACGATCCGTCAGGACGACGGGCGCTATGTCAACGCCGCGCCCGTCCCGCGCGCGGGGGAGCGCTACGTGATCTTCCTCGACCGGTCCGAGAACGACCCGGGCGGGACGAGATACGGGATCGTCGGCGCTCAGGCGGTATGGCACCTCGACGGTGCGAGGGGCAAGCTCACGACGCCGAAGAGCTCCTTGCCGCGACGGGTGACGGTGTCAGGTTCTGAGGGTGGGCTGCGCGTCTCGTCGCGGTAGCGGGTTCGTGCAGGGACCGCGACCCCAGCGCGAGCAGCGGTGCCGCGAGCGTCGCCCCGGCGACGAAGAGAGCGACGCCCGTCCACCCCGCGTGGACCCACGCGACGCCCCCGAGCCAGCCGAGCAGGCTCGACGCCGCGTAGTAGAAGACGTTGTAGAGCGACGTGGCCTGCGCCCGCCCCACGACCGCCCGGTGCCCCACCCACCCCGACGCGACCGCGTGCGCCCCGAAGAACGCCGCTGTCAGGACCACAAGACCCAGCAGGATCACGGGCAGCTGCGGGGCGAGCGTCAGGAGCGCCCCCGCGCTCATCGCGGCCCCCGCTGCCGCCAGGACGCGGCGGCGCCCCCACCGGACCGTGAGGCTGCCCGCGAGCCTCGACGAGACCGTCCCGCCCAGGTAGGCGAAGAACACGAGCGACGTGATCGCGGGCGACAGCAGGTAGGGCGGGGCCTCGAGGCGGAAGCCCAGGTAGTTGTAGATGGTCACGAACCCGCCGATGACCAGGGCGCCGTTGGCGTACAGGACGAGCAGGCCGCGGTCGCGCAGGTTGGCGGTCACCAGCGCGCCCACCTCGCGCAGCCGCGCGCCGCCCGGAGAGAAGCCCCGTGCGCGGGGAACCAGCAGCACGAACGCCAGGGTCGCGACCGCGCACAGCGCCGACACCGTCGCGAGGCCCACGCGCCACCCCGCGAGCTCGGCGACCGGCGCTGCGAGCACCCGGCCCGCGAGCCTCGACGAGACCGTCCCGCCCAGGTAGGCGAAGAACACGAGCGACGTGATCGCGGGCGACAGCAGGTAGGGCGGGGCCTCGAGGCGGAAGCCCAGGTAGTTGTAGATGGTCACGAAC
>NZ_MAQA01000053.1 GCF_001692445.1 Oerskovia enterophila | reverse complement strand
CCCCCCGACCCACCGGACCGCTCGCCGCGACGTGCGTGGCGCCGTCGGGCCGTGCTGGCGGTGCAGGGCGCGCACGCCGTGCAGGCCGTGCAGGCCGTGCAGGCGGTGCAGGACGCGCAGGCGGTGCAGGACGCGCAGGGCGCGCGAGGCGCACGGACGCCTCGCGACCGCGAGCGCCGCACGTGACGCCCCCGTGAACGGGACGTCAGCCCGCGTGACGGGGCGTTACCACTGGGTTGCCGACCTGTGGAGATGTGGACGCACAACGGACATCCGGCGCGAAAGGCGCGCCGAGGTGCTTCCGTCCCGGCCACCGTTGCCCCTACGTTCGGAGCACGACACCGCAGGAGGCCCGGACGCACCGGACCACCCGTCGTCGTGACAGGCACGCAGGGGTGTCTCTGCCCGTCCCGACGTCATCGCCGCCGCCGCTCTCGAGCCGCCGTGCGCGTCCTGCGCCGCACGACGACCCGACCTGGTCTCGTCGTCCGGCGGAGGTACGCATGGGAAGCAGCAGGCTCGCAGCGGTACGGCTCCTGGCCGTGGTCGCGGTGGCGTTCGGGCTCGTCTACATCGGGTGGCGGTGGTCGGGGACCGTGGCCTGGGACGCCTGGTGGATCGCGGTCCCCCTGGTCCTGGCCGAGACGTACAGCCTCGGCGAGACCGTCCTCTACGCCCTGACCATGTGGAACGCGAGGCGACGTGCACCCGCTCCCCCGGCTCCCGAGGGCCTGAGCGTCGACGTGTTCGTCACGACCTACAACGAGCCCGTGGACCTGGTGCTGCGCACCGCGATCGCCGCCCGGGACATGACGTACCCGCACACGACGTGGATCCTCGACGACGGCAACCGGTCCGAGCTCGAGGTCGCGGCCTCGCGCGTGGGGATCGGTTACATCACCCGCGGCCCCGAGTGGGAGGGGCGTACCCGCTTCGCCAAGGCGGGCAACGTCAACAACGCGCTGTTCCGCACGAGCGGCGACCTCGTCGCGATCCTCGACGCCGACCAGGTCCCCGAGCCGCGGTTCCTCGACCGCGTCCTGGGGTACTTCGACGACGAGGAGGTCGCGTTCGTCCAGACACCCCAGCACTTCTGGAACGTGCCCCCGAGCGACCCCCTGGGCACCCAGGCCGAGCTCTTCTACGGCCCCATCCAGCAGGGCAAGGACGGGTGGGGGGCCGCGTTCTTCTGCGGGTCGAACGCGGTCCTGCGGCGCGAGGCGCTCATGGCGCTCGGGCTGACCCGGTTCAGCCGGGACGCTCGCGGCAGCATGCGGGCCGCGCTGCGGGCCGGCCGGTCTCGCCTCCAGGACCTCCTGAGCCAGCTCGCGGTCCGTGAGCCCACGGCCATGCCCGTGGCCGAGCAGGCGCTGGCCGCGGTCCGCCGGGCCGAGGGGCAGTTCCGCCGGGGCGACGTCCTGACCGAGATCACCTCGGAGCTGCGCTCGGCCTTCACCGCCGCGCTCGCGCCAACCCCCGGGGTCCCCGCCCTCCCCGAGGACGTCGCGGGAGAGCTGCTGGGCGAGCTCGACGGCGTCCTCGAGCTGGTCGACGTCGCCCGCACCGACCAGGCCCTGACCATCAACCCGCTCGACACGACGACCATCACCGAGGACATGGCCACGGCCATGCACCTGCACGCGATGGGCTGGACGAGCGTCTACCACCACGAGGTGCTGGTCCGCGGCCTCGCACCCGAGGACGTGGGCACCGCGCTCTCGCAGCGCCTGCGCTGGGCGACCGGGTCGATGCAGGTCTTCTTCCGCGACAACCCGCTCATGGTCCGCGGGCTCACGCTCGCCCAGCGGCTCATGTACCTGGGCACCATGACGAGCTACCTGAGCGGCTTCGCCGCCCTGGTCTACCTCTCGGCGCCGGTGCTGTTCCTGACAGCCGGGATCTTCCCGCTGCACGCCGACCCCACGTTGTTCTTCCTCCACTTCATCCCGTTCTTCGTGGCCTGCCAGCTCCTCTTCCAGCTCTCCGGCAGGGGCAGCCGCGGGCTGTGGCGCGGGCAGCAGATGTCGTTCGCGCTGTTCCCCACCTGGATCGCGGCGACGCTCTCCGGCGCGTCGGCGGTGTTCCTCGGGCGGCACGTCGCGTTCTCGGTCACGTCCAAGACCAAGCAGGCGACGGGCACGGGCTACCGGCACGTGCTCCCCCAGGTCGTGGCTGCGGTCGTGCTGATCGTGGCCTCCGCGGTCGGGGTCGCCCGCATGCTCGCGGGCGAGGCCTCGGCCCCGGCGACCTACCTGACCCTGGGCTGGGTCGCGGTCGACCTCGCCCTCCTGTCCGCCGCGCTGCGTGCAGCGCGGTACACCGGGCCCGGCGACTCCGTCGTGGACCCCACTCCCCCGTCCGTCGCGCTCCTCGCGGCCCAGGCCGTGAGCGACGGGCTCGACAGCAACGACAGCAACGGCGCTGAGCTCTCCTCCCTCCTCGACCCGACGGATCTCCCGCTCGACCTCACCGTCCGCCACGTACCCAGGAGCTCGCCATGGCCACCATCGTCAGCGCACCCGACCTCACCCTGACCCACCCCGTCACGAGCATCGACCTCCCGTCCGGTGGTCGGCTCGACGCCGCCGCCGTCCTGTCCCTGCGCGGCCCTGTCGCCACGGCTGTCGCCGACGGCCCGGTGCTCGTCCTCCTCGACGTCTCGGGGGTCGACGGCGTCTCGCCGTCCGGGATCGCCGGCCTGCTGGACCTGTTGCGCGTGGTCCGCTCGCGCGGCGGGGACCTGCGGATCTTCGGCGCCTCGACCGCCGTCCAGCACGCCTTCACGGCCCTGGGCCTCGATGCCGTCGCGCGCGTCTACGGCGGTCACGACGAGGCTCGAGGTCTCCTCGCTTCCCGGGCCTCCTGATGACGTTCTACCTCCCGGGCACCGGCGGTCGCAGGCGTCGGCCCGGCCTCGTGACGCCCGTCATGATCATGTTCCTGGGCGTGGGAGCGGTCGGCGCGGGCTTCGCGGTCGCGGGTCCGGCCGAGGACACGGCGCCTCCCGCCCCCGAGACGTGCACGGCCGACGCCGCACAGGTCGTCCCGACCGACGGCACCCTGCTCGGGGTCAACCTCGACTGGGCGTCCGAGACGCTCGAGGAGCACCGCACGTACCTGGGCCACGCCCCGGCCGTCGCGGTCCAGTTCTCCGACGTCCCCTACGACCGCGCGACCTGGGAGCACACGGTCAGCGCGGTCACCCAGATGAAGGCCAACGGCGGCGTGCTGCTGCTGCTGACCCTCGAGCCGCACGCTGGGCTCGCCGCCATGAGCGACGAGGTGATCGCGACGCTCGCCCAC
This sequence comes from Oerskovia enterophila, assembly GCF_001692445.1. Taxonomy (GTDB): domain Bacteria; phylum Actinomycetota; class Actinomycetes; order Actinomycetales; family Cellulomonadaceae; genus Oerskovia; species Oerskovia enterophila. The sequence goes on along the minus strand of NZ_MAQA01000053.1, from coordinate 27,411 downwards.
GACCTGCGCGAGGTCAACCAGCAGGGGGTCGCGGTCGTGCTGCGGTTCGCGCACGAGATGAACGGCTCGTGGTACGCGTGGGGCCAGCAGCCCACGGCGTACGTCGAGACGTTCCGGCGGGTCGCCGCGGCGGTCCACGACCAGGCACCGGGTACGGCCATGATGTGGGCCCCCAACTACGGGGGCGGCTATCCCTTCACGGGTGGGCAGTTCGCCGCGCTCCCCGGGTCGGCCGACTACGCGGCGCTCGACACCGACGGCGACGGTACGGTCACCATGGCCGACGACAGCTACCTCCCGTACTTCCCGGGGGACGACGCCGTGGACTGGGTCGGGGTCTCGCTCTACCACTGGGGCAACCAGCGCCCGTGGGGCAACAACGAGGTCCCCGAGGACGGCAAGTTCCTCGCGATGCTGACGGGCACGTACGTCGGCACGGCCGGGGACGACGCCGCCGTCCCGGACTTCTACACCGTGTACGGCGTCGAGCACGGTCACCCGGTCGCGGTGCCCGAGACCGCGGCGATCTACACGCCCTCGCGCGGCGGTGCGGCCGAGCTCGACATCAAGCGCGCCTGGTGGCGCCAGGTCTTCTCGCCCGAGACCCACGAGCGGTTCCCGCAGCTCAAGATGGTCAACTGGTTCGAGTGGGACAAGTACGAGATCGAGATCGACGACGACGTCGACTGGCGCGCGGCGGGTGCCACCGACGTGCGCGACGCGTTCGTCGCCGACCTCCCGTCGTGGCTGCGCTACGCCGAGGACGTCTCGACCTGCGAGGAGTGACCATGCACCGGTCCACGCACCCCAGCCGCCTGCTCACGGTCGTGATCGCGCTCGCGGTCCTCGGCACGCTCGGGGCCGCGGCCGTCGGGCCCCCCGCCGCCCGGACCGCGAGCGCCGCCCCGACCATGGGCGCACCGCCCGGCCCCCTGACGTGGTCGGACGAGTTCGACGGCGCTTCCGGCGCCCCGCCGGACCCTTCGCGCTGGCGCCTCGAGACCGGAGGCAGCGGCTGGGGCAACGACGAGCTCCAGTACTACACCGACAGCCCGAGCAACGCCTCGACCGACGGCTCCGGGCACCTCGTCATCACGGCCCGCCGGGAGAACCCGGCCGACCACCAGTGCCACTACGGTCGCTGCGAGTACACGTCCGCGCGCCTCATCACGGCCGACCGCTTCGCCCAGCAGCACGGGCGCTTCGAGGCGCGGATCAAGATCCCGGGCGGGCAGGGCACGTGGCCCGCGTTCTGGATGCTCGGGCAGGACATCTTCACCACCGAGCCCTGGCCCGCGAGCGGCGAGATCGACGTCATGGAGAACGTCGGCAAGGAGCCGGGCACGGTGTGGGGAAGCCTGCACGGTCCCGGGTACTCGGGAGCGGACGCGGTGCACGAGTCGTTCACGCTCCCCGGCGGCGAGCAGGTCGCCGACGACTTCCACACCTTCACGGTCGACTGGGGGCCCGACGCGATCACCTGGTACGTCGACGGCACGGCGTACTCGCACAAGACCCCCGACGACACCGGAGGCGGCGCCTGGGTGTTCGACGACCCGTTCTTCCTGCTGCTCAACCTCGCGATCGGCGGCGACTGGCCCGGGTCGCCCGACGAGAGCACGACGCTGCCCGCGCAGATGGTCGTCGACTACGTCCGGGCCTACGCGTGGGACGAGACCGACGGCCCCGGGACGGCCCCGGTCGCCTCGACGGGCCGGCTCGTGGGGCTGGGCGGGAAGTGCCTCGAGCTGCCCTGGGGAGACACCGCCCCGGGCGTGCCGGTCCAGGTCCGCACGTGCTCGGACGCCACGCACCAGCAGTGGACGTTCGAGCCCGACGGCACGGTCCGCACGCTCGGGCGCTGCCTCGACGTCGCGTGGGGTGCGCGCGAGGACGGTGCGAAAGTCCAGACCGCGCCGTGCTCGGGCGACCCTGCCCAGCAGTTCGTGCTCACCGCGAGCAACGACCTGGTCAACCCGCAGGCGGACAGGTGCGTCGACGTCACGGACTTCAGCACGACCGACGGGTCCCCCGTCCAGCTCTGGGGCTGCGCCGGGACCGCCAACCAGAAGTGGTGGGTCGCCTCGCCCTGAGTCCGTCGTCGCCCGAACCGTCCCGCGCACCGCGGGACGTGCCCGCGCGGCGGGCGCTCCGTCGTCGGGCACCCGCCGCGGTGCGCGGCCGGGACGCAGCGAGGCGCGTCCCCCAGGTCGGGGGACGCGCCTCGTGCGTACCGGTGGGTCAGTCCTGCCCGACGGCGTCGCTCGCGTTGCGCGCCTCGGCCTCGCCCAGGATGCGGCGCAGGTACGTGTAGGTGAGGTCGCCCGCGGCCTTGTCGTACTGCTCCTCGTAGCCGTGACGCGTGTAGAGCTCGAGGTTCTGCTTGGAGTCCTTGCCCGTGAAGACCCAGATCTCCGTGGTCTCCTCGGGCAGGTGCGGCAGCACCGCGAAGAGCATCTGCGTGCCGATCCCGCGGCCCTGCAGGTCGGGGGCGACCGCCAGGCGACCGAGCGTCGCCTTGCCGCCCTCGATCTCCACGCGCACCGAACCGACCAGGCGCGGCCCCTGCCACGCACCGAGCGTGATGACACCCGGGGTCGCCAGGTCCGTCTTGAGCTCCGCGAGCGTCTGGGTCAGCGGGGGGATGTTGGGGTCCCCGTAGAGCTGTGCCTCGGTGACGAACGCTGCCCGGCGAAGCGTGAGGAGCTCCCCCGCGTGCTCGTCCGTGACGAGGTCCATGGTCATCGGCGTGTCGGTCATGGTCCCATCGTGTCAGATCCCGGCAGGGCCGACGTGCTTGTCCGCGGGTGGAACCGTGCCCGTCTCAGCCCCCATCGCGGCTACCCTGGGACCGTGTCCAGCACTCCCCTGTCGAGCGCTCCTGCGCCCACGCCCACCCACTGGGTCCTCACGCTGTCCTGCCCGGACGGTCCGGGGATCGTGCACGCCGTCGCGGGGACCCTCGCCGAGCACGGCGGCAACATCACCGAGTCGCAGCAGTTCGGCGACCCGTTGTCCGGGTTGTTCTTCATGCGCGTCCAGGTCGAGTCGACCGCGTCGCGCGACGAGCTCGAGACCGCGCTCGCGCCCGTGATCGAGGCGTTCGACATGACCTGGAACCTCGACGTCGTCGGGCGCCGCGTGCGCACGCTCGTCATGGTCTCCAAGGCCGCGCACTGCCTCGTCGACCTGCTCTACCGCGAGCGCTCGCAGGGCATGCCCATCGAGGTCGTGGGCGTCGTGGGCAACCACCGCGACCTCGAGGACATCGCCGCGTTCTACGGCAAGCCGTTCCACCACGTGCCCGTCACGCGCGACACCAAGGGCGCGGCCGAGGACCGGCTGCGCGAGCTCGTGGCCGAGCTCGACGTCGAGCTCGTCGTCCTCGCGCGCTACATGCAGATCCTCTCGGACGACCTGTGCCGGGACCTGTCGGGCCAGGTCATCAACATCCACCACTCGTTCCTGCCGAGCTTCAAGGGCGCCCGCCCCTACGCCCAGGCGCACGACCGCGGCGTCAAGCTCATCGGCGCCACGTCGCACTACGTCACGGGCGACCTCGACGAGGGGCCGATCATCGAGCAGGACGTCGAGCGCGTCGACCACTCGCGCGCCGTCGAGGACCTCGTGGCGCTGGGCGAGGACGTCGAGCGCCGCACGCTCGCACGGGCCGTGCGCTGGCACGCCGAGCACCGCGTGCTGCTCGACGGGCACCGGACGATCGTCTTCCGCTGACGGACCGGTCCGTGCGGCTCCCGTGACCATCCCCCCGCAGGCCACGCTCCAGGTCGTCACGACCCGGTGGACCAAGCGTTCGCGCGGCGGCGACGCGGCGACCGTGCGGAACGCGACGCCCGTCGCGTTCCGGCTCCCCGCCGGGTCGGCGCCCCTGGTGCACGCGGTCGAGATGCACGAGGAGCACGGCTTTCGACCGGTCGAGTCGATCGGCGGTCCGACGACCGCGGAGACGGTCTCCCTGCGCGTGCGCGAGGGCCGGCTGACCGTGTTCGTCCCGGTCCCCGCGTGGCACGCGATCCCGCCTCGGCCACGGCGGCCGCCCGCGGTCCGTCTCGCCCCCGGCGAGTGGGTGCGCTGGCAGCTCAACTTCCGCTTCTCGAGCCTCGCGGGGATGCAGGACTGGTCGTACTGGCAGGACACCGTCAACGTCGCCTGCGGGCCGGTACCGCACGACGTGTTCCTCGGCACGCCGACGTACCTGGTGGACGAGCGCGGCTCGTTGCGCTGACCGGCACGCGCGGGCACTGGGGGCGCGGACATTCGTCCGGCAGCCGCCGTCTGCCGCCCTCTGCCCGCTGCCTCAGAGCGGCAGCTTGAACCCTTCGTGCGACTGCGCGTACCCCAGCGAGCGGTAGAACCGGTGCGCGTCCTCGCGCGCCTTGTCGGACGTGAGCTGCGCGAGCGACGCCCCGCGCTCGCGGCCGCGCTCGTGCGCCCACGCCATCATCGCGCGCCCGATCCCCTGGCCCCGCAGCCGCGAGTCGACCCGCACGGCCTCGACGAGCAGCCGGGTCGCTCCGCGCCGCGAGATGCCCGGGACGAACGTCAGCTGCATGACCCCCACGACCTCGCCGCCCACGTCGGCGACGACGAGCTCGTTGTTCGGGTCCGCGTCGATCGCGGCGAAGGCGGCGTGGTGCTCGTCCCCCAGCTCGCCCGTGCGGCGGGCGGCGATCGCGTCGTCGGCGATGAGCTCGACGACGCGGGCAAGGTCGTCGCGGCGGGCGGTCCGGAAGGTCACGGGGCTCGGGGTGGGATCGGTCGTCACGGCTCGGCACGCTACCAGGCAGGGGAGACGAGGGGCCCATCACGCCTGCAGCGCGAGGGCCCCTCTCGGACCCGGCCCGGCTCGAACGGGCAGCCACCCTCACCAGCTGCAGGCAGGACGCGCCTTACCGGGTAGGCGCGCCTTGGGCGGGTTCAGGGATGAACGTACATCGAGCGGTGGAGCAGGTCATCGTCTGTGGGGGGACGCTCCCTAGGGCCTCGCGGCCCGCACCGCGGCCGCGAGCCGGGCCACCGCCTCCTCGACGCGCGCGTCCGCGAGGTTGCCGTACCCGACGACGAGCCGGTCGCGCTCGCCCTCGCGCGCGGGCGCGGCCGTCGCCCGGTACCGCTCGATCGCCGCGACCGACACCTCGCGCAGCGCCGCCTCGCGCACCACGTCCGCGGCCATGACGCCGGGCGGGAGGTCGACCACGGCGTGCATGCCCGCGGCGATCCCCGTGACGTTCGACCCCGGCAGCGCGGAACCGAGCGCGGCGACCAACGCCTCGCGGCGGCGCCTGAACCGTCCCCGCGAGGCGCGCAGGTGCCGCTCGTACGCGCCCGAGACCAGGAACCGGGTCAGCGTGAGCTGGTCGACCGTGGACGGTCCGGCCCCTCCCCGGTCGACGACCTTGCCGAGCCACCCGGGCGGCAGGACGGCCCACCCCAGCCCGAACCCGGGGGACATCGTCTTGCTGAGCGAGCCCAGGAGCATGACACGGTCGGGCGCGAGCCCCTGCACGGCCGCGACGGGCCGCCGGTCGTAGCGGAACTCGGCGTCGTAGTCGTCCTCGACGAGCACGCCGTCGACGTCCCGCGCCCAGCGCACGAGCGCCTCGCGGCGCCCCGGGGAGAGAGCGGAGCCCGTGGGGAACTGGTGGGCGGGAGTCACGAGCGCGGCCCGCGCCCCGGTCCGGCGCGACGCGGCGAGGAGCGCGTCGACGTCGATCCCGCCCTCGTCGACCGGGACGGGCACGGGCGTGAGCCCGGCGGCCGCGGCGGTCTCGCGGAGGCGCGACCAGCTCGGGTCCTCGACGAGGAGGGCCCGGTGCCCTGCCCGGTGCAGCGCGGCGGCGATCCGCCGCATCGCGTCGTCCGCGCCGTGGGTCACGACGACGTCGCCCGCCCCTGCCCGCACGTGCCGGGCGCGGTCGAGGTAGGCCGCGAGCGCCGCCCGGGTCGTGTGGTGACCGGTCGGGTCGGGCGCGGCGAGGTCGGCGTCGGGAGCCACGGCGAGGGCTTCGCGCAGCGCGCGGACCCAGGCCGTGCGCGGTACGTGCCGCAGGTCGGGCACGCCTGGTGCCAGGTCGAGGCGGGCTCGTGGGACGGGAACGCCTTCCGCGCCCGACGACGTCGCTCCCGTCCCGGCGCCGGCTGCGGACAGGGGATCGGCCAGGCCGCCCGGGAGGTCGGGACGGCCGGCACGGCGGTGGGGCTCGGCGGGCCCCTGCACGGCGGCCCGCGGCGGAGGGGCGGTCCCGGCCGCGAGCGGCACCCTCGTGCCCGACCCGGTCCGGGACTCGAGGAAGCCCTCGGCGACGAGCTGGCCGTAGGCCTCGGTCACGACCCAGCGCGAGACGCCGAGCGTCTCGGCGAGAACCCGGCTCGGCGGCAGGGCTGCTCCGGGCGGGACCCTTCCCGAGAGGACGGCGACCCGCACCGCGGCGCCGAGCCGGGCGTGGAGCGGTTCCGGCCCGTCGCCCAGGTCGAGGATCGTCTCCCAGGCGAGCGCCGTCGTCGGGCCTGCGCCCGTGCTCCGCGAGGGGGTGCTCCTCGGTGCGCGACCGGGTAGCGAATTGGTCTGGTCCGATGCCATGTCAATGGACCGTACACCCAGGCCGCTCGGCTCCTAGCGTGGAGAGCGTCAACCCGCCGCACCCCTCATTGGAGACCACGATGCGCTACCGCACCCTCGGCGACGGCCGCACGTCGTTCGACGTCAGCACGCTCTGCCTCGGCACCATGCTCATGGGCACCAGGACGGACGAGGAGACCTCGTTCGCGATCCTCGACCGCTACCTCGAGGCCGGAGGGACCTTCCTCGACACGGCCAACAACTACAGCCTCTGGGCCGGAGGGCACGGGCGCGACAGCGAGGACCTGCTCGCTCGCTGGCTCGTGAGCCGCGGCGTGCGCGACCAGGTCCGCATCGCGACCAAGCTCGGCGCGGCCCAGAAGGACCGCACGCTGCCCCTGTCCAGCACTCCCCCGACCAACTACCAGGGCCTGGCCGCGGAGACGATCACCTGGGAGGCGCACGAGAGTCTGCGACACCTCGGGGTCGACCACCTGGACGTGCTCTACGGGCACGTCGACGACCTCGACACCCCGCTCGCGGAGACCGTCGGGGCGTTCGGCAAGCTTCAGGCCGAGGGGGTCGTGGGGATCTCGGGGATCTCGAACGTCGCGCTGTGGCGCGTGGTCGAGGCGCGCGAGGAGGCGCTGCGGCAGGGGGTCGCGCCCTACGGGGTGGTCCAGGAGCAGCTGAGCTACCTCTACCCGACTCCCGACCCCGACCGGCACAACTGGGCGTCGCCCGAGCTGCTCGACTACGCGCGCTCGACGGGGAGCGACGAGCGCCCCCCGCTCGCGGTCACGGCCTACTCCCCGCTCCTGCAGGGCGCCATGGTGCGCGACGACAAGGAGCTGTGGGAGGGCTACGGGCACCCGACCTCGCTCGAGCGGCGGCGCGTGCTGCACGAGGTCGCGCGGCAGGTGGGCGCGACGCCGAACCAGGTCGCGCTCGCATGGCTGCTCGGCGGTCCCGTGCCGGTGATCCCCGTGATCGGACCGAGCAACCTCGCCCAGCTCGACGAGCTGCTCGGCGCGGCGGACCTGGACCTCGACCCGGAGGTCCGGGCGCGTCTCGACGCGGTCTGACCTGAGCGACACCGCTGAGTGCGGAGTTCTTGCGAGACTCGCCGGGCGTGTCTCGCAAGAACTCCGCACTCAGCGGATCTGTGGGGAGGCTAGGAGCAGTCGCGTGCCCCGTACGACACGTCGTAGACCGTCCGGACCTCCTTGCCGCCGATCGTCGCCGTGCCCGTGACCTTCGACGTCGCGGCAGGGATCTGCGCCTGACGCGTCGCGAACGTCTGCTGGGCGCTCTTGCCGGGCAGGACCCCCGTGAAGGTCTTGGCGCCGAACGGCGTCTCGACCGTGACCGTGGCCGGGACCGGTCCCGCGTTGACCGCGACGACTGTCACGGTCGCACGTCCCGCGACGCACTGGGTGCGCGCCGAGGTCGTGAGCTCGACCTTCCCGGCCCTCGGCTCGACGAGCACCGCGACCGAGCGCGCCGGGACGGTGACCGTCCCGGTCGCCGTGTCCCACGCCGTCGTCTTGACGACGGGGTCGGCCCCGTCGGCCTGGACGGGTGAGAGCGCGTACTCGCGTCCCGCCAGCCCCGCGACCGTCTGCGTGACCGGCGCGGGCGAGGCGTTGAAGACGACGAGCGCGCCGTCGAGCTCCTTGTCCGTGTCCGGGCCGACCGTGTCGTCGATGCTCATGACGATCACACCGGGCGTCTGGCCGGTCCCCGCGTCGGGGAACGTGACCTTCTGGTTGATGAGGTCCGCGCTGCCCAGGCGGAACAGGTCCGTCGAGGACCGCAGCCGCAGCAGGTCTGCCGCGTCTGCCGAGGCCGACGCGATGTCCTGCGAGGTCGGCTTGAGCGCGGGGTTCGCGAGCAGGGGCGCCATGAGCGGCCACTTCTCGCCGTTGTCGACCTCGAGCGGCAGCCCCTTGCCGAACCCGTTGTCGGTCCCGGTCCAGTCGATCGCGTTGTACCAGTCGCCCGAGTCGTAGCTGTTGCGGTCGAGCGACTTGGAACGCAGCAGGTCGGTGCCCGCGTGCCACAGCGAAGGCGTCTGCGAGAGGGCCGTGGTGGCGAGCGAGACGTTGTTCATGCGCACCCGGTCGGCCATCGACGTGTCCGCCGGCAGCTTGAGGGTCAGCAGGTCGAACAGCGTCTCGTTGTCGTGCGCGTCGACGTAGCTGATGATCTCCTCGGGAGAGTCCGCGTAGCCCGCGGGCGCACCCCGGTAGTCGATCTGGTCGCCGCGCAGCGCCTCGCCGGTCGACGTCGTGAACGTGAAGCTGCGCAGGTTGCCCGCGAGGCCCAGGCGGACCAGGTCCGTCTCGTGGCCCAGCGCTGCGAGCTCGTCGGCCGAGCCGTCGTTCACGGTCCCCGGCTCCCCCGCCCGGGCAGGCTGCCCGTTCGGGTCGGTCGCGAGGCCCGTGCCGAACCCCTGCGTGAAGGTCGAGGCCCCGTCGACGGGAGACCCGCCGTGGACCGCGTCGCGCAGGCGGTCGGAGAACGTCCCGATGCCCGTGCCGCCGAGCTGGCCCTGCGTGGCCTGCTCGAACAGCGCGTTGTCGGCGACCTCCCCGAAGTTCCAGCCCTCGCCGTACAGGTACACGGCCTTGCCGTCCACGCCGTCCTTCGTCAGCGTGAGCTCGTCGAGCGCGGCCCGGACGTCGAGCATGTTCTGCTTCGAGTGGTGCCCCATGAGGTCGAAGCGGAAGCCGTCGACCTTGTAGTCGCGGGCCCACGTGACGACCGAGTCGACCATGAGCTTGCCGGTCATGGCGTGCTCGGTCGCGAGGTTCTGGCAGCAGGTGCTGGTCTCGACCGCGCCGGTCGTCGTGTCCTGGCGGTGGTAGTAGCCGGGCACGACCTTGTCCAGGACGCTCTTGGCGTCCTGACCGCTGGCCGCGGTGTGGTTGAACACCTGGTCGAGCACGACCTGGAGCCCTGTCTGGTGCAGCGCCCCGACCATGGTCCGGAACTCCGCGGCACGCGCCGAGCCCTCGGCGTCGACGGCGTACGAGCCCTCCGCCGTCGAGAAGTGCAGCGGGTCGTAGCCCCAGTTGAAGCCGTCCGTGCCCTGGATCGCGGCCACGGCCGCCTGCTGCTCGGTGCCGTCCGCGGCGAAGCCGCTCAGGTCACCGGTCACCGACTGCTTCGAGCGATCCTCCTCGATCGTCGCGATGTCGAACGTCGGCAGCAGGTGCACCGTCGTCAGGCCCGCATCGGCCAGCTCGGCGAGGTGCGTCATGCCGGCCGAGGCCTTCTCACCGAACGCGAGGTAGGTACCACGCTTGGCCACCGGCACCGTGGTGTCGGCGATCGAGAAGTCCCGGACGTGCAGCTCGTAGATCGTCTGGTCGACGGCCCGCTCCACGACGGGAGCCGGCGTGTCCTTCCAGACCTTCGGCTGGGTGTCCTTCGCGTCGAGGTCGACGACGACCGAGTGCGTCGAGTTGAGCGTGAGCCCCAGCGAGTACGGGTCGGTCACGACGTTGGTCTCGACCGTGCCCGTGGACGGGACGAAGACCTCGACCTCGTAGAGGTACCGAGCACCGACCCAGCCGAACTTCTTGTCGGCGTCCTTCCCGTCGACCGTCCACGTCCCGTCCGACTGACGCTCGGCGGGGAACCGCCGGGCGTCCTCGTTCTTCAGGTCCGCGGCGTCACCCGTGCCAGGCCACGCGAGGAGCGTGACCTTCTTGGCCGTGGGTGCCCACAGCGCGAACGACGCCCACTTGCCGTTGGTGTAGATGCTCGCACCGAGCGTACGGTCCGCGGCGCCCTCGGCGAACAGGTCGTCCAGGACTCCGGGGAGCTGGACGCCGGTCGCCGCGGTGAGCGGAGCGTCTGCCGCGGTGCCGCCCCGCTGGGCGACGAGGAGCTGCCCCGTGAGCGCGGCGGTCGCCGCGTCCACGGAGATCGGCTCGCCGTCGGCGTCCGTGACCCGCAGGGCCACCGCGTCGGTGAGGGCCGGGAAGTCCGCCGCGACGTCGTCGGGCAGGCCGGCCGGGTCGTAGGCCAACCCCAGGGTCGACGCCCCCTCCGGGGCGACGACTGCGCCGTCGGCGACGCTCAGGCCGCCCGTGGGCGCCGTGTGGAGCGTCCAGCCCAGCGTCGCCGGGTCGGCACCCGCGAGGAGCTCGCGCGGCCAGGCGACCAGGTCCTTGCCCACCCAGTGCGCGGCCTGCTGACCGGTCCCGGGCAGCGGGGGGTCCGCGACCTCGATCGTGAGCACGTGCGTCGCGAGGACGTACGAGAACGTGACCGACTTGCCGTCGGACGCGCTGAACGAGTAGTTCTGGCCGTCCTTGACGCCGCCGACACCGTAGTTCTCGGCCCAGCTCAGACCGTGCGCGACCTTGCCCTCGTACGCGCCCGTGGCGAGCGCGGACGTCGTGAGCGTGTAGACCCCGTCACCGTCAGGGTCACGGAGCCACGAGCCCATGCAGTCCGGAGACCAGGCGGCCGAGCAGCCGAGCTGGTCCTGGAACGAGCCCGCGACCGTGATGATCGGGCCCTGTGCGGTGCTCGAGAAGTCGTGCGAGACCGGGTCCCAGTAGAACGTCACGGGGCCACCCGCGGTCGTGTACGTCGCGTTGGCACCGTCCTTCGCACCGCCGACGCCGTAGTTGAGGTCCCAGGACCCGTTGATCGCGACCTTGTACTCGTAGGTACCCGCCGGGATGTCGAACGTGCCCGCGTAGACGCCATCAGCACGCTTGGTGAGCTTGGCCGCCTCGCAGCCGGGGGCCCAGTCGCCCGCGCAACCCATCTCGGAGTTGTGGCTCCCGGCGACCGTCACGAGGTCGATGTCCGTCGGAGGTTCGACGTCCTCGTCACCGCTCACGGAGTTGCCCACGCTCGCGAACGTCGAGGCCGCGGCGCGGTCGCCGTCGGCGTCGACCGTCACGGCGCGGTACTCGACGAGCGTGCCCTTGGCCAGGTCGCTCACGTCGTGGAAGATGCGCGGCGAGGTGTCCTCGGCCGTGCCGAGACCCTGCCACTCGTCCGACCCGACGACGCGCCAGGCGAAGCTGGTCTCGGACCACGCGGCGTCGTCGACGTCCGCGGCGACCGGGGCCACCCCGGTGAGGCCCGCCCCCGCGGCCGGTACGGCCACCGAGACGTCCCCCGTGGACTCGACGCCCACGGTGCGGTCCGCCTTGAGCACGACCGAGCCGAGGGCCGGGACCGTGAGCGAGACGGTGCCGTCGGCACCGGCCGTGACAGCGTCTCCCCCGCCGTAGAGCGGTGCGTAGGTCGCGCCCGGCGTGAGGGTCGTGAAGCTGACCGTCTTGGCCGCGGCCGAGTTGTTGAGCCCCACGAGGTGCTCGATCTTCTCGGTGCGGTCGACGCGCGAGAACGCGTAGACGCCCGCGGCCGAGTCGGTGTAGCGCTCGATCTGTGCACCGGTGGCGAGCGCCGGGTTCTCGGAGCGCAGCGCGGAGAGCTCGGCGATGTGGGTGTAGAGCGGCGACGTGGTGTCGTAGCGGTCCTGGCTGCCGGCGGTCTCGCCCGTGATCAGCTTCTGGTCCGCGTACTCGTCGACCTGGGTCGCGAACAGCGACTGCCGCGCGTTCTTGTCCTTGCCGTCGCCCGCACCCGCGAAGCCCTGCTCGTCGCCGTAGTAGACGACCGGCTGGCCGCGCGTGAGGTACATGAGGTCGTGCGCGAGCTCGTCACGACGCTGCGCGTCGCCCGTGGTCTGCAGCAGGTACCCGATGCGGCCCATGTCGTGGTTGCCGAGGAACGTGGGCAGCGCCGACGCCGAGGAGTCTGGCGTCGTGTACATGTCGTCGCTCGCGAAGAGCTGGGACAGCCCCTTGGCGCTGTTGCCGCTCGCGAAGCTCGCGGCCGAGGACTGGAACGCGAAGTCGAGAACGGAGTTCATGTCCGTCTTGCGCACGTAGGGCGAGAGCTTGGCGGCGTCGGCGTCGTAGATCTCGCCGAACATGAAGAAGTCGTCCTTGCCCTTCGAGTGGGCGTAGTCGAGGACCTCGGTCGTCCAGGTCTCCCAGAACTCGAAGTTGACGTGCTTGACCGTGTCGATGCGGAAGCCGTCGATGCCGAGGTCGACCCAGCCCTGGTAGACGTCGACGAACCCGTCGACGACACGCGGGTTCTCGGTCATGAGGTCGTCCAGGCCGTCGAAGTCGCCGTAGGTCACGGACTCGCCCGACCACGTCGAGTTGCCACGGTTGTGGTAGAGCGTCGTGTCGTTGAGCCACGCGGGGACCTTGGCGTCCTTCGCGTCCTCGGCCACCACGGGCGTGTAGGGGAACGACGTCGCGGCGTCCATCGCGGGGAACGTGTCCTTGCCCGCGTGGTCGGCCGGGTCGAACGCGGTGCCTGCGGCGTCCTTGTACGGCGAGGTCGCCTGGTCGACGTACGAGTACTGCTTCTGCTCGTTGTCGATCAGGTCGGCCGTGTGGTTGGTGATGATGTCGAAGTAGACCTTGATGCCCTTGGCGTGGGCCTCGTCGATCAGCGCCTCGAGCTCGGCGTTGGTGCCGAGGTGCGGGTCGATCTGCGTGAAGTCGGTGACCCAGTAGCCGTGGTAGCCCGCCGACGCGTTCGCTCCCTCGCCCTGGACCGGGTTGTTCTTGAACGACGGGGTCAGCCAGATCGCGGTGGTCCCGAGCCCGTCGATGTAGTCGAGCTGGTCGCGCAGGCCCTGGATGTCGCCACCCTGGTAGAAGCCCTTGTCCGTGGGGTCGTAGCCCGAGTGCAGCGCACCACCCTCGATGCCGGCCTCGTTGTTGGTGGGGTCGCCGTCCGCGAAGCGGTCGGTCATGACGAAGTAGAACTGCTCGTCCGAGCCGGCCTGGCGCACGGGCGGGGTCACGATCTGCGCGTCGGTCGCCTCGTCGTAGGCTCCCCCGAGCTCGACGGGCGCGAGCGAGACGCGCTTGGCGACGTCGTCGAACGTGAAGCGCAGGGCCGTGGGGCCACCGACGACCAGCGGGATGTTGTCCGCACCGCCGTTCAGGCCGTAGGCCTCGTCCCACGTGTCGTTCACGGCGACCTTGTACTCGTAGGTGCCCGCGGGCACCGTGAAGTCGGCCGAGTAGACACCCTCGGTGCCGGTCGGCGCGAGCTCGGTCGCGGCGCAGGCCGGGTCCCAGTCGGCTGCACAGCCGGCCTCGTCCTGCAGGCTGCCGACGAGTGCGAAGGTGCGGGCCGCATCCGTCGCGGACGCCGCGGGGCCGGTCGCCGCGTTGGCGACGGCCGTGAAGCCTGTCAGCCCGGTAAGCCCGACGGACAGCGCCGCGAGGGACGCTGTGGCGCGGCGCGGTCTGGACGACCGCCTGGGGCGGGGTGATGCCATGAGGACTCCCTTGTCGACCGGGGAGTCGGACGTGCGTACGCACCGCCGGGTGACCGAGCCCCTGCGCTCCACGTGGTCTCCCGAGCCGGGCGCTCCCCGACGCCGGCTGACCCAGACTGTAGTCGTTGCTGAAAGTTGCAGCAAGGGTGCAACGCGGGACGTCGGTCCCCCGCCGGGGATCAGGCTGCCGCCGCGCCCCTGGACAGCACGAAGCCCGGCCGGGAAGCGCGATGAGCTCCCCCGGCCGGGCCACGGTTCTCGAGGACGTCAGCCCGCGAGGTGGCTCCAGCGCGGCGCCAGGTCGCTCCAGGGGCCGACGTCCGCGACGGCTCCCTCGTGGAGCACCACGACCCGGTCGGCCCGGGCGAGCGCCGCACGCTTCGAGGTCGAGCCGATCACGGTGGTCCCTCGCTCACGCAGCGACGACCACAGCTCGATCTCCGTCGCGGCATCGAGCGCGCTCGACACGTCGTCGGCCAGGAGCAGCTCGGCGTCGGTCGCGAGCGCGCGGGCGAGCGCGAGCCGTTGGACCTGACCGCCCGAGAGCCGGACACCACGGTGCCCCACGAGCGCCTCGTGCCCACCGGCCTCGACCACGTCGCGCTCGAGACGCGCGGCCGCGACCGGGCCGTGGACCTCACGCTCGTGCCCGAGCCGCACGTTGTCCGCGAACGTCCCCGACAGGACGCGCGGGACCTGCGCGACGTGCGCGACCTGGCCCGGGCGCAGGAAGGTCTGGGCGTCCTCGACGTCCGTCCCGTTCCACCGGATGTCACCCGTGTGCTCCATGAGCCCCGCGAGCGCCGCCAGCAGGCTCGACTTGCCCGACCCGACCTGGCCGAGCAGGAGGACGAGCTCGCCGCGCTCCACGCTCAGGTCGACGCCGTGCACGCCGATCGTGCCGTCGTCGTGCAGCGCGCTCACCCCCGCGAGCTCCAGGAGCTCGAGCGCCTGACGCGGGCCGGGGGCAGGGGTGGGCGCCTCGCCCGTGAGGAGGTCGACCCCGCGAGGCAGGTCCATGAGGTCCGCCCCGGCCGCGAAGCGGCTCGTCGCGCGCTGCCACGACCGGGTGCCGGGGGCCTCGGTCACGACGGCCCCGGCGACCACGCCGAACCAGCCGAAGCCGTTGACCGCGTTCGCGACCAGGAGCGCGGTCGCGAGGTCCCACGTCCCGGTGAGGAGCCCCGCCCAGGCCGCGACGACACCGAGCTGGATCATGACGAGCGGCACGCCGTCGAGCGCCGCCTGCACTCGGTGCTCGAAGACCGCTGCGCGCACGCGGCCCGCGTCGACCTCGTGCAGGTGCGCGTGCACCTGGGGCGTCCGGGCGGCGAGCTTGACCGAGCGCGCCGAGTCGAGGGCCGAGACCAGGGCGCGCCCGAACCGGGCGCGCGCGGCCGACGAGCGCGTCGCCGAGCGGCCCGCGATGGGGCGCCCGAGCGTCGACGCCGCGGCCGAGACGACCATGACCGCGAGCAGCACGGCCCCGGCGAGCCACGACCGGCTGAGCAGCGCCGTGACGCCCGCGATGACGAGGCCGTTGACGAGGTCCACCCAGCGGTCGGCGTAGCGCACGAACCGGTCGGCGTCCATGGCCCGCGCCACGACCTCGCCGGGAGGCGTGGCAGAGAGCCGGTGCTGGCGCGTCTGGCCCGTCATGACCGACATGCGCACCCGCAGCAGGACCTCGATCCACCAGCGGGGGTAGACGTACAGGGCCCGTGCGAGGCACAGGGGCGCGACCACGAGGAGCACCGCGAACGGGACGAGCAGCGCCGCGGGGAAGCCCTCGTCGAGCCCCTGGACCGCGTGGCCCCAGAGGAAGCCGGTCACTGCCCCCTGCGCCGACACGAGGCTCGCCACCAGGAACAGCACGGCTCCCACGACACCCCACGCCGGCCGCACGAACAGCGCGTGCAGCACGCCGCGCGCGAGGCTGGGGCCTTCGCCCGGGTCCGCCAGGGTCGGCGGGACGCCGCGCCGACGCCGGCCGCCGACGGCCTCGTCCGACGAGCCGGACGAGCCGGGCACCCCGTCCGCCCCGGACGTCTCGGCGACCGCCTCGACCACGGCCGAGACCACCTCGCCGTCCGCGCCGGCAGGGGCGAGCCCCGCGTTCGCCGCTGTGCCCTCGCTGCCCTCGCCGTGCTCGCCCGCCCGGCGGCCGGTGAGCACGGGGCTCGGCCGACCGTCCTGCGCGACGCTCGCCTCCAGCAGGTCGCGATAGGGGCCCGCGACGCGCGCGAGCGTGGCCCGCACGCCCTGCTGGACGACGCGACCCCGGTCGAGCACCGCGATCAGGCCGGCGCGCTCGATCGTCGTGAGCCGGTGCGCGACGAGCACGCCCGTGCGCCCAGCGAGCAACCGCTCCGACGCCGACACGACGCGGGCCTCGGTCAGGGGGTCCATGCGTGCCGTGGCCTCGTCGAGGACCACGACCTGGACGTCCCGCACGAGCAGGCGGGCGAACGCGACGAGCTGTTCCTCGCCCGCCGACAGCGACGTCCCGCCCGGTCCGAGCAGCGTGTCCAGACCGTCCGGCAGGCCGGCGACCCACTCGTCGAGGCGCAGCTCCCGCACCGCGTCCTCGACGGCCGCGCGCGGCACGTCGGCGAAGAGCGCGACGTTCTCCGCGAGCGTGCCCGCGAGGATCTCGGTCCGCTGGGTCACGACCCCGACCGCGGCGCGCAGCGCCTGCAGGTCGAGGTCTCGCACGTCCACGCCGCCGAGGAGCACCGCGCCCCGGGGCGGCTCGACCGCCCGCGACAGCAGCGACGCGAGCGTCGACTTGCCCGAGCCCGTGCGGCCCACGAGCGCCACGGTCGCGCCCGCGGGCACGTGCAGGCTCACGCCGGCCAGGGCGAAGGTGCCCTCGGCGTACGAGAAGTGCAGGTCCCGGAGCTCGATGCCCACAGGCCCGTCCGGGACGTCGCGTCCACCCACCGGCTCGGGCGGGACCGAGAGCATCTGCCGGATGCGCGTGAGCGCCCCGAGCCCCTCCTGGATGTCCGGGAGGTGGTGGACCAGGTTGTCGGTCTGACCCACGAACATCGAGGTGACCAGGAACAGGGTGACGAGCCGGTCGACGCCCAGCTCGCCGTCGGCGGCGAGCGCGGCCCCCGCGACGGCCACGCCCGCGAGCAGCGACGCGAGCACGAGCCCGGCCCGCCGGAGCATGCGCGACTCGACCGACAGCACGGCCTCGAAGCGTCGGTGGACCTGGGCCGACCGCTCGGCGAGCCGTCGCACCGCGAACGACTGGCCCAGGCTCGTGCGCAGGTCGTCGCGTGCCGCGACCGCCTCCTCGAACACGGCCGCATGGTCCGTCCAGGCCGCTTCCTCGACCACCTTGCGGCGCGCGATCTCGCCGAGCATGGGGCGCACGATCAGCGCGGCGACCAGTCCGAGCACGGGGAAGAGGATCCAGGCGGGCCACCAGGTCAACCCGGCGACGATCCACATGGGGATCACGCCGACGAGCGTGCGGCCCGCTCCCCAGGCCTGGCGGCGCACGAGCGTGCCGACCGCGTGGGTGTCGTCGTCGACCCGGTCGAGCACCTCGCCCACGGCCTGCTCGGTGAGCGTGGCGAGCGGCTGGTGCAGCGCCGCGGCGAGCAGGTCGCCGCGCAGTCGGCCCTCGGCCCGGTCCACGACCCCGGCCCAGACGACCTGGCCGATCGTGTCGAGCAGCGCCGCGCTGACGATGCACACGGCCAGGAGCTGGAGCGTGGCCGTCGTCGGGTCCGCTGCGAGCCATCCCGCGACGACCGTGCCGAACGCAGCGCCGACCGCCCCGACGGTCAGCGCGGCGAGCGCGAAGACGGCCTGCGGCCCGCGCAGCCGCCGCCAGTCCAGGCGGCGGGTGGGGTCCGTCGAGGTGACGGAGAGGGAGGAAGGAGCGGGGTCTGGGCCGGTCGGAGAGCCGGTGGGTGCATCGGTCATGGCCAGCCGATCCTATGGCGAGGGTACGACGTGCACGCAGGCATTTTCCGGCCCCGCGTCAAGGTCCGGACGTCATGGTCCGGACGACGGTGTCCTGTCGCCGGGACCCGCCGGCTCCGCCACCGGACCCGCCGGACCGGCCAGCAGGGACCGGCCGCACGGTGGCCGGCGCCCGGTGCTCCCGGGCGCCGACCCTCGTCGCTCAGATGAGGCCGAGGCCCCGCACCGCGTCGCGCTCCTCGACGAGCTCGGCGACCGAGGCGTCGATCCGCTCGCGCGAGAAGTCCGAGATCTCGAGCCCCTGGACGATCTCCCACGTCCCGCCGCGCGAGACCACGGGGAACGAGGCCATGAGGCCCTCAGGGACGCCGTACGACCCGTCGGACACGATGCCCGCGCTCGTCCAGTCGCCCTCGGGCGTGCCGTTGACCCAGTCGAACACGTGGTCGATCGCGGCGTTCGCGGCCGAGGCGGCCGACGACGCGCCCCGCGCGTCGATGATCGCCGCGCCGCGCTTGGCGACGGTCGGGATGAACTCGCCCGTGAGCCAGGCGGAGTCGGCTGCGAGCTCGGCACCCGGGCGCCCTGCGACGTCGGCGTGGAAGATGTCCGGGTACTGCGTGGCCGAGTGGTTGCCCCAGATGCTGACCTTGCGGACCTCGGAGACGGGCACGCCGGCGCGCTTGGCGACCTGCGTCAGCGCCCGGTTGTGGTCGAGGCGCGTCATGGCCGTGAAGCGGTCCTTCGGCACGTCGGGCGCGTTCGACGCCGCGATGAGCGCGTTGGTGTTCGCCGGGTTCCCGACGACGAGCACGCGGATGTCGTCGGCCGCACCGGCGTTGATCGCCTCGCCCTGGGGCTTGAAGATGCCACCGTTGGCCTCGAGGAGGTCACCGCGCTCCATGCCCGGGCCACGGGGACGCGCACCCACGAGCAGGCCGACGTTGGCCCCCTCGAAACCGGCGCGCGGGTCGTCGAAGATGTCGATCCCGGCGAGCAGCGGGAAGGCGCAGTCGTCGAGCTCCATCGCGGTGCCTTCTGCGGCCTTCACCCCCTGGGGGATCTCGAGGAGTCGCAGGCGGACGGGCACGTCCGGTCCGAGGAGCTGGCCTGCGGCGATGCGGAACAGCAGGGCGTAACCGATCTGACCAGCGGCTCCGGTCACGGTCACGTTCACGGGAGTTGTCATGTCCACACTCTGTCACAACGTCCGGGCGCTCCCCAGGGGTACTCGCACGCCCTGCGGATGGGGCGTCCGTCACACCCCTGAGCGCCCTGCGCGCGGGACGCGCGGGCCGGTCCCGGGCCCCTGCGCGGCCCGTTCCTCGGTCGTCGCGAACGCCCGACGGCGCCGCTCACCCCGGGAGGTGAGCGGCGCCGTCGGGCGTGCGGGGACGAGGATCAGGCCAGGCGTGCGGCCAGGTTCTCGTCGAGCGCCGCGAGGAAGTCCTCGGTCGTCAGCCACTCCTGGTCCGGGCCGACCAGGAGTGCGAGGTCCTTGGTCATCTTGCCGGACTCGACGGTCTTGATGACGACGTCCTCGAGCGTCTCGGCGAACGCCGTGACCTCGGGGGTGCCGTCGATCTTGCCGCGGTGCATGAGGCCACGGGTCCAGGCGAAGATCGACGCGATCGGGTTGGTCGACGTCGGCTTGCCCTGCTGGTGCTGGCGGTAGTGACGCGTCACGGTGCCGTGCGCGGCCTCGGCCTCGACGGTCTTGCCGTCCGGGGTCATGAGGACCGACGTCATGAGGCCGAGCGAGCCGAAGCCCTGCGCGACGGTGTCGGACTGGACGTCGCCGTCGTAGTTCTTGCAGGCCCAGACGTAGCCGCCCTCCCACTTCATGGCCGAGGCGACCATGTCGTCGATGAGGCGGTGCTCGTACGTGAGGCCGGCAGCCTCGAACTGGTCCTTGAACTCGGCGTCGAAGACCTCCTGGAACAGGTCCTTGAACTGGCCGTCGTAGGCCTTGAGGATCGTGTTCTTGGTCGACAGGTACACCGGGTAGTTCCGCTGCAGGCCGTACGCGAACGAGGCGCGCGCGAAGTCCTTGATCGAGTCGTTGAAGTTGTACATGCCCATGGCCACGCCGCCGTCGTCACCGTACGTGACGACCTCGGTCTTGATCTCTTCCGAGCCGTCGGCAGGCGTGTAGGTGAGCGTCAGGGTGCCGGCACCGGGGACCTTGAAGTTGGTCGCCTTGTACTGGTCGCCGTGCGCGTGACGGCCGATGATGATCGGCTTGTTCCAGCCCGGCACCAGGCGCGGGATGTTGGAGATGATGATGGGCTCGCGGAAGACGACGCCACCGAGGATGTTGCGGATGGTCCCGTTCGGGGAGACCCACATCTTCTTCAGGCCGAACTCCTCGACGCGTGCCTCGTCGGGGGTGATGGTCGCGCACTTGACGCCCACGTTGTACTGCTTGATCGCGTTCGCGGCGTCGATCGTCACCTGGTCGTCGGTGGCGTCGCGGTTCTCGATCGACAGGTCGTAGTACTTGAGGTCGATGTCGAGGTAGGGGTAGATGAGGCGGTCCTTGATGAACTGCCAGATGATGCGCGTCATCTCGTCACCGTCGAGCTCGACGACCGGATTGACGACCTTGATCTTGCCCATGCGGGGGTAACTCCAACTCTGCGAGGGGAACCTGAGGCCGCCCGCTGCCGCCCGGCGGGTGCCGGGGCTCCGCGCGCGAACCGTCGATGCTGACCGCCGACCAGGGTACTCGACTTCTCGATATCAAGATACTTTCCGCCCGGCCCCGCAGGGGTGCGTGCGGGCTCCCGGGAGCCTCAGCCCCCTGCCCGACGGCGGTTCGCACCCTCGCGTCGTCGGCCCGCCCTCTGGCGCACTCGAGTTCAGCAGGTGAGACTGGTCACGTTCTCATCAGCGAACTCCCAGAGATCGGTGGCAGGATGCCACCGAGATGCCGGTTCTGCACCGACGTCGGCTGTTCATCCCGAAGGTCCGGCCTTCCCGGACTCCTCACGCACACGAGACAGGAACATCATGTCCCAGGACACTTCAGCACCCGACGCAGTGGTCGTCGAAGAGGCGACGGTCGTCGTCGGGCCCAGCCTGCTCGCCCGGCTCGGCGCCGAAGCCTTCGGTACGTTCTTCCTCGTCCTCTCGATCCTCGGGGTCGCGCTCTACGGCCGCTTCACGGGCGCCGGGCTGGTCCTGCCGGTCGCGCTCGCGGGCGGCATCGCGCTCCTCGCGGCGATCGCGGCCGTGGGCCACGTGTCGGGCGGGCACTTCAACCCCGCCGTGACGCTCGGCGCCGCGATCGGTGGGCGTACCGCATGGCGCGACGTCCTTCCCTACTGGCTCGCCCAGATCGTCGGCGGCATCATCGCCTCGCTGATCCTCTTCGCGACGCTCCCCAGCGCAGCGCTCCCGATCCTCCAGCAGAACGCCGTGATCGCCGACGCGACCAAGCAGGCCTTCATCTCCGGCACGGCCAACGGGTTCGGCGAGCACTCGCCCCTCGCGGCGAGCACCAGCGGCGCGTTCTCGTTCGAGTGGTTCTCGGCGTTCCTCATCGAGGTCGTCGTCACGGCCATCTTCGTCGGCGTGATCCTCGGCGTCACGGACAAGCGCTCCAACTCGAAGCTCGCACCGACCGCGATCGGCCTGTCGCTCGCCGCGCTCCTCCTGATCGCCGCGCCGTTCACCAACGGTTCGCTCAACCCGGCGCGCTCGATCGCAGCAGCGATCTTCTCCGACTCGTGGGCCCTGAGCCAGCTCTGGCTCTTCATCGTCGCCCCGCTCGTCGGCGCGGCCATCGCGGCCCTGTTCTACCGCGCGTTCGCCTTCGCCCCGGTCCAGGACGACCTCCTGGCCGAGGACGAGGTCTTCGTGGTCGAGGAGGAGACCGACCTGACCGGCGCCCCCGCCGCGACCGCCGCCGTGGTCGCCGAGGAGGCGGCGTCGCCCGCCGTCGAGGTTCCCGAGGCCGTGGAGACCGTCGAGGTCACCGAGGTCGAGGTCACCGAGACCGAGGTCCCCGAGGCCGGAACCGGCAAGGACTCGACGGACGAGGACGGCACGGCCCCCAAGGCCTGACCCGAACCACCGCCCGCACGACGAGGCCCGGTCCGCCGCAGCGGACCGGGCCTCGTCGTCTCGTCTCAGATGTTGGGGACCGTGACCGCGAGGGCACCCATCACGGTGGCGGTCGCGAGGTACATGATCACGTCGGTCCAGCGGGTGCGGACCGTCAGCCCCACGGGTCCGGGGCCGGGCAGGAACGCGCGGACCCCCGCCCCGACGACCAGGATCCCGACGATGACGAAGACCCCCGCCCGGGCGCCGGCCAGCAGCGTCACCGCGACCGCGAGCAGGACACCCGCGAACACGAGCCACATCGCCAGGTTGCTCTGGGGTGCCGGCGCGACGACCACGGTCGTCTGCTCCGCAGGCTGCACTCCCCCCTCGCCGTTCCCGGCGCTCACCCGAGGGATGCCCGCGAGCGGCCCGACGGGGAGCGGTCGTTCCTCGTCCGACGCCTCGGGCGCACCGTCGAGACGGTGCCACGCAGGGGCGGCGGCCGGCCGATGCTGCGTCGAGGGGTCGTTGTGCGGTCCGCGCCCACGCGCGGTGACGTCGCTCACGCTGCCCACCAGTTCACGGTTCCGAGCCTACCGCCGACTACGGTGGTGACCGTGCCCTCACCAGTCACCACCGATGTCCTGCCGCACTCGCGGCGCCCTGCGGCCGGGTCCGTCGTCGTCGTGGGCGCGGGCCTCGCCGGCGCGCAGACCGTCGCCGCGCTGCGGACCCACGGCTTCACGGGGCGCGTGACGCTGCTCGGTGCGGAGGGAGTCCCCCCCTACGACCGCCCACCCTTGTCCAAGGAGCTCCTGTCCCGGCCCGAGCCCGCCTGGCTGACCAGGGAGATCGGGGTCGACGTCAGCACGCTCGCCGACGAGCTGCTGCTCGCGACCCTGCGGTCGACCTCGAGCCCGGCACCGAGGAGGTCACGGTCACGACCCGGTCGGGGCGGCGCGTCACGGCCGACGTCGCGGTCCTCGCCCTGGGCTCCGAGCCCGTGCGCCCGCCCGGCTGGGAGGCCGCGCTCACGCTGCACACGGCCGACGACGCCGCGCGACTGCGCGAACGGCTCACGCCCGGCACGCGCCTCGTCTCGATCGGCGCGGGCTGGATCGGCGCGGAGGTCGCCGGGGTCGCCGCGAAGGCCGGCTGCGACGTGACCGTGGTCGAGGCCGCGCAGACCCCGCTCGAGCGTCAGCTCGGCGCCGAGGTCGGCGCCCACCTGGTCCGCTGGTACGCCGACGCCGGCGCGCGCCTCCTCACCGGCGCGCAGGTCACCGAGGTGGGGGCCCAGGCCGTGGTGCTCGCCGACGGGTCACGGGTCGAGGGCGACCTCGTGCTCGCGGCCGTCGGCGCACGCCCCGCGACCGCATGGCTCAAGGGCACGCTCCCGCTCGACCCGCGCGGCTCGATCCGCGTCAACAGCGCGGGGCGGGTGGCTCCCCCGACCGTCGCGTCGCCGTCGGGCACCTCGGGGCACCTGCCCCTCAAGGCGCTGCGCCGCCTGTACGCGGTCGGGGACTGCGCGACGCGCGACAACGCGGTCTTCGGCCCCGTGCCCGGCGGGCACTGGTCCGCCGCGCTGCACGACCCCGAGCCGACGGTCCGTGCCCTCCTGGGCATCGACGAGATGCCCGCGGAGCCGCAGCCCGTCCGCGACCTGCTCGGGCTCGCCCCGGTCCCCCAGCATGCGCCGTACGTCTTCTCGCAGCAGCTCGGGCACGACATCGCGCTGTTCGGCACACCCTCGCCCTTCCACGAGGTCGTCTACCGCGGCGACCCGAGCGGCGGCGGGTCGGGCCACGAGGGCTGGATCGCGCTGTACCTCGAGACCGTCGCGGGCGCGCACCGCACCAACACCGAAGGGCACCGGCTCGCGACCGTGCGCGCGGTCCTCGTGGTCGACGCCCCGCGCGAGGTGGGCCAGGTGCGCAAGCTCATGAACCGCGACGTGGCGCTGCACGTCGACGTCGAGGTCGCGACGGACCCGTCGCGCAGGCTGCGCGACGCGGTCGTCTGACGGAGCGGCGGCCGCAGGTGCCAGGCTCTCAGCCCAGGCGACCGCCGAGCCGGGCGTGCCGCCGGGCGCTGTCCTCGTTGAGCCCCACGAGGGTCAGGTTCTTGCCGAGCGACGCGTACCTGGTGCTGACCGCGTCGAGCGTCGCGACGCTCGACGCGTCCCACACGTGCGCGCCGCTCAGGTCGATCGTGACGTCGTCCGGGTCGGTCGCGTACGCGAACTGGTGCACCAGGTCGTTCGACGACGCGAAGAACAGGGCGCCCGTCACGCGGTAGGTGCGCTCGCCGTCGGGCCCGTCCTCGCTCGTGACCTGCGTCAGGTGCGCGACCCTCCGCGCGAACGCGACCATCGCGACCAGGACACCGCTCACCACGCCGAACGCGAGGTTGTGCGTCACGACCGTCACGACGACCGTGACGAGCATGACGGCCGTCTCGCTCCAGGGCATGCGCCGCAGCGTGCTGGGCCGGACCGAGTGCCAGTCGAACGTCGCGACGCACACCATGAGCATGACCGCGACGAGCGCTGCCATGGGGATGAGGGCCACCAGGTCGCCCAGGGCCACGACGAGCACCAGGAGGAAGACCCCGGCCAGGAACGTCGACAACCGGGTGCGCGCGCCCGAGACCTTGACGTTGATCATGGTCTGCCCGATCATCGCGCAGCCACCCATCCCACCGAAGAGACCCGTGACGATGTTCGCACCGCCCTGCCCCCAGGCCTCGCGGGTCCTGCTCGACCCCGTGTCGGTGATCTCGTCGACGAGCTTGGCCGTCATGAGCGACTCGAGCAGCCCGACGAGCGCCATGCCCAGCGCGTAGGGCGCGATGGTGCGCAGCGTCTCGAGGGTCCAGGGGACGTCGGGCCAGAAGAGCGACGGCAACGAGTCGGGCAGCGCGCCTTGGTCGCCGACCGTCGGGACGTGCGCCCCGGACAGGACCACCGCGGCCGTGAGGGCGACGATCGCGACCAGCGGGGCGGGGACGACCGTCGTCCATCGCGGGAGCCCGACGATGATCGCGATCCCCGCCGCGACCAGCGGGTAGACGAGCCACGGGACGGCGACGAGCTGCGGGAGCTGGGCCAGCGCCACGAGGATCGCGAGCGCGTTGACGAACCCGACCATGACCGAGCGGGGGATGAACCGCAGCAGCCTCACGACCCCGAGCAGGGCCAGCACGATCTGGATCATCCCTGCGAGCAGGACCGTCGCGACGAGGTGGTCGAACCCGTGCTCGCGCATCACCGGCGCGATCACGAGGGCCACGGCCCCGGTCGCGGCCGAGATCATCGCGGGGCGTCCGCCCAGGAACGCGATCGACACCGCCATCGTGAACGACGCGAAGAGCCCCACGCGCGGGTCCACGCCCGCGATGATCGAGAACGAGATCGCCTCGGGGATCAGGGCCAGCGCGACGACGAGGCCGCCCAGGACCTCGGTGCGCAGGAGCCGGGGCGAACGCAGCGCAGCGACGACGGTGAGGGGGGCGCTCATGACGGACTCCTGGGGGTGGGGGCGATCGAGCTGCCCCTCCGGGAGTCGAACGGTGCGGTGTCGCTGCGCGGCCACGCGGTCGCCGCGCCCGGTCAGGGCCCGACGACCGCGTGGTCGTCAACGGGACGGGTCAGTGCGCGAAGTGGCGCGTGCCCGTCAGGTACAGCGTGACGCCGGCGGCCCGCGCGGCCGCGATGACCTCGTCGTCACGGACCGAGCCCCCGGGCTGCACGACGGCCTTGACGCCCGCGTCGAGCAGGACCTGCAGGCCGTCGGCGAAGGGGAAGAACGCGTCGGACGCTGCGACCGAGCCGCGCGCACGCTCCTCGCCCTCGGCACCGAGCGTGTTGGCGCGCTCGACCGACAGGCGGCACGAGTCGACACGGTTGACCTGGCCCATGCCGATGCCGACCGCGGCCCCACCCTTGGCGAGCAGGATCGCGTTCGACTTCGCGGCACGCACCGCACGCCACGCGAAAGCGAGGTCCGCGAGCGTCTCGGCGTCGGCGGCCTCGCCCGTCGCGAGGGTCCACGACTCGGGGCTGTCGCCACCGTTCTCGGTCGCGGCGTCCAGGCGGTCGACCTGCTGCATGAGCAGACCACCCGAGATGGGGCGGATCTCGACGCCGGCGCTCGGGGCGCCGTCGACCTGGAGCAGACGGATGTTCTTCTTGCGCGAGAGGATCTCGAGCGCCTCGGGCTCGTAGCCCGGGGCCACGACGACCTCGGTGAAGACTCCAGCGATCTGCTCGGCCGCAGCCGCGGTCACCACGGCGTTGGTCGCGATGACCCCGCCGAACGCGGAGACCGGGTCGGTCGCGTGCGCCTTGGCGTGAGCGTCTGCCACGTCGGTGCCGACCGCGACGCCGCACGGGTTGGCGTGCTTGATGATCGCGACCGTCGGGGCGTCGCCGTGGTCGTGCGCGGCGCGCCACGCGGCGTCGGCGTCGACGTAGTTGTTGTAGCTCATGGCCTTGCCGTGGAGCTGGCTCGCCTGCGCGAGGCCCGAGGGGCCGTGCCCGTTGGTGTAGAGCGCGGCGCGCTGGTGCGGGTTCTCGCCGTAGCGCAGCACGTCGGAGCGGTCCCAGGTGGCGCCGACCCACGCGGGGAAGCCGGTCGAGACCGGGCCCGCCTCGGTCTGGAGCGTGTCCGTGGGCGCGACGACGCTGCTCATCCAGGACGCCACCGCGACGTCGTAGGTCGCGGTGTGCACGAACGCCTGCGCCGCGAGAAGCTTGCGCTGCGCGTACGTGAAGCCGCCCGCCTGGACCGCGGCGATCACGTCGCCGTAGGCGGCCGGGTCGACGACGACGGCCACGCTCGGGTGGTTCTTCGCCGCGGCGCGGACCATCGAGGGGCCGCCGATGTCGATCTGCTCGATCACGGCATCCGGACCGGCGCCCGACGCGACCGTGTCCGCGAACGGGTACAGGTTGACGACCACGAGCTCGAACGGTGCGATCTCGAGCTGAGCAAGCTGCTCGAGGTGGTCCGCCTTGCGGGTGTCCGCGAGGATCCCGGCGTGCACGCGCGGGTGCAGCGTCTTGACGCGACCCTCGAGGCACTCGGGGAAGCCCGTGAGCTCCTCGACCTTGGTCACGGGGATGCCGGCGGCGGCGACGGTCGACGCGGTCGAGCCGGTCGAGACGAGCTCGACGCCCGCGGCGTGCAGAGCCGTGGCGAGCTCGACCAGGCCGGTCTTGTCGTAGACGCTCAGCAGTGCGCGGCGCACGGGACGCTGGGCGTCGTCGGCGATCTGGACGGTGCCGGAGGCGGGGGAGGCAGGGGAACTTGCGGACATCGGAGTGCTCCTGTGGGTCGTCAGCGGGTCGCGGGAAGATACCGGTCACCCAGGCGCCCAGGCGGACGACGCACCAACAGGTCGATCGGACGCTCCCCGGTGGTCGTTCCCACCCTCGCCAGTCGCGGCCGCCTCCGATCTTACCGTGCCCGGTTCGCGGCGGGCTGGGGGG
>NZ_MAQA01000052.1 GCF_001692445.1 Oerskovia enterophila | reverse complement strand
GATCGACATCGATGGTGAGCAGGTCCCGGGGGTCTATGCCACGGGCTGGATCAAGCGTGGCCCGGTCGGGTTGATCGGGCACACCAAGTCCGACGCCTCGGAGACCGTCCGCCACCTCGTCGAGGACCTCGCCGACTCGCGCACGGCCACCCAGCCGGACCCGGACGCGGTCGTCGAGTTCCTGACCGAGCGGGGCGTGCACCTGGTCCAGTGGTCCGACTGGGAGGTCCTGGACGCCTACGAGCGCGCGCAGGGCGAGCCGCACGGCCGTGAGCGCATCAAGGTCGTGCCGCGCGAGGACATGATCCGCATCGCACGCCGCGAGGACGACGCCACGGCCTGACCCGCGCACCACGCACGACGCTCCGCCCACCGGCGGGTTCTGACGATCCCCGCAACGCCCCGAGGTCCAGGGAGCTGCGGGGATCGTGGTGCCCGGGGAGCCACCGGCCCGGCTCCTCGAGGGCGCTGGACCGGGAGGTCAGCCCCGGCGACCCGCGAGTGCGAGCAGCCTCGTGAGCTCGGGCGCGTCGTCGGGCACGGGGACGGGGCCCGCGAACAGGCGGCTCGCCGCGAACATGCCCTTGCGGCGCTGGGCGTAGCCCAGCACGAACGACACGAGCTGGGGGCCCAGGTCCGCGTCGACGCCCAGTCCCTGGGCCAGGTCCCATGCGTGGACCGTGAGGTCGAACGTCATCTGGTGCGCGTACTCGGTCGCCGGGGCGTCGCCGTACGACAGGTGCACCACGCGGTCCAGGGCGCCGGGGGCGAGGAACGCCTCGCGCGACTGCGTCGAGGCGTCGATCCACGCGTCGATCGGGTCGTCGCCCAGGACGTCGCCGTCGAAGACCGGGCCCACGTCCGCGACCGTCCGGCCCGCGAGCAGCTCGGGCGCCCAGAGCTGCTCCGAGACCAGGTGGTTGACGAGGTCGCGGACGGTCCAGTCGTCGTCGGGCGTGGGCAGCTCCCACTGGTCGTCCTGGACCCGCCGGACCAGGTGGTCGAACGCCCCGATCGCGTCGCCGTGCGCCGCCAGGAGGTGCTCGTGCGACGCCACCGCGGTGCTCACGGGTTGCTCAGGATCGCCAGGACGTTGCGCGCCGGGTCCTTGAACCAGGCGATCGCCGGGCCCTCCGGACCACGCGCGATGCCCTTGGCGTCCTGGTCGAACCCCACGTAGCGCTCGAACTCCACGCCCTTGGCGACGAGCTCGTCGACCGCGGCGTCGACGTCGTCGACCCCGAAGTTCAGGACCGTGAACGACGCCGCGACGTGGTTCGTCTTGGGATAGACGAACACGTGCCCGCCCGAGCCCAGGTGCAGGTCCAGGCCCATGGGCGTCTGGTCGACCTCGACCCCCACGACGTCCGCGTAGAACGCCCGCGCGGCGTCCAGGTCGTTCACCGAGAAGCTGCTGAATGCGTTCGTCGTCGAGACCATCGGGTGCTCCTTGTCCAGGTCGTGCGCAGCGGGGGAGGCGTCGTCGGCGCCTCTTTCCACGATGGCACGGAACGGGGACGCTGACGAGGGGAACGTCGGTACCGGAGCGCGGTCGGCCCGCCCGCTTGCCCCGCACCCCCCTCTCGCGCGAAGGTACCCGGGTGCCCCACGACCAGCTGATCCGTCATGTCCTGTTCCCGGGGCGCCACCACCTCGTGACCCGCTTCCAGGTGGACTACCTCCGGGCGTTGCGGGCGGGTCTCGTCAGCGACCTCGACGGCGAGCGCGTCCGGTGCTCGCCCGACGCCGTGGTCGTGTGGGCCGTGACGTCCGCGAACCACGCGGGCACGCGCCGCAACCCGGTGCCGGGTCACCGGCGTGAGGCGCTCATCGAGCACGTCACGGCGGTCGAGCACCTGCCGAGCCTCGTCGTGCCGGTCCCGGACGTGGCCCCGCACGCGCGCTTCGCGCACCTCGTCACGACTACGGTCCAGACCGCGACGGGGCACACCGTGACGCTCGACCCTCGCGAGACGGTCGTGGCCTGCTCGACCCCCGCGGTCATCGCGGCCTACCAGGAGCTCGGCTACCGGGTCGTGGGCGTCGAGCTCGACGCGACCGACGCGCTGGGTGACGTGCCTGCCCGCCCGTGGGACGTCGTCGGGCGCCTCGCCGCGGGTGACCCGACGTGGACCGACGTCGCCCACCCGGCCGTGCCGGGCTTCTTCCGGCGCTACGGCCTCGAGGCGCAGATCGTCCAGGTCTTCGCCGACCCCGTCGTCTCGGGCGACGGCGACCTGACCGCGACCCGCGACTACCGGACGTACGCCGCGGCGTTCGAGGACGCCTCGCGCCGCAAGTGGGAGCAGGTGCGCCCGTACGTGCTCCCGGGGCGGATCGTCGACATCGGGTGCGCGACGGGCGGCCTGCTCGAGCTGGTCGCGGCCGAGCCGCGCCTGCACGAGTCGGACCTGTTCGGCGTCGACGTCGCGCGCCACCTCGTGGCCGAGGCCGAGCACAAGAAGACGCAGGGCGTGTTCGCGAACCCGAACGTGTGGTTCGTGCAGGCCAACATCCTGCGCGGTGAGGTCATGCCCGAGCGCAGCGTCGACACGACCGTCACGATCGCGCTCACGCACGAGATTTCTTCGTACGGCGACGGCGTGCCCGACGTCGAGCGGTTCGCTCGCCGCGTGCTCGCCCACACCCGCCCGGGCGGGGTGTGGATCAACAGCGACGTGTGCGGTCCCGCGGACGGCGACCGCCCGGTGCACCTCACGCTCCGCGACGACGACGGCACGCGCCCGGGCGTCGTGACGGACCTCGACGCGTGGGCGCGGCCCGACGTCGCCGCGCACGTCCGCGGGCTGTCGACGGCCTCGCGGATGCGCCAGTTCGCGCACGACTTCCCCCGCCTGTCGGGTGCGTCGTTCACGGTCGAGGAGGTCCTGCCCGGGACGTTCCGCCTCACGCTGCGCGACGCCATGGAGTTCCTCACGACCAAGGACTACGCCGACAACTGGCTGTCTGAGTGCCACGAGCGGTTCTGCGACCTGGACCGCGACGCGTGGACCGGGCTGCTGACGGGCGCGGGCTTCGAGCTGGGGCCCGAGAGCGGGGCGTGGCGCAACGAGTGGCTCGTCGAGCACTCGTTCGCGCCCGTGGCGTCGTTGACCGACGCCACGACGGGCGAGCACGTCGAGTGGCCCGACACGCACGTGCTGACGGTCGCGCGCCGACCGGTGCTCGGGGCGTAGGCGGTGGTCAGTCCGTCCTGCGCGCGCTGACGAGCTCGACGATCCCTACGGCGGCGGCAAGGACCGCCACGACGGCGGCGAAGACGAGGCCGGCCTGGCGAAGGCCGACGACGCTCGCCAGGAGCCCGACGCCGATCGCCGGTACGGCGAGCATCAGGTAGAGGCCCGCGAAGAACGACGAGGAGACCTCGCCGCGGTGCGCGGGCGGCACCTGTTCGACGGTCGTCGCGATGCCCGCGTTCAGGCACAGGCCACCCGAGACGCCCAGCACGGCTGCGGCGACGACCAGTGGCGCCAGGGACGCGCCGGCGAGTGCCGTCGCGAGCGCAGCGGACGCGAGGACGAGTCCTGCGCACCCCACGGGAAGCGCAGCGCGGGGGCGCATCCGTCGGGCGACGAGCTGGCCGACCGCCATGCCCGCGAAGGAGAGGAACACGACGAAGCCGGCGAGCGCGTGGCTGTCGAGGTGCAGGTCCCTGGCCAGGAACAGTGCCGTGACGGCGGTGAGGACGCCGGTGACGGAGAACCCGGCCCCCGCTGCGAGCACCGCGCGGGCGAAGGCGCCCCGGATCGAGGCGGGAACGCGCAGTCGGTGAGGGCGGATCCGGAGGCGACCACGACGGGCGGGGGCCGGCGCCCACGTGGCGAGCCCGAGGAGCGCCCCGACGCACAGCACGAGGTGGACGGCGAACGGGATCGTCAGCGGTGCGGGCGCGGCCGAGGCGAGGACGCCTGCGACGAGCGTGCCCAGGGCGAGCCCCCCGGTGTTCGCAGCCACCGCGAGCGTCCCGGCGGCGGCCTTCTTCTCGGCCGGGAAGAGGTCGATGACGGCAGCGGTGCCCGCGCCGCTCATGAGCCCGGCGCCGAGGCCCGAGGTCACGCGGGCGACGACGAGCAACGGCAGGGACGGCGGCAGGAGGAAGAGGAGAGCGCTGAGAAGGGCGAGCCCGACGGCGGCCACGAGCACCGGGCGTCGGCCGACGTCGTCGGAGAGCCGCCCGAAGAGCGACAGCGCGCCGACGACTCCGACGGCGTACA
This sequence comes from Oerskovia enterophila, assembly GCF_001692445.1. GTDB lineage: Bacteria > Actinomycetota > Actinomycetes > Actinomycetales > Cellulomonadaceae > Oerskovia > Oerskovia enterophila. Next base: position 26,771 of record NZ_MAQA01000052.1, on the reverse strand, counting down.
CCGCGAAGAGCACGGTCACGGTCAGGGGCGAGAACGAGAGCTCGGTCGAGTAGATCGAGTAGAGCGGGGTGGGAAGCGTGGTTCCCATCATCGTGACGAGGAAGGCGAACGCGGTCACGGTCACGGCACGCCGTGACCGGGCGCGTGCGGGTCCTGTTGCGGGGGACGTCATGGACGCAGCTCCTTGATATCGAGTCATGGTGTCTCGAAAGGTAGCAGGTTTCGATTCATCGTGTCTCGTTAGGAGAAGGGTGCGCACGGGGGCGGTGGAGATTTCGGTGCAGCACGTATCGAAACTGGTAGCGTCGCCGCATGGGTGAACTCACGCGACCGCTCGGCCGCCCGCGCAGCGAGGACGCCCGCCTCGCGGTGCTCCGCGCCGTGGACGACATGCTCGTCGAGGAGGGCTACGCGGCGATGACCATGAAGGGCATCGCCGAGCGGGCGAAGGTCGGACGCCAGACCGTCTACCGCTGGTGGTCGTCGAAGGCCGAGATCCTGCTCGAGGCGAGCGCTGCCGATGCGGCCCGCGAGCTCGCGGTCACGCCCGGCCCTGACGCCGAGACCGAGATCGCCGGCTTTCTCGCCGCGCTCTCGACCTTCCTCACGAGCTCCGACGCCGGGCTGGCCTACCGTGCCCTCCTGGGCGAGGCGCAGCACGACCGGAAGGTCGCCGAGCTCTTGCGCGAGGCCGACGTGCTGGGCGACGCCGCGCGCGCGGTCGTCCGAGACGCGCGGGGTCGCGGTGCCCTCGACGGGAGCGAGGACGACGGCACGCTGGTCGCCGAGCTGGTCGGGCCGCTCGTGTTCCGCATCCTCTCCGAGGACTGGCGAGCGGACGGTGCCGAGCTGGGGAAGATGGCTCGACGGTTCCTCGACCGCTGACCTCCGGCGGGAGGACTACGATCCGTGCGTGGCAATGACGCGCACCGGGGCCCTGGGGGCCCGCACCTGGACGTCCCTCGTCCTCCTCGGCTTCGTCGGGCAGCTCGCCTGGACCGTCGAGAACATGTACCTCAACGTGTTCGTCTACGACACCATCACGGACGACCCGAACGTCATCGCGACCATGGTCGCCGTGAGTGCGGTCGCCGCGACCCTCGCGACGCTCCTGGTCGGCGCGCTCTCCGACAGGGTCGGACGCCGCCGCGTGTTCATCGCGGCCGGATACGTCCTGTGGGGCATCACGACGGCCGCGTTCGGGTTCCTGAGCCCCGACACGGTCTCGGGGCTGGTCCCGGCGGCGAACGCCGTGGTCGTGGCGGCGGTCGCGGTCGTCGCGCTCGACGCGGTCATGTCGTTGTTCGGCTCGGGGGCCAACGACGCGGCGTTCCAGGCCTGGGTGACCGACTCGACCGAGCCGGCGAACCGGGGCCGGGTCGAGTCGGTGCTCGCGGTCATGCCGCTGCTGTCGATGCTCGTGGTGTTCGGGGCGTTCGACGGCATGACGCGAGCCGGGCAGTGGCGAGGGTTCTTCGTTCTCGTGGGGGCGATCATCGTGGTCGTGGGGGTCGTGTCGTGGTTCCTCGTCCGGGACCGCGAGCTCACGGTCCGCCAGGAGGACGGGTACCTGCGCTCGGTGGTCCACGGCCTGCGGCCCTCGGCGGTCCGCGAGAACCCGGGCTTGTACCTCGCGCTGTCGGCGTGGACGATCTGGGGGATCTCGACCCAGGTGTTCCTGCCGTACCTGATCATCTACCTCCAGCGGTACCTGCGGATCGACGGGTACGCGATCGTCCTGGCCGTGGTGCTGCTCGGCGCCTCGGTCGTGAGCGTGATCGGCGGGCGGATCGTCGACCGGGTCGGCAAGGTCCGCTTCCTCCTGCCTGCGGTCGCGGTCTACGGGACGGGACTGGTCCTCATGGCGTTCGCGCGAGGCATGGTGCCCGCGATCCTCGCCGGGCTCGTCATGATGTCGGGGTTCATGCTGGTCCTCACCCCGATCGGGGCGCTGGTTCGCGACTACTCGCCCCCGGACCGCGCGGGCCACGTCCAGGGGCTGCGCATGGTCTTCGCGATCCTCGTCCCCATGCTGGTCGGGCCCTTCATCGGTGCGGCCGTGATCAGGGGGGCCGCGGAGACCTACTCCGAGCTCGGGGTCGTCAAGCAGGTCCCGAGCCCCCTGATCTTCGTCGCGGCCGCCGTCGTGCTACTCCTGATCCTCGTCCCCGTCACGCTTCTCCATCGCAAGGAACCCGCTGCATGAGCATCCTCCGGCCCACTCGGTGGGCCGCCGCCCTCGATCGGCACGCCCCCCTGCCCGAGTACCCCCGTCCTCAGCTCGCGCGCGACAGCTACCTCAACCTCAACGGGGTGTGGGACTACGCGTTCACCGGGCAGGCCGCCGGCCCCGAGGGGTCGCTGGGCGGTGCGGCCCCCCAGGTGTTCGACGGCGAGATCGTCGTGCCGTTCTCGCCCGAGTCGGTGCTGTCGGGCGTGGGGCGCCAGCTCCAGCCGTACGAGGCGCTCTGGTACCGGCGCACGGTCGCGCTCCCCGAGGGATTCGTCCCGTGCGACGGGCGGGTCCTCCTGCACTTCGGGGCGGTCGACCAGTCGTGCCGCGTCCTGGTCGACGGCGTCGAGGTGGGCCGTCACACGGGCGGGTTCCTGCCGTTCGCGTGCGACGTCACGGAGGCGTTCGCCGGATCCCTCGGCGAGCCGCACGAGCTGCTCGTCGAGGTCACCGACGTGAGCGACATGGGCTACCACGCGCGCGGCAAGCAGAAGCTCGACCGCGGCGGCATCTGGTACACCGCGCAGTCGGGCATCTGGCAGACCGTGTGGGTCGAGGCCGTCCCGGCGCTGCACGTCGACCGGCTCGTGCTCGTCCCGGACCTCCCGGGCGGCTGCCTCGAGGTGACCGTGCACGCGGGCGGGATGCCCGCGGGGGCGAGCGGCGCCGTCGGGCCGGACGCGCCCGTGGCGCGCATCCAGGTGCACGACGGCGGAGCGCTCGTCGGGCAGGTCGACGCACCCGCGGGGACGCTCGCCCGCGTGCCGATCCCGGACGCCCACTTGTGGACCCCCGAGGACCCGCACCTGTACGACGTGCGCGTGACGCTCGGCGACGACGAGGTGCGCGGCTACGCCGGCATGCGGTCGTTCGGCGTCGGGCGGGACGAGCGGGGCGTGCCGCGCCTGCTGCTCAACGGCGAGCCCTACTTCCACGCGGGCGTCCTGGACCAGGGGTACTGGTCGGACGGGCTGCTCACGGCACCGTCGGACGAGGCCATGGTCCACGACATCGCGACCATGAAGGACCTCGGGTTCACGATGCTGCGCAAGCACATCAAGATCGAGCCGCTGCGCTGGTACCACCACTGCGACCGGCTCGGGATCCTCGTGTGGCAGGACATGGTCAACGGCGGCACCAGCTACCGCCCGGCGGTCATCACGGCCCCGGTGGCCGTGCCTCTCCGGATCAGCGACCGGTTCTACGGACTGTTCGGACGGGCCGACGTGGAGGGGCGCGGGGAGTTCCTCCGCGAGGTCGACGCGACGGTCGAGCACCTGCACAGCGTCGTGAGCCTGGCGGTCTGGGTGCCGTTCAACGAGGGCTGGGGACAGTTCGACGCCGCACGCGTCGCTGCCCGCGTCCGTGCGCTCGACCCGACACGGACGGTCGACCACGCGAGCGGCTGGCACGACCAGCGCGCGGGAGACCTGCGGAGCCTCCACGTGTACTTCAAGCCGTTCCGGGTCCCGCGGCGACGGGACCGGCGGGTGCTCGTGCTCTCGGAGTACGGGGGCTACAACCTGCGCCTCGAGGGCCGCGACTTCAGCGAGAAGGACTTCGGCTACAAGAAGCTCGACGACGCCGCGGCGCTCGGGGAAGCGTTCGAGGCGCTGCACCGCGACCAGATCGTGCCCGCGATCCCGCGAGGGCTCTCCGCGACGGTCTACACCCAGCTCTCGGACGTCGAGGACGAGCTCAACGGGTTGCTGACCTACGACCGCGAGGTCGCGAAGCTCCCGGCCGACCTGGTGCGGTCGGTCAACGCCGAGCTGCGGCTGGGCTGAACCCGGTCAGCCGAGCCACACGACGACGGCGTAGCCGTCGGCGGCCGCGGCCACGGAGGGCACGGTGGGTCGTCGTGCGCGCACGTCCCGGGGCGAGCACTGGTGACGGTCAGCCGGCGGCATCCGGGAGCGGCTGCGGGCAGGTGCCGCCCGGCGTCGTGGCCAGCTCGAAGTGCCACATCTCGTTGGCGTACGTCTGGCACAGCCCGTACCGCGCGCCCTTGCGGATCGTCCAGTCCGCGCCGTCGGTCGGTCCGATGTCGACCGCCCGTCCCTGCACGTGCTCGGACGTCTCAGGGGTACTGACGAACTTGCGGGCCTCGGCGAGCGAGCCGTACCGGTCGACCGCACGGTCGAGGAGACTCTGCTGGTAGGCGGTGCTGCGCCACCCGGACGTGACCCAGAAGTCGACGCCCGCCGCCTGCGCGTCGCGTGCCGCGGACTGGAGTGCCGCGCGCAGGTCGTCGTCGAGTCCCGCGATCGCGGGGTGCTGGTCGTCGAACGGGTCGATCGTGTCGTCCTCCTGGCGCGGGTCGTCCTCGGCGGGGAGGTCCGGCGCGACGCCTGCCCCGGGGCCGGCGTCCTCGGTGCCGAGCGTGTCGGCGACGAGCGCGCGCAGGCCGCGGTCGGCGTCGGGCAGGAAGGCCCACGTGAGCGCCGCCACCACGGCGAGGACCGCGACGGCCGTGGCGAGGACGGCGGTGCGGCGCCTGCGGGCGCTCGGGCGGGGAGGTCGGCGCGGACCGTCCGGTGCCGGCGCGGGGGCGGGCACCGGGGCGAACGAGGGCGGTGGGGTACGCGTGTCCATGACCACCACTGCACCCGTCGGCATGTTGTCCCGGCGTCTCGCTTTTCGCAGACGTTCTCGATACACCCCGCTTCCTAGACTGGCGGGGGAGGCCCGCCGTCGGAGGGGTCGGGCCGACGAGCGGGTGGAGGATCGATGCGGGTGCTGGTCGTCGAGGACGAGCCGTTCCTGGCCGAGGCCGTGCAGACCGGGCTGCGGCGCGAGGCCGTCGCCGCCGACGTCGCGCTCGACGGGGAGGTGGCCCTCGAGAGGCTCGGCCACACCGCGTACGACGTCGTGGTGCTCGACCGCGACCTGCCTGGGGTGCACGGCGACGACGTCTGCCGGTCGATCGTGGCCCGAGGCCTGGCGACCCGGGTCCTCATGCTCACCGCGGCGGGCACGCTCGACGACAAGACCCGAGGCTTCGGGATCGGCGCCGACGACTACCTGACCAAGCCGTTCCTGCTGCCCGAGCTGATCCTGCGCGTACGGGCCCTGGGACGCCGCCCGGCCCCGCTCCCACCCGTGCTGGAGGCCGCCGGGGTGCGGCTCGACCCGTTCCGCCGGGAGGTCTACCGGGACGGCGAGCACGTGCGCCTGAGCCGCAAGCAGTTCGCGGTGCTGGAGGTCCTGCTGGCAGCCGACGGCGGCGTGGTGAGCGCCGAGGACCTGCTCGAACGTGCGTGGGACGCGAACGCCGACCCGTTCACCAACGCCGTCCGGGTGACCGTCTCGACGCTCCGCAAGCGCCTGGGCGACCCCTGGGTCGTGCACACGGTGCCGGGCGTGGGCTACCGCGTCGGTGCGCCGAGCGGCGAGGCGTCGTGAGGGTCCTGCGCCAGACAGCCCGGCTCCGCCTGACGCTGAGCTATGTGGCCTTCCTGCTCGCCGCGGGGCTCGTGATGTCCGTCATCGTCTACGCCGTCATGCGGTTCGTCCCGAACTACCCGCTCACGGCGGCGAACCCGTCGGACGCCCACCTCTTCATCGCGTCGCGGGGCCAGATCCTCGACTCGCTGATCCAGGCCTGCGCCGTGGCCATGGGCGTGCTCGCCGTCGTCGGGACGGTGGGTGGGTGGCTCGTGGCCGGGCGGGTGCTGCGTCCGCTCGCGGACCTCAACACCGCCGCGCGGGCCGCGGCATCGGGCGACCTGTCGCACCGCATCTCGGCCCGGGACACCCGGCGCGGACGGGACGAGTTCACGGACCTGGCCGACACGTTCGACACCATGCTCGAACGCCTCGAACGGTCCTTCGCCGCGCAGCAGCGGTTCGCGGCCAACGCGTCGCACGAGCTGCGGACACCGCTCGCGGTGACCCAGACCATGCTCGACGTCGCGCGCGAGGAGCCTGACGCCGTCGACCTGACGCGCCTGCTCGAACACCTCGACGTGACCAATCGACGAGCCACGGACCTCGTCGCGGCCCTCTTGCAGCTCGCGGCCCTCGACAGGTCGCCGATCGTCCGAGCGCCGTTCGACCTCGACGTCGTCGTCGAGGACGCGGTCGACGACGTCGCGCGCGAGGCCACCGAGCGGGGCGTGCGCGTCGAGGTGGACGTCTCGCCCGCCGTCGTGCCGGGCGACGAGATCCTCCTCGCTCGCGTGGTCGACAACCTGCTGCGCAACGCGGTCCGGCACAACCTGCCCCAGGACGGGTGGGCCCGCATCACGCTGGTCGACGCGGGGCTCGTCGTCCTGACCGTCGAGAACAGCGGCCGCGTCCTGACCGACGACGACCTCAGGATCGCCCTGGAGCCGTTCGCCCGCCAGGTCGGTTCCGTCGCGAGGACCCGCGACGACGTGGTGACCGACCGCAGCAGCAACGGCCTGGGGCTCGCGATCGTCTCCCGCATCGTCGAGCTGCACGGCGGGAGCCTGAGCCTGACGCCTCGTCCCGGCGGGGGAGTCAGCGCGCGGGTCGTGATCCCTCGCGGGACGCGGCCGGTCGCCGCGGTCCGCACCGCCTCCTGAGGCGGCATGCGGGCGGCCCGGTGGACCTGTGCGCGGCCCTGCACGCCGCGGCCCGTCTTCGTACCCTGGAGGCATGCTGCTGACCCGGCAGACGCTCAGCGGGCTCGAGGACGGCACGGTGTCCCTCGCGTACCGCCGCTGGCTCGCGCCGCGCGTGCGCGCGGGCGGGCAGATGAGGACGCGGATCGGGGTCGTGGAGGTCACGTCGATCGACCGGGTCCCGGAGGTGGACGGGATCCCCGTCCTGCCCGACGACGACGCGCGCGCCGCCGGGTTCCGCTCGGCCGAGGCGGCGCTCGCCTGGGTCGCCGCGAAGGGCGAGGGCGACCTGTACCGGATCGGTCTGCGGCGCGTGGGAGAGGACCCGCGCATCGCGCTGCGCCAGGAGGCCGACCTGTCGGCCGAGGAGGTCGAGGGGCTGCGCACACGGCTCGCGCGCATGGACCGTGCGGCGCCCGAGCCGTGGACCCGGTCCTACCTGGAGCTGATCGTCGCGCAGCCCGAGGTCGTGGCGCGCGAGCTCGCGGCGTCGATCGGCGTCGAGCGCGACTACTTCAAGGTCCGGGTCCGGCGCCTCAAGGAGCTCGGGCTCACCGAGAGCCTGCCCGTGGGGTACCGCATCTCGCCGCGCGGGCGGGCGTACCTCGACGCGACGTGACGGTGAGCCCCGATGCTCTCGTCCCTGCGGCGCGCGCTCACCGGCCGGTCGTACCAGGCCGGGACGAGTACCTGAGCGCCCGCCGGGCTCCACCTGCACGGAGATACACTTCCGCGGACAGCAGGGTGCACCGCGACGAAATGAGAAGTCCGTGAAGATCGTCATCGTCGGTGGATCGAGGGGCACGGGGGCCCGCCTGGCTTCGCTCGCACAGGGAGAAGGCCACGAGGTCACGGTCCTGTCGCGGAGCGGCAGCACCGTTGCCTCGGGGGTCGAGACCCTGAAGGGGGACGCCGCCGATCCAGAGGTGGCAGCACGAGCGGTCGCCGGGGCGGACGCCGTCGTGGTGACCGTGGGCGGCGCCAAGGGGACCTCTCGTCAGCGGTCTGCGGTCACACGGGCCGTCGTGGCGGCCATGCAGGAAGCGGGAGTGCGCCGGCTCGTCGTGCAGTCCTCCTTGGGGGCAGGTGCCTCGGCAGCGCAGATGCCCGCACTCGTCCGGGTCCTGACGCGGGTCGTCCTTGCCTCGGCGCTGGCCGACCACGACGAGCAGGAGTCGGTCGTCGTGCGTTCGGATCTCGACTGGACGATCGTCAGGCCGGCCGGCCTGACGAACGGCCCGACGACCGGTGACTGGACGGCGCGGGAGCTGACCGAGGGCGCCAAGGGATTCGGGTCGATCCCCCGCGGCGACCTCGCCGCCTGCCTGCTCCGCGTCCTGGAGGACGACTCGACCGTCGGCAGGGCGCTCGGGGTCAGCAACCGCTGAGCCCTGGACCCGGGGACATGCGTCACCGGGCGCTCCAGCGTCCGGTGTGCTCAGGGCACCGGAGAGATGTCCACCCCGGGCAGCCCGTCGATGCTCGTCGCGTTCTTCTTGTGCCAGTACGCGTCGAAGTACTCCGGGTCTCGCCGGTCGTGGGCGCGGTCCAGGAGGTCGCGGTCGCCGACGAAGTCCATGAACGGCACCGAGTACCCGCACGAGTCCGAGACCCGGTCCACCTCGACCACGACGATGCCGCGCTGCCCGGACTCGCGCTCCTTGGCGAACAGCGGGCGCAGCTCGTCGAACTCGGGCGTCCGGGCGAGGACGTAGCGGCCCCGCCCGTGGAAGCGCACGATGTTCGGCGGTCCCTCGAACGCGCAGAACATGACCACGATGCGCCCGTTCTCCTGCAGGTGCGCCGCGGCCTCGGCGCCCGAGCCCGTGTAGTCGAGGTACGCGACCCGGTGCGGGTCGAGGACCACGAACGTGCCCCCCATGCCCTTGGGCGAGACGTTGACGTGCCCGTCACCCGCAAGGGGGGCCGTGCCCACGAAGAACACGGGCTGGGACAGCACGAAGCGGGAGAGCCGGGGAGTGATCTCGTCGTGGACGGTCGCCATGACGGCAGTCTGGCACCCGGCCGCGCGACGCCCGGGTGACGTCCACGCCTCGAGGCGAGCGGCGCCGTCGGGCCTACCAGCGCTGCTGGGCCTCCTCCGCCCAGCCGACCAGACCCCCCAGGTCCACCCACACGCCCTCGTCGGTGCGCGCGTGGCCCGACCACGTGCCGAAGCACTGGTGCGTCTCGGTGCCCACGACGACCATCTCCGTGCGCGCGACCTTCTCGTGGAAGGGGGTGAACACGGCCTCGACCCCGTCGCCCGAGATGTGCCACGGGGCGAGCCAGTCCTCGCGGTCGTACTGCCAGTCGAGCTTCTGGCCGATCTTGTGGAGCCGACCGTCCACGAGCAGGGCGTTCTCGGTCGAGCCCGTGCCGTCCGTCCACTTGTCGCCGAGCTGGATGCCGCGGCCGTGCGCGCTGCCCGCGGCCCAGTTCCAGGTCATCGCGTAAGGCCAGCGGCCGCGACCGTGGTCGAGCACCGCGAACGAGTCGTCGGCACTGACCTCGTGCCGGGTGCCGTGGACCGTGAGCGAGCCGGAGACGGGCCGGGCCACGTCCTTGACCGTGTACTGGAACAGGCGGTCGCTCCACGGGACGACGACCCCCAACGACTCGTGCCCCGGCGGGAGCGGGATCGACAGGTCGAGGCTCACGTCGTGGGACGCGGCACGGATCCGCGTGCCGCCCGGGTCCTGGTCGATCACGATCGCGAGCTTCTTCGCGCGGGCAGCGGCGCGGCCGGCGCCGCTGGTCTCCGGCATCACGACGCCGCGGGCCAGGGGCACGACGACGTCCGTCGCGGTCTCCTGGCCCGTCGCCCGGTCGAGGACGTACAGGCCGTGGACCCCCGCGTAGTCGATCGACGACGCGACGACGCCGATCACGTGCGTGGGCGTCACGACGCCCCAGTACTCCCACCGCTTGGTGCGTCCCCAGCCGCGAAGGTTCGCGCGGTGCAGCGGGGTGCGCGTCCACCCGACCGCGTCGGGGTTCAGGCGCCCGTCCGGCAGGCACAGGTCGACCGGGGCGGTGATCTCGCGCTCGTGCGTCGTCATGTCAGGAGGCTACTGGTCGGTAGGGGGTCGGTGTGCCGCAGGTTCCTGCGGACGACACTGCAACGTTCGGTGTTCGCAACACGGACGAAACGAGGGAGTCCGAGCATAGGGGAGCAAGGCCCCGGCGACGGGGCTGCGACGACTGGAGGACGAACCCGTGACCACACAACGCCCCTACTTCCTCGCCCCGACCAGCCCGCACCGGAGCAACCGCGCGACGCGCTCGGCCGGAGCCAACGGACGGATGCCCCGCGTCGTCGAGTCAGCGGAGACCGGCGGGAAGCCCGTCCGTCGCGCCAACCCCGGTGACGAGCGCACGATCGACCCCGCGGACCGCAAGCGGCGTGCACGTGCCGCGCTCGGCGACCTGACGCGCGGCCTGGGGATCTGACCTCGCCCAGCTGGTGACGGCAGGTGTCAACGGGGACACCGCTGCGCGTCCGGGCTCCTCCTGCGGTGCGGCGTGCAGGTGCTGGGGCCGTGGCGCGGCCTGGTCCGGCCTCAGGCGGGCTTGCGGGCCTCGATGAGGAACCGCGTCGTCGTCGCGACGAACGGCCCCTCGGCCTGGATCTGCTCGTGCAGGGCCTCGAGCCGGGGACGGTACTGCTCGACCGTGAACCCCGGGACCATCCAGATCACCTTGCGCAGGAAGTAGACGACCGCACCGACGTCGAAGAACTCGGTCCGCAGCTCCTCGAAGCGCAGGTCCACGACCTCCAGACCTGCCGCCTGGGCGGCCGCGCGATCGTCGTCGGGGTGGCGACCGTTGCGGACCTCTTCGGGCTGCGGGCCCAGGAAGAGCTCCACGAGCTCGAACACGCTGTACGGGCCGACGTGCTGCGCGAAGTACGTGCCGCCCGGCGCGAGCACCCGGGCGATCTCGTCCCACCAGGGCCGGACCGGGTGCCGGCTCACGACGAGGTCGAACGCCTCGTCCGCGAACGGGAGGGGCGGTTCGTCGGCGTCCGCGACGACCGCGACCCCCAACGGGTGCAGGAGACGGGTCGCCTTTGCGACGTTGGGTGGCCACCCCTCGGTAGCGACGGTCAGCCGGGGAAGGTGCGGGACGCTCGCGAGGACCTCACCGCCGCCCGTCTGCAGGTCGAGCGCGGCGCTCGCGGTGCGCATGCGCTCGCCCATCGAGCGGGCGTAGCCCCACGAGGGGCGCTGCTCGGTCGCGCGTCCGTCGAGCCAGGAGAAGTCCCATCCGTCGACCGGGACGGATGCCGCCTCGGAGACGAGGTCGTCGAAGGTGCGGGTCATGCGGCGAGTCTGGCAGGCGGTCGGCAGGGGCGCCGGTCTTTTCACGCCCGGTCAGCGAGCAGGGCGACGATCAGGACGACGGATCCCCAGAAGGCCAGGCCCGCGCCCAGCGCGATCCCCATGCCGTGCGCGCCGTTGCTCGCGCGCCCGCGCTGCTCACCCGAGCGGACGGACCACGCGGCGCGCGCGGCGAGCGAGACGCCGAGCACCACGAGGACCAGCCCGACAGAAACCCATACCATCGCACCACTCTGCACACAGGTCAGGGGTGCCCGCAATCGGAAGAAGAATCCGATATAGAGGGATTTGTGACAGGTCCATGAGGCCCCGCACGTACCTTATCCGGGGCGCGAGAACCGTGCGGGCGGTGGCCACGGGGCGGGACGCCGCCCGGTCGGTGGCGAGACCGGCGGGCCGGGTGGGGAGCGCGCTCGGCGCGGCCGATCCGTCGCGCGAGGCGGTGGCGCCGAGACGTCGAGCGAGGTCGCGCAGGGTGTGCGGACTGGTTGAAATCGGAAGGACTGCCTCCCTTCGCCCGCCAGACGAGAGGGATTCGTCAACCCTCGTGAGGAGGGGGTAATGTCTTCCTCGGTGGCGCGAAGTACCCCCTGCATCGCGCCACCACCTAACGTTCCACGAAGCCCCCGCTCGGCCCCTGGCCGGCGGGGGCTTCGTCGTGCGTGGGGTTGCGTGGCACGTCTCGGCGCCGGTGCGCTGACCGCGCGCCCTGAGCGGACGTCCTCGCAGGTGAGAGGTCGGAACCGGGCTAGGATCACCGAGGAGTCTGGAAGTAGGCCCGCTCCTTTCCCATGCCTTGGGGGCCTACTTGACCACTTCGTACAACCCGGCTCGACGATTCGATCCCACGCTCGCCGAGGCACTGCTGCGCGGTGCACCGCAGCCCGTCGGCCAGTTCGTCCTCGACCTGTCGGACCAGTCCTGGTGGTGGTCGGACGAGCTGTACGCCATGCACGGCTTCCGCCCTGGCGACGTCATGCCCACCACGGCCCTGATGCTCGCGCACAAGCACCCCGAGGATCGCGCACGCGTCGAGGAGGTGCTGCTCGTCGCCGCGGCGACCGGCGAGCCCTTCGGCTCGGTGCACCGCATCGTCGACGCGCACGGGCGGACGCGGACCCTCGGCGTGGTCGGGCGCGGGCGGGTCGACCGCCGCACGGGCGAGACGACGCACGTCTCGGGCTACTTCCTCGACCTCACGACGACGCAGCGCGAGCTCGCCCAGCGTGAGGCGACGGCCGCGATCCGGGCGTCGTCCGCGAGCCGCTCGACGATCGAGCAGGCCAAGGGGGCGGTCATGGCGATCTACGGGCTCCCGGCCGACGAGGCGTTCGACCTCATGTGCCACCACTCGAGCGTCACGAACGAGCCGTTGCGCGAGATGTCGCGGCGGCTCGTCGTCGAGCTGACGGCCGGGGGGAGCGAGGGAGTGCTGCGGCGCGAGGACCTGGACCGGTTCTTCGAGGGGAAGCGGCCGGTGCGGTAGGGCGAGACGGTGGGCCCCGTGGGACTCGAACCCACAACCTACGGATTAAAAGTCCGCAGCTCTGCCATTGAGCTAGAGGCCCGGGCACCGTGCGTCGCCTCGCAGGAGGCGGCGCCAAGGCCCGCGGAGAGTCTACGCGCCGAGCCCCCGCACGCGGTGACGTGCCCGCGTGCGGTGAGCGGCGCCGTCGGGCACCCGGAGCGACGGGCGGTGGGCGCTCCCCTGGTCAGCGCGGCGCGCGGGCGATCACGTCGAAGACGTGCCAGTGCTTGGGGCCGCTGAACGACGGGCCGTCCTCGTCCTCCTCGCGGAAGGCGAGGACGTCGAGCCCGTCGAGGAGCCTCTCGACCTCCTCGCGCGTCAGGAAGGTCCCGTCGATCGTCCCCGCGAACGAGTCGTTCACGCCGAACAGGTTCACGGCCAACCACGCACCGGGCCGCAGGGAGCGTCGGACCGCGGCCCAGACGCGCGGGAAGTCGTCGGGCGCCGCGTAGGGGAGCGCGTACCCGGAGTAGAGGAGGTCGGCAGGAGGCAGCTCGGTCAGCTCCGCGAAGGGCACGACGGCGACGCTCAGCCCCGCTCCTTCCGCGCCTCCCGTGGTGGTGCGGACGAGGTGCGGTGCGGTCGGTTCGCCGTCGAGCGCGTGGACCCGCCACCCGGCGCCCAGCAGCGCGGCGGTCTCGACGCCCGCGCCGCAGCCCAGGTCGACCGCCTGCCGGCCAGCGCCCGGGCCCGCGAGGGACACGACCTCCTGGCAGAGCTCGCGCGCGGCGCGGCCGGGCTGGGCGGCGTTGTAGACGGCCCAGTGGTCGGGGGAGTGGAGAGCGGTCACGGGGCCATGCTCCCACCGACGCCGCTCGGCACTCGGCCGTGGCCGCCGCGGGCGGCCTCACGCCCCTGCGTGCGCGGACCCTACGTGCCTCGCGTGCGCCTGTCGCGCCCGATCCCACTGGGTGAGAGACACGCCGTGGATCGGCCCGCGACCTTGCGATCGAGGCCGATCCTTGTTTGGTTGGAGGCAACCGAAAGGCGCACGCCGAGGGATCGCCGCAAGGCGTCCCGTGCGTCCCCAGGCAACCGAGAGGAGCTCTCATGCTCACCCTGACCGACAACGCCCGCGATGCAGTCCAGGACCTCACCACGCGGGCCGGAGTGCCCGACGGCGGCGGCCTCCGGATCGCCGAGTCGGCGCCGCAGTCCGGCGACTTCGAGCTGGCCCTCGTCCCGAGCCCGCTGCCCGACGACACGGTCGTCGAGAGCGGGGAGGCACGCGTCTTCGTCGAGCCGACCACCTCGATCGCGCTCGCGAACCTCACCCTGGACACCGACCCTCGTGCGACCGAGGGACCCGGGTTCGTCCTCACGCCGCAGGCCTGACCGGCCCGGCACCACCTGCGGGGCCTGACCGCCCGCACCAGCACTCGACCGGCTGCGCGGCCCGCCCGTCCCGGGAGCCGACCCCCCTCCTCCTCGGAAGGTTCCCGGCCCGGCAGGGCTACGCACCCGATCACCTCGACGGGCCGTCCGCACGCAGCGGGCGGCCCGTCGTCGTGCGCCCGCCCGGGCCTCCCTGCGTCCCGTCACCCGTCGCGGCCGGCCGCCCCGTCCGGCTCGTCCAGAAATCCCAGGTGTTGCACCTCGCGCCCCGCGAGCCATGAGCAGGGTATGAGAACCACTGCTCGCCTCGTGCGACCTCGAGCACTGATCGCCGGGCTCCTCGTGACCGCTGCCCTCGCGGGCTGTTCCGCTGCCGGCGCGGCCGACGGGCCGGAGCCGGGAGGGGACGCCTCGCGCTACGGCTACGACGAGTCGACGGCGACGCTCACCCCCGTGTACGAGCTGGTCCCCCAGTTCAACGACCCGCGGGACGGGTACGCCCGCGACCTCCTCGCCCAGGAGTGCCTGCAGGGCGTCGTCGAGTACCGCCCGGCGGAACCCGGGGGCGAGCCCACGCTGTTCGACGCGCGCACGGGCCAGGCGCGCTTCGACGAGCAGATCGCGCAGCAGTGGGGGTACCCGCACCTGAGGTCCGAGCCGGCACGGGGCAGCGGGGTACCGGACGGCGTCGAGGTCACCTCCGCGATGCAGGACGCGATGATCGCGTGCGGGCAGAGGACCGACGAACGGCTGGGGGCCGTCCCGGCCCGCTACCTGAGCACGGTCGAGGCAGCGGGCTGGGAGGCGGTCGACGGGGACGCGCGGGTCCAGGAGGCGATCCAGGCATGGCGCACGTGCATGGAACCGGCAGGGGTCGTCGACCTGCCGGAGCGCCCGGTCGAGATGCCGTCGGAGTCGGTGACCGGTCCGATCGGCAACGCCGACGGGATGGTCGTGGACACGGAGGTCCCGTTGTCGGACCGTGAGCGCGAGGTGGCCGTCATCGATGCGCGCTGCCGGGCAGAGGGGTACGACGAGGCGGTGTTCCACGCTCGGGTCGAGGGCGAGCTCGCCGCGATCGGACGAGACGTCGAGGGGTTCGAGGCGACCCGGGACGACTACCTCGAGTACCAGAAGCGCATCGACGCCGTCATCAACGAGCTGGGCTGATCGGGCGATGGGACAGACGGTGCCCTCGGGCAGAACGGTGAGAGAAGCATGAAGCGTCTCGTGCTCGCCGTCGCGGCGATCGTCGTCGTCGGGGTCGGGGCGTGGCTGCTCGCGGTCAGGATGGAGTCGCCTCAGCAGGCGGCGGCCCGCGCCGAGCCGCCGGCCCCCGAGCCCGTGGTCGTCGCGCTGGACCGTGGGTACCTGAACGGTCCGGTGTCGATGACCGTCGAGGCCCAGAACCAGCAGAGCGTCGTCGTCACGCCTCCGGCGGCACTGACCGGTGTGGTGACGTCCGTCGACCGGTCTGCCGGCGACACGCTGTCGCCGGGGTCGGTCCCGTTCCGCGTGAACGGGCGACCGGTCTTCGTCCTCGAAGGGGCCTTCGCGCTCTACCGCGACATTCGTCCCGGGGACGAGGGCGACGACGTCCTGGCCCTGCAGAAGGGGCTGCTGGCCGCAGGGTATGCACTGGGCCGGCCCGACGGGAAGTACGGCCCGCGGACCCAGGCGGCCGTGTGGTCGATGTACCGGGCGGCCGGCTACGCGGCGCCCGAGGTCGCCGTCGGGGCGCCCGATGCCGCCGGTGCGCCCTCGCCCGGAGCGAGCGCTCCGGAGACGACGGCCGCGGGCACGGGTGCCGCGGCGCCGTCGGACGGGACAGCGGTCCCGGTAGCCGGCGGGGGTGCTGCGGCCACCGTGAAGGGACCCGGTGTCCTGCAGTCCGAGGTGCTGACGGTGCCTCGGCTGCCCGCCGTCGTCGAGGGGATCACGACGGTCGGCACCCGCATCGCAGCTGACACGGGCCTCCTCACCCTCGGGACGGGGCAGGTCGTGCTCACGTCGACGCTGCCCCAGGGATCGGTCGGAGCGCTCACGGTGGACGCCGCCGCTCGGTTCACGGACGACTCGGGCACGGAGGCCACGGCACGCGTGACGGCGCTGGCGCCGACGGAGACGGGTGAGGTCACCGTCAGCCTGCTCACCGAGGGCGCCGTCCGCGCGGGCTCCTCCTACGTCCTGACGATCGACAACCCGGCAGCGGAGGACGGGGAGAGGCTGCTCGCGCCCGTGGCGGCGGTCGTGACCCGTGCCGGGCGGACGTACGTGTACGTGCGGGAGGGGATGGCGTTTCGCGAGGTGGCGGTCGAGGTCGAGGCGACCGTGGGCGGGGTCGCGGCGATCGTCGCGGCCGACGGCGACGGCGGGGGCGATGCCGGTGACGGTGTCGTGCTGGGTGAGGGGACGGAGGTGCGGGTTGGTTGACGTCGTGCTCGAGAAGGATCTGCTCGGTCCGACCGAATCGGTGGGGCGCCCGCTGATCGAGCTGAGGGGGATCACCCGCAGGTATGCGAACGGGACCACTGCGCTGGCCGGGGTCGACCTCGTCATCGGCCCCGGGGAGCGCGTGGCCGTCGTCGGGCGCTCCGGCAGCGGGAAGAGCACGTTGCTGAACGTGCTGGGTCTGCTCGACGCCCCCGACGAGGGCGAGGTGCTCATCGACGGGCACCCCGTCGAGTCCGCGCAGGACCGGGTGCGGGCGGAGTGGCGATCCTCGGAGCTGGGGTTCGTCTTCCAGCGGTCGCACCTGATCCCCGCCCTGAGCGTGCGCGAGAACGTCCTGCTCGGTCTGCGCTACTCGACCACCTCGCTCGACGACGCCGACCAGGTCGTCACCGACTCGCTGCGCGCGGTGGGGCTGGAGCACAAGGAGCAGGCGCGGGCACGGACGCTGTCGGGCGGGGAGATGCAGAGGGTCGCGATCGCACGGACCCTCGCCCGCCCGGCCCGCCTGTGGCTGGCCGACGAGCCGACCGGGAACCTCGACTCGGCCCAGTCGCTCGAGATCATCGAGGAGCTCAAGCGTCGCGCCGCGGAGCGTGGAGCGGCGCTCGTCGTGGTCACGCACGAGCCCGACGTCGCTGCGCGGCTCGACCGCGTCGTCACCCTGCGCGACGGCCTCGTCGTGGCCGACAGCGCCGACGTCACGACCTCGCCCCGCGGGCCGGACGAGGACCGGGGAGACCTGCCGATGCGTGGTCGCAGGCCGCGGACCCGGCTCACCGCGCGCCTGGTGCGCACCCTGCGGTTCGTGGCGCAGGGCATCACGTCCAACGCCGGGCGGACCGCGAGCGGCACCCTCGCGTCCGCGGTCGCGGTCGCCCTGGCCGTCACGGCGCTGGGGCTCGCGCAGAGCGCGTCAGGACAGGTGACCGAGCTCTTCGACGCGCAACGGGCGACGCAGGTCACCGCGGCGCTGGCCGCGGACGGGACCTCGGACGCCCGATGGCCCGTCCGGGTCGACGCCGTCGCCGAGTTCCCCGGCGTGACCGGAGTCGAGCACTGGCGGTACCGCACGGGGATCCCCGTCGCGAACGGGGCGCTCGCGGCCCTGACGGTCGACCTCGTCGAGGTCGACGAGGACCCGGGGCCGATCACCGACACCGCCGTGACGTGGGCTCCCGGCGACGACCGCGTCCTCGCCGAGGGCGAGGTGCTGCTGGGCACGGACCTCGCCCGACGGCTCGGTGTCGCACAGCTGGACGTGAGCCCCGAGATCACGGTCCAGGGCGAACCGTTCCGGGTCGTCGGGCTGGTCACCGCGTCGAGGTCCGGCACGGCGACCGGATCGGCCTTCGTCGGCCCGGGGGCGACCGGCGACCTGGCGGCGTCGCTCTCGAGCGAGCTGTTCGTCGAGACGGTCCCGGGTGCCGCGCGGAACGTCGCGGACCGCCTCCACGACCTTGCCGACCCGTTCCAGACCACC
Source organism: Oerskovia enterophila (assembly GCF_001692445.1). Taxonomy (GTDB): domain Bacteria; phylum Actinomycetota; class Actinomycetes; order Actinomycetales; family Cellulomonadaceae; genus Oerskovia; species Oerskovia enterophila. Next base: position 8,809 of record NZ_MAQA01000052.1, on the reverse strand, counting down.
CGGATGACCATCCACCCGGTGCTCGAGCCGAACGCGTTCCGCGGAGAGCTCCAGGACAGCGTCTCGGCCTCCCTGCAGGTGCTCGCCGTCGTGGCCGCGCTCGCAGGGCTGGTCGGTGTCGTCTTCGTCAACCTCCTGAGCGTGAGCTCCCGCACGGCCGAGCTCGGCGTGCGACGGGCGTTCGGCGCACGACGGAGCGAGCTCGTCACGCTCGTCGTGGGGGAGTGCACCGCGCTCGCCGTCCTCGGCGCGGTCGTCGGTCTCGCAGTCGGTTTCGTGGCGATCATGGTGGTGACCGCGGCCGCCCGGTGGCAGCCGATGTTCGACGAGCGCCTCCTGCTCGTCCCCCTCGCCGGCGCGCTCGTCTTCGGGCTCCTCGGCGGGCTCCCACCCGCGATCGCCGCCGGCAGGATCGAGCCCGCCGATGCCGTACGGTCGTGACGTGAGCCGCGACAGCGCCGTCGAAGCGGCCTTTGCCGGCATGTACCGAGAGACCTACCCGCACGTCCTGGCCTACCTCCGCCGGCGGGTCGACGACGACGCGGAGGACCTCGCGTCGGAGGTCTACGCCGTGGCGTGGCGCAGCTGGGGTCGCGTCCCGGCCGAGGAGATGCGGCCGTGGCTGTTCGGGGTGGCCCGCAACATCCTGGCGAACGGTCACCGTGCCACGGACCGGCGACGGCGCCTCGAGCTCCGGGTGAGCGGAGAACGTGGGCCGGTGGCCGACGACGGGGCGCTCGCGGACATGTCGATCGACCTCCGCCGCGCCTGGGCCCTCCTCGACGACACGGACCGGGAGGTCCTCTCGCTCGTCTCCTGGGACGGGCTCACCTCGGCCGAGGCCGCTCGGGTCCTGGGTTGCTCGCGCGCCGCCTTTTCGATGCGCCTCACCCGAGCACGCCGACGCCTGCGACGGTCGCTCGACGCGGTCGAGCACGAGCCCGCCTCGAGCGCGAGGTCCGTCCCCGAGCCTCGGCCGGACCCGGGCGCACGCTCGGGCCCCCCACCGCAGCCCCACCCGGACGACCGCTCGATGCCCACGCTCACCGAAGGGAGACCGTCATGAAAGACCCCTTGGACGACCCGGTCCTGCAGCGGCTCGCGGCCGCGAACCCTGTCCACGTCGTCCCCCTGACCCCGGAGGAGTCGGCTCGGTCGGAAGCGGCCCTGCACCGGATCGTCACGACCCCGCACCAGGGCCAGCGACGTCGGCCCGCGTCGATGCTGCGCCGATGGGCGACCGTCGTCGCGGCGCTGCTCACGTCCGTCGCGGTGGCCCTGGTCGCCACGACACCGGCCTCTGCGGAACAGGTGCTGCTGGAGGCGGCGGAGAACGCCGCCAAGCAGCAACCCCCCAGCGGGGAGTACCTGTACGTCCGCTCCCAGGCCGAGGACCCGTACTCGTTCCCCTACGAACGCGAGATCTGGTCGTCGAGGGACGACGCGGTGCTGCGTGACGAGGGGGGTGTCTCCTTCATGGCCTTCTCCGACGGCAAGGACACCTTCGACCCGAGCCTCGCGCGGGTCATGGACCTCAACGAGGACGGCGAGACGTCCACGTTCGGGAACGGTGAGTCGATCACGTGGGACGAGCTGGCCGAGCTGCCCACCGAGCCCCGGGCGCTCGAGCGGCGCCTCTCCGAGGGGCTTGCGCCCTCGGGGCACGGAGACGAGTGGGACCTGTGGAAGCAGGTGGTGGGACTCCTGCTGGAGAGCCCGGCCTCTCCTGATCTCCGCCGCGCGCTCTGGCAGGTCCTCGCTGCCGCCCCGGGCACCGAGCTGCTCGGGGCGATGACGGACTCCGCCGGTCGTCCGGCGACGGGCATCGAAGCGGACTTCACGCAGGAGGTCGGAGAGCGGGAGGTGCTGCTCCTCGACCCGAGCGACGGCACGCTCCTGGAATCACGGACATACGCCGACGGCACGCTCGCCCACCGCATGACCGTGCTCGAGAGGGGCTACCGGGACGTCGCCCCGGACGTCGAGCCCTACCACTGCGGGCCTGGTTCGGTCCCGTACGTCTCGTGCTGACGACGGCCAGGGTCGGTGCTTGCCCGATCGATCACGCCCCCACGGGCGACACGATCCAGTAGCCGCCCAGCGCCGCTGCGCCGACCGTCACGAGCAGGAACACGCCGACCCACACGATCCCCGGGATACCCGTGAGGCGCGCGAGCATGTCGGCGTCGGACTGGCGGGCCTTGCCGCGGCTGCGCGAGACCTGCAGCTCGAGGACGGGGCGGACGGCCCCCATCAGCAGGAACCACGTGACGGCGTACGCGACCGCGCTCTGCACGGGCGGGGTCGCGGCCCAGGACACGAGCACGAGCGCGACGCCGCTCACGAGCACGGACCACAGCCCGAACCAGTTGCGGATCTGCAGGAGCATGAGGGTCAGCAGCAGCACGAGGAGCCACAGCAGCCCGACGGCGTAGCCCGCCCTGAGCAGCGCGGCCGCCCCGAGGCCCACGAGGCCCGGGCCGACGTATCCCATGAAGGCCGTGAGGACCATGCCGAACCCGCGTGGCTTGCCGTACGAGACCGTGAGGCCCGACGTGTCGGAGTGCAGGCGGATGCCGCTCAGGCGCCGGCCCGTGAGGAGTGCCGCCAGGGCGTGCGCACCCTCGTGCGCGATCGTCACGACGTGCCGCGCGACGCGCCACACGGGCGTGAAGACCACGACGATCAGGGCCGCGAGCGACATCGAGAGCACGATCGCGGAGGCCGGCGCGGGCACCGGCGTGGTGGCGGCCGACCAGATCTGACCGATGACGTCGCCCACTGAGCTCATGAAGTCCACGGGCGACATTCCACCACGGTCACATGTGCGGTGGGTGAGAGGTACGGACGGGGCCGTGGGGAGGTGAGAGTCCGGTGAGGGATGTGGAGACGTCGATCACCATCGACGCACGCACGCTCCAGTCATGAGAGGATCAGGATCGTGGCTGCGCATCTCTGCGCGCCCAGCGTCGTGGAGTTCCCTGGATTTCTTGCGGCGAACCCCGACCCTACGCCCGAGAGGCAAACCCTTGAACAACCCCATTCGTGCTGCCGTGCGCCCGAACGCCGCAGCCCCCCGCACCAACCAGTCGCAGGGACAGCAGTCCCGCGACACCAACCGCCCGGCTCGCGACGACCGGGCCCGCCCGGCCCGCGACGAGCGTGACAGCCGTGACTCCCGTCCCGCCAAGGTGACCCGCGACGGTCGCCCCGTCCGTGAGCGCGACTCGCGCGACGGCCGCGGCGCCGGCCAGGGCCGCCCCGCCGGCGGCAACCGTGAGCAGCGGGCTCCTCGTGAGCAGCGTCCCGCCCCGGTCCGCTCGTCGGTCCCGACCGTCGTCCCCGAGGGCACGACCTTCGCGGACTTCGGGATCCCGACCACGGTGGTCCGCGAGCTCTCCAGCCAGGGCATCGAGTCGCCGTTCCCCATCCAGGTCGCCTCGCTCCCGGACACGCTCAAGGGCCGCGACGTCCTGGGCCGTGGCCGCACGGGCTCGGGCAAGACCCTCGCGTTCTCGCTGCCGGTCGTCACGCGCCTGTCCCAGTCGGACACGCGCCGCGCTGCCCGCCGGCCCCGCGCCCTGGTCCTGTGCCCGACGCGTGAGCTCGCGAACCAGATCAACGCCGTCATGGAGCCGCTCGCGAAGGCCCTCGGCCTGAACACGACGACCATCTTCGGTGGCGTCGCGCAGAGCCGCCAGGTCAGCGCGCTCAACGCGGGCGTCGACATCGTCATCGCCTGCCCGGGGCGCCTCGAGGACCTGCTCAACCAGCGTGTCCTGTCGCTCGACGGCATCGAGATCACGGTCCTCGACGAGGCCGACCACATGGCCGACCTGGGCTTCCTGCCCGGCGTCAAGCGCATCATGGACAAGACCCCGACGCGCGGCCAGCGCCTGCTGTTCTCCGCGACGCTCGACAACGGCGTGGACCAGCTCGTCAAGCGGTACCTGAGCAACCCGGTGAGCCACTCGGTGGACTCGGCCGAGTCGCCCGTCTCCAACATGACGCACCACATCTTCGCGGTCCGTGACGCGGACGCGAAGAAGGACGTCGTGCAGCAGCTCGCGTCGGGCACGGGTCGTCGTGTCCTGTTCACGCGCACCAAGCACCAGGCCAAGAAGCTCGCGAAGCAGCTCACGGCCCAGGGCATCCCGTCGGTCGACCTGCACGGCAACCTCGGTCAGGGCGCGCGCGAGCGCAACCTCGAGGCGTTCTCGAACGGTTCGGTCCGCGTGCTCGTCGCGACCGACATCGCCGCGCGCGGCATCCACGTCGACGAGATCGAGCTGGTCGTGCACGTCGACCCGCCGGCCGAGCACAAGGCGTACCTCCACCGTTCGGGCCGTACGGCTCGTGCCGGTTCCGAGGGCGTCGTCGTGACCGTCATGCTCCCCGAGCAGCGCAGCGACGTGAAGGAGCTGACCCGCAAGGCGAAGATCACGGCGCAGCCGCAGTCGGTCGCCCCGGGTGACGCGGCGATCACGTCGCTCGTCGGCGACGTCGCCGAGTACGTGCGCCCCGCGGACATCACGCCGCCGCAGACGCAGGCCCGTCGTGGCACGCCGTCGCGCAACGGTGGGACGCGTGCGACGCGGACGTCGGCCCCGGCCAAGTCCGCAGGCCCGACGGCGCAGCGCGCCCAGGGTGGTCGCGGCCAGTCGGCACAGGGCGGCGAGGGCGGTGCCGGTGCGCAGGCTCGTCGTCGTGGCGGCCGCGGCCGCGCGCAGCGCGGTGGCGGCTCGGCGACGGTGTACTCGTCGTCGTCGTACTGACGGACTCGCCCGCCGAGGGTGACGGACTCGCCCGCCGAGGGTGACGACATGCCTCAGGACCCCCGTGGTGATCTTCGGATCACCACGGGGGTCCTCTGCGTTCCGGCCGAAGCGCACCATCGGTCGCCGTCGGTCACCCTCGGTGACAGAGAGGGTCACCGTCAGCGACCACGCCCGTCGCCCTCGGCGGGCAGGGCGGTCACCCTCAGCGACCAAGCCCGTCACCCTCGGCGCGCGGCACCGGGAACACCCGGACGGCCGTCATGGTTGTCGCCGTCGGAGGTGGAGCATGACCAACGAGACCCACGACACGACCGGCAACCTGTTCTCGCAGAAGGTGTACCCGGTCGCCAAGCCCGAGGCCCAGTGGCGCGAGGAGCTGGCACCCGACGAGTACGCGGTGCTGCGGCAGGCCGGCACCGAGCGCCCCTGGACGGGCGAGCTCCTGGACGAGAAGCGCGAGGGCATCTACCGGTGCCGGGCGTGCGGCCACGAGCTGTTCCGTTCGGAGACCAAGTTCGACTCGCACTGCGGGTGGCCGAGCTTCTACGCGCCCAAGGAGTCGGACGCGGTCGAGCTCATCCAGGACCGCAGCCACGGCATGGTCCGTACCGAGGTGCGGTGCGCGAACTGCGGCTCGCACCTGGGGCACGTGTTCGACGACGCGCCCCAGACCCCGACGGGCGACCGGTTCTGCATGAACAGCCTCAGCCTGACGTTCGAGGACGCCGAGGCCTGAGCCGTCCCGGCCACCGCGTGTCAGAGCGGGCGTGCCCCCCGGGCCACGCCCGCTCTGGCGTCCGCGAGCACGTCGAGCCCGACCGCGAGCAGCACGCCCAGCAGGTAGAGCAGCAGGTCGCGCGCGCTGAACGTGCTCCCGAGCACCCACGCGGCCGCTGGCACGACGTCCAGCACGGCACCCACCACGGGCGTCGCCTGGAGGGCCTCGACGAGCCAGCACCATGTGAGCACCACTGCCCCCGCGGCCCACGGTCGCACCCGAGGAGCCACGAGCACGAGCGCCGCGTAGACCGCGACCGCGTACAGCAGGTCCCCGACCACGTCACCGACGGGGTCGGGGACCTGCGTCGTCACCACGAGGCCCAGCGCGACCACGGCCGCGAGGACGGCCAGGACGTGAGGGCGGCTGCGCCGTCGGGCAGCGCGCGGCGCGGACCGGCGCGTCACGACCCGCCGTGCTGCCGGCGACGCGTCCGACGGGCCCGTCATCTCAGCGCGTCGCCTGCCAGCGCACGACGTCCTCCGAGTAGCGGTGCAGCAGGCCCGCGAGGGCCGCGACGTCGTCGGGGGACCAGTCGCTCAGCGCCTGCGAGATCGAGTCGACGCGGCGCTCGTGCGTGGTCCGCAGCAGCGTCGCGCCCTCCTCGGTGAGGGTGATGATCTGGCCGCGGGAGTCGTCAGGGTCCACCTCGCGGCACACCATCCCGACGGACTCGAGGCGTGCGAGCTGGCGCGAGATTGTCGCGCGACCCACGCCGAACTGCTGCGCGAGGTCCGACCCCCGGACGCCCGGGTTCGCAGCGATGTGCGCGAGCAGCGGGTACGCGCTCGCGTCGAGGTCGGGGTGGATGCGCTTGGCCATCGCGTTCGCGGACGACCCCGCGCGGCGGGTCAGGACGCGCAGCTCGCGCTCGAGCGCGAACAGGGGCGACTCGTCGCTGGGGGAGGGGGTGGGCGTTGAGGACACAGTCGGCTCCGGCTGGTCGGTCGGCGAGGGCGAGGTCACGGCCCCATCATGGCGTGCAGCGGGGCCGCCGTGGAACAAGCATCCACGACGGCCCCGGGTGAGTTCCGGCAGGTGGGCGGTCAGCGCGAGCCGCTGCCCCCGGCCGTGGCGCCGTCGCGGGCCCCCGCGAGGACCGCCTGCTCGGCGTCGAAGTCGCCCTCGTGCTCCTGCTCGATCTCGTCGGTCAGGTCCGGCAGACCGGCCGCGAGCTCACGCTCGAGGCGCTCGTCGAGCCCCGACTTGGTGCCGAGCGGCACCTCCTTGAGGAACAGCACGCAGACCAGACCGATGACCGCGAGCGGCACTGCCACGAGGAAGATGTCCGCGATCCCGTCGCCGTACGAACGCTCGACGAGGTCACGCATGGGGGCGGGCAGGGTGCTGACGTCGGGCACGGTGCCGCCCGTCGCGTCGGTCGGCACGCCCATCTTGGCCAGGCCGTCCTGGATCGAGGTCGTGACCTTGCTCGCGAGGACCGCGCCCAGGACCGAGACGCCGATCGCGCCGCCCAGCGTGCGGAAGAACGCGACGGTCGAGGTGCCCGCGCCCATCTCGGAGACGTCCAGGGTGTTCTGGACCGCGAGCACGAGGTTCTGCATGAGCATGCCCATGCTCGCGCCCAGGAAGAACAGGTAGACGCTGATGAGCACGAAGCTCGTGTGGTAGTCGATCGTCGACAGCGCGAACAGCGACGCGACGAGGAACACGCCGCCCGCGACCATGAACGACTTGTAGCGTCCGGTGCGCGTGATGAGCTGGCCGATGAGCGTCGAGGCGACGAAGGTCCCGACGATCATCGGGATGGTCAGCAGCCCTGACTCGGTCGCGGTCTTGCCGCGCGCGACCTGCATGTACTGGCTGAGGAAGACCGCGGTGCCGAACATCGCGACGCCGACCGCGACGCTCGCGAGGACCGCGAGGACGAACGTGCGGTTCTTGAACAGGTGCAGCGGGATGATGGGCTCGACCGCGCTCTTCTCGACCAGGACGGCCGCGACCAGCGCGAGGACCGAGCCGACGACCATGACGGCGCTCTGCCACGAGACCCACTCGAAGTTGTTGCCCGCGAACGTGACCCACAGCAGCAGGGTCGAGACGCCCACGCTGATGAGCAGCGCGCCCCAGTAGTCGATCGTGACGATGCGGCGGGGGATGGGCGGCAGGTGCAGCGTGCGCTGGAGCACGACGATCGCGGCGATCGCGAACGGCAGGCCCACGAAGAAGTTGAGGCGCCAGCTCACGGTGTCCGTGAGGACACCGCCGAGGAGAGGCCCGCCGATCTGGCTCACAGCCATGATCGCGCCCATGAGGCCCATGTACTTGCCGCGCTCGCGCGGCGAGATGATGTCCGAGATGAGGACCATGGCCAGGGCCATGAGGCCACCGGCGCCGATGCCCTGGAGGGCGCGGAACGCGATGAGCGTGCCGACGTTCTGCGACAGCCCCGCGAGGGCGGCCGCGACCACGGAGATGATCAGCGCGACCTGGATGAGGACCTTGCGGTTCGTCAGGTCGGCGAGCTTGCCCCAGATGGGCGTGGAGATGGTGGTCGTCAGCAGGGTCGCGGTGACGACCCAGGTGAACGACGACTGCGACCCCTCGAGGTCGCTGATGATCTTGGGGAGCGAGCTCGAGACCACGGAGGTCGCGAGGATCGAGACGAACATCCCGAGCAGGATGCCGGACAACGACTCCAGCACCTGCTTCCGGGTCATGGTGGTGGTTGCGCTCATACAGGTCTCACATTCATAGGTCGTGCTTCTTCGTCGAAACGTCGTGGCAAGGCCCGACGGCGGAGGTCGGGCCGGGTGGGCAGGTCGCCCGGGGGAGTGGTCAGGTGCGCGAGAGCGCGTCGGTGAGGCGCTCCAGGTGACGGATCGCCTCCCGGAGGTCCTCGGGCGTCCAGCCCACGAAGGTCTCGGCCGTGCGCCTCATGAGCAGGTCGAACGTCTCCTCGACCTTGGCGTGGCCCGCGGGCGTGAGGGTCACGCTGCGGGCGCGGCGGTCGTCGTCGCAGGCGGTGCGCTCGACGAGGCCCGCCTCGACGAGGTGCGTCACCTGGCGGCTCGCGACCGACAGGTCGACCCGCAGGTGGTGCGCGAGCTCGGTGACCTGGAGCGGACCGCAGCGCTGGAGCAGCCGGAGCGCTCCGAGCGAGGCCCGGGGGAAGTCGAGCTCGCGCGACAGGCGGGCCGAGACCTCGCGCTGGGCGCGGTTGAGCTCCTCGAGCGCGACCGTGAGCTCCATGACGGGGACGTCGAGGGGCGAGGTCGGGGAGGTGGTGGGG
>NZ_MAQA01000051.1 GCF_001692445.1 Oerskovia enterophila | reverse complement strand
GTCGACGACCCGCCGCTCCCCTCGACCGTCGCCCGCCCCGTCGAGCACGAGCTCGTGGTCAAGAAGTCCCGGTTCATCACGCTCCTGCACCCCGTCACCACGGTCGCGGCCGCCGAGGCCGTCATCGCGCGCGTCCGCAAGGAGCACTGGGACGCCCGGCACCACTGCACGGCGCTCGTCGTGGGGACGCACGCCGACCAGCAGCGCTCGAGCGACGACGGCGAGCCCTCGGGCACGGCCGGCATCCCCATGCTCGAGGTCCTGCGGCACCGCCACGTGACCGACGTCGTCGCGGTCGTCACGCGCTACTTCGGCGGCGTCCTGCTCGGAGCCGGAGGGCTCGTCCGCGCCTACTCGAACGCCGTGAGCGAGACGCTCGACCTCGCCCCGATCCTGCGTCGCGAGGTCATGGTCGAGGTCACCGTCGAGGTCCCGCACGCGGAGGCAGGCAGGATCGGCAACGTCCTGCACGAGTGGTGCGCGACCCACGGCGCAGTGCTCGAGGGCGCCGACTACGCCGCCCGCGCCGTCTTCCGCCTGCTCGTCCCGCCCGCGCAGCTCGTGCCGCTCGAGGCCGACCTCGCGTCGGCGTCCAGCGGGACGCTGTCGCCTGCCGTGGGAGACCGCCGGGTCGTCGACGTCCCGGCCTGAGCCACGACGAGGGCGAGGGGCTCTCCGCGGCCGCGTGGCGCCGTCGGGCACGCGCAACCCGTCCGACGGCGCCACGCGCCTCTCAGGGCGCCTCAGCGCCCTCGTGGGGCCTGTCCCAGGGATGCCCGTGGCCCGCGCTCGCCGCGTACGGAGCGCGTCGGCTCGGGACCGCGCCGCCACGCGGTCCCGGCCGATGGCCGCGATCAGGTCGAGGGTGTCAGGGTCGGGGAACATCGGCAGTCCGCAGCTACGGGATCGGGATGGGCACGACATCCGAGCGCTCGGCAGGCCCGCCCGCTCGCGTCCGTCGCGGACGACGAGATCGGCGAGACCCTGGAGCTGCGGTGGGACAGCTCTGCGGAGAACACCGGGAACGCCCGGCGTGCGCCGCTGCTCTTGCGACAGGGTGGGTGCGATGAGCGCGGGGACGACGGCTCGACGCTGGCCGCCTGGGCGAAGCGGCTCACCCCACCCGACTCCGAGGCTCCGGTCCGCTGGCGGCGGCACGAGGCGGCGCCTCCCAGCAGCGCCTGGTCTGCAGAGCGACCGTCACTGACGCGGAACGGTGATGCCGGCCGCGCGCAGCTTCGCCTCGACCAGCGTGTTCAACCGGGCGATGGAGGGCGCCTGGTCTTCCCGGTGGTGGTTGACCACCGCGTAGCGGGAGGCGGCGTCGGACTGGTCCTGAAACCCGGTCGGCATCGCCAGCAGCGCCCGTCGGGTCAGCAGCTTGTCGGCCAGCGTGGACGCCAGCTCCTCGATCCGCGGGTCGTCCGGATCCCACGACCTCGCGTCCCAACAGCGCTTGGTCAGCTCGACGAACTCGGGGTCGCCCAGGGAGTGTTCGAGCCGGTCCAGGAAGCCGTCGAAGATCTCCGGGACCACTACCCGGGCCAGCACCAGGGCCTCCCGTTGACCGGCGATGTAGCCGGGACCGAAGCCGAGCTCGGCGAGCTGCTCCAAGACCGCGCAGGCCCGGTCGGGCAGCAGGGCGCGGTCACCGTGGTCGAGACGGTGCAGCCTGTCGCGTCGGGCGACGAGGTCTTCGATCCGTTCGGTGAGTCGGTGGTGGACGTCGTCCAGGGTGGCGGCGAACGTCGCGGGATCGGCGTCGAGCAGGGCACCGATCTCGACCAGTGGCACGCCTGCCGCGGCCAGGGTCCGAACCTGGACCAGCCGGTACAGGTCGTCCGACCGGTAGCGGCGGTAGCCGGAGCCGTCGCGTTCCGGCTCGGCGACCAGGCCGAGCCGGTGATAGTGCCGCACGGTCTTGATCGTGACACCGACGAACGCCGCCGCCTGACCGATCGTGAGCCCGTCTGTCATCGGCTCAGTGCACCTCCGGATCGCGGCGGCGGCGGCCTTGCGCACCGTGCCGGTTCGACGGCCCGGAAGCCCGGACGATCACCGTCGAGGATAGCGCGCACCCGTTCCATGCCCCCGCTGGCACGAGGGACAGGGCCCTCGCGATGGGCGCCTCCCCCTTGATCGGCACAGGGGGGTTGACCTTGACCGTGGGTCAAGGCTGCAGGCTCTGCGCATGGCCGTTCGAAGGGCCAGGCAGCCACCAGGGCCGCCGTGAGAACCACACCGTCAAGGGGAGATCCATCATGGGAACGAGCAACAGCGGCTTCTCCGACGCAGGGCTGCGTCGACTGCACGATGTGCTGGCACAGCACGTCGAGTCCACGAAGATTCCCGGCCTTGTCGCCCTCGTCAGCCGTGGTCGCCAGACGCACGTCGAAGCGATCGGGACGATGCGTCATGACGGTGGCGCTCCGATGCGCCGGGACACGATCTTCCGGATGGCGTCCACGTCCAAGCCGGTCACGATGGCGGCCGCGATGATCCTGCTCGACGAGTGTCGGCTGCGGCTGGACGACCCCGTGGACCAGTGGCTGCCCGAGCTCGCCGACCGGCAGGTGCTGACGCGGCCCGACGGGCCCCTGGACGACACCGTGCCTGCGCACCGGCCGATCACCGTACGGGACCTTCTGACGTCCACGTTCGGGCTCGGGGTGGACTTCGAGTCGATGGCTTCCCCGATCAGGGCCGCGACCTTCGAGCGTCTCGACTACAGCGTGGCATCCGGTCCGGCCCCGGAGCCGGACGAGTGGATGCGTCGCCTCGGCGAGCTGCCGCTGCAGTACCAGCCCGGAGTGCGGTGGCAGTACGACCTCAGCAACGAGGTGGTCGGTGTGCTCGTCTCCAGGGTCACGGGGCAGTCGTTGGAGACGTTCCTGCGGGCACGCATCCTCGATCCGCTGGGGATGAAGGACACCGCCTTCCACGTGCCTGCCGACAAGATCGACCGACTGCCGCCCCTGCTCGGGCCCGACCCGCAGACCGGCGAGTTCCTCGTGTGGGACGAGGCGGCAGGGGGAAGGTCCAGCGCGCCTCCCGCGTTCCAGGGCGCCGGCGGCGGGCTGGTCTCGACCGCCGACGACTACCACGCCTACTTCCAGATGCTGCTCAACCACGGGATGCACGGAAGTGAGAAGATCTTGTCCCGGGCCGCCGTCGAGCTGATGACCACCAACCGTCTCTCGCCCGAGCAGCTTGCCGCCAGGGAGGCGATGTTCAGCCACGTCGCCCACCTGTCGTCCGGCCAAGGGGCGAACGGCGGCTGGGGCTTCGGGATGGCGGTGCGCACCTATCGCGGCGACTACGCGCCCATCGGCCAGTTCGGCTGGTTCGGCGGTACCGGCACCACCGCCTACGCAGACAGGACCAACCAGCTCACCGGAGTCCTGCTCACCCAGGTCGGACTGTCCACCCCGGATTCGCCGCGTGCCATGAGCGACTTCTGGACCACGCTCTACCAGGCCATCGACTGACGACGAGCTCGAACGGTACTTTGCGGCACCCCTGCACGCGGCTCGGTCTCGTCCGAGAGCAGTCTCGCCATCTGGTCACGGTGCCATGAACCGTGCAGCGGTCATGGCGCCGTGACTTCTGTAGAAGTCACGGCGCCATGACGTCTGCCCGCGCGCACGGCGCAGTGATTCAGGAGCCCGCGACGATCCCTGCGGGACCCACGTGCGCCCCGTCCGGGACGCTCGACGGCGCACCCGCGTCCTCCAGGACCGCGTCACCCTCGGCCACGACGTCCCGGCCGAACGTCCAGTCGCCCCGCACCGCGAGCCCGGTTGCTCCCCGCAGCGACGGCACGCCCTGCGCGAACCGCGCGTCGAAGTCGCCCACGAGCTTGTAGTGCGCGCTGTCGAGGTCGATCAGCGGCGCCTCGACCCGGGCCCGGAGCGTGAAGTCCTCGGCGAGCTCGTAGACGTCCGAGCGGAGCAGGAGCAGGTCGCTCGTCGCCTTGACGGGCAGGAACCGGCTGCGGTCGACCTCGATCACGGTCGAGCCCTCGAAGACCTCGATCGCGGCACCCATGGCCGACTCCATCTGGATCACGGGCGTCGACGACGGGTCGGTCGGGTCGACGGTCTTGGGGTTGACGATGAGCGGCAGCTCGAGGACTCCCCCGGTCCGCTCGAGCTCGGCCGCCAGCGCCCGCAGGTCGAGCCACAGGTTGTTGGTGTTGAAGAACTTGTGACGCTCGATGTCCCCCGCGGCAGCCAGGTCCTCCTCGGGGGTCTGCGCGGTCTCGCGCAGGACGAGCCGGCCGTCCGAGCGCCGCACGACGAGGTGGCCGCCCTTGCGGTCCGCGGGCGTCCTCCGGGCCACCTCGGCCGCGAAGGGAGCGCCCGACGCCGCGAACCAGCCGGCCATCGCGGCGTCCGGAGCGGCCCCGAGGTTGTCCGAGTTGGACACGCTCGCGTACAGGTAGCCGGCGTCCAGCAGGGCCTGGAGCGCCCCCGACGCCACGAGGGCCGTGTACAGGTCGCCGTGCCCCGGCGGGCACCACTCGAGGTCCGGGTCGGCGGGCCACTCGACGGGCTCGAGGTCGTCCGCGCGCAGCTTGGGCTCACGGTTCTGCAGGAAGTCCAGGGGCAGCCCGTCGACCGCGAGGTCGGGGTAGGCCGCGAGCGCCGCGAGGGTGTCGTCGCGGGTGCGGAAGCTGTTCATGAAGAGCAGGGGGAGCTGGGCGCCGGTGGTGGCGCGGGCGGCGCGGACCTGGCGGGCGATGATGTCGAGGAAGGTCAGGGGGGTGGCGTCGGAGCCGTCGGCGCCTGTGTCGCGCACGGTGAGGAGCGACTTGGCGCGGTCCATGCCCATGGAGGTGCCGAGGCCTCCGTTGAGCTTGATGAGGACGGTGCGGGAGAGCGCGTCGGCGGCGTCCTGGGGGGTGACGTCGAGGTCGTCGCGGTGGGTGACGTCGGTGAGGGGTTCGATGTCGGCCTCGGGGACGGTGCCGGTGGCGCCGTCCTGGAGGAGTGCGTAGAAGCGGCTGAAGACGTCGATCGCGGTGGGGTGGACGCCGGCGTCGGTCATCTTGTGCTGGGAGTGGGTGAGGCCCTGGCTGCTCATGGTGTCGATGCTAGGGCTGGTGGGCGGGGTCGCGCTGGGTGGTTCGTGGTGTGCCGGTCACACGCGGCGCGCGGAGGGCCGGTGCTACTCGAAGCGGGAGGGGTCTCCTGCGCCGACGCGCACGACCTCGGCCGTGCCGGAGGAGAAGTCGACGACGGTGGTGGGTTCGGTGCCGCAGTCGCCGGAGTCGACGACGGCGTCGACCTGGTGGTCGAGGGCTTCCTTGATCTCCCACCCTTGGGTCATGGGTTCGTCCTCGCCGGGGAGCAGGAGGGTGCTGGACAGCAGGGGTTCGCCGAGGGCGCGCAGGATGGCCTGGGTCACGGCGTGGTCGGGGATGCGGACGCCGACGGTCTTCTTCTTGGGGTGCGCGAGGCGCCGGGGCACCTCGGAGGTCGCGGGCAGGATGAAGGTGTAGCTGCCGGGCGTGGAGGCCTTGATGGCGCGGAAGGCGGCGTTGTCGATCTTGACGAGCTGTCCGAGCTGTGCGAAGTCGGCGCACACGAGCGTGAAGTGGTGCTTGTCGCCGAGGTGGCGGATGTCGCGGATGCGCTGGGTGGCGCTGTGGGAGTCGAGCCGCGCGCCGAGGGCGTAGCAGGAGTCGGTGGGGTAGGCGATGAGGGCGTCGTCGCGCAGGAGCGTGACGATCTGGTCGATCGCGCGGGGCTGGGGGTCGACGGGGTGCACGTCGAAGTACTTCGCCATGGACCGAGCGTAGGTCAGCGCGGCTCGGCGTGCCGCGCGCCGGGGTGGGAGGACAATCGGTGGGATGCGACTGGCGACCTTCAACATCCTGCACGGGCGGTCCACGGTCGACGACCTGGTGGACGTCGACCGGTTCGCGCGTGCGGTGGCGGACCTGGGTGCGGACGTGCTGGCGTTGCAGGAGGTGGATCGTAACCAGCGGCGCTCGGGGCACGTGGATCTCGCCGAGGTCGCGGCCGAGGCCATGGGTGCGGTCGACCACCGGTTCGCGGCGACGATCGATCGGCGGGGTGCTGGGGGGCGTGCGCAGTACGGCGTGGCGCTGCTCTCGCGCTTCCCGGTCCACGAGTGGCGGGTCCTGCCGCTCCCTCGTCGTCCGTGGTGGCGCCCGCTGCCGCGGGGGAACGACGTGCGTCGTCCGCGGTGGCGCCTGGACGAGCCGCGCACGGCTCTCGCTGCCGTCGTCGTGACTCCGCAGGGCCCGTTGACCGTGGTCGCGACGCACCTGAGCTTCCTGGACGGTTGGGGCGAGCACCAGCTCGATCACCTGGCGGCGGGTCTTGCGGACGCCCCGCGCCCCTTGGTGGTCCTGGGGGACATGAACCTGCGGTCGGAGATCCCGGCGGCGGTCACGGGGTGGAGCCCGTTGGTGGTGGCCCGGTCGTACCCGGTCGCGCACCCGACGTTGCAGATCGACCACGTCCTGGCTGACGGGTCGGTGCGCCCGACGTCGCCGGGACGGTCGGTCGACACGGGGCTCTCGGACCATCGGGCGCTCGTGGTGGACGTGGAGATCGAGCCTCTCGGCTGAGTCGCGGCCGCTGGCCCACCGGCACTGTTCGAACAGGAGTTCGACGTCGTCGTCCCGCACCGCACCCACGGATAGAACACTTGTTCGATCGCCGCTTCGAAAGCGCCCCGATTCCTTCGAACAGGTGTTCTATCTCTTTGCCCCGCCCGTGGGGCAGGGGCACTTCTCCCCCGGTTCAGGCCGACGTGCCGTGCGTGATGCGTACGACGGGCAGGCGCAGCGCACCGGGCGCCCCGGCAGGCACGGCGGGGCGCAGCGGCTCGACCGGGGCCACGCGCCGGTAGGCGCTGCCGAGCGGGGGACGTGGGTCCTCCTCACCGCGTCGGGGCCACATCGCGACGGCCCGCTCGGCCTGGGCCGTGATCGTCAGCGACGGGTTGACGCCCAGGTTCGCACTCACCGCGGCCCCGTCCAGGACGTGCAGCCCCGGGTGCCCGAACACACGCTGGTACGCGTCGATCACACCGGACCCGGGTGAGGCGCCGATCGCGCACCCGCCCAGGAAGTGGGCTGTGAGGGGCATGCCGAACGGTTCGCCGATGCTCCCGCCGGGCGCCCCTCCCATGACCCGGGCCAGGCGCCTGGCCGCCTCGTGCGCGGCGGGGATCCACCCGGGGTTCGGGGCGCCGTGCCCCTGGCGCGAGGTCATCCGGCGCCGCCCCGTCCACGTGCGCCGCGTGTACGTCGTCAGCGAGTTGTCGTGGCTCTGCATGACCAGGGCGATCACGGTGCGCTCGGACCAGCCGCGCAGGTCGAGCATGGCGGGCAGCCGGCGGCGCTGGGCCCACAGCTCGCGCACCCACTCCCCCGGCGAGGGCGCGCTCCCGGGGCGGGCTCCGTCGTCGGGCGCGGTCCCCTCGCCCTGAGTGCGCGGGCCGCGAGCGCCGCGGGGCGTGACGAGGACGGTCTGCAGGAGGGCCATGGCGTTCGAGCCGCGGCCGTAGCGCACGGGTTCGACGTGCGTGTGGGCGTCGGGGTGGAACGAGGAGGTGATCGCGACGCCGCGCGTGTAGTCGGGCGCGGGCTCGCCCGGGGCGCGCCGGTCGGCCGTGGCGCCCAGCAGGGCCTCGGAGTTGGTGCGGGTGAGCATGCCGAGGCGCTCGGAGAGGTGGGGCAGGGTGCCCGCGTCGCGCTGGGCGTGCAGGAGCTGCTGGGTCCCGTGGGCGCCGGCCGCGAGGACGACGTGCCGGGCGGTCCAGCGGGTGCGCCGGGCGAACGGTCGGTCGGTGCGCCGCGAGGTGACCTCGTAGCCCCCGTCCGGGAGCGGGGCGATGCGGGTCACGGTCGTCAGGGGGTGGATCCGCGCCCCGGCGGCCTCGGCGAGGTGCAGGTAGCTCTTGACGAGCGTGTTCTTGGCGCCGTGGCGGCACCCGGTCATGCACTGGCCGCACTCGAGGCACCCGCGTCGTGCGGGGCCCGCGCCGCCGAAGAACGGGTCGGGCACGGGCACCCCGGGGGCGCCGAACAGCACGCCCACGGGGGCGGGCGTGAACGTGCCCTCGACGCCCATCTCGCGCGCGACCTGGTGCATGGCCTCGTCCGCGGGCGTGCTGCCCGCGTACGTCACGACGCCGAGCATGCGCCGCGCCTGGTCGTAGTAGGGCGCGAGCTCGGCCTTCCAGTCGGTCAGGTGGCCCCACGAGGGGTCGGTGTAGAACGCGTCGAGCGGCTCGTAGAGGGTGTTGGCGTAGACGAGGGACCCGCCGCCGACCCCGGCGCCGGCCAGGACGAGCACGTCCCGCAGTCGGTGCACCCGCTGGATGCCGAGGCAGCCGAGGCGCGGCGCCCACAGGAAGTCGCGCAGGTGCCAGGAGGTCGCGGCGAAGTCCTCGTCGGCGAAGCGACGACCGGCCTCGAGGACCGCGACCCGGTACCCCTTCTCGGTCAGCCGCAGGGCCGCGACGGACCCGCCGAAGCCCGAGCCGACCACCAGCACGTCGACGTCGCGGGTCGGTGCGCGGTCCTGGTCCGCAGAGACGTCGTCGGTCATGGTCCTGGTCACCTCGTCGCGTGGGCGGGCGCCCCGTCGCGCCCGGCAGGTGCTCATCCTGCCACCAGCCACGGGGCGGGGCGCACGCACCTCCTGCGAGTCCGCGAGCGCCGACCTAGCGTGGGGAGGGACCGGTTCGACGCGTCCCTCGACACCCCGACGGAGGAACACCATGCCCGACGACGCCCCCGCCTTCCCCGCCCAGCAGCAGGAGCCCCCGGGGCTCACCGCACCGATGGACCCGGCTCCCGACCACGGGGAGACCTCCTACCGCGGTTCGGGCCGTCTCGCGGGCCTGCGCGCCCTGATCACGGGCGGCGACTCGGGCATCGGCCGGGCCGTCGCGATCGCGTTCGCGCGGGAGGGCGCCGACGTCGCGATCGGCTACCTGCCCGAGGAGCAGCAGGACGCCGAGGAGACCGCGCGCTGGGTGCGTCAGGCGGGCCGCGAGGTCGTCCTGCTGCCCGGGGACCTGCGCGAGGAGCAGGTGGCGCGCGACACGGTCGCCGACGCGGTCGCCCGCCTGGGCGGTCTGGACGTGCTCGTCAACAACGCGGGCTTCCAGATGGCGCGCAGGTCGTCGATCGCGGACGTCACCACGGACGACCTCGACCGCGTGCTCAAGACCAACCTCTATGCGCTGTTCTGGGTCACGCAGGCCGCGCTCGAGCACCTGGGCGAGGGGGGCTCGATCGTCAACGTCTCCTCGATCCAGGCCTACCAGCCGTCCACGTCGTTGCTCGACTACGCCTCGACCAAGGCCGCGATCAACAACTTCACGGTGAACCTCGCCGCGGAGGTCGGCGCGCGGGGGATCCGCGTCAACGCCGTGGCCCCCGGACCGATCTGGACGCCGTTGCAGCCCGCGACCCAGCCGCCCGAGAAGATCGAGGCGTTCGGTGCGGACACCCCGCTCGGTCGTGCGGGGCAGCCCGCCGAGGTCGCCCCGGCCTTCGTGTTCCTGGCCTCGCCCACCGACGCGGGCTACGTCTCGGGGACCGTGCTGGGGGTCACGGGCGGCAAGCCCGTCTTCTGAGGTCGCCCCGCCGCCCCGCCCGGCCGGGGCGGCGGTCTCGGGCTAGCCTGGACGCGGGTCGAGAAGTGGCCCGCACGCACCGCAAAGGGTCCCTCGGAGGCCGACGATGCCCACGACCATCGCCCAGCTCATGTCCACGACGTTCTGCACGGTCGAGCAGAGCGCGACGGTCGCGAGCGTCGCGCGCGCGATGATCGACGAGGACGCCGGCGACGCGGTCGTGCTCGACGACGGGGACGTCGTGGGCATCCTCACCGACCGCAGCATCGTGCGCGCCCTGGCGGCCGACGCCTCGCCCGACCATCCCGTGGGCGGGCTGTGCACCGAGGACCTCGTGGTCCTCAGCCCCCAGGACCCCGCCCGGGAGGCCGTGCGGATCATGGAGCGCCACGCCCTGCTGCGCCTGCCCGTGATGGTCGGGGCCGAGCTCGTGGGGATCGTGCGGCTCTCCGACCTCGTGACCGCGATCGAGCGCGGGCTCGTCACCGTGACCGAGACCCAGGGCGCCGGGAGCCTGGAGGGCGCCTGAGCCGAGCCCGTGTGGGGTGCGTCGGGGCGACCCAGGCCCGGACTTTCGCGTGCGGGCGCGTAGCGTAGTCCCCGAGAGGTGGAGGACCGGCGCGCTGTGCACCGGACACCGGACACCCCCGAGCACGAACGGGTACGCAGGATGACGCAGGAGCTGCAGCAGACCACCACCACCGCCCCCTCGACGGTCGAGTACGGCACCGGGGTGAGCCCGGCCTCGGCCGTCGAGTCCTCCGTCGCGGCGGCTGCCCGCGCCCTGGCCGAGGAGCCGAGCCTCCAGGAGACTCTCGACCGGATCGTCGAGCTCGCGGTCGCCATGGTCGACGGCTGCGACGCGGCCGGGATCTCGCTCGTGACCCGAAAGGGGCAGATCGAGACCCCGGCGGCGTCCCACGCGCTCGCCCGACGCGGCGACGAGCTCCAGTACGCCCTCAACGAGGGGCCGTGCCTGGACGCGATCCGCGAGACCGACCTGGTGCGCACCGACGACCTGGCCACCGAGCCCCGCTGGCAGCGCTGGGCCGACCAGGTCCAGGACGAGCTGGGCGTGCGCTCGATGCTGTGCGTCCAGCTCTTCACGAGCGAGACCTCGCACGGCGCCCTCAACCTCTACTCGCGGTCCGTGGCCGCGTTCCCCGCCACGACGCTCTCGATGGTCTCGACGTTCGCCGCGGTCGCCGCGGCGGCCCTGACCGCGGCCCGCACCGAGGAGCAGCTCACGAGCGCGGTGCAGACGCGCACCGTGATCGGGCAGGCCCAGGGGATCCTCATGGAGCGCTACCAGCTCTCCGCGCAGCGCGCGTTCGGGGTCCTGAGCCGTGTCTCGCAGGACTCCAACGTCAAGCTCTACGACCTCGCGCGCCAGGTCGTCGAGACCCGGGTCCTGCCCCAGCGCCCCAGCGCCGACTAGGGGCCCGGGCGCCGCGGGACCTTCGGTCCACCACCGCACCACCGCGCCACGCAGCGGCGCGGCGCGGGCCGGCTCAGCCCGCGGCCGCGCCCTTGCGCCGGAAGAGCTGCGCCCCGCCCACGCGGCTCACGCTGCCGGGCTCGAGCGCCGCGAGGCACGCGTCGGCGCGGTCCTTCGCGTCCTCGCCCAGCCCGCCCGCGACGGACAGCGCGTCGAGCAGCTCGCGGGCCACGTCGGGCAGGCGACGGCTGCTCTCGCTCGCGTGCACCACGAGCAGGTCCAGGGCCCCGTCGGAGTCCAGCCCGTGCGTGGCCATGAGCACGCCCTTGGCCTGGTCGACGACGGCGCGGTCCGCGAGCCCCACCGCGACCTGGCGGGTCACCTCCCGGCGCAGCGCGTCCTCGTGGGCCGCGGTGCTGTCCACGACCAGGCCAACGACCTCCACGACGGCCCCCGACGCGTCCCGACGCCCCTGGCCCGTGACGGTGACGGTCCTGGTCCGGCCGCGGGCGTCGACGATCCGGTGGCTGCAGCTGAAGGGACGACCCGTGGTCCGCAGCATCGCGACCTCGCGCAGGACCGCGTCACGGTCGTCGGGGTGCTTGTGCGAGGCCAGCAGCGCGGCCGTCGGCGCGACCGATCCCGGTGCCAGCCCGTGCAGCAGGTACATCTCGTCGGACCACCACCACTCGCCCGTGCGCAGGTCCACGCGGTACTGCGCGGTGGGGTGCGCGCGCCCGATGCTCAGCGCCTCGGCCAGAGGGTCGCGCCGGCGACGGCGGGGGGTTCGTTCGGTCGTCATGAGGTCTCGCTCTCAGCACAAAGTGTCGAGGGGCCGCTTCCTGACTCCTAGGTGCCCCACCTTAGGCCCCGGCGAGCAGGAGAGCCAGCATGCCCTCGCGACCCGGCGACCCCACGGTGACCTCCTGACGCCGCGGGCGCCCGCCTCACTCCTCGAGCGCGTGGTGCGGCGGCAGCGGGTAGAGCGTGTGCTCGGTGTGGTGCAGGACGTTCGTCACGAGCGCCCCCACGTGCTCGGTGGCCTGCGCGTAGTAGACGCTCGTGCCCTCCCGCCGCGAGGTCACCAGGTGGCCCGCACGGAGCTTGGCCAGGTGCTGGGAGACCGCGGGCACGGGCCGGTCGAGGGCCTCGGCGATGGCCGTGACCGACATCTCGGTGCCGGACAGCATCTGCAGCACGGCCAGGCGCGTGCGGTCGGCGAGCAGGCGCAGCACCTCGACCGCCCGGTCGAGGTCGGCCTCGGGAGGGGCGGCGGGTCGGACGTCGCGCTGCGTGGTGGCCATCCCCCTCATGCTCCCACCTGGGCGTGCGCCCGCACGGCAGGCGGCGCGTCCGCGCTGGGCGCGTCGCTCCCGGCGCCGGGGACCGGCCACAGCGCCCGCGCGGCCAGGGTCGCCGTGGCCGCGACCAGGGCGAGCACGCCCGCGGCCCAGGACAGGCTGAGCGCCCCCAGCAGCCCCGCGAGCGGGTAGGTCAGCAACCAGCACGCGTGGGACAGCGAGAACTGCGCGGCGAACGCAGCGTGCAGGTCGTCGGGGCCGACCGACCGGCGCACCACGCGCCCCACGGGCGTCTCGACCGCGGACCATCCTGCGCCGATCACCGCCCACGCGAGGACCACCCCGACCAGCGCGCCGCGCTGCGGGAGGGCGAGGACCAGGGGCACGACGGCGCAGCCCACCGTCACGAGGACGGCTCCCCCGAGCATCACGCGTCGCTCGGGCAGCGTGCGCAGCAGCCGGGGCAGGGTGAGCGCGGCGACCACCGACCCGCCGCCGCACACCGCCAGGAGGACCGCGACGCCGTCGGGCCCGAGCCCCAGTCCCACCCGCGCGACCACCACGCTCTGGACCAGCACGAACGAGACCCCCGCCGCGACCGCGAGGTCGAGCGCGAGCACGGGGCGCAGGGCCGGCGTGCGCACGAACAGCACCGCTCCCCGGCGCAGGCGCCACCCGAACGAGCCGTCCGGCCTCGAGGGGGCAGCCCCGGCCTCGGGCGCCCGCCGCGGGAGCACGACCGAGACGACGAGCAGCGCCGAGGCCGCGAACCCCACCGCGGTCCCCCAGAAGAGCTGGGACGGGGTCAGGACCAGCAGGAGGACGGCCGCGAGCGCCGGGGACGCGACGGCCTCGAGGTCGTAGGCCAGGCGCGAGAGCGACAGGGCCGAGGTGTAGTCGCGTTCGTCGGGCAGGACGTCGGGCAGGACGGACTGGAACGTGGGGGTGAACGTGGCGGAGGCGCACTGCAGGACCACGACCAGGACCAGCACCTGCCAGACCTCGCCCACGAACGGCAGCGCGAGCGCGACGCCCAGGCGCACGAGGTCCGCCCCGACGAGCACCGCGCGGCGCGGGGCCCGGGCGAGGAGCGCCGCGGCGAGCGGGGCCAGGACCACGTAGGCGACCATCTTGACCGTGAGGACGGTCCCGAGCACCGCGCCCGCGCGCGGTCCCGCGAGGTCGTAGGCGAGCAGCCCGAGGGCGACGGTCGCGATCCCCGTGCCGGCGAGGGCGACGACCTGCGCGGTGAACAGGCGCCGGTAGACCGGGTGGGACAGGGCGGAGAGCATGCCCCCATCATCCTGCCTGCTTGCGCAGTGATGCAACTATGCAACCAATCGGCCCGGGGCGGCTCGGTCGTGGGATCCTGGAGCCGTGTCCGACCTGACGTCCCGTCGCATCCCGCCCGGCCCCATCCTGCAGGCGTTGCGCACGTACCGCTTCCTGCCCGACTGGGCGCTCGACGTGCCCCGGCTCGCGCTCGAGCACGCCCTGGACCTCGCCGAGGGAGACCCCCGGCGCCTCGTCCTGGAGGAGGACGGCACGATCCGCGTGGAGAACGCCCCGCAGCCCTGAGGGCTAGACCCTGCCGTGCGGGTAGACGTCCGCGAGCACGGGCTCGAAGGGGCGTGAACGCAGCGTCATGCCCGCCTCGAGGGGCGTCCGCCCGGCCTTGGCGCTGTTGCACGCCTCGCACGCCGCCACCGCGTTCATCCAGGTCGTGGGGCCGCCCTGGCACCGGGGCACCACGTGGTCCATGGTCGTGGCCGGGGCCCCGCAGTAGCCGCAGCGGTGCCGGTCCCGGCGCAGGAGCGCCGCGCGCGAGTAGGGCACGCGTCCCGTGCGCTCGTAGACCCAGCGGGTGTGGACGTAGCGGACCAGCTCGACCGAGACGGGGCGCTGGTAGGGGCCGAAGGTCTCGCCCTCGACGGCCTCGCGTACCGCAGCGACCCGCCGGTGCAGCATGCGGATCGCGTGCCCCAGCGAGACACGGCCCAGGACCTGCCCGCCCCCCAGGTTGTAGATGAGGACCTCGCTCATCGACCGACTCCCGTCTGCGTCCCGTGGCGTCGAGGTCCTCGACGCCACGAGCGCTCGCGCTGCGTGCGGAGAGGGCGGGAATCGAACCCGCCCCACGGGACGCTGGTGCGTCCCGTCGCCGTCCTTGGCACATGCCTCTCCAGGGGTAGCCGCCCGACTGCAGACCGGGCGACTTGGGAACTCCACGCACACCACGGTTCCCCGTCGTGACCAGGTTCATGTGCCTGGCTCGCCGCGCTACCACTCCGGCGCGGTCTCGTGTGCGTCAGCTCGTGCGGGCCGCCGGGGCGGCACCTCATGAGAACGGGTCAGGAGCGGTGACGTCCGGGCTGCCCCGTACGACGCCGGCCTCCTGACCGGACGATCACCACAGTAGCCTCCGCCCCCGGGGCCACGGCAAGGGCTTTTCGGGGAGGGATCGCGCAGGTGCTCCGCAGACGCCGCGCCGAGGGCCGCCGGGGCCAGCTCCTCACGCCGCTGCTCCCCCGGCGCCCGGCCTAGGCCCGGCAGGTCCCGCAGACCCCGGACAGCGCCACGTGCGCGGGGGCGAGCGTGAAGTCGGCCGCCGTCGCGAGCCACGTCGTGACCGGGTCGAGCAGGTCTCCGGGCAGGTCGATGATGCGTCCGCACGAGCTGCAGATCGCGTGCAGGTGCTCCCGGGACGGCTCGCCCGGGGCCAGGTGGTAGGCCGTGGCCCCTCCCCCGATGTGCACGTGCGTCACGACGCCCAGGATCGTGAGCCGGTCCACGGTCCGGTAGATCGTCGCGCGATGGATGCCCGGGTGCCGGTCCTGGACCCGGGCCGAGAGCTCGTCGGCGCTCGGGTGCCCCTCGCCCGTGGCCAGGACCTCGAGGACCGCCCGTCGCGCCTCGGTCACGCGGTGCCCGCCTGCCCGCAGCCGGTCCAGCGCGGCCTCGACGGGGTCGACAGGGTCGGTCTCCGGACCCGGACCGGCAGCGGCCAGGTGCTGGTGCTCGTGCCCCTGCCCGCTCACAGCGCCGTGATCCCGTCACCGACCATCTTGGCGCCCAGCACCAGGAGCAGCACGGCCATGATGACCGCGTTGTTCTGGATCATCCAGGTCTTGAGCTCCTCGAGCATGGTCGCGGCGCGCGCGCCCATCGCGAGGTAGATCACCACCGGGGCCGCGACCCCGATGCTCGCCACGACCACGAAGACCGCGAGGGCCCCGAGCTGCTCACCGGTCTCGGACGTCGCCGCCGCGATGGCCGCGGCCCCCGAGACCACGAGGAGGAGGTTCTTGGGGTTGACCGCGCCGAGCAGGACCGCGAGCCCGAACGCCTTGACGGGCGTGAAGGCGTCGATCGCGCTCATCCACTTCGGTGTCTCCGGGGTCGCGCCCGCGCGCGGACGCCCGCGCCACTGCTTGATCGCGAGCAGCAGGAGCAGGAAACCCAGGACGATCTTGACGACGCTGGCCCACGCGGGCGGCCCGGACTCCGAGGGCGTCGCGGCCCCGGCCACGAGCAGCACGATCGACCCCAGCACCGCGATCCCGACGATCCACCCCAGCAGGAACGAGAACCCGTTCGCCGTGGCCTTCCTGCTGACGAGCATCAGCACGACCGCCACGATCGGCATGGGGCTGATGAGAACGCCCACCGCGATGGGCAGGGACTGACCGATGGCTGCGCCCACGGCACTTCCTCTCGTCGTGCGGCGGGCGCCGGGACGCCGCGCCACGTTCGTGGTCCTGCTCTCCACCCGGGCGCACGCGCCCGGTCCGGGCCGGTTCGGCCGTGTCGGGCAGCGCCCCGCCGCACCGGTCACCCCGACCGTAGTGCCGCGCCCCTCGCGCCGCGCGGGAAGGATCCCCGCCCCGGCAGGTGCGCGGCGCCGTCGGGCCTCAAGAGGGCGCCGTCGGGCCTCAGGAGGCGGGCGCTCCCGCGGGCGCGTCGCCCGCCGAGCCGCGCGCCGCCCCCGGGCCGTCCGCGAGAGCCGCGGCCACCGCGGTGTCGACGTCGGGGTAGGTGGGCGGCAGCTCGTCCGGCCCGACGGCGCCGCGCAGCACGTCGCGCACCTGGCCCACGTCCCGCGCCAGCACCAGGCGGGCGCCGACGCGGTCCAGGTCGTGGCGCAGGGTCCCGAGCATGTCGGCGGCCTCGACGTCGACGAACGGCACCGTCTCGGCGTCCAGGACCACGACCCGGGGCGAGGCGTCGGCGACCAGGCGACGCACCGCCGCGCGCACCGTGTCGGCGTTGGCGAAGAACAGGCCCGACTCGACGCGCACCACGAGCACGCCCTCGACGCCCGTGCCCCCGTCCTTGCCCGTGGCGACCCGGCGTGCGCGGTCGACCCACACCCCGTGCGGGCTGCGCACGAGCACGGCCACGTGCGGGCGCGAGGCCCGCCCGAGCAGCAGGAACAGCGAGAGCACGATCCCGAGCACGAGGCCCGGCAGCGTGTCGAGCACCAGCACGCCGACCATGGCCGCGAGCGCCGCCCAGAAGTCGTGGCGGGCCGCTCCGCCGTACAGGTCCTTGCTGCGCGGGGTCGCGAGGTCGAACAGGCGGCGCAGGGCCTTGACGTCGACGAGCTCGATCACCGCCGCGATGACGACGGCCGCGAGCGTGGCCTCGGGCAGGGACTCGAACACGGGCGTGAGGAACAGCAGGGTCAGGACGGTGAGCGCCGCCGCGACCAGGCCCGAGACCTCGCTCCGGGCCCCCGCGCCGCCGTTCACCGCGGTCTTGGACAGGCTGCCGTTGACGACCATGCCGGACGCGAGGCCCGAGCCGAGGTTCGCGGCGCCCATGCCGAGCAGCTCGCGGTTGGCGTCGATGTCGTAGCCCTCGCGCGAGGCGTAGGTCTTGGCGGCGCCCAGGGCCTCGGCGAAGCCCACGAGCATGACGCCCGCGGCCGGGCCGATCAGGTCGGTGTAGGTGTTCCAGTCGACGCCCGTGGGCAGGCCGAGCGCGGGCAGGCCCGCCTGGATGGGGCCCACGATGTCGACGCCGTCGTCGTCGAGCCCGAGCAGCAGGACGAGCGCGATCCCGACCCCGACCACGACGAGCGAGCCCGGCACCTTGGGCAGCCACCGCTTGATGACCAGCACCGCGGCGAGCGACCCCACGCCGAGGACCACGGTCAGCGGGTGCGCGGTGCCGAGCTCGGTGAGGATCGCCCAGAGCTTCTCGAAGAAGTTGCCCTCGCCCTTGTCGACGCCCAGCAGCGCGGGCACCTGCCCGATCACGATCGTCAGGGCCAGGCCCACGATGAAGCCCTTGAGCACGGGCTCGGAGATGAACGAGGCCAGGAAGCCGAGGCGGGCGATGCCCGCGACCAGGCACAGCACACCGGTCACGAGCGCGACCGCGGTCGTCAGCGCGACGAACGTCGCGTCGTCGCCCGGACGGAACGCCGCGACCACGCTCGCGGACAGCGCCGCGGTCGCGGACATGGGCCCCACGATCAGGTGGCGCGAGCTGCCGAACGCCGCGTAGAGGATCAGCGAGGGCACGGCCGCGTAGAGCCCGACCACGGGCGAGACCCCCGCGATCGTCGCGTACGCGAGCGACTCGGGCACGAGCACGGCCCACACCGTCAGCCCCGCGACCACGTCGCCGCGCAGCCAGGCCCCGCGGTACCCCTGGAGGGACGCGAACAGGAGGCGGGGTCGGGTGCTCGTTGTGCGTGGACTGGTGCTGTGCGGCATGCGCCCGCCTCTCTCCCGGAGGCGCCGCGCGCGCCTCACGGGTGAACGTATCCGCGCGGGCCGCGCTCGGCATCAGGAAGGAACGGGGCCCGACGGCGCCGCTCGCCTCGCGCTGGGACCTCGCCGCGCGTGCGGCCGTCCGGGCTAGATGCCCAGGACCACCTTGGCGACCGAGAAGTAGATGATCAGGCCCAGGGTGTCGACGAACGTCGAGATGAAGGGCGCCGCGACGATCGCGGGGTCGATGCCCACGCGGCGCGCCAGGATCGGGATGCTCGACCCGACCGTCGTGGCGAGCACGCACACTCCCACGACCGTGATGGCGAGGACCTGCGCGATCGAGACGCCCGCGACCCAGGCCGCAGGGCCGAACCCGACCGCGGCGAGCACCGTGCCGAGCAGCAGGCCCGTGAGCATCTCGCGGCCCACGACGCGCAGCAGGTCCCCGCGCCGGATGTCCCCCACGGCCAGGGCGCGGACCACGGTCGTGGCGGCCTGGGAGCCCGCGTTGCCGCCCGTGCCGATAAGCAGCGGGATGAACAGGGCCAGGGCCACGACCGTGTCGAGCTCGGCCTCGAAGTAGCTCTGGACGCCGACCGTCAGGCTCGCCGCGACGATCAGCAGCAGGAGCCAGACCACGCGCGAGCGCACGAGCCCGAGGACCGAGACCGACAGGTACGGGCGGCGCAGGGGCTCGGAGCCGCCCACGCGCGCCGAGTCCTCGTCGTCCTCGGCCTCGAGGATACGCATCGCGTCGTCGACCGTGAGGACCCCGAGGAGGCGGTCCTCGTGGTCGACCACGGGCACCGCGACGTACCCGCCGTCGCGCACGACGTTCGCTGCGTGCTCCTGGTCGTCGGTGGCCTCGACCGTCACGGCCGGGGACATGACGTCCTCGACCGGGGTGCCGGGGTCGCTCACGAGCAGCCTGCGCAGCGAGACCACGCCCTCGACCACGCGCCCGGGGCCCAGGACGGGCACGGTGTAGATGGTCTCGACGTCGTCCCCCGCCCGGCGCAGCGCGTCGAGCGCACCCTCGACCGTCGTGCCGCGGCGCACCGAGGCGACCCGGGGCGACATGCGCCGACCCGCGCTGTCCTCGGGGTACCCGAGCAGCGCGGTCGTCAGCGCCCGCTCGTCGGGCCCGAGCCCTTCCAGGAGCCGGGCAGCGACACCGGCGGGCAGCTCGTCGAGCAGCGAGGCCCGGTCGTCGGGGTCGAGCGCCGCGAAGATCTCCGCGGTCGAGTCGGCCCGCAGCGCCTCGACGAGCTCGGCCTGGATCGCCGGGTCGAGGTCCTCGAACACCTCGACCGCCCGGCCCTTGGGCAGCAGGCGGAACGCGACCGCGCGCCGCTCGTCGCCCAGCCGCCCCAGCTCGTCGACGACCTCCTGGGTGTCCATGCTCGCGATGCGGTGCTGGAGGTCCTCCAGGTCGTGGGGTCGCTCGGTCCGGGCCTCGGGGTGTGCACGCATGGCACCACCCTCTCAGGCGACCGGCCGGAGCGGCCCGTCGAGGAGAGCGCCGGCCGTCCGCCCTCGCTCCGCCTCGCCGCCCTCGGGCCCGCGCGAGATCGCCGGGGCTGCGGCGGCTCACGGCGAGGAGGTCACCGACCGACGACGTGCGGCGGCGGGCGAGCCCGGCTCAGCGACGCACGCGGTAGTGGACGTGCACGACCCCGCTCGCGAAGCGCCGCTCGTCGACGAGCTCGAGGTCGGTGCGCACCCCGAGCGGGAAGTTCGCGAGCCCACCGCCCAGCAGGACCGGGCGCACCAGGAGCCGGACCTCGTCGACGAGCCCGGCCGCGAGCGCCGCGGCGGCGAGGGTCGGGCCCCCGAGGCCGACCTCGGCGTCGGCGCCCTGCACGAGGTCGCGGACCGCCGACGGGTCGAAGGTCCGCTCGAGGCGCGTGCGGGGGGCCGAGACCTCGGCGAGCGTGGTCGAGTAGACGACCTTGTCCGTCTCGCGCCACTGGGCCGCGAAGTCGCGCGTCCCGGGCGACGGGTCGTCGAGCATGGCCGGGTCGTCCCAGACGGCCATGACCTCGTAGAGGCGCCGCCCGAACAGGTAGGTCCCGACGGGTCGCTCGAGGTCGTTGATGAACGCGAGCACCTCCTCGTCGGGGAAGCTGAAGGCGAACGAGCCCGACGCGTCGGCCACGAAGCCGTCGAGCGAGGTGTTGCTCGTGTAGGTCAGCAGTCCCACGGTTCCTCCTCGGTGGGGGCCGCCTAGGCTCGGCCCGGGGGCGCGTCGCGGGGCGGCGCGTGGTGACGGGGGGTGTGCCGGGTCCGCACGTAGCGGGTGCCGCCGACCACCGCGAAGAGCACCGCGAGCAGGAGCAGCAGGAACGGCAGCACCGGGGCGCCGGTCGTGACGAGGAGCACGGCCAGGAGGAACGAGCCGAGCGCGAGCCAGAGCACGTTCCCGACGGGTCTGGGTTCGCTCGGGCCGACCATGGTCCCCTCCTTGCGCTCGCGCTCTCTCAGCGTACTCCGGGGCCGCCGGGCGGGCAGCGGACCGGCCGTGGGCTGCCCTTCAGGAACGGGCCGCCGCCGCGGGTCCTCACGTCCTGGACGGGCACGGGCTCACGCGCCCGGGTCCTCGGGCCAGTCGTGCTTGGGGTAGCGCCTTCGCAGCTCGGCGCGGACCTGGGCGTACCCGGTGCGCCAGAACGACTCGAGGTCCGCGGTGATCGCCGCGGGGCGCCGGGCCGGGGACAGCAGGTGCAGCAGCACGGGCACCCGGCCGTCGGCGATGCGCGGGGTGGCGCGCCAGCCGAACGCGTCCTGGACCTTGACCGCGAGCACGGGCTGGTCGCCCGCGTAGTCCAGGCGCGCGCTCCTGCCGCCGGGCAGGTCCACGCGCACCGGGGCGAGCTCGTCGAGCCGGCCCGCCGCGGGCCAGGGCAGCAGCCTGCGCAACGCGCTGGTCAGGTCGAGGCGCTGGAGGTCGGCGGCCGTGCGGACCCGCGCGAGGTCGGGCCCGAGCCACGAGTCGAGGCTCGCGAGGAGCGCGTCGTCGGACACGTCGGGCCAGGGTTCACCCAGGGTGCGGTGCAGGAAGTCGAGGCGGCGGCGCAGCTCGTGCGCGGACTCGCGCCACGGCAGGACGTCCAGGCCCTCGCGCTCGAGCCCGGTCCGCAGCGCCGCGACGACCTGGTCGGCGGGCGGGTCGGCGATCCTCTGCGACGCGATCTCGATCGCGCCCAGCCGCGTGGTGCGCCGAGCCTGGATCCGCCCGCCCGTCCAGGTTACGTGCTCGTCCTCGCGCAGCGCCGCCGACGCTGCCTCGTAGGCGAGGTCCTCGTCGATCGGTGCGGCCGAGCGGATCGTCGCGTCGCGCCGGCCCGCACCGCGGTCGGCGTCGGCGACCGCGAGCCAGTCGTAGCCCGCGAGCGGGGAGCCGGGCGGGAGCGCGGCGCCGGTGCCCGACGCCATGAGGTACGCGGCCCCGTTCGGGCGCCGGCGCGCGACCCTGTCCGGGTGCGCGAGCGCGACCACGAGCCCGACGGCGAGGTCGAGGCTCAGGTCCGCGCGCCTCCGACCCGCCCCCCGGGCGCCGTGTCCCGGCAGCAGGCGTTCGAGCCGCTCGGCCTGCGCGCGCCACGACCCGCTCGCCGGGCCGCCGCGTCGTACCTCCCGCAGGGACGCGACGAGGTCCGCCCCGGGGGCGCGCACGTCGTCGGACAGGAGGGCGACCACCTCGGCGGCGAGCCGCGGCCCGACGACGTCGCTCGCGTCCAGCAGGGCGCGCGCGAGCCGCGGGTCGGCCGGGACGCGCGCGATCTCGCGCCCCCGGGGCGTGACGGCCCCGTCGTGGTCGACCGCACCGAGCGACTCGAGGGTCGCGCGCGCGACCGCCATCGCGGCCGCGGGAGGTGGGTCCAGGAGCGCGAGGTCGGAGCCGTCGGGGCTGCCCCAGCACGCGAGCTCGAGCGCGAACGCGACCAGGTCCGCGGTGAGGATCTCCGGGACGGGGTGCGCCACGAGCTGGGCGTGCTCGCCCGGCGACCAGCACCGGTAGACCGCGCCCGGTCCCTCGCGCCCGGCGCGCCCCGCGCGCTGCTCGGCCGCCGCCCGGCTCACGCGCACGGTCACCAGGCCCGCGAGCCCGCGACGGTGGTCGGTGCGCGGCTCGCGCGAGAGCCCCGCGTCGACGACCACGCGCACACCGGGCACCGTGAGCGAGGACTCCGCGACGGCCGTGGAGACCACGACCCGACGACGTGGCCCGGGGGTCAGCGCGAGGTCCTGCTCGCGCGCGGGCAGCCGCCCGTGCAGCGGCCGCACGTCGGCCGGCACGCCCGCGAGCCGGCGCGCGACGCCGTCGACCTCACCGGCTCCCGGGACGAAGACCAGCACGTCGCCCGGCTGCTCGGCCAGCGCACGACGTGCGGTCGCCGCGACGTGGTCGAGGAAGGCTCGCTGGACGCCCCGCTCGTCGAGCCGCGGCCCGGGCGCCGGGACCCACACCTCCTGGACCGGGAAGAGGCTGCCGTCGGCGACCACGACCGGGGCCGGCGACCCGTCGCCCAGCAGGCTCGCGGTGCGCTCGGCCTCGATCGTCGCGGACATCGCGACGAGGGTCAGGTCGGGGCGCAGGGTCGCCCGGACGTCGACGAGCAGCGCGAGCGTCAGGTCCGCGTCGAGGTGACGCTCGTGGACCTCGTCGAGGACCACGACGTCGACCCCGGCCAGCTCCGGGTCGCGCTGGAGGCGACGCAGGAGCACGCCCGTCGTGACCACCTCGATGCGGGTCTCGGGACCCGTGCGCGACTCGCCGCGCACCGAGAAGCCGACCGTGCGGCCCACGGGCTCGCCCAGCAGGTGCGCGAGGCGACGCGCCGCGGCACGGGCCGCGATCCGTCGCGGCTGGGTCACAACCACGCGGGCCGTCCCGGCACGCGGGGCGAGGCCGGCACCCCCGGTGGCGTCGTGGGCCGCCGTGCCCCCGGCGGCGTCGTGGGACGCCCAGCCCACACCCCTGCCCGCGAGCGCCGGCGGGACCAGGGTCGTCTTTCCCGTGCCGGGCGGGGCCTGGAGCACCGCGACGCCGCGCGTGCGCACCGCGTCGAGGAGCTCGGCCAGGTGGTGGCGGACCGGGAGGTCGGGCGGGGAGGCGAGCAGGCGGGCGATCGGGTCCGGGTCCACGGGGACATTGTCCCCTGCCGGGACGTCGTCCCGCCGGTGCTGCTCGCGGCGTCCCGCGACCTCGTAGGTCAGGCTCGCGGGGCCTCGACCAGCGTGTGGAGCAGGGGCGTGCGCAGGCCCACGGTCTGGCGAGACAGGAGCTCGACGACGGCCGGGGACGCGGCCTGGGCCACGCAGAGCTCGACGCGCAGGCGGCGCGCGAAGCGCGGGCGCTGCGAGGACTCGCGGAACCGCAGCGACGGCGGGTCGGCGACGACCTCGTCGACCTCGGTGACCTGGATCGCCCACGCCCCTGCGGCCTCGAGCGCGGTCGTGAGGGTGTCGAGGTCCGCGGAGTCGAAGGTCGCGGTGAGGACGACCGCGCCGGGAGCCCCCGTCGGTGCGGCGGTGCCGGGCTCCCCGGGGGCCGGGTGCTCGGACGCGGCGAGCGTCCCGGAGCCGCCCGGCCCACCTGCGGAGCCCGCTGCCGACAGCCCCGAGACCTGGCCCAGCGTGTAGGCGTTCGCGCCCTGCTCGACCTCGTCCATCCCGAACTCGTGCCCCGGGGCCACCTTGAGACCGACGGTCTTCTGGACCGCGAGCGCGATGAGGAGCGTCACGACGAACGAGAACGCGATCACGACGACCAGGGCGATCACCTGGGCGACCAGGAGGTCGGCGCCCCCGCCGAAGAACAGCCCGTCGACCCCCGCGGCGTTGATCGCGTGCGACCCGAACAGCCCCAGCAGCAGCGAACCGAGGATGCCGCCCACGAAGTGCACGGCGATGACGTCCAGGGCGTCGTCGAACCGGAAGACCGTCTTGAGGCCGAGCGCGAACGTGCACACGACCCCCGCGGCGAGGCCGATGACCAGCGCGGAGAGCGTGCTGACGTAGCCCGCGCACGGCGTGATCGTCGCGAGCCCGGCGACGCCGCCCGTGACCGCGCCGATCACGGTCCCCTTGCCCGTGCGCAGACGCTCCATGAGCAGCCACGCGGCCATGGCCGCGGCCCCTGCCACGTGCGTGTTGAGCAGCGCCTGGGCCGCGACGCCGTTGCCCTGGAGCGAGCCGCCGCCGTTGAAGCCGAACCAGCCGAACCACAGGATCCCGGCACCCGCGACGGCGAGCGGGATCGAGTGCGGGATCGAGCCGGCCCTCGGCCAGCCCTGCCGGCGCCCCACGACCACGAGGACCGCGAGCGCCGCGGCCCCGGCTGCGGCGTGCACCACGATCCCGCCGGCCCAGTCCTGGGCGCCGATCCCGACGAGCCAGCCGTCGGGGTTGAACAGCCAGTGCGCGACGAACGGGTAGACGAGCACCGACCACAGCGCGAGCGTGACGACCCAGCCGACGGTCTTGAGCCGCCCGACGGTCGCGCCGGTCAGGAGCGCCGGGGTGATGATCGCGAACATCATCTGGAAGGCCACGAACGCGAGCGTCGGGATGGCCACGTCGCCGTCGACGGCGTGCAGCGCGGGCGTCGGGGCCGTGTCGAGCCCCGTGAGGCCGAACAGCCCGAGGTCGCCCATGAACCCGTTCCCGATGTCGTCGCTGAACGCGATGCTGTAGCCCACCAGGATCCACGTCAGCGTGATCACAGCGATGGGCACCAGGTTCTGCTGCATGATGGCGAGCACGTTGCCGCGCCGGACCAGTCCCGCGTAGAACAGCGCGAGCCCCGGCATCATGAACAGGACGAGGGCCGCCGAGACGAGCACCCAGACGGTGTCGCCGCTGTCGATCACCAGCTCGGACATGAGACCTCCCGGAGAACGGCTCGGGGCGCCTCCTGGCACCCCGAGGCTACGGGCGCGTCCTTCCGCACGGCGACGCGCGAGACTGCTCTGGAGCCGACCGGCTCCCGTGGGTGCGAGGAGCGCGCCACGGACGTCTCCGGTCTGTGCGAGCATCGCACGGGATCGGCCAGTGCGACATCGGAGCACGCGAGCCCC
The DNA here is from genome assembly GCF_001692445.1 of Oerskovia enterophila. Classification (GTDB taxonomy): domain Bacteria; phylum Actinomycetota; class Actinomycetes; order Actinomycetales; family Cellulomonadaceae; genus Oerskovia; species Oerskovia enterophila. Next base: position 6,293 of record NZ_MAQA01000051.1, on the reverse strand, counting down.
GGGCCCGGACGGTGCGCGCCCTGCCCCGGCGCCCTCGCGTCCCCGTGGGGCGCTAGTCTGGGCGGACGCGCGGGACGGCACCCGCCAGGTCACGAGGGGCGGAGGTGGAGACGTGCGGACGGCCCAGGCGCTGCGTGAGCGCTACGACCACCTGACCGCCGCGTCCGCGGCCCGGACCCTCGCGACGGTGCCGCTCGTGCTCGTGCTGGCGCTCGCCGTCGGGCACTCGCTGGGCACCACGTCGCTCGGCGCCGTGCTCTCCCTGCTCGGTGCGGCGACGCTCGCCGCGACCGCGGGCGCCCTGGGCGTCGCGCTCGCGTGCGTCGCCGTGGCGGTCCTGCTGCTCCTCACGGTCCCCGTCGCGGCCGAGCCGCTGCCGCTGCCGGCACCGGTGCGCCAGCACAGCCCCACCACGCCCGGACGGCCACGGCCGCGGGCACCGGGAGCCCTCGCGCTCCCGCGCACCGCCTGATCCCCCAGCCTTCCTGAGCCGTCCAACGGCCCGGGTGCTGCTGACGCGGCGCGGGAGCTCCACGCTCCCCTCCCCTCCGTCCCGCAGGAGTCCGCCGTGCCCGTCCTCGACACCCTCACCCATGCCCTCTCCACCCTCGTCCACCCGCTCCAGCTCGTGGTCGCCTGGATCCTCGTCCACCTCCACAGCGCCCTGACCGCCCTGGGCCTCGACCCCGCCGGGGGCGCCGGGTGGAGCCTCGCGATCGTCGGCCTCGTCGTGGTCGTCAAGGTCCTGCTCGTCCCGCTCGTGGTGACCCAGGTCCGAGGCATGCGCGCCATGCGGCTGGCCTCGCCCGAGATCCGCCGCATCCAGGAGAAGTACCGCGGCAGGACCGACGCGGCGAGCCGTGACGCAGCCCGGCGCGAGCAGCAGGAGCTCATGACCCGCACCGGGGCGAACCCGCTCACGGGCTGCCTGCCCCTCCTGGTCCAGGCGCCGGTCCTGTTCGCGCTGTACTCGGTGCTCTCCGGGATCGGCCGCCAGACGCCCGTCGGCGCGCTCACGGGCGACCTGGTCCGCCAGGCCGACGCCGCCACGCTCCTCGGCGCCCCGCTGTCCGGCACGCTGACGGGTGCGCTGGGCGGTTCCGGCGGCCTGGCAGGGGTCCTGGTGCCCGCCGTCCTGATCGTCCTCATGTACGCCGCGCAGGTCCTGACCCAGCGGTTCAGCGCACGCAACAACCCGCCCGCCGACCCCACGAACCCGCTCGCGCGGCAGCAGGGGACGCTCGCGTTCGTGCTGCCGGCGGTCTCTGCCGTGGTGGCCGTGGGCTTCCCCGTCGGCGTCGTCCTGTACTGGGCCACGTCGTCGCTGTGGGGGCTCGGGCAGCAGCTCGTGATCGGACGCCTCGTGACGTCGGGCGAGCAGGACGGGTCGCGGTCGCGCCGGGCTCCTGCGCCGGGCAGCCCCGCACAGGGGACCTCGGCGGCTGGGCGCACCGAGCCGAACGGGCCCGCAGGACCTGCTGCGGCACCGCGCGCCGGAGGTCAGCGGCCGCAGCCGCGTCGGGGAACGACGCGGAAGGGACGCCGGGCCTGAGGCCGGCCGCCCGGGCCGCCGGCTCGGTGCCGGGCGTGCCGCTGCTCAGTCGGAGGCGCCTCGCACGTAGGTGAGGATGACGACCCCGCGGGGGGAGACGACGCTCTCGGTCAGTGTGAAGCGGGCCGGGCGGGCGCGCTCGTCGAACATGCGCTTCCCGGACCCCAGGACGATCGGGAAGACCAGCAGGCGGTACTCGTCGACGAGGTCGTGCTCGGCCAGGGCGCGGACCAGGGTCGCCGCTCCGAGGACGACGAGATCGCCGTCGGTGCGGCCCGTGAGGTCCGTGACGACGCGGGGCAGGTCGGCGCCGACCAGGTGAGAGTTTCGCCAGGTGAGGTCGGCGGGCGAGAGCGCCGACGAGACGACGTGCTTCGGCATGCGGTTCATGGCAGCGATCGCCGGCTCGGAGTCGTCCGCCTGCGCCCAGGCGTCCCGGAGGATCTCGTAGGACCGGCGCCCCAGCAGCATGCCCGCGGCGCCGACCGTCGCCGCCTGCATGAACGCATCGACCGTGTCGTCACTCAGCGGGGGGACCCAGCCGCCGCGGTCGAAGCCGCCGTCGCGGTCCTCGTCGGGCGACAGGGGCGCCTGGACCACCCCGTCGATGCTGATGAAGCTCACGACGACTACCCGACCCATGGCCGACCTCCTGCTGCTGTTGCACGGATGGTTCCGGCGGTGTGGACCGCGCCCGGTGCGTGAACTCATCGGTCCCCGCGGGCGGGCACAGCTCACCCCGTCTCGCCGCTCAGTCGCGCGAGACCACGACGCTCGCGCTGTGGCCGCCGAACCCGAACGCGTTGACCAGGGCGTGGCGCGCCGTCGTCGGGCGCGCCACGCCGTGGACCACGTCGAGGTCGACCGCGGGGTCCAGCTCGTCGACGTTGAGCGTGGGCGGGACGGCGCCCTCGCGCAGCGCGAGCAGCGCCGCGACGACCCCGAGCGATCCCGAGGCGCCCAGGAGGTGCCCCGTCGCCCCCTTGGTCGACGTCACGGGAGGTGGGTCGGTCAGCGCGGCCCGCAGCGCGGCCGCCTCGTTGAGGTCGCCGACGGGCGTCGAGGTGGCGTGCGCGTGGACCAGGCCCAGGTCGCCGGGCGCCAGACCGGCCGAGCGCAGCGCGAGCGAGACGGTGCGCGCCTGGTTGGCGGGGTCGCCGCCCACGATGTCGAACGCGTCGGAGGTGAGCGCGGCGCCGGAGACCGCGCCCAGGACCCTCGCGCCGCGGGCGCGGGCGTGCTCCTCGCTCTCCAGGACGACGATCGACGCGCCCTCGCCCATGACGAACCCGTCGCGGGCCGCGTCGAACGGGCGCGACGCCCGCCCCGGCTCGTCGTTGCGCGTCGACATCGCGCGCGCCTGGGCGAACGCGGCGATCGAGAACTCCTGGACCCCCGCCTCGACTCCCCCGCACACGACCACGTCGGCGCTGCCCGCGAGGATCATCTCGCGGCCCATGAGGATCGCCTCGAGCCCCGCCGCGCACGCGCTGACAGGAGCCCGCGCCCCGGCCTGGGCTCCCAGGTCGATCGAGAGCCAGGCCGCAGGCCCGTTGGCCATGAGCATGGTCACGGCGTGCGGCGAGACCCGTCGGTGCCCCTGGGTCTGGAGCACGCGGCTCTGCTCGAGCGTCGTGGCGATCCCGCCGTTGGCCGAGCCGACGGCTACCGCGAGACGCGTGGGGTCGACGTCGGGGCGGCCCGCGTCCTCCCAGGCCTCGCGCCCCGCGACGAGCGCGAGCTGCTCGGCGCGGTCGGTGCGTCGCCTGATCCGCACGCCCAGAGTCTCGGCGAACGCGTCGTCCACGCGGGCCGCGATGCGCACGGGCAGATCCCGGGCCCACGCGTCGTCGAGGGCACCGACCCCCTGCTCACCGCGGAGCAGTGCGCCCCACGTCCCCGGCGCGGTCGACGACAGCGGTGTCACCGCACCGACCCCGGTCACCACTGCTCGTGTCATGAGGCACTCCCGTCACGGTTCCTACGGCGTCTGCCCGACCCTGGGTGCAGGCTAAGACAGGCGTACCGGATGCGCTTCACGAAAGGGCTTCACGTGAGCACCGTCACGCCGCGCTCGCCCGGTCCCGTCGGAGCCGGTCGCCCGACGAAGGCGACGACGGCGACGCCCCGAGCGCCGCCTAGACGACCGCGAGCGCCATGACGTGCTGCGTCCGGCCGACCGCGTCGAGGTACGCGCCGCGGTCGACGAACCCGGCACGGGTGTAGGCGCGCAGCCCGGCGGCGTTGTCCGCGTCGACGACGAGGACGACCGACGCGAACGGTTTCCTGCGGAGCCGCTCGGCCAGGCGGGCCACGAGCGCCGGGAGCGCCGCGGCCACCGAGGACCCGACCCCGACCCCCTGGTGGTGCCGGTCGACGAGGAAGCCGCGGAAGACGACGACGTCCTGCGGGCGGGCGCCGTCGAGCCGGTCGAGCATCTCGTCGGACGCGCCACCCGGGTGCAGGACGCCGACCCCGGCGACCTGGCCGTCGCGCCGGACGACCAGCGCGTGCCGGTCGGGGTCGGCCTCGGCGAGCGTGAGGATCTGGTCGGCGGACGCCGAGAACACGTCCTGACCAGGAGCGCCCGTGACGTCGCGCAGAGCGCGCAGCAGCTCTGCGCGCGAGGGCGCGTCGTCCGCGAGGTCGTCGAGGAACGCGACCTCGATGCTCGTCGCCCGCCCGGTTCCGCTCGTCACCCGGCGACCCTACGTCGGCACCGCTGCCCGCACGAAACGCTGACGCGGGCGCCGCGGCGCCCTAGTCTCGATCCATGACAACGCCGTCGTCCAGCAACGAGCGACCCCTCGAGCCGAGCATCGTGACCGACCTGCGCGACCGCATGACCTACAGCACCTACCTGCACCTGGACACGCTCCTGGACGCCCAGGTCCCGGTCAGCGCGCCCGTCCACCACGACGAGATGCTCTTCATCGTCCAGCACCAGACGACCGAGCTGTGGCTCAAGCTGGTCCTGCACGAGCTGGCCTCGGCGCGCGAGCTCATCGCGGCCGACGACCTGCAGTCCGCGCTCAAGCGCATCGCCCGGGTCAAGCACGTCCAGCGCACGCTGACCGAGCAGTGGTCGGTCCTCGCGACGCTCACCCCGAGCGAGTACGCGCAGTTCCGGGGCTTCCTGGGCAGCTCGTCGGGGTTCCAGTCCCACCAGTACCGCGCGGTCGAGTTCCTGCTGGGCAACAAGAACGCACGCATGCTGACGGTGTTCGCCTCGGACCCGGCCGCGCACGACCTGCTCGAGCGGCTCCTGCACGAGACGAGCGTCTACGACGAGTTCCTGCGCTACCTCGCGCGCCACGGGCACGACGTGCCCGCCAGGGTCCTCGAGCGGGACGTCACGCAGGCGCACACCCTGGACGAGGACCTCGTCCAGACCATCCGCGCGATCTACGAGGACCCCGAGGCCGACTGGCTCGCCTACGAGAGCTGCGAGGAGCTCGTCGACCTCGAGGACAACTTCCAGCTCTGGCGCTTCCGGCACATGAAGACCGTGCTGCGCATCATCGGCACCAAGCGCGGCACGGGAGGGTCGAGCGGCGTGGGCTTCCTCGAGAAGGCCCTCGACCTGACGTTCTTCCCCGAGCTCTTCGCTGTGCGCACCGAGATCGGCCCGCGGTGACGGGCGGCCGCGCGGGGTCCGGCGGAGCCGACAGCACCGCGAGCGCCGTCGGTCTCACCGTCGACGCCCGCTGGGAGCGGGACGCGGGGTGGTCGGGCCCGACGACGCTCGTCGCCACCGCGCGCGGCCTGCGGACCGCGAGGGGTGCGGATCCGGCGCCGGACCTTCGCCTTCGGGGCACGGTGCTCCCGGGTCTGACCGACGCGCACGTCCACCTGGCCCTGGTCGACCCTGCGGCCCTGCGCCGGGGTGGCCTGGCCGCGGTGGACGACCTGGGCGGGGACCCGCGGGTCCTCGCGGGGCTGACCGGAACACCGGGACTGCCCGCCGTCCGCTACGCCGGAGCCTTACTCACGGCCCCCGGCGGGTATCCGTCCGACCGGTCCTGGGCCCCGCCCGGCGCGGTCGAGGAGGTCGCGGGCCCCGAACGGTCCGTGGCCGCGGTCGACCGCCAGGTCGCGGCGGGAGCGAGCTTCCTCAAGGTCGTGCTGCACCCGGGCGCAGGTCCCGAGCTCGACGACGAGACCTTCGGCGCGATCCTCGCCCGGGCCCGCGCGCACGGTCGGCCCGTCGTCGCGCACGTCGAGGGCGAGGGGCAGGCCCGGCGCGCGCACGAGGCCGGGATCGACCGGCTGGCCCACGCGCCGTTCAGCGAACGCCTGCCCGACGACCTGGTCGGCGCGATGGCTCGCACGCAGCAGTGGATCAGCACGCTCGACATCCACGGCTGGGCGAGCCCGACCCGCGAGCAGGACGTCGCGATCGACAACCTGACGCGGTTCGCCGCGGCCGGCGGGACGGTCGTCTACGGCACCGACCAGGGCAACGGCCCGCTCCCGGCGGGGATCGACCCGCGCGAGCTGCTCGCGCTCGGTGCCGCAGGCCTCACGGCCGACGGCCTGCTGCGCGCCCTGACGTCGACCCCGACGGGGGCGGCGTTCACCTACGTGCCCGGCGAGGCCCTCGGTCCGGACGCCTCCCCCGAGGACCTCGTCGCCTGGCTCGCACGCGCCACGGTCCTCGTCCCCGACGACCTCACGCACCGGCCCGGCTCCGCCGGGTTCGCCCTCGAGACCCCCCGGAGGACCCACCCGTGACCGACTC
>NZ_MAQA01000050.1 GCF_001692445.1 Oerskovia enterophila | reverse complement strand
GCCCGGTACCCCCGGTGGCTCCCCGGCAGGCTCCCCCGATCGCGCCGGCCGCCCCGATCGGTCGCATCCCGGTCCTCGACGTCTCCCCCGTCGTCGAGGGAGGTCGCTGGCCCGCCAAGGCCGCGGTCGGCGAGGCCGTCCCGGTCGAGGCCACGGTGTTCCGCGAGGGGCACGACGCGGTCGCGGCGACCGCGGTGCTCGTCGCCCCGGACGGCAGCGACCACTCGTGGGCGCACATGGTCGACGTGGCCCCGGGCCTCGACCGCTTCCGCGCGACGCTCTCGCCCGACGCCCCGGGCGCCTGGTCGTTCCGCGTCGAGGCGTGGTCCGACCCGTACGGCACCTGGGCGCACGACGCCGCGATCAAGGTCGCGGCGGGCATCGACGTCGAGCTCATGCTCGCCGAGGGCGTCGCGCTCTTCGAGCGCATCACGGCCCTGGCGGGGCTGAGCCCGCAGGACGCGAAGACCCTGCACGACGGCGCAGCCGCCCTCGCGGACCCGTCGCGCCCCTCGCCGGCTCGTCTCGCGGCAGCCCTGTCGCCCGAGGTGCGCGACGCCCTGGCCCGCACACCGCTGCGGGACTTCGTGACGCCGTCGGGCACGTACCCGCTCGTGGTGGACCGGCCGCTCGCCCTCGCCGGGGCCTGGTACGAGATGTTCCCCCGCTCCGAGGGCGCGCGACGCCTCAAGGACGGGACCTGGCGGTCGGGCACGTTCACGAGCGCCGCGCGGCGCCTGCCCGCGATCGCCGCCATGGGCTTCGACGTGGTCTACCTGACGCCCGTGCACCCCATCGGCACCGCGCACCGCAAGGGTCGCAACAACTCGCTCACCGCGCTCCCGGGCGACCCGGGATCGCCCTACGCGATCGGCTCGAAGGACGGCGGGCACGACGCGATCCACCCCGAGCTCGGCAGCGAGCGGACCTTCAAGGCCTTCGTGAAGGAGGCCCGCCGCCTGGGCATGGAGGTCGCGCTCGACCTCGCGCTCCAGTGCTCGCCCGACCACCCCTGGGTCGCCGAGCACCCCGAATGGTTCACGACGCGCGTCGACGGCTCGATCGCCTACGCCGAGAACCCGCCCAAGAAGTACCAGGACATCTACCCGCTGAACTTCGACAACGACCCGGCGGGCATCTACGCCGAGGTGCTGCGCGTCGTGCGGGTCTGGATCGCGCGCGGCGTCACGGCGTTCCGGGTCGACAACCCGCACACCAAGCCGCTCGAGTTCTGGGAGTGGCTGCTGGCCGAGGTCCGCGCCACCCACCCGGAGGTGATCTTCCTGTCGGAGGCGTTCACCAAGCCCGCGATGATGCTCACGCTCGCGCACATCGGGTTCCACCAGTCGTACACGTACTTCACGTGGCGCAACGAGAAGACCGAGCTCGCGGAGTACCTCGCCGAGGTCTCGGGGCCGGCCGGCTCCTCCATGCGTCCGAGCTTCTGGCCCACGACGCACGACATCCTGCCGCCGTACCTGCAGCACGGCGGCGTCGCCGGGTTCGCGGTGCGAGCAGTGCTCGCGGCCCTCGGCTCGCCCACCTGGGGGATCTACTCGGGCTACGAGCTGGTCGAGAACGTGCCGCGCCCCGGCGTCGAGGAGCAGATCGACAACGAGAAGTACGAGTACAAGCCCCGCGACTGGGCGCTCGCGGAGGAGATCGGCATCTCGACGCTCCTCACGCGGCTCAACGAGGTGCGCCGCGAGCACCCCGCGCTGCGTCAGCTCCGCAACCTCACGATCCACCCCACGAGCAACGACCAGGTCCTCGCGTTCTCGCGTCACCTGCCGGCGCGCGTGTCCCCGGCCGGGACGCCCGAGCCCGCCGACACCGTGATCGTGGTCGTCAACCTGGACCCGTGGGGCACGCAGGAGTCCATGGTCCACCTCGACCTCGCGGCACTGGGCGTGCCGGCCGAGCACGGGCAGTTCGTCGCGCACGACCTCCTGAGCGGTGCCTCGTACGGGTGGGGGCAGGACGTGTACGTGCGGCTCGTCCCGCAGGAGCAGGTCGCGCACGTCATCCACGTGGGCGCGCCGTGACGGCGCCCCCGTACCTGTCGTCCCCCGGGGGCCAGGGGCCGTCCGCCACGTCGGGCGGAGTGCCGGGCGGCACCTCGGGCGGTGTCGCCCGGGACGGGCACGCCGCCGGCCCGGCTCCCGTCGCGCCCGCGACGGCCCCTGCTCCCCTGCCCGTGGGCGCACTGCCTCCCCAGCGGCAGCCGGCCGCGCCCCTGGCGCAGCGCGGGGGCCTGTCCGACGACCCCTCCTGGTACCGGACCGCGGTGTTCTACGAAGTCCTGGTCCGCGCGTTCTCGGACTCGTCGGGCGACGGCTCGGGCGACCTGCGCGGGCTCATCGAGCGGCTCGACTACCTCCAGTGGCTCGGGATCGACGCCCTGTGGCTGCCGCCGTTCTACCCCTCGCCCCTGCGCGACGGCGGGTACGACGTGGCCGACTACACCGCGATCGCGGGCCAGTACGGCTCCATGTCCGACTTCACCGAGCTCATCGCCGAGGCCCACTCGCGCGGCATCCGGATCGTGATCGACCTGGTCATGAACCACACGAGCGACCAGCACCCGTGGTTCCAGGCCTCGCGCGCCGACCCCGAGGGCCCCTACGGCGACTTCTACGTGTGGAGCGACGACAACACGCGCTATCAGGACGCGCGCATCATCTTCGTGGACACCGAGACGAGCAACTGGACGTTCGACCCGGTGCGGCGCCAGTACTTCTGGCACCGGTTCTTCTCGCACCAGCCGGACCTCAACTTCGAGAACTCGCGCGTCGCGGACGCCATGCTCGACGTGACGCGGTTCTGGCTGCAGGTGGGCGTGGACGGGTTCCGGCTCGACGCGGTCCCGTACCTGTTCGAGGCCGAGGGCACCAACTGCGAGAACCTGCCCGAGACGCACCGGTTCCTGCGGCGCGTGCGCGAGATGGTCGACACCGAGTTCCCCGGCCGGATCATCCTCGCCGAGGCCAACCAGTGGCCTGCGGAGGTCGTGGACTACTTCGGCACCGAGGAGGAGCCGGAGTGCCACATGTGCTTCCACTTCCCCGTGATGCCGCGCATCTACTACGCGATCAAGGACCAGCGGGCCAACCAGATCGTGGACATCCTGCGCGACACCCCGCCCATCCCGGCGGGCGCCCAGTGGAGCACGTTCCTGCGCAACCACGACGAGCTCACGCTCGAGATGGTCTCGACCGAGGAGCGCGCGTCGATGTACGGGTGGTACGCCCAGGACCCGCGCATGCGCGCGAACGTCGGCATCCGCCGCCGCCTGGCCCCGCTCCTGGACAACTCGCGCAAGGAGATCGAGCTCGCGCACGCGCTGCTCCTGTCGCTGCCCGGCAGCCCGTGCCTGTACTACGGCGACGAGATCGGGATGGGCGACAACATCTGGCTGCCCGACCGCGACGCGGTCCGCACGCCCATGCAGTGGACGCCGGACCGCAACGCGGGCTTCTCGACGGCCGACCCGGGCAAGCTCTACCTGCCGCCGATCCAGTCGCTCGTGCACCACTACGGCTACGTCAACGTCGAGGGCCAGCTCGCACAGCCCACGTCGCTGCTGCACTGGGTCCACGGGATGCTCGCGGTGCGCCGCCTGCACCCCGCGTTCGGCGACGGCGCGCAGGTCACGCTCAGCACCGACAACGACGCGGTGCTCGCGTTCCTGCGCCGCAACGAGGCCGAGACGATCCTGTGCGTCGCGAACCTCGCGTCCACGGCGCGCACCGCCACGATCCACCTGCCCGAGCACGCGGGGGCGACGCTCACCGACGTGTTCGGCGGGGCACCGTTCCCCCCGGTGGGCGAGGACGGCGACGTCGTGATGACATGGGGGTCGAGGGACTTCTACTGGCTCACGGTGTCGTAGATGCCGACGTCGACGGTGTCGTAGGGACCGGGCCGGCAGCCCTCGCCCGGACGGCAGAAGGAGCTGACGTGGTGCCGAAGACCGTCTCGTCCCCGCCCGTCGCGTCCCGCCACGGACCGCTCGGGTCGCCGCAGCGCGCCCCGGTGCCCGACGCGCGCCTGCTGGGGCTGCTCGACGCGTGGCTGCCCGCCCAGCGCTGGTACCCCGTCAAGGGGCTCGCGGTGCGCCACGTCCCGTGGCTGAGCTTCGCGCTCACCGATCGCTGCACGCTGCACCTGCTGCGCGTCGTGGGCGAGGGCCTCGACCTCGTGATCCAGGTCCCGCTCGTGCTCACGCCTGCGGGTCGGCTCGCGGCCTCGGGCGAGCCGGCCTCTCCCGACGCCGGGTCCGGCGCGGACGCCCAGGACGCGGCTCGCACGCCCCTGCCGGGCCTGGTCGGCTTCGTCCCGGGCCCGCCCGCCCGGCCCGGTGACCCGCTCGGCGCGCCGCTCGCGGTGCACGACGGCGCCACGCACCCCGACCTGTGGGTGGCCCTCCTCGCGGCGCTCGAGCCGGCCGAGGGGGCCCGTGCGGGAGGACCGGGCGAGAGCCCGGACCTGGCCGGGGCCCGGACGGTCGGCGGCGAGCAGTCCAACACGTCGGTGATCCTGCCCGGGGTCGTGGGGGGCTCGATCCTCAAGATCCTGCGGACGGTCGCGATCGGCAAGCACCCGGACGTCGTGGTCCCGGACGCGCTCGCGCGGGTCGGGTGGACGGGCGTCCCTCGCCCGCTCGGCTGGGTCGAGGCCTCGTGGGACGCGGTCGACGTCCCCGGCCGGCCCGCCGGGCCGGGCGCGTCGGGCCCAGGGCCGGCGGCCGGGCAGGCCGGGGCGACCGCACGGACGGCGCACCTCGCGATCCTCAGCGAGCTCGTGACCGACGCCCAGGACGGGTTCGAGCTCGCGTGCGCCTACGCGTCCCAGGACCGGTCGTTCGCCGACCTCGCGGCCGACCTCGGCGCGACGCTCGCGAGCATGCACGGCGCGCTGCGCGTCGCCCTGCCGACCGGGCCACCGCTCGAGGCGGGCTGGCTGCTGGGCGACCTGCGCCGTCGGGCCCGTGAGGCCTGCGCGGGCTCGATCCCGCTCGCGCGGCGTGCCCCGCTCGTCGAGGCGTTCCTCGACCAGGTCGGCGAACGCCTGGCGCGCGACGACGCTCCCCCGCCCCTGCTCCAGGCGATCCACGGCGACATGCACCTGGGCCAGGCCCTGCACGCGCGCGGCGACGGCTGGAAGATCCTCGACTTCGAGGGCGAGCCCCTGCGTCCCGTGTCCGAGCGCACGCGCCCGGACCTGCCGCTGCGCGACGTCGCGGGGATCGTGCGCTCGCTCGACTACGCGGCGGCGGTCGGCGGTGCCCGCTCACCCCGCTGGACGACGACGGCGCGCACCGCGTTCGTCGAGGGCTACCGGCGGGCCGTGGGCGAGGACGACGGGACGGCCGGGCTCTCGCTCGCGACGACCGAGGCCCTGCTGCGGGCGCTCGTCCTCGACAAGGCCCTGTACGAGGTCGTGTACGAGTCGCGCAACCGGCCAGCGTGGGAGCCGATCCCGCTCACGGCCGTGGACCGGCTGCTGGGCGGGCGGTAGGCAGGGCAACGCACGACGCCCGTTCCCCGGTGTCGCCGCACGCACCGGCGCGACCGGGAGCGACGCGCCCCGAGGCATGATGGTGCCGCGGTTCGACGACGATCCCTCACCCTTGGAGCCACCCGTGACCTCGGCCCCCGCCTCCCCCACCCCGACGGCGCTCGACGGCGACACGTCTCCCCTGCGGAGCCTCGAGCGCCGCGAGCTGCACACGGGCTGGACCGTGCGGGCCGCGGCCGGCCCTGTCCCGGCCCACCTCGCCGCACGCCTCGACGCCCCGGTCCCCGCGACCGTCCCCGGCACCGTGCACACCGACCTCGTCACGGCCGGGATCGTCCCCGACCCCTACCTCGACGACAACGAGCACGTGCTCGCGTGGATCGGCCGGTGCGACTGGGAGTACCGGACCACGTTCGAGTGGGCGCCCGACGGCCACGAGCGCCACGACCTGGTCGCGGACGGGCTCGACACCGTCGCCGCCGTGAGCCTCAACGGACACCTGCTCGCCGAGACCGCGAACCAGCACCGCACCTTCCGCCTGCCGGTCGACGAGCACCTGCGGCCGGGCACCAACGAGCTCGTCGTCCGGTTCGCCTCGCCGCTCGCGTACGCTGCGGCGCAGAACGTGGCCATGGGCTACCGCCCGCACACCAATCCCCACCCGTTCAACGCGATCCGCAAGATGGCGTGCAGCTTCGGGTGGGACTGGGGCCTGGAGACCGCGACGTCGGGCATCTGGCGTCCCCTCGCGCTCGAGGCGTGGTCGGGCGCCCGGCCCGCGGCCGTGCGGCCCGTGGCGACGGTCGAGGGCTCGGCGCACACACCGCCCGCTGCCGACGCCCCGGTCGCGGCACGCCTCGCCGTCCACGTCGACCTCGAGCACGCGGTGCGCGCCGAGGAGAGCGGCGGCGCGGCCGTCGAGATGCCTGCTGCCGTCGACGTCCGGGTCGCGGTCCACGTCGCGGGTCTCGTGACGACCGCCCTGGTCCCGGCGGGTGCCACGTCCGCGGTCGTCGACGTCGACCTCCCGGCCGTGCGGCGCTGGTGGCCGCGCGGGTTCGGCGAGCAGCCCCTGTACGAGGTCACGGTCGAGCTCCTGGCCGACCGGGGCGCCGACGCCGTCATCGCCCCCTTCCCGACCACCGAGCCGACCACCTCCCCGGCCGCGGCCGCACCGCGCGGGCCGCGCGCCGTCGTCGGGCCCCTCGACGTGCGACGCCACCGCGTGGGCTTCCGCACCGTCCGCCTCGAGATGGAGCCCGACGAGCACGACGGAGAGCCCGGCACGTCCTTCGTGATCGTCGTCAACGACCAGCCCGTGTTCGTGCGCGGCGCCAACTGGATCCCCGACGACGCGTTCCCGCACCGTGTGACGCGCGAGCGGTACGCCGCGCGGATCGCTCAGGCCGAGCGGGCGAACATCAACCTCCTGCGAGTCTGGGGCGGCGGCATCTACGAGGCCGACGGCTTCTACGACCTGTGCGACGAGCGCGGCATCCTCACGTGGCAGGACTTCCTGTTCGCGTGCTCGACGTACGCCGAGGAGGAGCCGCTGCGCAGCGAGGTCGAGGCCGAGGTGCGCGACAACGTGGTCCGCCTGGCCCCGCACCCGAGCCTCGTGCTGTGGAACGGCAACAACGAGAACCTGTGGGGCTTCCACGACTGGGACTGGCAGCCGCGCCTCCAGGGCCGCACGTGGGGCCTGGGCTACTACACCGGGCTGCTGCCCGCGCTGCTCGCGGAGCTCGACCCGGGCCGCCCTTACACGCCGGGCAGCCCGTGGTCGGGGACGCTCGACCTGCACCCCAACCTCGACGCGCACGGCTCGGTGCACCTGTGGGGCGCGTGGAACCGCCAGGGCTACGAGGTGTACCGCGACCACGTCGCGCGCTTCGTCGCCGAGTTCGGCTGGCAGGGCCCACCCACCTGGTCGACGCTGCGCGACGCCCTGTCGGACGACCCGCTCACGCCCGAGTCGCCCGGGATGCTCGTGCACCAGAAGGCCGCGCAGGGCAACGACAAGCTGACCGACGGCCTGCTACCCCACTTCGCGCTGCCCGACGACATGGACGACTGGCACTGGGCCATGTCCCTCAACCAGGCGAACGCCATGACGGTCGGGATCGAGCACCTTCGCTCGTGGAGCCCCCGCTGCGCGGGCTCGATCGTGTGGCAGCTCAACGACTGCTGGCCCGTCACGTCGTGGGCCGCGGTCGACGGCGCGGGTCGCGCCAAGCCCACGCTGTCCGCGCTCCGGCACGCGTACCGGGACCGCCTGGTCACGCTCCAGCCTCGCAGGCCCGACGGCGGCGCCCCCGTCCCCGGTGGCCCCTCGGTCCTCGCGGTGGTCGTCGTCAACGACTCGCCCGACGCCTGGAGCGGGACGCTCGTCCAGCGCCGCGTGCGCTACGACGGGACGGTCCTCGCGGAGACGAGCGCCGGCGTCGGGCTGGCGCCGCGCGAGACGCGCACGGTCCTCCTGCCCGACGACGTCGCGACGGCCGCGAGCGCTCGCGACGAGCTGGTCGTCGCGATCCTGGGCGACGAGCGCGGGCTGTGGTTCTTCGCCGAGCCGCGCGACAGCGCGCTGACCGGCTCCGGCCTGGACGCCTCGGTGCGGGTGCTGGAGCGGGCGGGCGACCCGGCGCTCCCCGTGCCCGGGTCCCTGCGGACCCCCACCCGGTCGAGCGGGCCCGCGCACCGCTACGAGGTCGCCGTCACGGCCCGCGAGCTCACGCGCGACGTCGCGCTGCTGGCCGACAAGGTGCACCCCGACGCGACCGTGGACGACCAGCTCGTGACGCTCCTGCCCGGCGAGAGCGTCACGTTCACCGTGACCTCCCCCGCCGCCCTCGACCCCGACGCACTGGTCGCCCGCAGCGTCCTGCGCTCGGCCAACCAGCTCGTCCCGGGCACCGGCACCCCACGCGGAGACGCGTGACCCCACCCGCCGGCCGCGACCCCGACCGCGGCCTCTCGACCCCCGCGCCGCCCCTCGGCCCGGGTGAACCCGGGCCGCCACCGCCGCGACGCGGCGCGGGGAGTGCACAAGCAGCCCGGCGACGTGGAAAGGTTGGGCCATGACCGGGTCATCGACACCTCCGAGCTCCCTCCCACCGCTCCCCGTCGTCCCTGCCGATCCCGCGGCGCTCGCGGCCGTCGCGCAGGGACGGTCCTTCGACCCGCACGGGGTCCTCGGCCCGCACCTGACGGCCGTCCCGCTCCCCGGCGGCCGCACCGGCGGCGCCGCCACGGTGCGCGTCCTGCGCCCGCTCGCCGACGAGGTCACGATCGTGACCCTCGACGGCGAGTTCGCCGCGACGCACGAGCAGGACGGGATCTGGGTCGCGGTCGTGCCCGCCGCGGTCGACGAGCCGCTCGGCGCCGACGCCCAGGCGGCGCCCGTGCTGCACGCCCCCGACTACCGGGTCCGCGCGCGCTACGGCGAGACCACGACCCTCCAGGACGACCCCTACCGGTTCCTCCCGACCCTCGGCGAGGTCGACCAGCACCTGCTGCGCGAAGGCCGCCACGAAGAGCTGTGGACGGTCCTGGGCGCCAACCCCACGACCTACCCGAGCGTCCTGGGCGAGCCCGGCTCCCCCGGCACCACGAGCGGCACCGCGTTCGCGGTCTGGGCCCCCAACGCGCGCGCCGTGCGCGTCATCGGCGACTTCAACCACTGGCAGGGCACGACGCACGCCCTGCGCGCCCTGGGCGACACCGGGGTCTGGGAGCTGTTCGTGCCCGGGATCGGCCCCGGCACGCTCTACAAGTACGAGATCCTCACCCCGGGCGGGACGTGGCTCCAGAAGGCCGACCCCCTGGCCAAGGGCACGCAGGTCCCGCCCGCCAACGCGAGCGTCGTGGTCGAGTCCCGGCACGAGTGGACGGACGCCGACTGGATCGCCGAGCGCACGGCCCGCGACCCGCACACCGGCCCCGTGAGCATCTACGAGGTGCACCTCGGCTCCTGGCGGCAGGGGCTGAGCTACCGCGAGCTCGCGGAGCAGCTCACCGCGTACGTCCTCGAGACGGGGTTCACGCACGTCGAGCTCATGCCCGTGGCCGAGCACCCCTACGGCGGCTCGTGGGGCTACCAGGTCACGAGCTACTACGCCCCGACCTCGCGGTTCGGGCACCCCGACGACTTCCGCCACCTCGTCGACACGCTGCACCGCGCCGGGATCGGCGTGATCCTCGACTGGGTCCCCGCCCACTTCCCCAAGGACGAGTGGGCGCTCGCACGGTTCGACGGCACCCCGCTCTACGAGCACCCCGACCCGCTGCGCGGCGAGCAGCCCGACTGGGGCACGTACGTGTTCGACTTCGGGCGCAACGAGGTGCGCAACTTCCTCGTCGCCAACGCGACGTACTGGTTCGAGGAGTTCCACGTCGACGCGCTGCGCGTCGACGCCGTCGCCTCGATGCTCTACCTCGACTACTCGCGCAACCCCGGTCAGTGGCACCCCAACGTACACGGCGGGCGCGAGAACCTCGAGGCCATCGCGTTCCTGCAGGAGACCAACGCGACGGCCTACCGCCGCACGCCCGGCGTGATGATGATCGCCGAGGAGTCCACGGCCTGGCCGGGCGTGACGCGCCCCACCGACGCGGGCGGCCTCGGGTTCGGGCTCAAGTGGAACATGGGCTGGATGAACGACTCCCTGCGCTACGTCGCCGAGGAGCCCATCAACCGGCGCTACCACCACCACGAGATCACGTTCTCGATGGTCTACGCCTACTCCGAGCAGTTCGTCCTGCCCATCAGCCACGACGAGGTCGTGCACGGCAAGGGCTCGCTGTACGGCAAGATGCCCGGCGACGACTGGCAGAAGCGGGCGGGCGTCCGCTCGTTCCTCGCCTACCAGTGGTCCCACCCCGGCAAGCAGCTGCTCTTCATGGGCTGCGAGATCGCGCAGCACGCCGAGTGGAACGAGGCCGCGAGCCTCGACTGGGCGGGGCTCGGCGACCCCGGCAAGGCCGGGGTGCAGCGCCTCGTGCGCGACCTCAACGACCTCTACCGGCGCACGCCCGCCCTCTGGGCGCTCGACCACGACCCGGCGGGCTTCGAGTGGCTCGACGCCGAGGACGCCGACCACAACGTCCTGGCGTTCCTGCGTCGCGACGCTGCCGGGAACCAGGTCGCCGTCGTCGTGAACTTCGCCGGGACGCCCCACGAGGACTTCCGCCTCGCCCTGCCGCACGGCGGGCGCTGGCGCGAGGTCCTCAACACGGATGCCGAGGTCTACGGCGGCTCGGGGGTCGGCAACCTCGGCGAGGTCGAGTCCGAGCCGCGGCCCTGGAAGGGACGCGCGTCCTCGGTCGTCCTGCGTGTGCCACCGCTCGGGGCGCTCTACCTCGAGCCCGTCCCGGAGGGCTGACGCCACCTCGCCGGGGTCGCTCGGTCCGCCGCCCCGGGCGCACCGGGCCGACGGCTCGGTGAACGACGAAGGGCCTCGGCACGCGACGCGTGCCGAGGCCCTTCGAGGTCGTCAGTACAGGTTGATCGCCAGGAGCTGGCGTGCCTTGCCGACGCGCGGGTCGGTGGGGCCGAGGATCTCGAAGTAGTCGACGAGGCGCAGGCGCAGCGTCTCCTTGTCCTCGGCGCTCGCGCCGGGCAGGAGGTCGAGCAGACGACCGAACGCGTCCTCGACCTTGCCGCCCAGCATGTCCATGTCCGCGACGTCGAGCTGCGCGGCGAGGTCGGTGGGCCTCGCCGCGGCCGCCTCGCGCGTCGCCTGGAGGTCGAGGTCGCGCGTGCGGCGCAGCAGGCCCACCTGTGCCAGGCCGGCGGCCGCGAGGTGGTCCCGCGGGTCCTGCTTGATGGCCTTCTGGTACGCCGCGACGGCTGCCTCGAGGTCGTCGCGCTCGATCGCGTCGAACGCCTCCTGGTGCAGCGGTGGGAGCTCGGGCTCGGGCTCCGCGGCCACCTCTGCGTCGGGGTTCGGGACCCCCTGCGCGGGAGCACGGCCCGTGACGCCGTTGCCCTCGGCGATCTGCAGCACCTGCTGCAGGACCGCGCGGACCTGGTCGCCTGCGGCGGCACCCTGGAAGAGCGGGACCGGCTGGCCCCCGACGATCGCCACGACCGTCGGCACGCTCTCGACCTGGAAGGCCGCGGCGATCTGCGGGTAGGTCTGGGCATCGACGCGGCCCAGGAGGAAGCGGCCCGCGAACTCCTCCGCGATCGCTCCCAGCTCGGTGCCCAGCTGTGCGTTCGCCTGGTCGGTGGGGATCCACAGCAGGACCACGACCGGGTACTGCGTGGAGTCCTGGACGAGCTGCGGGAACGTCTCCTCGGTCACGTCGACGACGTAGCCGCCGGCCTCGGGCGCACCGCCGGGCGTCCCGGGCGGAGGCGCCGACGGACGGTTCAGGGACGACAGGTCGACGGCGCCGCGCACGTCGAAGTTCGGCTGCTGGCTCGGTTGGCTCATGCGCTCATCCTAAGGAAGATCGTGGTGCCGCGACGCGGCAGCTCGGCGAGAAGGTTCGACGACGCTCGGCGGCCGCCGGGGTCCGACGCCGGCAGGGCTGCACGCCCCGTCCTGCCGAACCCCGGGACCACCTACGAGGTCGCGACCGACGTGACGATGTTCTCCATACCGAGCACCTGGACGCCCGTGGTGGCGTCGGCCGGCGGGATGTACATCGCGACCATGGTCGTGTAGCCCACGTTGAGGACGTTCGTCGGAGGGGTCGCACCGAAGAGGGCCTTCTCCGTCTCGGTGCCGGGCGTGATCTTCGCGCCCTCCTCCGCGGTGCGGGTCTCGAGGGCCGTCATCGCGGCCATGACCATCGCCCCGCCGTCGGCCGTGCGCACCGCGCGCGCCTCGCCCGCGGTGGGCGTGAACGTCATGGTCTGCGTGCCCGCCGCCGTGGCGAGCGGGGCCGCCTGCGTCTGCGCGTTGGTCGCGACCCAGGCGCGCAGCGGGTCGTCGGCGAACGAGGCCGCGAAGCCCGAGCCGGCCCCCAGGTTGAGGACGTCGGCGTACTGCGCGACCGCGTCCGTGGGCGTCATGAGGAGCGACGGGTCGTCGAGCGGGACGGACTCGCTGCCCACCGCGGCCCCCGCGAAGCTCGGCAGCTTGACGCTCGGGAACAGGCGCACCCAGGCCCAGAGCTTGTACGGGTCGCGCGCCGTGGTCTGCTCGTACCCGAGGAGCCGCGGGGACTGGAGGTCCTCGGGCTGCTCGGTCACGGCGTAGGCCTGCCGGGGCCAGGAGTCGGTCGTCGTGATGATGTCCTGCTGGACGGCCGTGGGCAGGACCGTCACCAGGTCGCCGTTGCCACGGGTCGCGGCCACGCCGAGCTGGCTGGTGCGCAGCGACAGCGCCGGCCCGCTGAGCCGGGTCGCGAGCTGGGACGCGTCGTGGGTCGCGTTGGCCGCGTCGAGGGTCGCGCCGACGGCCTCACGGACCTCGGCCATCTGCTCGACGGTCAGTGCGGGCTCGGCGCTGGCCGAGCTGTCGTCGACGGTGGGGGTGGGAACGGGCGACGTGCAGCCTGCGAGCAGGAGCGCGCCGAGGACGGCGCCGGCCACCGCGGCCGTACGGGCCGTGGAGCGGCGGGAGTTGCGCTGGCTCATCGGTCTCCTCCGGTCGAGTCGGGGTTCTGGGTCTGGTCGTTCTCGTCGGATGCCGCGGGCTGGGCGGCCTGCGTCTGGCCGAAGCCCCACGCCTGGCGCCACGCGTCGGCGCGGGCCGTGGCCGAGCTGCCACCGGCGGACCCCGCGTCCGTGTCGGCCGAGGGGGCGGGGACGACCGGCTGCGCGGCCGTCGCGTTCCGCTCTCGTCGCACGACAGGGATCTGCCCGGTCATCCAGCGGTTGCGCGGGCGCTGTGCCCGCGCGTCCTCCTGGGCCAGGCGCTCGGCCGCGAGGCGGTCCCGCTCGGCCTTCTCGCGCAGCTCACGACGGGTCAGGGTCCCTGTCGCGCCGGTCTGGGCGGGCGGTTCCGGCGCGATCGTCTGGGGCTGCCCGGCGGACTCGGTCGACGTCGCCGCACGGCTGGGCCGTCCGGCGTCGGCACGACGCTCGGTCGGCGCGGCAGGACTGGTGTCCCCGGTGCCGCTCGTGGTCTCCGGCGCCCCGGAACCGGTACCGGTACGAGCCGTCCGACCCTTGCCCTTCGTGCGGCTCTTCTTCGTGCTGCCGCCGCCGTCGGCGTCCTTGTCCTTCTTGCCGCCCACGAACGAGAGGACACCGATGGCCAGTCCGGCGACCAGGAGCAGCGAGCCACCCGCGATCCCCGGCCACTGCCACGGGGTCGAGACCTCACGGGCCCAGGTCAGGGTCACGACGGGGCTCGCCGGGTCCTCACCGGTCCCGGCCGCGAGCAGGCTCCAACGGCCCGGACGGTCGGACCAGCGCAGGCTGACCTCTCCCGCACCGGCGGTCTCGGCGAACCACATGTCGGAGCCGGCGGGGTCCACGCCCACGACGGGCGCCTCGGCCGTGGCGTCCGCAGCGGCGTCACCCTCTGCGGGCGCCTCACCCTCGGCGGGCGCCTCACCCTCTGCGGGGGCTTCTCCCTCGGCAGGAGTCTCCTCGGCGGGCGTCGTCGTCGCGACGGGCTTCGTCGCGAGCGTCTCCCAGTCGGTGAGGCCCGTGATGACGGAGTGCGCGTCGGTGCCGACCCATCCGGTGACGTCCACGTCGCGCCCGATCACGAGCGTCACGGGCTTCTCGTCCGCTGTCTTCGCCGTGACGGTCACGTCACCGTCGACCAGGTCGAGGACCCCGGGCTCCGAGACGACCAGCGGCGACGAGCCGTCGGCAGCGGCCGTCGCGACGACCGTCTCGCTCTCACGCCAGAGGGTCGCGGAGGCGACTCCTGTGCCGATCCCTACCAGGCCGAGCACGATCAGGCCGGCGGCCAGGATTCGTTGAAGCACCGAGTTTCCCTTCGTCATGGACATTCCACAATAGAGGCGAACGCCTGCTGGATTCGAAAGTTCGCCGGATGGCGACGATCGCCGCAGACTCTTCACGAAGTCCCCGCGACACCGTGACGCTACCCATTCCGGGTATTCAGGACACAGTTGGGCCACGTATCCTGGGTGACGATCCACAGGTCGGGCGACCGGTACCCCCACCGAACGATACGTCCCGACAACAGCGCTGGCGTGGACCAGCCCGAAGCGGAAGGTCGACCCGTGTCCGACGAACGCACACTGTTCCCCATCACCATGCGCGGCTACGACCGCATCATGGTGGAAGGCCAGCTGGCCAAGCTCGAGAAGGACCTCGAGGCGGCCCGTCACCGGGCCGAGTCCGCCGACGCCCGGGCTGTGCAGCTCACGTCGGACCTCCAGGACGCTCAGCGCCAGCTGCGCGAGTCCGACCGCCCCTCCTACTCGGGACTGGGGTCGCGCATCGAGCAGCTCCTGCGTTCCGCGGAGGAGCAGTCGGCCGACATCCTGGCCCAGGCCAACGCCCAGGCCGTCGACATCATGTCGCGCGCCAAGGTCGCGGGGGGCCAGATCCGCTCGCGCGCCGAGAACGAGGTCGCCGAGCTGCTCTCGGGCGCTCGTCGCGAGGCCGAGGAGATCCGGTCCACGGCCGCCTCGGAGACCGAGAGCACCCTGGTCGGCGCGCAGCGCCGTGCCGAGGAGTTCGTGGGTTCCGCCGAGCGCGAGGCTGCCCGCATCCAGAGCGCCCTGAACACCGAGGAGAGCGAGCGCCGGTCGAGCCTCGAGCGCGAGCTGGGCACCCTGCGCGCCCAGGTCGAGCGCGAGACCACCGAGCTGCGCGTCGCGACCGAGCGCGAGACCGCCGAGCTGCGCGCCCGCGTCGCCGCCGAGACGGCCGCGATGCGCGAGGCTGCCGAGCGCGAGACCACCGAGCTCCGCGAGACCACGCGTCGCGAGGCCGAGCGCCAGGTCGCCGAGGCCAAGCGTGCGGCGTCCGAGGCCGCGAACGCCGTGACCTCCGAGATGGAGGAGCTGCGCGAGAAGGCGCGGACCGCGCTGGCCGAGGCCGAGCTGGACATCGCCCGCCGCCGCGAGGAGGCCGAGCTGGAGAGCGCGCAGCGCCACCAGACGGCCAAGGAGGAGACCGAGAAGCTCGTCGCGACCGCCGAGGCGCACGCGTCCGACGCCGAGCACCGCGTGGTCACCGCTCTCGAGCAGGCCGAGAAGGTCCGCACCGAGTCCGACGACTACGTCAAGGAGGTCATCGCGACCGCGCGGCACAACGCGGACCGCGTGGTCGCCGAGGCGCGCGAGTTCGCCGAGCAGACCGTCGGGGACGCCAAGGCCGAGGCCGAGCAGCAGCGGGCGGCCGCCCAGCGTCAGCTCGAGGACCTCACGCGTCAGCACGAGTCGATCAACACCTACCTCGACGAACTGCGCGGGCTGCTCGGCGACGGCGAGGGCGGCGCGGCCAAGGCCAAGGCGGCTCCGGCCGTGGCCATCGCAGGCACGCCGGCGCAGCGCGCTCGGGCCGCGAACCTCATGACCGCGGAGTTCCCGCAGGTCGAGGTCGAGGGCGAGGAGAGCGAGGACTCCGCGTCCTCGAAGTCCTCGGATTCCTCCGCCTCCGCGAAGGCCTGAGCACGGCCATGACGCACGACGGCGACGACACCGAGGGCTTGCCCGGGTCGTCGCCGTCGTCTGCTCCCGGCCCTCACGGCCCTGCCGCCGGCACGCACGCGACGAACGACGCCGGCGGCACCGCCGGCGCGCTCGGCGGCACCGCAGGGCGAGCCGCGAGCAGCACCACGCCCGACGACGTCGCGGCCTGGCGTGCTCAGCGCACCGAGGCGGCGGCTCACCAGGCGAACGAGCTCGAGCGTCGCCGCGCGCTGGAGTCTGCCGAGGCCGCCGAGCTGCTCCGGGAGTTCGTCGCCGAGGCCGAGCGCCGCGGCATCGCCCCGGTCCCGCTCCAGGCCCGCTCGTACGCGGGGGACGCGACGTACCGCACCAGGACGCTCGGCTGGTACCTGCGCAAGAACCGGACGCTCGGCGTCGGCACCGACGCGTCGTTCTACATCCTCAGCGTCCAGGGCGGGCTCTCGGCCCGGCTCCGGGGTGCGACCCTCGTCCCGTCGGACCCGCCGCTCGTGCTCGGCAAGGGCGGGCGCGACGGCGAGTCCATCTCGCTCGCGGACGCGATCGAGCTGGTGCTCGAGCGCGGCTGACCGCCCGGCGACGGCCGCTGGACCTCCTCTGCCGAGCCCGAGAACGAGACCACGGCCTCTGCCGGGCCACGGGACACCTCCCGCAGCCCGGCAGGCAGCACAGGTCCCGGGCGTCAGTCCCGGGCGACGGCCCAGAGGTCGCCGATCGCGTTCGCGACCGCCGGTGCGTCCTCGACCGCGCTCATGTGCCCCGCGGCGGGCACCACGACGAGCGTCGCCCCGGGGGCCGCGGCGACCAGGTGCTCGGCCGCCTCGATCGGGGTGAGCGTGTCCTCCTCGCCCACGACCACGGCCACCGGGCCCGCGAAGCGGGCCAGCACCTCGGTGCGGTCCGGGCGGGCGGCCATGGCACGCTGGGCCCACGCGACGCCGTCGGGCCGCTGGGAACGGATCCACTCCTCGAGGCGAGCCGTCAGACCACGGCGCGCGACCTTGCTCGTCGCGCCCAGCAGCGCTCCCGGCATCCCGAGGACCGCGTCGACCGTGCGGCTCTCGCTGACCGCGTCCGCGATGCGCAGGCGGTTCGCACGGGCCGCGTCGTCGTCGGCCGTCGACTTGGTGTCCACGAGGCCCAGTGCCACCACGAAGTCCGCATGGCGCTCGGCCGCGGCGAGCGCGACGTAGCCCCCCATCGACATGCCCACGACCACGGCGCGCTCGATCCCGGCGGCGCGGGCCGCGACGACCACGGCGTCGGCGGCGGCCTCGATCGAGGGCGGTTCTCCCCCGAGCGGGCTCTCGCCCAGGCCCGGGAGGTCGACCGCGAGGACCGTGATGCCGCTCGGCAGCGCCGCGGCGGTGTCATCCCACATGCGGTGGTCGAGCGGGAAGCCGTGCACGAGCAGCACGGGAAGCCCGTGCCCCTCACGCAGGGTGTGCAGGGCGAGGTGCGGGGTGGTGGTCATGGTGTCTGTCCTGTCGTCGTCGGCTGGACGTGCGTGCGGCTCGCGTCGTACGAGGCCTGGTCGGAGGCCTCGGTGTCGGTGCCCGTCTCGGTCTGCGCGTCCCACGTCGTGGGGAGCGGCACCGGGAATCCGGGGCGGACGTGGGAGACGATCTCGTCGAGGACCCGGCGCACCGACGGCTCCCCCACCCACAGGTGCTTGGCGCCCTCGACCGCGATGACCTCGGCCTGGGGCACGCGCGCGAACCGGCGGCGGGCCTCCTCGGGGCGCAGGTAGTCGTCGAGCTCGGGGACCAGGACCACGAGCGGCTTGCCGAACGCGGCCCACCGGTCCAGGTCCGCGTCGGTCGCGCGGTGCAGGGGCGGGGAGAGCAGGATCGCGCCCTCGATGCCGGGGTCCGTGCCGTGCTTGAGGACGAGCTCGGTCCCGAACGACCATCCCACGAGCCAGCGGTGGGGCAGGTCGTGGAACTCGGCCAGCTCGATCGCCGCGGCGACGTCGAAGCGCTCGGCCTCGCCGCCGTCGAACGCGCCCTCGCTCGTGCCGCGCGGCGACGACGTGCCGCGCGTGTTGAAGCGCAGCACCGCGAGGTCCGCGAGAGCGGGCAGGCGCCACGCGGCCTTGCGGTAGACGTGGGAGTCCATGTAGCCGCCGTGCGTGGGCAGCGGGTGCAGGGTGATCAAGGTGCCCGACGGCGCAGCGTGCGCCGGGAGGGCGAGCTCGCCCACGAGCGTCAGGCCGTCGGCGGTGTGGAGCTCGACGTCCTCGCGGCGGGCCGGCAGGACCGTGAGCGAGCGGATCGGGGCGCCGTGCTCGGCGGGCTTGCCCTCGGGGGCCGTGGGCAGCTCCGGGGACGGCGCTGCGGGCGCGGCTGGACGGTCGGTCGCGGGGTCAGGACTGTGCGCGTTCATCACGACCGAGCCTAGCCGGGGTCTCCCTCAACGGCGCCGGGCGCGCGCCTCCCAGCACCCCGTGTGCCAGTGGCGGCGGTCCTCGAGCGCGGACTGCGCGCCGAACATCGAGTCCTTGGCCCACGCGACGACGTGGCTCGTCCCGGCGGGGACGTTCTGCCGGCATCCCGGGCACACGTACGACTTGTCGCTCTGCCGGACGGTGCGGACGGTCCACTCGCCGTCGGGCCCGGACTCGGACCGCATGCCGCCCAGGGCACGGTTGAGGTCGAGCGGAGGGGGTTCCGCTCCCCAGGGACGACGGCGTGAGGGACGTTTCGAGGGCACGGTTCCATTGTCCACGGTCGCGACAGCGACGAGTGCTCGCCGTCGCGACAGCGACGAGTGCTCGCCGTCGCGACAACGACGAGTGCGCTCAGGTCGCGACAGCGACGGCCACCCGCGTCCGTTTTCAGCACACTCCCAGAGAGTGCGGCTAGAGTTGCGGGGCCCGCCACTCCCGTGCTCGTCGCCGTGTTCACTCCCGGTCGTGCGCGGACACCCCCGAACGAAGGATCCTTGTGAAGCTCCGTACCTCTCGCGGCCTCGTCGCGATCGCCCTGGGTACCGCCCTCGTCCTGTCCGGTTGTGCGTCCGGAGACGGCGGGAGCGCCAGCCCGTCCCCCAGCGAGTCGGCACCGGCAGACACCGGCGTGGCAGCCCCCACGGCGGAGGACATCGCCGCGGTCGAGGCCATCAAGGTCACGGGCGACATCGGCACCGAGCCCACTGCGGAGTTCGAGACGCCTTTCACCGTCTCGACGGCCACGGCCCGCATCGACGTCGAAGGAACGGGCGCGGACCTCGAAGAGGGTCAGCAGCTCACCATGAAGTCGATCCTCTACGCCGGCAAGGACGCCAGCGTCCTCGGGTCGATGTGGGGCGACGAGAGCCAGGTCGACACCATCACGCTGGGCGACCCGTCGCTCTACCCCGTGCTCAACGAGATCCTCACGGGCCAGAAGGTCGGCACGCGCTTCATCTTCGCCGCGCCCGGCCAGGACGGCTCGACGAGCATCTCCATCGTCGAGGTGACCGGCGCCAAGACGATCCCCACGCGCGCCGAGGGCGAGGCCGTGACCCCGGCCGACGGTCTGCCGGTCGTCACGCTGGACGACACGGGCAAGCCCAGCATCGCGATCCCCGAGGGCTACACCGCTCCCACGGAGCTCGTCACGCAGACCCTCATCAAGGGCACCGGCCCTGAGGTCGCCGCAGACGACACGATCACCGCGAACTACACCGGGTGGAAGATGGACGGCACGGTCTTCGACTCGTCGTGGGAGAACGGCTCCCCGCTGAACATCCCGCTCACGAACCTCGTGCAGGGCTGGCAGCAGGGCCTCGTCGGGCAGACGGTCGGTAGCCAGGTGCTGCTGGTCATCCCGCCGGAGCTCGCCTACGGTGCTGAGGCCAGCGAGTCCAACCCCCTCGGCGGCGAGACCCTGATCTTCGTGCTCGACATCCTGGATGCTTCCTGATCCACACGCCTTCCTGACGGCTGAGCCGTCGAGGGCCGTCGGATCGCCGAAGGGCCACCTCCCGCTCGCGGGGGGTGGCCCTTCTCGCGTGCTGGACGGTGACGTCCGGCGCGGGCCGTTGGGCGGGCCACCTCACAGGGGCTGCCCCTAGGCTCTGTCCATGAGCACAGAGCGCGAAGTCATGACGTGGGAGCTGTTCGGCACCGCGTCCAGGCAGCTGGCCGAGCAGGTGGTCGCGGGCGGCTTCCAGCCCGACGTCGTGGTCGCGATCGCCCGCGGCGGGCTGCTGCCCGGCGGGGCCGTGGCCTACGCGCTGGGCACCAAGGGCGTCGGGACGCTCAACGTGGAGTTCTACACGGACATCGGTCAGACGCTCGCGGACCCCCGCGTCCTTCCTCCGCTCATGGACACGTCGGAGCTCCCGGGGTCCAAGGTCCTCGTGGTCGACGACGTCGCGGACTCGGGCCGGACGCTCGCCCTGGTCATGGACCTGCTCGCCGAGCACGGCACCGAGGCACGCTCGGCCGTGCTCTACACCAAGCCGCGCACGATCCTCCAGCCGGACTTCTCCTGGAAGGAGACCGACCGGTGGATCACGTTCCCGTGGTCGGCCGAGCCTCCGGTCGAGGGCGCGCTGGCGAGGCCGAACGACTGACGCTCTGACCGGCAGCACGGATCACCGCCGCCGGTTCGCCGGCCGCGCTGGTCGGGCCCTGCCGACGCCACCGGTCCTCGAACGACGGACGCCCCGCCGCTCCTTCCGGAGTGGCGGGGCGTCCGTCGTTGGATCGTGGTCAGCCCGTGAGTGCGGTGCTGCCGAGCGGGATCAGAAGTCCCAGTCGTCGTCCTCGGTGTTCACGGCCTTGCCGATCACGTACGACGAGCCCGAGCCGGAGAAGAAGTCGTGGTTCTCGTCGGCGTTCGGGGACAGTGCGGACAGGATCGCCGGGTTGACGTCGGTCTCGTCCTTGGGGAACAGCGCCTCGTAGCCCAGGTTCATGAGGGCCTTGTTGGCGTTGTAGCGCAGGAACTTCTTGACGTCCTCGGTGAGGCCCACGCCGTCGTAGAGGTCCGCGGTGTACTGGACCTCGTTCTCGTAGAGCTCGAACAGGAGCTCGTACGTGTAGGCCTTCATCTCGTCACGCTCCTCGGGGCTCAGCTTCTCGAGCCCCTTCTGGAACTTGTAGCCGATGTAGTACCCGTGCACGGCCTCGTCGCGGATGATGAGGCGGATCAGGTCGGCCGTGTTGGTGAGCTTGGCGCGGCTCGACCAGTACATGGGCAGGTAGAAGCCCGAGTAGAACAGGAAGGACTCGAGCAGCGTGCTCGCGACCTTGCGCTTGAGCGGCGAGTCGCCCTTGTAGTACTCCATGACGATCTCGGCCTTGCGCTGGAGGTTGGGGTTCTCCTCCGACCAGCGGAACGCCTCGTCGATCTCGCGCGTCGAGCACAGCGTCGAGAAGATCGACGAGTAGCTCTTGGCGTGCACGGACTCCATGAAGGCGATGTTCGTGTACACGGCCTCCTCGTGCGGGGTGATCGCGTCAGGGATGAGCGACACGGCGCCCACGGTGCCCTGGATGGTGTCCAGGAGCGTGAGGCCGGTGAAGACGCGCATGGTGAGCGTCTTCTCCTCCTCGGTGAGCGTGGCCCAGCTCTGGATGTCGTTCGAGACCGGCACCTTCTCGGGGAGCCAGAAGTTCCCGACGAGACGGTCCCAGACCTCGGCGTCCTTGTCGTCGTCGAGACGGTTCCAGTTGATCGCGGACACGCGATCGATGAGCTTGAGCTTCCCAGTGGGTGACATCGACTACTTCTCTCTCCAACGCCCGCAGCCGAGCCGGGGCACGAACGACATTCAACAGTCAGCATCTCTCCCCTGGGCCGAGTGTGGCGAACCCAGGAGAGAGATCGAGCGGCCGGCGCGGAGGGGGCGCGGGTCGTGGTCGGGTCTGGCGGGAGGCCGTGAGGAACGAACGGCCGGATGGCAGACCCGCGCCCCCTCCGCAGAGGCCGTGGAACTCAGGTGATTGCTTCAGGCAATCAGAGCATGCAGGAGACGCAACCCTCCACCTCGGTGCCCTCGAGCGCGAGCTGGCGCAGGCGGATGTAGTACAGGGTCTTGATGCCCTTGCGCCATGCGTAGATCTGCGCGCGGTTGACGTCGCGCGTGGTCGCGGTGTCCTTGAAGAACAGCGTGAGGCTCAGGCCCTGGTCCACGTGCTGCGTCGCCGCGGCGTACGTGTCGATGATCTTCTCGTAGCCGATCTCGTACGCGTCCTGGTAGTACTCCAGGTTGTCGTTCGTCAGGTAGGGCGCCGGGTAGTAGACGCGCCCGATCTTGCCTTCCTTGCGGATCTCGATCTTGGCCGCGACCGGGTGGATCGACGACGTCGAGTTGTTGATGTAGCTGATCGAACCGGTCGGCGGGACCGCCTGGAGGTTCTGGTTGTAGATGCCGTGCTCCTTGACGGAGGCGGCCAGGGTCTTCCAGTCCTCCTGCGTGGGGATGTGCACGCCGGCGGTCTCGAACAGCTCCTTGACGCGCGGCGTCGCGGGCTCCCACACCTGGTCCGTGTACTTCGCGAAGTACTCGCCCGAGGCGTAGGTCGAGTCCTCGAACCCGCCGAACGCGCGGCCCCGCTCGATCGCGAGGCGGTTGCTCGCCGCGATCGCGTGGTAGGCCACGGTGTAGAAGTAGATGTTCGTGAAGTCGATGCCCTCTTCGGAGCCGTAGAAGACGCGCTCGCGAGCGAGGTACCCGTGCAGGTTCATCTGGCCGAGGCCGATCGCGTGGCCCGACTCGTTGGCGCGCTTGATCGACGGGACGGACTCGATGCTCGTCTGGTCGGACACGGCCGTCAGGGCACGGATCGCGGTGTCGATGGTCTTGGCGAAGTCCGGCGAGTCCATCGTCTTGGCGATGTTGAGCGAGCCGAGGTTGCACGAGATGTCGCGGCCGACGTGGTCGTACGACAGGTCCTCGTTGTACGTCGAGGGCGTCGAGACCTGGAGGATCTCCGAGCACAGGTTCGAGTGCGTGATGCGACCCTTGATGGGGTTCGCCTTGTTGACCGTGTCCTCGAACATGACGTACGGGTAGCCGGACTCGAACTGCAGCTCGGCGAGGGTCTGGAAGAACTCGCGGGCCTTGATCTTCGTCTTGCGGATGCGTGCGTCGTCGACCATCTCGTCGTACTTCTCGGTGACCGAGATGTCGGCGAAGGGCTTGCCGTAGACGCGCTCGACGTCGTACGGCGAGAACAGGTACATGTCCTCGTTCTTCTTCGCCAGGTCGAACGTGATGTCCGGGATGACCACACCGAGCGACAGCGTCTTGATGCGGATCTTCTCGTCGGCGTTCTCACGCTTCGTGTCGAGGAAACGCATGATGTCGGGGTGGTGCGCGTGCAGGTAGACCGCGCCGGCTCCCTGGCGGGCCCCGAGCTGGTTCGCGTAGGAGAAGGAGTCCTCGAGGAGCTTCATCACGGGGATGACGCCCGAGGACTGGTTCTCGATGTGCTTGATCGGGGCGCCGTGCTCACGGATGTTGCTCAGGAGCAGGGCCACGCCGCCGCCACGCTTGGAGAGCTGCAGCGCGGAGTTGATGCCGCGCGCGATGGACTCCATGTTGTCCTCGATGCGCAGCAGGAAGCAGGACACGGGCTCGCCGCGCTGCGCCTTGCCGATGTTGAGGAACGTGGGGGTCGCGGGCTGGAAGCGGCCGGCGACGATCTCCTCGACGATGTCGAGCGCCGTCTGCTCGTTGCCGTCCGCCAGGCCGAGGGCGACCATGGACACACGGTCCTCGAAGCGCTCGAGGTACCGCTTGCCGTCGAACGTCTTGAGCGTGTACGAGGTGTAGTACTTGAACGCGCCGAGGAACGTGTCGAAGCGGAACTTCTTGGAGTAGGCGAACTCGAACAGCGTCTTGACGAAGTCGCGGTCGTACTTGTCGAGGACCGCGGGGTCGTAGTACTTGTTCTCGACCAGGTACTCGAGCTTCTCCTCCAGGCTGTGGAAGAAGACCGTGTTCTGGTTCACGTGCTGCAGGAAGTACTGGCGCGCTGCCTGGCGGTCCTTGTCGAACTGGATCTCGCCGTCGGGGCCGTACAGGTTGAGCATCGCGTTGAGCGCGTGGTAGTCGAGCTCGACGCCCGCCGCCACCGTGCTCACGCTGGAATCCGTGACTGTCGTTGCCAAAATCGTCCCAATCCGTCGCGGACGCGCTCGACGTCCTCGGCTGTTCCCAGAAGTTCGAAGGCGTACAGGTAGGGCACCTGGCACTTCGAGGAGATGATGTCGCCGGCGATGCAGTAGGCCTCGCCGAAGTTGGTGTTGCCCGCAGCGATGACGCCGCGGATCAACGACCGGTTGTGTGAGTCGTTCAAGAACTTGATGACCTGGCGGGGCACCGCCCCGCCCTCGTTGCCGCCGCCGTACGTCGGGACCATCAGGACGTAGGGCTCGTCGACCCGCAGGAACTCGTCCTTGGGTCGCAGCGGGATGCGGTGGACCGTGCAGCCACGGTCCTCGAGGCCCAGGCGCTGGACGAACCGGTGGGTGTTGTCCGACGCGCTGGAGAAATAGACGAGCGATCCCATGTCACACCTCGCAGCGGGGACCGGTGGGACGAGCTGGTCAGGCGACGGGAGCGACCTTCGTCGCGAGAGCGTTGATCTGGTCGGGGCGGAAGCCCGACCAGTGCTCGTCGCCCGCGATGACGACGGGTGCCTGCAGGTAGCCGAGGCCGCGCACGAGCTCGAGTGCCTCGGCGTCCTGGCTGATGTCCACGACGGAGTACTCGATGCCCTTCTTGTCGAGGGCGCGGTACGTCGCGTCGCACTGAACGCAAGCCGGCTTGCTGTAGACCGTGATGCTCATCTGGTCAGTCTCCTCGGGTAGGGGATCGAGCTTCCAGCGGGGGCGCTCAGGCCGACTCCCTGCTGGGGTCCTGACCTCGAAGAACGCTGATGGAACTACGACCGTGTGGTTTGCCGGGGAGACGATCGCTCCCTGGTGTTGACCACTATACCTAGTGGGCGGGTTCCGCGCTCGGCACTAGATGTCGTGGTCGGACGATCTTCGCCGCCTCTTCCTCGAGACGCGTCGAAGTGTGCTACAAGCACGGATCCATCCTCCCAGGAGGCACTGACACTCCCCCGGATGCACCCCGTCGTCCACCGGTACAGGAGCCCGCGAACGGCGTGTCCGAGCGGCCCTGAGGACTTCTCCACAGCTTGTGGAAGCCCTCCGTCCACATGCTGTGCAGAGCGCACGAAGAGGTCCGGAGCGCCGGTCGGCCCCGCGGTGACGCGGGGGACGACCGACCTCCGAACCCGACAAGCCGGACACGATTTCGCCCGCGTGTCATGTTCTGTCGGCGTGTCGCGCCGCGACCGTGACAGGTGCGAGATAGATCACCGGCGACGTCGACCACCGCTGTCAGCCGACCTCCGCCACCCCGGGCAGCACCGAGGTCGTCGCGAGCCGGCGGTACCAGTGCGCAGAGTCCTTCCACGTGCGCTCGAGCGTGTCGTAGTCGACACGGATGATCCCGAACCGACGGTCGTAGCCGTAGCCCCACTCGAAGTTGTCGAGCAGCGACCACGCGAAGTACCCGCGCACGTCGGCCCCCGCGTCGATCGCAGCACCCACCGCGTCGATGTGGTCGTGCAGGTAGGCAACACGACGGTCGTCGTGGACCCGCGCGGTCCCGTCGGCGTCGACCGTGACCTCGTCGTCGAACGCCGCACCGTTCTCGGTGACCATGAGCGGCTGGCCCGGGTACGCCCGGTGCACCGAGAGGAGCAGCTCGGTCATCCCGGCGGGCTCGATGTTCCAGCCCATCGCGGTGTACGGGCCCGCCTGCGTCACGAACTCGACGTCCTCGACCCCGATCCACGGGCTGTGGCTCGATGCGCCGTGGCCGTCGTTCTCCGCGCGCTCGCCGTCGCCCGCGAAGTGGCGGACCTTGGTCGTCGAGTAGTAGTTGATGCCGAGCACGGACAGGGGCTGCCGGACGATCTCGAGGTCGCCGTCCTGGACGAACGACCAGTCGGTCACGTGCGCGGTGTCGGCGAGCAGGTCGGCCGGGTAGGCGCCGTCGAGCAGCGGGCCGAGGAACGCCCGGTTGGCGAGCCCGTCGATCTTCCGGACCGCGTCCAGGTCGGCCTCCGACGTGGGGTCGTCGGGCCGGATCACGTGCAGGTTGAGCGTCACGGACGTCATGGTGTCGTTGCCCAGCTCGTCGCGGATCGCGAGGCACGCGAGCCCGTGGGCGAGGTTGAGGTGGTGCACGGCCGCGAGCGCCGCGACGGGCTCGGTGCGTCCCGGGGCGTGCACGCCCGAGCCGTAGCCGAGGTAGGCCGAGCACCATGGTTCGTTGAGCGTGGTCCACACGTCGATCCGGTCGCCGAGCTCGCGGGCCATGCGGCGCGCGTACTCGGCGAACGCGTGCGCGGTCTCGCGGTTCGCCCAGCCGCCGCGGTCCTCGAGCTCCTGCGGGAGGTCCCAGTGGTAGAGCGTGACGACGGGCTTGACGCCCGCCTCGAGCAGCGCGTCGACGAGGCGCGAGTAGAACGCGATGCCCTCGGGGTTGAACTCTCCGGTGCCGCCGGGCTGGACGCGCGACCAGGAGATCGAGAACCGGTAGGCGCCGAGCCCGAGGTCCTTGATGTGCTGCACGTCCTCGGCCCACCGGTGGTAGTGGTCGTCGGCGACGTCGCCCGTGTCGCCGTTCAGGGTACGGCCGGGGGTGTGGGAGTAGGTGTCCCAGATGGAGGGTCCGCGCCCGCCCTCGGCGGCGGCGCCCTCGATCTGGTACGCGGCGGTGGCCGACCCCCACAGGAAGTCGGTCGGGAAAGCCCGCCGTGCGGGTGGCTGTGCTGTGGACGGTGCGGGTCCGGCGTCCTGCCGGGTAGCGACGTTGCTCACGGTGTTCCTTCGGTGGTTCTGGGTTGGACGGTCCGTGCAAAGCGTGGGAGCGCTCTCACGTATCGATTCGATCAGGGTACCCACGCGCGGGGGCGACGTCGAGGCCCAGGGCGAGCGGCGCCGTCGGGCACGGGGCTCCCTGCCCGACGACGCCGCTCACCTCTCCCCTCGCCCACACGACGGGAGGAGCGTCAGACGGGCAGCTCGACGCTCCCCGCCCCCTCGGCCCGGACGACGCGGTCTCCGACCTGCACGGCCCACGGGGCCCGGGCGTCGTCCGAGGTGACCGTGACCCTCCTCCCCTCGCGGCGCGTGCGGAACGTCGTCGGCTCGCCCGTCTCGGACGGGACCGTGGTCGTCGAGTCGTGCCCGTCGGGCAGCTCGAACAGGCGCAGCGTCACGCCGTCGGCCCACGCGTAGTCCGGGCGGTCGGTGCGCGCACCGACCGGCAGGACCGTGCCCGGGCGGACCAGGAGAGGCAACGAGTCGAACCCGTGCCGCTCGGCCACCCACCGCGGCCCGGACACCGCGCGCCCGTCGAGCAGGTTCGTCCAGCGGCCCTCCGGGACGTAGTACTCGACGTCGCCCTCGGTGCTGAACACCGGTGCGACGAGCAGCGCGTCGCCCAGCATGTACTGGGTGTCGACGCCGGCCGTCCCCCGGTCGCCCGGGAACTCGAGCATCATGGGCCGCATCATCGGCACGCCCTGCCCGTGCGCCTCCCCCGCCACCCTGGCCAGGTACGGCATGAGCGACATCTTGAGCCGCGTGAAGGTCCGCGCGACGTCCACGGCCTCGTCGTCGAACGCCCAGGGCACGCGATAGGAGTCCGAGGCGTGCAGGCGGCTGTGCGAGGACAGCAGGCCGAACGCGGTCCAGCGCTTGAAGACCGCCGGGTCGGGCGTGCCCTCGAACCCCCCGATGTCGTGGCTCCAGTACCCGAACCCCGACAGCGCGAGCGAGAGACCGCCGCGCAGCGACTCGGCCATCGAGGCGTACGTCGACTCGCAGTCCCCGCCCCAGTGGACCGGGAACTGCTGACCGCCCGCGGTCGCCGACCGCGCGAAGAGCACCGCCTCGCCCTCGCCGCGCTCGGCCTGCAGCAGCTCGAACACGGCCTCGTTGTACAGGTGCGCGTAGTAGTTGTGCATGCGCTGCGGGTCCGACCCGTCGTGCCACACCACGTCCGTGGGGATCCGCTCGCCGAAGTCGGTCTTGAAGCAGTCGACGCCCTGGTCCAGCAGGCCCTTGAGCTGTGCGAGGTACCAGGCCTTCGCGTCGGGGTTCGTGAAGTCGACGAGCGCCATGCCCGCCTGCCACATGTCCCACTGCCAGACGTCGCCCGCGGGCGTCAGCACCAGGTACCCCTTCTCGCACCCCTCGGCGAACAGGTGCGAGCGCTGGGCGACGTACGGGTTGATCCACGCCGAGATCCGCAGCCCCTTGGCGCGCAGCCGCGCGAGCATGCCCTCGGGGTCGGGGAACGTGGCCGGGTCCCACACGAAGTCGCACCAGTGGAACTGCCGCATCCAGAAGCAGTCGAAGTGGAAGACGCTCAGGGGGATCTCGCGCTCGGCCATGCCGTCGATGAACGAGGTCACGGTGCCCTCGTCGTAGTCGGTCGTGAACGAGGTCGACAACCACAGCCCGAACGACCACGCGGGCACCCTGGCGGGCCGCCCCGTGAGCGCGGTGTACCGGCTGAGGATCTCCTTGGGCGTCGCGCCGTAGATCACGTAGTACTGGAGCGTCTCGCCCACGACCGAGAACTGCGTGCGCGAGACAACCTCGGTGCCCACCTCGAACGAGACCCTCTCGGGGTGCGCCACGAACACGCCGTAGCCCGCGTCCGACAGGTAGAACGGGACGTTCTTGTACGCCTGGTCGCTCGCCGTCCCGCCGTCCTCGTTCCAGATGTCGACCGACTGCCCGTTCTTGACCAGCGCACCGAAGCGCTCGCCCAGGCCGTACAGGTGCTCACCCACGCCGATCGTGAGCTGCTCACGGACGTGATGGGCGCCGTCGGGCGTCGTGACGACCCCGACGCTGCGGTCGGTCGAGCTCGTCAGGACCCTGCCGTCGGCCACGAAGTCCACGCGCCAGCCGCCGTCGGTCGCGACCCGGGCCGCGAGCCGGCCCGAGGTCAGCGACGCGCCGTGCTCGCCCTCGACGAGGGGCAGGACGACCTTGGAGTCGCCCGGCGCACGCGAGACCTCGAAGTGCGGGCCCGGGTCCCGGCGCCCCTGGTGGTGCTCGATGCGCACGCCCACGACGTCGTCCATGGGCGCGTCGAACGACACCGTGACGAGGGGCCGGTTGAGCGTGTCGCCACGCGTCAGGATCGGCGCCGTGGGCGCGTACACCACGAGCCGGCCCGCGTCGTCGACGACCTCGTCGACCGACTGCGGCCGCAGCAACGTCACGCCCGGCAGCAGCTTCCAGTAACCATCCGTGAACTTCATGAGTTCCTCTCGATCAGGACGACGACGTCGTCGGCCGCGAGGACGACCTCGCCGGCAGCAGGTGGGAGCCCGGTCAGGAGGTCGACGACCTCGGCCCGGGGATGAGATGGGGAGACGGACGAGGAGCCGCGCGGGAACAGGTCCTCCACGCGGACGCGGACCGTGTCCCGTCCGTGGTTCAGCACGAAGAGCGCGTCACCGCGCCGGACCACCTCGACGCCGGGGAGGCGCACCGCGGGTGCTACCCCCTCGACGCCGGCCTCCGCGAGCGCCCGCCGCAGCACGTGCGCGAGGACGTCCTGCGGCGGCACGGTCGCGACGTACCAGGCCGCACCGCCCCCCGGGAGCCCGTGCCGGGTGATCGCCGGTCCCCCGTCGAGGTGACCGCCGCGGAACGACGCGAGGACCTCGGCCCCCTCGGAGCGCACGAGCTCGCCCAGGACCTCGGCACGGAACGAGCCCGTGCCCGCCGCGGGCACGGGCGCGGGCACGGGCGCGGGCTCGGACACGGACGGCCGCGAGGACGTCGCGCCGGGCGTCCCGGACGGTTCGCCCGGGCGCCCTCCTGGTCGCGCCGCCGTCGACCCTGCCGACCAGGCGACCTCCGCGCCGTCGTCGGGGAGCGGTACCCACTCCTCCCCGCTGAGCCCGACGACGTCCCGCAGCAGGGCGGGGAAGCGCCCGGTCCGCACGTGCGCGGACTCGTCCGCGACCCCTCCGAACGGGCCGAGCACGAGCGTCCCACCCCGGGCGACGTGCGCGCGCAGCTCCTCGGCCGCCCGCTCGGCGAGCAGGTAGAGCTGGGGGGCCAGCACGACGTCGTAGCCCGACAGGTCCTGCCCCGGGCGGGCGACGTCGACCGCGACGCCGTCCTCCCACAGGGGGCGGTACCAGGACCGGAGCTGCGCCAGGGCGTCGAGCCGGTCGGTCGGCAGCGCCTCGCTCTGCGACGCCCACCAGCTCGGCCAGTCGAAGAGGACCGCGACCCGCGCCACGACGCGCGTGCCGACGACGGCGCGCAGCCTCGCGAGGTCAGCCCCCAGGCGGCGGACCCCCTGGTGCGCGCGGGTCTCGGGGCCCGCGTGCGGGAGCATGGCCGAGTGGAAGCGCTCGGGCCCCTTGGTCGCAGCCCTCCACTGGAAGAAGCAGACCGCGTCGGCCCCGCGAGCCACGGCCTGCAGCGACTCCAGACGCGAGCGCCCGGGCGACTTGGTGAGGTTGTGCGGGCGCCAGCTCACGGCGCCGGCCGCCTGCTCCATGAGGACCCAGGGCCGACCGCGCCCGAGCGAGCGCATGAGGTCGTGCGTGAGCGCCGACGTGCTCGGGGCGTGCGGGTCGGCCGGGTCGGGGTAGGCGTCGTCCGCGACCACGTCCAGGTCGTCGGCCCACGACCAGTAGTCGACGAGGGGGAAGAAGCCCATGAAGTTCGTCGTCACGGGGCGCACGGGATCGATGCCACGGATCACGTCGCGCTGCTCGCGGAACAGCGACCGCAGCGCGTCGGACGAGTATCGCCGGAAGTCCAGGACCTGGGTCGGGTTGAGGTGGTAGGGCGCCCGACGCGGAGGGGTGATCTCCTCCCACTGCCCGTAGTGCTGCGACCACACCGCGGTCCCCCACGCCTCGTTGAGCACCGCGAGCGAGCCGTAACGCTCGCGCAGCCACTCCCGGAAGGCCGCGGCGGACTCCTCGCCGTGGCAGACCTGGCCGAGCTCGTTGCCCACGTGCCACATCCGGACCGCGGGGTGCGTCGCGTACCGCTCGACGACGTCGCGCGTGATCGCGAGCGCGTGATCGCGGTAGACCCGCGACGCCGGGCTGAACTGGTTGCGCGATCCCCAGCCCAGGCGTACGCCGTCCGCGTCGACCGGCAGAGTGTCGGGGTGCAGGTGCCCGAGCCAGGGGGGTGGAGAGGCGGTCGGGGTCGCGAGGTCCACGGCGATGCCGTGCGCGTGCAGGAGGTCGAGCACCTCGTCCATCCAGGCGAAGTCACGCACGCCCGGCTGCGGCTCGTAGCGCGACCAGCTGAAGACCCCGACGGTCACGAGGTTGACCCCTGCCAGCTGCATGAGCCGGGCGTCCTCGCGCCACACGGCCGGGTCCCACTGCTCGGGGTTGTAGTCACCGCCGAACAGCACGCCGAGCTCGGTGGTCGACGGCGAGAGCCCGGGGGCCGGGTCCGTGCCCTGGTGCGGGGACGGGCGACCGCCGGTGCGGTCAGGGGTCAGTAGCGTCATTGCCTCTCCTGGTCTCCACTTCATCGAAGCGGTTCAACACGCTAGTCTGACCGCCGAGGTCCTGTCCAGCGTCCTGACGAGATGCTTCGTCGAGGACAGCTCCCGGGAAAGCCGGGGAGCGCCCCGCAGAACGAGGAGGCAAACCGCATGATCGCGCGGCCCGATGGGCATCGAGACGAGCCGACGGGGCCGTTCGACGGATGGTCGCTCGTCGACGACCGTCCCGCGGAAGAATGGATCGAAGCGCTTCCGGTGGGGAACGGGAGGATCGGCGCCATGTGCTTCGGCGGGATCGGCACGGAGCGGCTCCAGGTCAACGACGCGACCGTGTGGTCCGGGGCGGGGGCCGAGCCGCTCGCGGGCCGCGGGCTCTCGAGCGCCGACGCACGCCCCCCGGCCTGGGCCCCGGAACCTCCGCGCGCGCACGGGCCCGCGCACCTCGCCGAGATCCGGGCGGCCGTCACGGCGGGAGATCCGCGCCGCGCCGAGCAGCTCCTGCAGGACGTGCAGACTCCGTACGCGCAGGCCTACCTCCCGTTCGTCGACGTCCACGTGAGCGTCGCACCGGCCGAGGCGAAGGACCCTCCCGGCGCGACGAGCGAGACCGCCGGTGCGCACGGGACCCGTGGCTACTCCCGACGGCTCGACCTGCACGAGGCCGTCGCGTCGCACGAGTACTCGCTGCCGGGACCGACGCAGGGTCTCGACGTCCGGCACGAGACGTGGGTCGGCGCACCCGACCAGGTGCTCGTCCACACGGTCACGACCAGCACGCCGAGCACCCTCACGGTCCGGGTCTCGAGCGTCCTGCGCGGGACGTCGGCCGACGCTGCCCCTGCTCCCGAGGAGCGCGGTGGCGCGGACCCCGGCGGGGAGGTCGCCGCGAGCCCTGGTGCGCTCGCGTGCGGGATCCTGCGGCACGAGGTGCAGCTCCCGGTCGACGTCGCTCCGGGCCACGAGAGCGTCGAGGTCCCGGTGCGGTACGACGACGGCGGGCGGCACGGGGTCGCGGTCGTCGCCGCTCCCGGCGCGCGGGTCGAGGACGGCCGGCTCGTCCTGCCCGCGGCGCTGCGGCACGTGCTCGTCGTCGCGACCGCGACGTCGCAGGACCCGACGTCCACGGGACCGGGCTCACGAGCCGACGCGTCTGCCCGGGCGACCGCGAGCGCCGTCGCGGCCCTCTCGTCGGGGTCGTCGAGCACTGTCGAGCCCCCGAGGGAGCCGCAGCGACCCGGTGCGTCCGACCAGGCCTCCCCCGCCTCGTCGGGCCCCAGGGCGGACGAGGCGGTCGCAGGCATCGTCGAGAGTCTTCGGCGCCGCCACGTCGACGAGCACCGTCGCCTCTTCGACCGGGTCCGGCTCCGGCTCGGGCCGGTCCCCGTGCGAGGGGACGCGACGGGCGCCACGGTGACCGAGCACCACCTGCGTCGCCCGCACGCCGTCGCTGCGACGCACGCCGACCCGGCGGACCCCGCGCTGGCCGCGCTCGCCTTCCACCACGGCCGCTACCTCCTGATCTCGAGCTCACGACCCGGTGGCCTCCCCGCGACGCTGCAGGGACTGTGGAACGACGAGCTCCCCGCTCCGTGGAGCAGCAGCTACACGCTCAACGTCAACACGCCCATGAACTACTGGGCCGCCGAGACCACCGACCTCGCCGAGTGCCACGAGCCCCTGCTCGCCCTCACGGCCCGCATCGCACGCGGCACCGGGGCGCGCGCGGCCGCGACGCTCTACGGGACGCGCGGGTGGGTCGCGCACCACAACACCGACGTCTGGGGGCATGCCTGGCCCGTGGGTGCGGGGCACGGCGACCCTGCCTGGGCGAGCTGGGCGCTGGGCGGGACCTGGCTCGCGCGCCACGTCTGGGACCACTACGTGTTCGCCCCTGATCCCGGCTATCTGCGCGACGTGGCGTGGCCCGTGCTCGAGGGCGCGGGACTCTTCGCGCTGGACTGGATCTGCACCGACGCGCGGCGCGACGCCGACGGGTTCGTCGAGGTCCCCCGCCAAGCCTGGACCTCGCCGTCGACGTCTCCGGAGAACCGCTACCTCGCGCCCGACGGCGCGCCCACGGCGGTCACGAGGTCGGCCACCATGGACGTCGCCCTGCTGCGCGACCTCGCGGCGTCGTGCCGCGCGGCGCACGAGGCGCTCGTGGAGCCGGGTGGCCCGGCGCGCCACGCCCCCGGGTGGCTGTCCGACCTCGAGGCCGCGGTCGCGCTCCTCCCGTCCCCCCGGGTAGGGGCCCGCGGGGGCGTGCTCGAGTGGGCCGAGGACCTGCCCGAGGCCGAGCCCGAGCACCGGCACCTCTCGCACCTCGTGGGACTGTTCCCCTTGGGGAGCCTGACCCCCGAGGAGCACCCCGACCTGTGCCGGGCCGCGGCGCGGAGCCTCGACCTGCGCGGCCCCGAGTCGACCGGTTGGTCCCTCGCCTGGCGGGCCGCGCTGTGGGCCCGGCTCGGGCGCGGCGACCGGGCCCACGACCAGGTGCGGCTCGCGCTGCGGACGGTCGAGTCGCCGTCGGGCCCGCTGGAGAGCGGGCCCGCCCCGCACCGCGGCGGGCTCTACCCGAACCTCTTCAGCGCGCACCCGCCGTTCCAGATCGACGGGAACCTGGGCCTCACGGCCGCGATCGCCGAGATGCTCCTCCAGAGCCACACCGACCACCTGGACCTGCTGCCCGCGCTGCCCGAGGCCTGGCCCCAGGGCGAGGTCGACGGGCTGCGAGCACGTGGCGGGATCCTCGTGGGGATCACCTGGCGGGACATGCGCGTGACCGAGGTCCGGCTGACCGCTCCCCCGACGCGCGCCGTCCGCGTCCGGCTGCGCACCGCGGACGGGCGCCGTGCCGACGTCGACCTCGCCCCCGGCGCTAGGGTTGCCCTCGGGCACGAGGCTCTCGGCGCGTCCTGCACGTCCTCCGCCACGGACCCGACCCCCTCCCCGGAC
>NZ_MAQA01000049.1 GCF_001692445.1 Oerskovia enterophila | reverse complement strand
TCCCCCGGCCATCCCCAGGGCGTGCCGCCGGCGATCCCGCCCGTGGTGCCGCCCGACCCGCGCGCCGACTTCCCCCCGCCGCACGAGCCGGTCAACCCCGCCGACCCGCGTCTCGCGGTCGAGGTGGGCCGCTTCTGGGCCGGTGCAGCCGCCACGGCCCTGGTCGCTGCTCTCATCGGCCTCGTGGCGGTCATCATCCTCGAGCGCATCTTCTCGTTCACGCTCGTGCCGCCACCGGACATCTTCACGACCGGCTCGCACCAGGCGGCGTTCGCGATCGACGGGGCGATCCTGGCACTGCTCGCGGCAGGCCTGCTGCACCTGCTGATCCTCACGACGCCCCGGCCGCGGGCGTTCTTCGGCTGGATCATGGCCCTCGTGATCGTCGTCATCACGGCGCTGCCGTTCGCCTGGACGTCGGACACCACGTCCGCCGCGCTTTCCGGGCTCGTGAACCTGCTGATCGGGGTCGCGGTCTGGTCGCTGCTCGCGGGGGTCGCGGGCAGGACGATCGTGCGCCGGGCGGTCTGAGCCCCCGATACGCCGCGTGCGGGGCAGCTCTCGCCGATCGGCGAGAGCTGCCCCGCACGCGGCGGGACGTCGGCGACGAACCTCAGGCCAGGCGCGTCATCCAGCCGTGACGGTCGGCCGCACGGCCGTTCTGGATGTCCGTGAGCTCGCCACGGATCGCGAGCGTGAGCTCACCCGCGCCGCCGTCGGCGATCGTGTGGTCGAAGTTCGACCCGCCCAGGCGACCGATCGGGGTGACGACCGCCGCGGTGCCGCACGCGAACACCTCGGTCACGGCCCCCGACCGGATGTCGGCGAGGAGCTCCTCGAGCGGGATGCGACGCTCGTTCACGTCGTGCCCGCGGTCGGTGAGGAGCTGGATGATCGACGAGCGTGTCACGCCCTCGAGGATCGAGCCCGTGAGCTCGGGCGTCTCGACCGAGCCGTCCGCCTTGACGACGAACACGTTCATGCCGCCGAGCTCCTCGAGGAAGGTGTTCGTCGACGAGTCGAGGAAGCAGACCTGCTCGAAGCCCTTCTCCTGGGCGAGCGTCTGCGGCAGGAGGCTCGAGGCGTAGTTGCCGCCGCACTTGGCGTCCCCCGTGCCTCCCGCGCCGGCGCGGCTGTACTCGCGGTCGACCCAGATCGAGACGGGCTTGACGCCCCCCGAGAAGTACGGGCCCACGGGCGAGGCGATCACGAGGTACTCGGCCTCGAGCGAGGCGCGCACGCCCAGGAACGACTCCGAGGCGTACATGAACGGACGCAGGTAGAGGCTCGCCTCCTCGCCGTCCGGGACCCACTCGATGTCGGTGCGCACGAGCGCGGTGATCGAGCCGATGAAGTCGTCGACCGAGAGCGCCGGGAGCGCGAGACGGTGGGCGGAGCGGGCGAAGCGGGCTGCGTTGGCCTCGGGACGGAAGGTCCACACGGACCCGTCCTGGTGCCGGTACGCCTTGAGACCCTCGAAGATCTCCTGGGCGTAGTGCAGGACCGCGGTGGCAGGGTCAAGCTGGAGCGGACCGTACTTCTCGATGCGGCGGTCGATCCAGCCGTCGGTCGCGTTCCAGCTGATCCGGGCCATGTGGTCCGAGAACACGGTGCCGAACTTCGGGGCGGCGATCGCTGCGGCCCTCGCCTCGGGAGAGGTGGGGGTGTCCGAGGGGCGGATGTCGAAGAGCGCGACGAGGTCCTCGGCCGAGGAAGCGGGCTGCGCTGTGAGGGGGGAAGTCATGTCATGGGCCTTTCACCTGGCGACCCGGGTGGGTTCCTCGCCTAGTTTTCCATGACGGAGCGCCTCGTGGCGCCCGCAGGGCGGGCGAGAACTCCCGGGTCTTCGAAGAGGACGTGGGAGCGGTGAGGACGGCAGAGGGTGTGCGCCGCCGCCCGGCCCCCGCAAGAGGGGGCGGACGGCGACGCGACGGCGTGTCGGGGACCGATCAGCCGGCGACGCGGGCAGCGAGCTCGCGCCCTACCTCGGCCGTCGACCGTACTCGGCTCCCCCGCTCGGCGAGGTCCGCGGCGACCGCGGCCTCGACGCGCTGCGACTGCTCGGTCAGGCCGAGGTGGTCGAGCAGCATCGCGACGGACAGGACCGTGGCGGTGGGGTCCGCCTTGCCCTGGCCCGCGATGTCGGGGGCCGAGCCGTGCACCGGCTCGAACATGGAGGGGGCCGTGCGGTCCGGGTTGATGTTGGCCGAGGCTGCGAGGCCGATGCCGCCGGTGATCGCGGCGGCCTGGTCCGTCAGGATGTCGCCGAACAGGTTGTCGGTGACGATGACGTCGAATCGCGACGGGTTCGTCGTGAGGAAGATCGTGGCGGCGTCCACGTGCAGGTAGTCCGTGGTGACGTCCGGGAACTCGGCGTTGACGGCCTCGACCGTGCGACGCCACAGGTGACCGGCGTGGACCAGGACGTTGTGCTTGTGCACGAGCGTCAGGTGCTTGCGGGGGCGTGCCTGGGCGCGGGCGAAAGCGTCGCGCACGACGCGCTCGACGCCGAACGCGGTGTTCACGGAGACCTCGGTCGCGATCTCGTGCGGCGTGCCGACGCGCAGTGCGCCGCCGTTGCCGACGTACGGGCCCTCGGTGCCCTCGCGGACGACGACGAAGTCGATCTCGCCCGGGTCCGCCAGCGGGGACTTCACACCGGGGTACAGCTTGCCCGGGCGGAGGTTGACGTAGTGGTCCAGCGCGAAGCGCAGCTTGAGCAGCAGGCCGCGCTCGAGGACGCCCGACGGCACCGTGGGGTCGCCGATCGCGCCCAGGAGGATCGCGTCGTGGGTGCGGATCGCCGCGAGGTCCTCGTCGGTGAGGGTCTCGCCGGTCGCGTGCCAGCGGCGCGCACCCAGGTCGAAGGGGGTCGTGGAGACCTTGACGTCGGAGCCCGTGAGAGCCGCCTCGAGGACCGCGAGGCCCTGCTCGACGACCTCGATGCCGATGCCGTCTCCGGCCACCACTGCCAGTTCGATGTTGCGCGTCATGCGATGAACGCTACGCCCGGGCGCCAGTCCTCGGGACGCCCATCTCACGCCTCGAACGCTCCGAACCGCGCGATCCGCGGACTTCCGCGCCTCGCAGCAAGGCGGCGCGCCTGGACGCGCTCTCCTCGACGAGCGCCGAGGCCCTGCGGCTCGACGATGGTGTACAAGAGGTCCGCACGGGGCCTCGCAGCCGCCCCCACGTCTCAACTTGCACAAATCGCCAGAGTAGGTAACTCTTAGGAAACTTTCCTAAGACGCCGGCAG
Organism: Oerskovia enterophila; assembly: GCF_001692445.1. Lineage (GTDB taxonomy): Bacteria > Actinomycetota > Actinomycetes > Actinomycetales > Cellulomonadaceae > Oerskovia > Oerskovia enterophila. The sequence goes on along the minus strand of NZ_MAQA01000049.1, from coordinate 33,050 downwards.
AGAGGCCGAAAGACGTGTCCCGCACGCACATCCCGGGGACACCGGGACTGCTCCGCACGATCAACGACCGCGCGGCGCTCGAGCTCCTGCTCGACACCGGCCCCATGACGCGGTCCCAGATCGGCGACCTCACCGGCGTCTCCCGCCCTACATCCTCCCAGATCGTCGCCCGCCTCGAGGCCGCTGGGCTGATCGAGGCGACGGGAGCGGTCCAGGGCGCGCGGGGTCCGCAGGCCGTCATGTACGCCGCCCGCACGGACGTCGTCGTCGGCCTGGCTCTCGACGTCCTCCCGACCGGCGTGCGGGCGAGCGTCGTCGATGCCCGCGGGAACGTCCTCGGCTCCGCCGACGTCCCCACGTCCGCGGAGCGCACCGCGGTCCGCGACGTCCGCGCCGCGTGGGACGCGGCCTGTGCGGACGCGGGCGTGCCGGTCGAGCGCGTCGGCACGATCGTCGCCGGGGTCCAGGCCGCGGCCGACCCGGTCAGCGGCGACCTCTGGCTCGTGGGCGACCTGCCGGGGTGGCCCCTGCTCGGCGTCCGCACCCTCCTCGAGGAGGAGTTCGGCGTCCCCGTCCGGATCGAGAACGACGTCAACCTCGCCACGATCGCCGAGCGCGACGCGGGCCGCCGCACCGAGAAGAGCTTCTCGTTGCTGTGGCTCGGTGGGGGCATCGGCCTCGGCACGCTGATCGACGGATCGCTCCACCACGGCGCGACCGGGGCTGCGGGCGAGCTCGGCTACCTGCCGGTCCCCGTGACGGTCCGCGAGTACGACGACCACTCGATGAACCTGCAGGACCTCGTGGGCGGTCGCCGCTTCGAGGAGCTCGCCGCACGGTACGGCGTGCCGGGCACGACGTACGCCGAGGTCCTCACGGCCATGGCCGCCGAGCCCGACAGCCCCGCGGTCGTGGCGCTCGTCGAGGACTTCGGACGGCGCGTGGCCGCCGTGGTGCAGCCGGTCGTCGCGGTCGTCGAGCCGCACCTGCTGGTGCTCGGCGGCCCCACGTGCATCGCGGGTGGGCAGCGGCTCGCGGACGCGACGCGCAGCCACCTTCTCGACACCGAGCAGGGCGTGGCGCCCATCGCTCCGACGCTGGTGCCGGTCGCCCCCGTGCTGCGCGGGGCCGAGGCCGTCGTCGCGGCCGACGTCCGCTCCCTCCTGCTCGACCGGGTCTCGCTGCACCTCGCGGACCACGGCGCACCGCCCGTCACGTCTTCGGCGGTCCGTCCCAGCACGACGACCGGCGCCCTCGCGCCCTCGCACTCGGGGTAGTTCCTCTCACCTGCCCCGACGGGTGGTGGTCGCGGCCTGGGACGGCGACCACCACCCACCCTCACGCAGCCGTCGCCGTCCTGGCCCGACGGCGGAGCGCACCTCGCGCCGTCCGGTCGCCGCGGTCTCGGCTCACCCCAGCAGTGCGCGCACCTCGGCGGCCGTGGTCGCCCGCCCGTAGTCGGCGAGCTGGAACGACTCGGCGTACTCCCCCACGGGGTCGAGGCCCGCTGCGGCGACCGCCGCGCGCACCTCGGGCTGGGTGCACAGGTACGGCGCCCAGTGCTCGAGCACGAACTCCCGCTGCCCCACGGGGTCGCTCGCGGGCGGCACCTGGTCGAGCAGCCCGCGCTGCCAGGGCGCGAACTCCAGGAACTGCGAGGCGTGAGCCAGGCAGGCCCGCAGCTTGGCCTCGATCGTGCTGCTCACGTCCACCACCACGTCGTGCCGGTGGTGCGCGAGCGCGTCGTGGTCCGGCATGAGCAGGCACACGGGTGGGGTCTCCAGCGCAGGGACGCGCGGCACGACGTTCGCCAGCCCGACGACCGAGACCGCCTCGCGCACGAGGCGTCCGGCCGCGCGGTTGTCGAGGTGGCCGGGGCACTCGTCGTGGAACGTGACGACCAGGTCCGCCTGCCAGCGGCGGATCCTGGCGACGACCTCACGACGGAGCGCGATGCTCGGCACGAGCTCGCCGTCGTGCTCGTCGAGGATCTCGTACTCCTGCACGCCGAGCTCGCGCGCCGCGGCGAACGCCTCGGCCGCTCGCCGTCGCGCGAGGGCCTTGCGCGGAGTCGACCAGTGCCCGGCGTCGCCGTTCGTCAGCGACAGGAACTTCACGCCGTGGCCGGCCAGGGCGAGTCGTGCGGCGATGCCACCTGCGTACTCGTCGGGCTCGTCAGGGTGCGCCGCGACGACCAGGACACGCAGGCGGTCTGCGAACAGGCTCGGGACCGCATGCGGTTCGACCGGGGTCATCGCGGACGCGGGAACCGGAGCTCGAAGCGCTCGCAGACCACGGGCATGTCCTCGCGGAACTCGTGGCCGACCAGGACCCTCGTGAAGTAGTCGCGATGTCCGGCACGCCATGCCTCGAGCGACCGGTCGTCCTCGCCCTCGGCCGCCGCGAAGTCCGCGTCGACCTGGTCGAACGGCACGATCTCGACGGACGTGGTGCGGATCAGCGCACGTGGGTGGCCGTCGCCGTCCAGGATGATGGACAGCTCGCCGACGGCCGGGACCGGGGTCTCCTCGTCGTACTCCCAGTGCGAGGACGAGGTCGCGGTCTTCTCGCCCGAGAGCACCGCGTGGAGCAGCCCGTCGGCGAGCTCCGGGTTGTCGCCGAACGACCACGCGGGGGGCGGCACGGTCGCGGAGACCCCGAACCCGGTCACCACGCCCACCTTGCCCTCGCCGGCGCGCACCCGCGCGGTCTCCCAGAACTCCAGGAGCTCTGCTGCTCGCGGGTCCTCGCTCGTGCCGGCGCTCGTGCCGTCTGCCCTGCGGTCGATGTCGTCGCTCATGCGTCCATGGTGGACCACGGAACGCCGGACTGCCCGTCTTGTCGCACTTTCACCGGCGGATGTCGCACAGATTCCACCCGGCCGACCGTCTCGCCCGACCAGTACGTCCCCTTGGCGAACCGGCACGGCACCCCCGGCGCGAGCACCTGTCGTCCTGGCGGACCGACCCGTCACCCTCAACCGAGCCCCGCCGCCCCCCGCACGACCACGGACGGAGCCGCGACCCGAGCTCCCGAGGAGGCACCGCCGTCGGGCACCCGCGCGCGCACGGGCGACCCGACAGCACAGAGGCGGGCGGCGCCTGCCGCGCGATCGTGGTCGGGTCTGGCGGGAGGCCGCCAGGCCGGATGGAAGATCGCGCGGTAGGTGCCGCCCGCCTCGAAGGTGAGCCACTCACCCCGCGTGAAGCGAGGCGAAGGTCAGCGACCGACCGAGCCCTCGGTGTAGTCGTCGTCGCCCGACTTCGCCCACGCGAACATCCCGCGCAGCTCGCGGCCCGTGGCCTCGATCGGGTGCGCCTCGCCCTTGGCGCGGAGCTCCTTGAACTCGGGGGCGCCCGCGTCCTGGTCGTCGATGAAGCGCTTCGCGAACGCGCCGTTCTGGATGTCCCCGAGGACGGCCTTCATGTTCTCCTTGACCCGCGGGTCGATCACGCGGGGACCCGAGACGTAGTCGCCGTACTCGGCCGTGTCGGAGACCGACCAGCGCTGCTTGGCGATGCCGCCCTCCCACATGAGGTCGACGATGAGCTTGAGCTCGTGCAGGACCTCGAAGTAGGCGATCTCCGGCTGGTAACCGGCCTCGGTGAGCGTCTCGAAGCCGTACTGGACGAGCTGCGACACACCACCGCACAGGACGGCCTGCTCGCCGAAGAGGTCGGTCTCGGTCTCCTCGGTGAACGTCGTCTTGATGACGCCGGCACGCGTGCCACCGATCGCCTTCGCGTACGAGAGCGCGATGTCCCACGCCTGGCCCGACGCGTCCTTCTCGACGGCGATGATGTCGGGGATGCCACGGCCCGCGACGAACTCGCGACGCACCGTGTGGCCCGGCGCCTTGGGGGCGACGAGGATGACGTCGACACCCTCGGGGGCCTCGATGTAGCCGAAGCGGATGTTGAAGCCGTGCGCGAACGCGAGGGTCTTGCCCGGAGCCAGGTTCGGCTTGATCTCGTCGTTGTAGATCGAGCGCTGGTGCTGGTCCGGCGCGAGGATCATGATGAGGTCGGCCCACTGGGCGGCCTCTGCGACCGTCTTGACCTCGAAGCCCTCGTCGGTCGCCTTGGCGATCGACTTGGAGCCTTCCTTGAGTGCGATGACGACCTGGACGCCCGAGTCGCGAAGGTTCTGCGCGTGCGCGTGCCCCTGGCTGCCGTAACCGACGACCGCGACCTTCTTCTGCTGGATGATCGAGAGGTCGGCGTCGTCGTCGTAGAAGAGCTCTGCCACGGTGTTACTCCTTGGGTTCTTGAGGTGGTGACGAACACGATAGTTCGACGTCGGTGGGCGACGTGGGGGTGTCCACCGGGGGGGACTTGGTCAGGCGGACCGGTGGGCGCGGTCGAGCGCTCGGTCGGTGATGGAGCGGGCGCCGCGGCCGACGGCCACGGTGCCGGACTTGACGATCTCTCGGACGCCGTAGGGCTCGAGCGCCCCGAGGAGGGCGCTCAGCTTCTCGGGGGTACCCGTGGCCTCGATCGTCACGGCGTCGGGGACGACGTCGACGACCTTGGCACGGAACAGCTCGACGACCTCGAGGACGCCCGTGCGGTTGGCGCCGTCGGCGCGGACCTTGACGAGCAGCAGCTCGCGCTGGACCGACGAGGCCTGGTCGAGCTCGACGATCTTGATCACGTTGACGAGCTTGTTGAGCTGCTTGGTGACCTGCTCGAGCGGGTTCTGGTCGACGTCGACGACCACGGTGATGCGCGAGATCTCCTCGTGCTCCGTGGGGCCCACGGCGAGCGAGTGGATGTTGAACGCGCGCCGGGCGAACAGGCCCGCGACGCGCGTGAGCACGCCGGGCTTGTTCTCCACGAGCACGGAGAGGGTGTGACGGGACATGGTTGCGGCTCTCCCCGGTCTCAGTCTTCGCGGTCCCACGCGGGCGAGATGCCGCGTGCGTACTGGATGTTGTCGTTGCTGACGCCCGAGGCGACCATGGGCCACACCATCGCGTCGCGCGAGACGTTGAAGTCGACGACGACGGGACGGTCGTCGATCTCCATGGCGCGCTTGATGGCCGCGTCGACCTCGCTCTTGGACTCGACCCGGATGCCCTCGCAGCCGTAGGCGTCGGCGAGCTTCACGAAGTCCGGCACGCGCTGGGTACCGCGGCCCGTGTGGAGGTCGGTGTTGGAGTAGCGGGACTCGTAGAACAGGGTCTGCCACTGGCGGACCATGCCGAGCGAGGAGTTGTTGATCAGCGCGACCTTGATGGGGATCTCGTTGATCGTGCAGGTCGCGAGCTCCTGGTTGGTCATCTGGAAGCAGCCGTCGCCGTCGATCGCCCAGACGGTCTTGTCGGGCTGGCCGACCTTGGCGCCCATCGCGGCCGGGATCGAGTAGCCCATGGTGCCGAGGCCGCCCGAGTTGAGCCACGTCTTGGGGTGCTCGTAGCGGATGAACTGCGCGGCCCACATCTGGTGCTGGCCGACGCCCGCGACGTAGATCGAGTCGGGGCCGGAGATCTCGCCCAGGCGCTGGATGACGTGCTGGGGCGCGAGGTGACCGTCCTCGGGCTCGGAGTAGCCGAGCGGGTAGGTCTCGCGCCAGTCGTCGATCTGGTGCCACCAGGCACCCAGGTCCGGCTTGCCCTTGACCGCGTGCTCGCGCTCGAGCTCGGGCACGAGGTCCGTGAGCACCTCGCGCAGGTCGCCCACGATCGGGACGTCGACCTCGCGGTTCTTGCCGATCTCTGCCGGGTCGATGTCCGCGTGCACGGTCGTGGCGTTCGGAGCGAAGCTCGACAGCACGCCGGTCACGCGGTCGTCGAAGCGTGCGCCGAGGGCGACGATGAGGTCGGCCTTCTGGAGCGCCGCGACCGCGGGGACGGTGCCGTGCATGCCGGGCATGCCGAGGTTCTGGGGGTGCGAGTCGGGCAGCGCGCCGCGAGCCATGAGCGTGGTCACCACGGGGGCGCCGGACAGGTCCACGAGGCGGCGCAGCTCGGCCGAGGCGCCCGAGCGGATCGCGCCGCCACCCACGTACAGCACGGGGCGCTTGGCCGTCGCGAGCAGGCGCGCGGCCTCGCGGATCTGCTTGGAGTGCGGCTTGGTCACGGGGTGGTACCCGGGCAGCTGGAGCTCCTGGGGCCACGAGAACGTGGTGCGGGCCTGCATGGCCGACTTCGCGATGTCCACGAGGACCGGCCCGGGACGCCCGGTCTGGGCGATGTGGAAGGCCTCGGCGATGACGCGCGGGATCTCGTCCGGGTCGGTCACGAGGAAGTTGTGCTTGGTGATCGGCAGGGTGATCCCGACGATGTCCGCTTCCTGGAAGGCATCGGTCCCGATCAGGGACGCGCCGACCTGGCCCGTGATCGCCACGAGCGGGATCGAGTCCATGTTGGCGTCGGCGATGGGCGTGACGAGGTTCGTCGCGCCGGGGCCGGACGTCGCCATGGTCACGCCGACGCGACCGGTCGCGTGGGCGTAGCCCGAGGCCGCGTGGCCGCCGCCCTGCTCGTGGCGCACGAGGATGTGGCGGAGCTTCTTGGAGTCCATGAGCGGGTCGTACGTGGGCAGGATCGCGCCGCCGGGGATGCCGAAGACGACGTCGACACCGGCTTCCTCGAGGGAGCGGACGATCGACTGCGCGCCCGTGACCTCCTCGGGCCCGACGACGGAGCTCACCGCACGCTCGCCGGGCACCGCAGCGCGGGCTCGGCTCTCGGGGCGGGCTGCGACGCTCGCGGGGGACGGGGCTGGCTTCGGCGCCGCGGCCTCGCCGGCGGGCGCGGGCGCGCCCTGCGTCGGCGGTGCCGGGTGGGGACCCTGGACCATCGGTATCTCCTGTTTCTCGGTGGCGGCTGGCTGCCACCGGCTGGATCGAGCTCACCGTGGTGGTGCTGGTACTGCTCTTGCTGCTGGTGCTGCTCTCCGTGCTGTGCGGTCGCGGTGTGGTGCGACGAGGTGGCCGCTTCCGGGGCGGGGTGTGCCCGGAGGGAGGGGCCGTGACAGTCGTGGTCGTGACATGAAAAAACCCCTCGTACCCGGTGAGGGCTCTTCGAGGGGTGAGCGCGCTGACGAGACCTGGTTGCTTGGCCTCAGCCGGCGCGCTCAGGAAGTACTACGAGAAGGATCGTCTGCACGTTGTGCACACTACGCCCTTGCCCGAGGGATGTCATGCGTCGAGCCGGACGTCTCAGGGAATGGGACGTCCGGCCCGACGGCGGTGGCCCGCCCGGGTGCGACGGGGCTCCTCCCGGCGGTCCGGGACGGGCTCACGACCTCCTGAGGACCACGCCTTCCCAGGCGCGCAGCACACCGGCTCGGCGCGCGGCCGCGTCGTCGTGCGTCGCGATCAGCACCTCGGCGCCCTCCCAGCCGGCCAGGACCTCCGGGGGAACCTCCTGCTCGGCGCCGCCCACGTTGACCAGGACGAGCAGCTCGTCGCGCGACGCCGTGCTCGCGGCGGACGCGACGCCGTCGGGCCCCTCGGTGGGCGCGGGCAGGTCGAGCGTGCGCGTGAACGCGTAGACGGCCTCGTGGTCGGGCGCCAGCATGTGGAAGTCACCCAGGGCCACGACCGGGACGTCGTGGCGCAGCGCGACCAGGCGGCGGTAGAAGTGGAAGACCGAGCCGTCGTCGGCGCGCTCGGCCTCCGCGTTGATCGTGACGTGGTTGGGGTTGACCGCGAGCCAGGGTGTGCCCGTCGTGAAGCCCGCGTGCTCCGACGCGTCCCACTGCACGGGCGTGCGGGCGTTGTCGCGGCTCATGGCGCGCAGCGCGACGAGCATCTGCTCCTCGGTCGCGACGCCCGCGTCGACCAGCTCGTGGAAGTGCCCCAGGGACTCGATGTCCTGGTACTGGTCGATCGACGTGAAGCCCGCGTTCGTCATCCCGAGCTCCTCGCCCTGGTAGACGTACGGCGTTCCGCGGTGCAGGTGCAGGAGCAGCGCGAGTGCCTTGGCCGAGGCGACGCGGTGCTCGCCGTCGTCCCCGAACCGCGACACGATGCGCGGCTGGTCGTGGTTGTTCCAGTAGAGCGAGTTCCAGCCGCGCTCCGCGAGCCCCACCTGCCAGCGTCCGAACGTCGCCTTGAGGTCGGTCAGGCGCAGGGGCTTGACGTCCCACTTGCTCGATCCGTGGTCGATCCCCACGTGCTCGAACTGGAACACCATGTCGACCTCGTGGCGCTCGGGATCCGTGAAGAGCACGCCGTCCTCGATCGTGACGCCCGGGGTCTCCCCCACCGTCAGGAGCTTCTCGGGCCGCCCCGCGAAGACCTCGCGGTGCATCTCCTGCAGGAACTCGTGCACCCGCGGACCGCTCGTGTAGTACGGGCTGCCGTCGCCGTACGCGCCGTAGTGGACCTCGCCGTCGGGCAGGCCCGGGACCTTGCTGATGAGGTTGATGACGTCCATGCGGAACCCGTCGACGCCGCGGTCGAGCCACCACGTCATCATGTCGTGGACAGCCCGGCGCACGTCCGGGTTCTCCCAGTTCAGGTCCGGCTGCTTGCGCGAGAACAGGTGCAGGTAGTACTCGCCCGTCGCCTCGTCGTACTCCCAGGCGGGGCCTCCGAAGAACGACCGCCAGTTGTTGGGCTCCGCCCCGGGCGTGCCGGGCTCCATGCCCTCGCGGGCCGGGCGCCACCAGTACCAGTCGCGCCGGGCGTCGGTGCGCGAGGCGCGCGACTCCCGGAACCAGGCGTGCTCGTCCGAGGAGTGGTTCACCACCAGGTCCATGACGACCCGCAGGCCCCGGTCGTGCGCCGCGGCCAGCAGGCGGTCGAAGTCCTCGAGCGTCCCGAACATCGGGTCGATGTCCTGGTAGTCGCTGATGTCGTACCCGTTGTCGTCCTGCGGCGAGCGGTACACGGGCGAGAGCCACACGACGTCGACGCCCAGGGCCACGAGGTGGTCGAGCCGTTGCTCGATCCCGGGCAGGTCGCCGATCCCGTCGCCGTCCGAGTCCTGGAAGGACCGCGGGTAGACCTGGTAGACCACCGCGCTCGTCCACCAGGGCGGCTCTCCTGCGGACCAGCCGCCGACCGGTCGCGGGGCAGGGGCAGTGGCCGGTTCCGTCGATGCACTCACGTCGTCGAGCCTCTCACCGCTGCCGGTGGGGTGCGCGCCGGGACGCGCCGGGCGGGCTCTTGCCGCCCCGGGCGGCGGCGAGAACCGCAATGGCGTAGGACCGGAGGCCCCGCACCAGGCACCATTGACCCATGACCACCACCATCGAGCGGCTGACCGCCGACCTCACCACCGCCATGAAGGCCCGCGACGACTTCGCCAAGAACACCCTCCGCCAGGTCATCGGCGCCGTCCGCACCGCGGAGAAGTCCGGCTCCGCGGCGCACGAGCTCAGCGACGCCGAGGTCCAGACCGTCCTGGCCGCCGAGGTCAAGAAGCGCCGCGAGAGCGCGCAGATCTACCTCGACGCCGACGCGCCCGAGCGCGCCGAGAACGAGACCGCGGAGGCGGACTTCATCGAGAAGTACCTGCCCGCGAGCCTCACGCCTGCCCAGCTCGACGCGCTCGTGGCCGACGCGATCGCCTCGACCGGCGCCTCGTCCATGAAGGACATGGGCAACGTCATGAAGACCGCGACGGCCGCCGCGAGCGGCATCGGCCGGGTCGACGGCAAGGCGCTCTCGCAGGCCGTGCGTCAGGCGCTCGCCGCGCTCTGAGTGCCGGCCCGCTCCGGCTCGGTCGACCGGGCGACGACCACCCTGGGCTGGCAGGAGCAGGCCGCGAAGTGCGCGTACGCACGACCGTTCCGGACGACGACGCGATCCGCGGAGGGACCTGCGGAGTCGGCGGCAAGACCCCTCGAGACCGCCTGATGGCGAACGGCGGGGGTCTTGCCGTCATGCACTACTTGCTGTCGACGTGAGCGACCGGATCGTTGCTCTCAATGAATGCAGTGCGGACCGCAGGCCAGCTGGTCTCGTCGACGTTCAGGGCGGTCCGAAGGTACGCAGTGCTCATCCGCTGAATGATGGCGACCCTCTCCGGGTTCTCGTCGGTGGTCTCGGCGACTTCGTGCCCGACGATCCCTCCCAGCGAGTGCTCGGCTCCGTGGAAGGTGAGGAGGTCGGTGGCGCCGGGGCTGCAGGTATAGGCGTCGGTGAACCAGTCGGGTCCGCGGCTGGACATCGTGGACTGGTCGTGGTCGCCGGCGATGACGAGGGTCGGCGTGGTCAGCTCCTGGAACGAGGGGCGCATGAACGGGAAGTTCGCCTGTGCGAACGGGTGCAGGTCATCGCCGCCGACGCCGGTCGCGGCGAAGAGAATGCCCGCGGCGACACGCTCGTCGGACATGTCTTCGCCGACCTGGCCCGTTTCGTCGAAGATCCGTGCACCGAGGAGCGCCTGCGCGGTCTGTCCACCCCAGGAGTGACCGGTAGCGGCAACCTGGCTGCGATCGATACGGCCGGCGAGCCCTGGCACGGCGGCCTCGATGGTGTCGATCTGGTCGAGGATGCGTGCGAGATCCGCGATCCGCTCGGTCCAGATTCTCGGAAAGACGGGGTGGTCGAACCCGAAGCCGTTCCGGCGAGAGTCCAGGTGCGTGGGCTGGATCACGACGAACCCTCGAGAGGCCCAGAACGCGGTGAGCGGCGCGTACCCGTCGAGGTTCCATCCGTTGCCGTGGGAGAACAGCACCACGGGTAGGTCTGTGCCGGTCGCTGGTGCCGAGACACGCACCTCCAGCGGGACCGGTCTGCCCGGCGCAGACAGTGCGATCGGAGCGACCGACACGACCGGCCTCCCGGCACCGATGATGCCGTCCAGCGTGCTGACGATTGATGAAGTCATGAGAAGTACCTCTCCGAGGAGCTGCGCTCTGCGATACTTGGTTATCGGAGCAACGTTCCGCAACGTTACGGAACATCGCTCCGTAATGCAAGGACGTGCGATGGGAAGGTGTGAGGACGAAGCCATGGTTGACGCCGAGAGGGAGCAGTCGCACGGTGCGCGACCCCAGCAAGCGGGCCGTCCGCGTCGAGATCAGCAGGTGCTGCTCGACGCAGCTGCAGCAGTGTTCGTGACCTCCGGCGTCGACGCTCCGGTGCGGGAGATCGCGGCGAAGGCTGGCGTCGGTGTGGGGACGATCTACCGTCACTTTCCGACGCGTCCCGAGCTGGTGGTGGCTGTGTACCGGCACCAGGTCGAGGCATGTGCCGATGCAGGCCCACGACTGCTCGCGGAGAGCGCGACACCCGAGGCGGCACTGCGGGCATGGGTTGCCTTGTTCGTGGAGTTTCTCGTCACCAAGCACGGGCTCGCTGGCGCACTGCAGGGAGACGGCGCTGGGTCCGACGCTCTGCATGCCTACTTCGTCGGACGCCTCGTGCCGGTGTGCGGCATCCTCCTCGAGGCAGCGCTCGAGTCCGCAGGCAGAGCTCAGCCGGTTGATGCGTACAACGTGCTCAAAGGCATCGGCAACCTCTGCATCGGTGCCGCGAACGACGCCCGCTACGACGCCACCGTCCTCGTGCAGCTTCTCGTATCGGGTCTGCTCAGCCCAGAAGCTCGCTGACCCCGACCTCTCGCCTCCTCGCGCGGAGCACGACGGGAAGCGCTGCGAGAACACGCCACTCGCTGCCGCCGTTCGCGGGCAGGCGTGGACGGGCTGAGCCCCAGGCCCTCGCCCTCACCACACCTCCGCGCCCACGAGCGACGTGGCCCGCGGCTCGACCCCCAGGACCTCGCGCAGCACCGTCAGGTCGTAGGTCCGCTCGACCGCGAGGTGGCTGACCGCGTACCGCGTGAGCCGCGGGGGCTCGGTCCGTCGTGTCCAGCGCGAGAGAGCCTCGGCGCACGCGGCGAGCACCCACCCGGCGCGCGCCGGGATCCCGGCGAGCGTGACGTCGTCGTGCCCTCTGCGGCGCAGGAGCTCGACCAGGACCTCGCCCAGGACCACGGGCTCGGCGTCGGCGACGTTGACGACGAGCGCCCCGCCGCCCGGCAGGTCGACCGTCGAGGCCGCGAGCGCCGCGTCGACCAGGTTGTCGACGTGCGTGAGCGACTGGGGCGCTGTCCCGTCGCCGACCAGGACGAGCCGTCGCCCTCGGACCGCTGCCTCGATGCGCGGGAGCAGCGTGGTGTCGCCGGGACCGTAGACGGCGTGCGGACGCAGGATCACGACCGGTCCACGACCGGGGGTCCGGGCGTCGGCGGCGAGCACGCGCTCGCCCGCCGCCTTGGTGCGGCCGTAGGCGTTGAGGTAGCGGTCGACGGGGGCCTCGTCCTCCTTCCCGCGGACCGTGGGCGTGTACGGGTCGTAGACGCTGCCCGAGGACACGTGCACGCACCGGGCCGCGGGGAACGTGTCGCGCACGGCACGCGTGCCCTCGACATTGGTCGCCCACGCGACGTCGGTCGCGGCCCAGTCGGAGACCGCGGCCCCCGCGTGCACGACCACGTCGAGCGCGGGCGGGTCGGCGAGCGGCCCCGCGGCCAGGTCCCACGTCCGGTGCTCGGCCCCGTCGACGTGCGCGTCGCGTCGCGAGAAGGTCCAGACACGGTGCCCGTCGGCCACCGCGCGGCGGGCGACCGCTCCCCCGACGAATCCCGAGGCCCCCGTGACCCCGATCCGCAGGCTCACCTGGTGCTCGCGCTCGCCCCGGGCGCCGCGCCTGCGAGGTGATGGGCGGCCGCACGGGACAGGGCCGCGCGGTCGGGCTTGCGGCTGCGCCCCGCGAGGGGCAGGCGGTCGGCGTGCAGCACGTGGTCCGGCAGCGCGCCGTGGTCGAGCACGCCCGGCAGGGCCGCGCGCACGGTACGGACGAGCGGGTGGTCGCCCGTCAGGACGGGCCCCTCCCCCTGCCCGACGGCGGCGCTCACCGCAGGCGCGAGGGCTGCGCCCGTCGCGGGGGTCGCCGGTGCCGCGGCTGCCGAGGACGTGCGCGGAACCTGCGCTCCTTCGGCGTCGACACCACCCGAACCGTCACCGTCACCGTCAGGGTCGCCGGCTCGGCGAGGGTCCCCCGTGCCGGGCCCGCCCTCGGTGCTCGACGTCACGACGAGCACCACCTTCTCGTCCCCGTCGTCCTGGAGGACCCCCACGAGCGAGGCCTCGCCGACCCCGGGCAGCGCAGCCAGGCGCGGCTCGAAGAGTCCGGGGTAGATGTTCACGGTGCCGCGGATGATCATGTCGCGCGTGCGCCCGACGAGCACGATCCGTCCCCGCTCGTCGAGGTAGGCGAGGTCTCCGGTGCGGTGCTCGGTCACGGGTGGCTGCCCGCCGTCGAGGTGCGACAGGTATCCCGTCATGAGCGAGGGACCGCGCAGCACCAGCTCTCCCACGGGAGGGTGCAGAGCCGGGACCGGCGCTCTCCCGGGGGCGGAGCCGTCCTCGTCCGGTTCCACGGCGCTCGTGTCGATGGTCGCTTCGATCCCTGCCAGCGGGAGCCCGACCAGGTCCCCGTCGCCCGCGTGCGCGAGCTTGTCGTCGGCCTCGACGACCGCGACCGGGAGGATCTCGGTCGTGCCGTAGACCCCGATCCACCGCGTGCCCGGGAGGAGGCGGCGCGCGCGGTCGAGCAGGGGGCGCGTCACCGGGGCGCCCCCGACGAGCGCGACCTGCGGGCCACGCGCGGGGGCCCGTCCCGACTCGACCGCGTCGAGCAGGAGCGTGAGGTCGGCGGGCACGAGGTACGTCCCGGCCTCCCCGGCTGCGTGCCGGGCGAACGTCACGACGTCCTGCCCCGGGGTGCCCGGCGGGACGGACCACGTGCCGCCCGCGAGGAGGGCCGGGATCCCGAGCAGCATCTGGTCGGTGTGCACGACCCCGCCCGGCTCGAGGGAGAACGCCCCGGCCAGCAGCGCGCACCCGGAACCCAGCGAGCCCACCGAGTGGACCACGGCCTTGGGGTCGGAGGTCGTGCCGGACGTGAAGACCACGAGCGCCTCGGCGTCGAGCGGCAGGTCCGTGACGGGGGGCGCGCCGGCGACGAACCGGCGACGCCCGCCTCGGTGACGCCCCGTCGCGAGCGAGCGCGCGGACAGCGAGTGGCCCGGGACCCCAGGCAGGCGCCTGCCCGAGTGGACATGGCGCAGCGGCAGGCTCGCGTAGTCCGGCAGCAGGAGGCCACGCGACCTGGCCACGTGCCGCAGCGGACCGCGCGAGATCGCGTAGAGCAGCGCCTCGGTCATGGCCCAGCGAGGGTCGGCCGCGGTCACGCGCGCCCCGAACAGCTCGGGGGTCGAGCCCGGGTCGACGAACACGATGACGCCCCCGAGCCGCACGACCGCGAGCGCCAGGACGATCCCCTCGGGCCGGGGCCGGACCGAGAACAGCACGCGGTCCCCCGCGCGCAGCCCCTCGCGGTGCAGGGCGTCGGCCGTGGCCTCGACCCGGCGCAGCAGCTCCCTGTACGTCAGCTCCTCGCGCACGTGGTCGTGCGGGACGCGGTCCGCACGCACCCGGTGGATGGGTCGCGACCACCAGCGCAGCGCCACCGCGTCGCCGAGCCCTCCCCGCGCGTGCGTGCCGATGGTCTCGATCAGGTGCTCCGTCGTCGGGCCGTTCATGCCGTCTCTTCCCCTGTTCCGCGTGCTGCTGGCTGCTCGCCATCCACCGGGCGCGCCTCGATCTCGAGGCGCCGGTAGGACGGGATGAGGACTCCCCGCGCGACCTCGCGGTCGGTGACCGCGAGCGTGCGACCCGCCGCCGCGAGCGGGCGCAGCGCGTCCAGGACCGCGCCCACCTGGGCCATGGCGAGCGGCATGCCCAGGCAGAAGTGCGGGCCCGCGCCGAACCACAGGTTGCGCAGGACGGGGTCCGCGTCATGGTCGGGCGCGAACGGCCCACCCGCCCGGCAGCAGGTCACGGTCGCGATCACCACCCGCTCCCCGGCCCGCACGGGCACGGCGCCCACGCGGTGCGCCGAGCGGACCGACCGCAGCATCGCGGGCGTCGGGACCGTGACGCGCAGCGCCTCCTCGACGACCCGTCCGCGCAGCGGGTCGCTCGGCTCGGCCCGCAGCAGGCGGTCCGTCCAGCCCGTGTCGGTCGCGAGCGCGACCAGGCGCGGCGTGAACGACTGGATGGTCTCGGTGCCCGTCATGACGAACGCCCCGACGGCTCCGAGCGCCTCGCGCTCACTCAGGCCCAGGCCGCGCATGCGCCCGGGGACCGTCGAGGGGTCGCCGTCGCGGTACGCCTCGCGGGCGGGCTCGCTCAGCCGGTCGAGGACCTCGCGCGCGTAGCGGACCTGGGTCGGGGTGAGGCGGCGCCGGTGTAGGCGCACGAGCCCGACGACGGACTGGGCCGCGACCATCGCGTCGCGCACCGCGGCGTCCGTGGGCGGCAGCCCGGTCATGCGGCAGATCACGGTGCCCGCGAGCGCCCCGACCTCGCTCACCAGGTCCACGGTCTCGCCCGCGAGCAGGCGCGGCGCCAGCGTCCCCAGCGAGGCCCCGGCCTCGGTGGCCGTGAGCTGCGCGACCGAGCGCGGGGTGAAGAGCCCCGAGAGCGCCCGCCGCAGCGTCGCGTGGTCCTCGCCCTCCATGTTGAGCAGGACCGACGGGCCCAGCACGGGGGTCCACAGGTCCGAGGGCGCTCCCGGGCCGACCTTGGAGAAGTGCTCGGTGTCGAGCAGCACCTCGCGGGCCGTCGCGGCGTCGTTCACCACGACCCCGAGCCCCGGGACGCGCACGACCGGTCCGCGCCGGGCGAGCGCGCGGAACGCCGGGTAGACGAGCGGGTGCGCGCCGCGCTGGACGCGCTCCTCCCAGCGGTGGGCGGCGCGGGCCGCGGCATCCTCGGCCACGGCCGGGCGGCCCCTCCGCACCGTCGACGACGCCGTCATCGGATGTCCACGACCTCGGGCTTGTAGCGGTGGTCGGCGTACCAGCCCAGGGTCCGCACGAGCCCCCAGGCGTGCGCACGACGCGTCGAGGCCCGCACCACGACCTCGGGGTGCGGCCCGTAGGCCGACGTGAGGCGCCGCACCTGGTTGACCAGGGCACGGTCCTCGTGGAGGTCCTCGATCGCGGTCCGCGGGAAGCCGCCCGCACGCTCGTAGAGGTCGGCGGTGATCGCCATGTTGCACCCGGGCGCCATGACGTAGGGGCCGAGGTAGGACGGGTCCTGGTTGCCCGGGCGGAACCTCCCGAACGTGCTCGCGAGGCTCACGGCCCCCGAGAGGACGGCCTGGCGGACGCGCGAGACGGGCAGGTCGTCGGTACGCGCCACGATGCGCCCGGCCACGAGGTCGTGCCCGACGGCGAACGCCGCCTTCACGCGGACCGTCCAGTCCGGCGGGGGGACGCAGTCCGCGTCGGTGCGCGCGAGGTGGGTCGCCCCCGCGGCGATCGCCGCGCGCATGCCCGTGTCCGCCGCGGCGCCCGTGCCCTTCTGGTCCTCGGTCACGAGGCGCCAGCGCGGCTCGTCCCAGTCGGCGATGGTCGTCCGGACGAGGTCCGGGGTGCCGTCGGTCGAGCCGTTGTCGACCACGACCAGGTCGAAGTCACGGTCCTCCTGGGCGCGCAGGGCACGCAGGGTCGTGAGGATCCCGTGCTCGTGCGCCTCGTCGAGGGCGGGGACGACGACCGCGAGCCGGACCGGGGGCGCCTCGTGGGGCGCACCGTCCGCCCCGGGCGCGTGCGCGCTCACAGCCGGACCGCCATGGCGCCGATGCTGATCCCGCCCGCGAGACCGACCAGGAGCACCACGTCCCCCGGTCCCACGCGGCCGCTCTCGAGCGCGGTCACGAGCTGGAGCGGAAGCGTCGCGGAGGCGACGTTGCCGTGCTCGGCGACCGTGACGATCGTGCGGTCCTCGGGCAGCCCGAGGGCTTCGTGGACGTCGGCCAGGTAGGCGACCGCGACCTGGTGCACGGCCACGAGGGCCACGTCGTCCCACGTGAGGCCCGCGCGCACCAGCGCGTCGAGGATCACGCCGGGGCCCAGCGCGAGGAAGGCGTCGCGCAGACGGGACCCGTCGATCTCGAAGTAGGTGCGGTCGAGGTCGCGCGGGAACGCCGTGCCCCCACCGGGGAGCATGCCGACGTCCCAGTGGCTCGACTCGGCGCCGAACGCGCTCGCCAGGATGCCGCGCGGCCTGTCGCCGCACGCACCGCTCCCGTGCGCGGACCCGAGCCGGTCCGCGGCCCCGGCCGCCGGCCCCGACCCCTCGCCGCGCCCCGGGGCGCGCTGGACCAGGACCGCCGCTCCGGCGTCGGACATCGTGTAGCCCGGGGCCGACAGCAGGTAGGTCGCCCGGTCCGGGACGTCCCACCGGACAGCACGCGAGGGCGCCTCGCCGCACGCGACCAGGACCGTCGCGTACCGGCCCGTCGCGACGAGGGCCTCCGCGACCTCGATCGCGTTGAGGACCGAGTTGCACGCGTTCTTGACGTCCATGACCGGGGCGCGGACGCCCAGCTTGGCCGCGACGATGTGGCTCGTGGCGGGCTCGACCATGTCCTGGCTCGCCGAGGCGAAGATCAGCAGGTCGACGTCCGCCACGTCCAGGCCCTGGGCCGCGAGCAGCGTGGCCGACGCGGCGACCGCGAGGTCCGAGGCGTTCCAGTCGTCCGGCAGGACGTGGACCTGCTGCACCCCGGTCAGGCGCGAGACCATCGGCAGGCGCGGCACCGCACCCGGTCGGCTCGACCGGGCGAGCGCACGCTCGGCGTCGGCCACCTGGACCGTGCGCTCGGGCAGGTGGACGCTCACCCCGGCCAGGACGGCAGCCGGAGCCGAGGTGGTGGTCGGTCGGGCACTGAAGGAGCGTACGGAGGGGTCGGCGAGGATCGGCACCCGCGACAGCGTAGCCACGGAACGGTCGTCGTCGGGGGTTTTCCACGGGTGAGAACTCCCCATCCCGCGGGCGGCCCGGATGCGTCAGACTGTCGGGCATGCTTCCCACGACCCGCCACGAGGTGGACCTCCTGCGCCGTGCCCGACCAGGCATGGCCGCCGTGCTGCTCGGCGGTCACCTCGCGCGCCGGCTGCCCGGCCCGCCCCTGCGCAAGGTGCCCGGGCTCGGCTGGGTCACGGCGGACCCGGTCGTCGCCCGCACGGTCCTGGGCGACCACCGCTCGTTCACGATCGTGGGCGAGGGCGGGGTCGGGCACCTGTGGGCGCAGATCCTCGGCGACTGGGTGCTCGACCTCTTCGACGGCCCGGGCCACCACGACCTGCGCTCGCGCTCGCGCGAGCTGTTCACCGAGGGCAGCTCGGCCGAGCTCGTCGACGGGGCGTGGTCGGGGCCGCTCGCCGACGCCCGGACCGCGCTGCGGGAGGGAGCGACGGTCGACGTCGCACGGCTGGCCCGCGTGCTCGTGGGCCGCATGATGATCTCGCTCCTCGGCGTGCCGGCCCCCGTGGACCGCGCGCCGGGCACGGAGGCCTGGCCCACCGACGACGACGCGCTCGCGGTCTTCGAGACGGGCGAACGCCTCGCGACGATCGCCCTGGGCAGCGCGGGCTCGACCCACCTGTCCCCCGGCCAGGTCGTCGCGGCCCGCGAGATCGTGGCCGAGCTCACGCGAGGGGTGCCCGCAGGGTGGCGCGACGCCCCGGGCGACACGCTCCTCGGCCGGTGTCGCGAGCTGGGGCTCGGCCTCGAGGAGACCACGGGGCTCGCGTGCCTGCTCATGGTCGCGGGCACCGAGACCTCGGCCTCCGCGATGGCCCGGACCACCGCTCTGCTCGTCGACACGGGCGAGCAGCACCGGCTCCTGGACCTGATGCGCGCCGACGCCGAGCACGAGGCCGCGGGACAGGTCCGAGGCCCCGGGGAGCCCGACGCGGTCGAGAACGCCGTGCGCGAAGGGCTGCGGGTCACGAGCCCCGCGTCGGTCATCGGTCGGGGCGTCGCGGCCGACGTCGAGGTGGCAGGCCGCCGGCTCGCCGAGGGCGAGCGCATCATGATGCTCGTGTGGAGCGCGAACATCGGTGCCGGCCCGTTCCGCGCCGACCGCCCCTACGTGCGCGAGAGCCGCCAGCTGTGGTTCGGGGCGGGCCGCCACCTGTGCCTGGGCGCGGCCCTGGCCCGCGCGGAGATCGGTGCGCTGCTGCGCACGCTGTGGGGAGACGGCGAGAGCCTGCGGATCGTCTCGCGCAGCGCGCAGCGCGAGGTCCTCATCCCCTCCTACCGGACCTTGGTCGTGGCCCGGGCGTGAGGTCACCGCACCGCGGCGCGCCCGAGCGGGAGGCGGCCTGAGGTCATGCTCCCCCGTTGCGCGTCGGACGACTCTCGCGCCGGACGATCGCTCAGTCGCGCCCGCGCCAGGTGCACAGGCACGCCTCGTTGCCCTCGACGTCCGCGAGGACCCAGAACGCCGGCGCCCGCCGGTCGGAGACGAGGTGCCCGCCCGCGGCGATGGCCGCGGTCACGCGTGCCTCGACCTGGTCGTGCGGGACCGTGACGTCGAGGTGGATGCGGTTGCGCTGGGGGCGCGGCGCATCCATCTGCTGGAACCAGACCGGTGGCCCGTACCCGGCCGCGTCCCCCAGACCCAGCCCCTCGTCCTCCTCGGGCCCGTCGACGTAGCCCAGGACGGCCTTCCAGAACGGGCGCACCGCAGGCCTGTCCAGCGCGTCGATCGCGACCTCGACCTCGATCAGGCCGTCGGTCTCGGCGGGGAGGTCGAGCTCCTTGGCCGCCAACGAGATGCGGCGGGCCAGCGTGAGGTCCCGCTTGCTCAGGCCACCCACGTCGTGCGACGACGTCCGGACGGTCACGGTCGCGTAGCGCAGGTCGACGTCCGGATGGTGGTTCATGCCCTCGGCCAGCTCGCCGATCGCGTCGACCAGCTCGACGCCCGCGGTGAACGAGCCCGTCCGGAACCGGGTCTGCGCCGTGCCGAGCAGCACGCGCCAGTCCTCCACCCCGTCGCTGTCGTGGAACTGTCTGGCGGTGATCTCGTCGCTCATGGCTGCTGCTCCGGTGCGGTGTCGCGCGGACGGGGACCCTGCGGAACGTCGGGGCGAGCCGGGCGCCTCGGGCCCCCGCTGGTCGGACCAGCGACGTCCCGAGGCGAGCGTTCCTCGTCCAACTATCCCGCAGCCCGGGGCGCGTCGCCAGCACGCGCGACCAGCGCACCGAGCGCGTCGCCTACTCGAGGATCGCGCCGCGCGAGGCCGACTGGACGAGCTTGGCGTACTTGGCCAGGACCCCGCGCGTGAACTTCGGGGCGAGCGGCGCCCAGCCCTCCTTGCGGGCCTCGATCTCGGCCTCCTCGACCAGCAGGTCGAGCGTCTTGCGTGCGACGTCGAGCCGGATCCGGTCGCCGTCGCGCACGAACGCGATCGGTCCGCCGTCGACCGCCTCGGGCGCGACGTGGCCCACGCACAGCCCGGTCGTCCCGCCCGAGAACCGTCCGTCCGTCAGGAGCAGCACGGTCTTGCCGAGGCCCGCTCCCTTGATGGCTCCCGTGATCGCGAGCATCTCGCGCATACCCGGCCCTCCCTTGGGCCCTTCGTAACGGATCACGACGACGTCGCCGTCCGTGATGGTCCCGTCCTCGAGGGCGTCGAGCGCCGCGCGCTCGCGCTCGAACACACGGGCCGTGCCCTCGAACACGTCCGAGTCGAAGCCCGCTGACTTGACCACGGCCCCCTCGGGCGCGAGCGAGCCGCCCAGGATGGTGATGCCGCCCGTGTGGTGGATCGGGTTGTCGAGCGCGCGCAGGATCTTGCCGTCGGGGTCCGGGGGGTCGATCTCCGCCAGGTTCTCGGCGACCGTCCGGCCCGTGACCGTGAGCGCGTCGCCGTGGATCAGCCCGGCGTCGAGCAGCGCCTTCATGACGACGGGCACGCCGCCGATGCGGTCGACGTCGTTCATGACGTACCGGCCGAACGGCTTGAGGTCGCCCAGGTGCGGGACCTTGGCGGCGACGCGGTCGAAGTCATCGAGCGTCAGCTCGACCTCGGCCTCGTGCGCGATCGCCAGCAGGTGCAGGACCGCGTTGGTCGAGCCGCCGAACGCCATGACCACGGCGATCGCGTTCTCGAACGCCTCCTTGGTTATGATGTCGCGCGCCGTGATCCCGCGGCGCAGCAGCTCCACGACGGCCTCGCCCGAGCGGTGCGCGAAGTTGTCGCGGCGGCGGTCCGCCGAGGGCGGCGCGGCCGAGCCGGGCAGCGACATGCCCATGGCCTCGGCGACCGAGGCCATGGTGTTCGCGGTGTACATGCCGCCGCACGCGCCCTCGCCCGGGCAGATGGCCCGCTCGATGCGGTCCAGGTCCCCCTTGCTCATGAGTCCGCGCGAGCACGCGCCCACGGCCTCGAACGCGTCGATAAGCGTGACGTCCTTCTCGGTGCCGTCCTCGAGCTTGACCCAGCCGGGCATGATCGAGCCCGCGTAGAGGAACACGCTCGCGAGGTCGAGGCGCGCGGCGGCCATGAGCATGCCCGGCAGCGACTTGTCGCAGCCCGCGAGCAGCACCGACCCGTCGAGCCGCTCGGCCTGCATGACGGTCTCGACCGAGTCGGCGATCACGTCGCGCGACACGAGCGAGAAGTGCATGCCCTCGTGACCCATCGAGATGCCGTCGGACACCGAGATGGTGCCGAACTGCAGCGGGTAGCCCCCTCCCGCGTGCACGCCCTCCTTGGCCCCCTGCGCGAGCCGGTCGAGCGACAGGTTGCACGGGGTGATCTCGTTCCAGGAGCTCGCGATGCCGATCTGGGGCTTGACCCAGTCGTCGTCGCCCATCCCGACGGCGCGGAGCATGCCGCGCGAGGCCGTGGCCTCGATGCCGTCGGTCACGGTCCGGGAGCGGGGCTTGATGTCGATGTCGTCGCTGGCCATACCCGAGTATCTCCTCGCGGGTGAGGTGCGGCCACAGCGCGCGTGGCGCCTCGCGTCGGTGGGCTCCGTGCGGCAGGATGCCGCGATGATCACGACGCACCCCGCCCCACGCCGCCCCGGTCCGTCCCGGAGCGGATCGCTCCTGGCCTCCTGGCGCGGCGCCGCGCTGGCCCCGGCCGTCGCGCTCGTCCTGGTCTCCACGGCCGCGTGCTCGGGCTCGACCGAGCCGCCGACCGCGCCGGCGACACCGACCGTGCCGGAGGTGACCGCCGACGTCTCACCGGAGGCGACAGCCGGTACCGCCCCGGCGGCCCCCGAGGCCGCGCCGGAGCCCGACGACGCCGGCGAGTCCCCCGAGGCGAGCTTCCGCGCCTGGCTCGCCGCGAGCCGTGCACCCGCGGTCGAGACCGCCTGCGGGTACATGTCCCCCGCGCTCGTCGACCGGATGGTCGCGGAGATGACCGCGCAGGGGTGGCCCGGCATCACGGACTGCGCGTCGATGATCACGACCACGGCCGAGCTCTTCGCCGCGGTCGGCGACGTCGCGGAGGTCGAGATCACGGTCCGCGAGGAGCGCCCCGACGCGACCGTGCTGTCCGTCGCCTACGCGAGCGGCGACTGCGGGTCGGCCGTCATGGTTCCCGAGGGCGCGAGGTGGATCATCACCGAGCAGTCCGAGGAGCAGTGCTGACGGGTTGCCCCTGACGCGACGACGGGCCCGCCCCCTCCTGGGGGCGGGCCCGTCGTCGTGCGGGCGGGCGGCTCAGCGGCGCTTGAGCAGCGACACGTCGCGCACCGCGCCGCGGTCGGCCGACGTCGCCATCGCGGCGTAGGCCTGCAGCGCGGGCGAGACGTAGCGGTCGCGGTCGACGGGCTGCCAGGGGTTCTCGCGCGCCTCCATCTTGGCGCGACGCTCGGCGAGGACCTCGTCGGGCACGTTGACGCGGATGAGGCGCGTGTCGACGTCGATCTCGATCTCGTCGCCGTCCTCGACCAGGCCGATCACGCCACCGGCCGCGGCCTCGGGCGAGACGTGGCCCACCGAGATGCCGCTCGACCCGCCCGAGAAGCGGCCGTCGGTGATGAGCGCGCAGACCTTGCCCAGGCCACGGCCCTTGATGAAGGACGTGGGGTAGAGCATCTCCTGCATGCCGGGACCACCTGCGGGGCCCTCGTAGCGCACGACGACCACGTGGCCGGGCTCGACCTGCTTGGTGAGAATCTTCTCGACGGCCTCGTCCTGCGACTCGCAGACGAGCGCCTTGCCGACGAAGTGGAACACGTCCGGGTCGACGCCCGCGGTCTTGAACACCGCGCCGTCCTCGGCGAGGTTGCCGCGGAGCACGGCCAGGCCGCCCTCGACCGTGTACGCGTGCTCGAGGTCGCGGATGCAGCCGTCGGCCGCGTCGGTGTCCAGGCGGTCCCACCGGTTCGACGTCGAGAACGCCTGCGTGGTGCGGACCCCGCCGGGGGCCGCGTGGAACAGCTCGACGGCCTGCTCGGTCGCCTTGCCTCCTCGGACGTCCCAGTCGTCGAGCCACTCGCGCAGCGTCGGGGTGTGCACCGACGTCACGTCGTGGTCCAGGAGCCCGGCGCGGTCGAGCTCGCCCAGGAGCGCAGGGATGCCGCCCGCGCGGTGCACGTCCTCCATGTGGAAGTTCGGGTGGTTCGGCGCGACCTTGGACAGGCACGGGACCTGGCGGCTGATGCGCTCGATGTCGGTCAGGTCGAAGTCGATCTCGCCCTCCTGCGCAGCGGCGAGGATGTGCAGGACCGTGTTGGTCGAGCCGCCCATCGCGACGTCGAGCGTCATGGCGTTGGCGAACGCGGCCTTGGTCGCGATGTTGCGGGGCGCGGCCGAGTCGTCCTCCTCGTCGTAGTACCGGCGCGCGAGGTCGACGATCGTGCGGCCGGCCTCGAGGAACAGCTCACGGCGGGCCGAGTGCGTCGCGAGGGTCGAGCCGTTGCCGGGCAGGGACAGGCCCAGGGCCTCGGTGAGGCAGTTCATCGAGTTCGCGGTGAACATGCCCGAGCACGAGCCGCACGTGGGGCACGCGGCCTCCTCGACCTGCGCGAGGGCCTCGTCGCTGACGTTGTCGTCCGCGGCGTAGTTGATCGCGTTGACGAGGTTCAGGCGCGTCGAGGCCACACCGTCGGCGACGACGACCTTGCCCGCCTCCATGGGGCCGCCCGACACGAAGATGACCGGGATGTTGAGGCGCAGCGCGGCGTTGAGCATGCCGGGCGTGATCTTGTCGCAGTTGGAGATGCACACGATGGCGTCGGCGCAGTGCGCGTTGACCATGTACTCGACCGAGTCCGCGATGAGGTCGCGGCTGGGCAGCGAGTAGAGCATGCCCGCGTGCCCCATCGCGATGCCGTCGTCGACCGCGATGGTGTTGAACTCCTTGGAGACGCCGCCGGCCTCGCGGATCGCGGACGCGACCAGGTCGCCCATGTCCTTGAGGTGGACGTGGCCCGGTACGAACTGCGTGTACGAGTTCGCGATCGCGATGATCGGCTTGCCGAAGTCCTCGGAGCCCATGCCGGTGGCGCGCCAGAGCGCGCGGGCTCCGGACATGTTGCGGCCGTGGGTGGACGTCCGGGAGCGCAGGGGGCGACTCATGGCGGTTCAGCTCCTTCACGTGGTGCTGCGGCCTGGGAGGTGACCGCTCGGACACACTACGCCCGCCCTGGACCCCGCAGGTCGGGGCGTCCGGCTCGTGGTCCACACCAGGGGCAGCGCTTCCACGACGGCCCGGATGTGCGATCCCCCTACGTAGCACCACCGATACGGGAAAACCCGTCAATCTGCCCAAAAGGTTGCAGGGAACTTCACCCGGGTGGTTAGTTGACAGGGCTGCTCGGGCCCCACCGCCACTGGCCTGCCGAGGCCGATCCCCTCGACCACGAGGGGACCGCGGTCCCCGCCGGCAGCACCTCGTCCCGCACCCCGGCGCCCCGCGCCTTCCGACGGACGACCCATCGACCAGGGAGACCAGCCCCATGAGCCAGGCCACCGCTGCACCGACCCGGAACCCCCGCTCCACGCCCGCCCCGACCGACTCGTCGACCGACCCGGGCACCACCCCGAGCCCTGTCGTCACGCTCGCAGCGGCCCGCCGCGCGCTGGCCGTCCTGCGCGTCGCGATCTCGCTCGTGTTCCTGTGGCCCGTGCTCGACAAGACCTTCGGCCTGGGCTACGCGACGCCTACCGAGCGAGCGTGGCTCAACGGCGGCTCCCCGACCCAGGGCTACCTGTCCTCACTCTCGGGTCCGTTCGCCGACACGTTCGGCGCCCTGGCGGGCCCTGTGACCGACTGGCTCTTCGTGCTCGGCATGGGCGCGACGGGCCTCGCGCTCCTGCTGGGCGTCGGGACGCGCGTCGCCGCGGTCTCGGGCACGCTCCTCATGGCGCTGCTGTGGGCCACGACGTGGCCCGTGGCCGCGGGCTCCACCAACCCGGTCGTCGAGGACCACGTCGTGACCGCGCTCGTCGTGATCGTCGTGGCGCCGTCGGGCGTGCGGCTCGGTCCGTTCCGCCGGGGCGTCCCCGCAGCGTGGCACCGCCGGCTACCGTCCACCGCTAGTGCGCGGGCGCTGCCGCCTCCTGCGCGTCCGCGTGGCGGATGTGGCGCGTGACCCACGGGGCGAGCGCGAACAGGACCAGCGCGAACGCCATGGTGATCGCGCCGACGATCCCGAAGTAGGCGGTGTCCGACGCACCCTGCGTGACCTGGACGATCTGGGCCGTGATGGCCTGCCCAGCCGCGGGGGCCAGGAACCAGAGCGCCATGGCCTGGCTGCGGAACGCCTTGGGTGCGAGCAGCGTCGTCGCCGCCAGCCCCACCGGGGACAGGCACAGCTCGCCGAGCGTCTGGATGACGTACACCGAGACCAGGACCCAGGCAGGGGCCTTCTCGTCCGCGAAGATCGCCGACGCGGCCGAGAGCCACACGAACGAGAGCGCCGCGAGCGTCAGGCCCATCGCGAACTTCACGGCCGTCGGCGGGCGGTCCTTGGTCTTGACCCAGATCCACGCGAACACCGGCGCCAGGACCACGATCGAGAACGGGTTCACGGACTGGAAGAACGCGGGCTCGATCGCGATGCCGAAGAACGAGAGCTCTGTGCGGTTCTTCGCGAAGCTCGACAGCGTCGTGGCCGCCTGCTCGAAGATCATGAAGAACAGCATGGCCGCGACGAAGAGCGGGATGTACGCCGTGAGCCGCGAGCGCTCGGGGGCCGTGACCTTGGGAGAGCGGAACATCACCAGGAAGTAGGCGATGGGCGCCGCGAACGCGACGTAGGACAGCGTGTCGATGAACGTCGAGATGCCGAACGCCCCCGACACGGCCCAGGCGATGAGCGTCGCGACGACGAGCCCCGCGAGGATGAAGAGGCCGATCCGGACGAGCTTCGGGTACTCCTCGCGCGTGAGCGGGTTGGGCACCGAGTCCCCCGCACCGCCCAGGTACTTGCGCCCCGCGACGAAGAACACGAGTGCGATCGCCATGCCGACCGCCGCGACCGCGAAGCCCGCGTGGTACCCCCACTGCCGGTTGACGAACCCGACGATGATCGGCGAGAGGAGCGAGCCCAGGTTGATGCCCATGTAGAAGATCGAGAACGCCGAGTCGCGGCGCGGGTCGTCGCGCGAGTACAGCTCGCCCACCATCGAGGACACGTTGGGCTTGAGCAGCCCGGTGCCGAGCGCCACGAGCGCGATCCCGAACATCGAGAACCCTGCGCCCGGGATCGTCAGCGAGACGTGGCCCGCCGCGATGACGATGCCCCCGTACAGGACCGAGCGCCGCGAGCCGATGACCCGGTCCGCGAGCCAGCCTCCGACGACCGACAGCAGGTACACGCCCGTGCCGTAGATCGAGACCAGCGCGAGCCCCGTGACCTCGTCGAGGGCCAGCCCGCCGTCGGCGATCGAGTCCGTCAGGTAGAAGAGCAGGATCGCGCGCATCCCGTAGTAGCTGAACCGTTCCCACAGCTCGGTGGTGAACAGCGTCATCAGCCCGATCGGGTGACCGAAGAACGCGTGGTCGCGCGGGACCCGGCCGGCGGCGGGGGCCGCCTCGGCCTCGAGCCGGGGGTCCGGGAGGTCGGGCTGGACGGGCCGCTCGTCGTTGCCGCTCATGGATCGATGCTGCCACCGGCCCGTGGCCGTGGCGACTGGTGGCGGCCCGTGCGCGCGAGGAGCGACCCCGGCTAGCGTGGGCGGATGCCCTCCCCTGCACCGACCGTCCTGTGGTTCCGCCGCGACCTGCGCCTGGCCGACAACCCGGCCCTGGGCCAGGCCGTGGGCGAGGCGCGCGCGGCGGGGAGCGACGTCGTCGGGCTCTACGTCCTGGACCCCGCGCTCTGGGCGTCGGCCGGGCCCGTGCGCCAGGCCTACCTCGCCCGCAGCCTGCGCGAGCTCGACGCCTCGACCGGAGGCCGGCTCGTGGTGCGCCACGGCGACCCGCGGGAGGTCGTGCCCGCGCTCTGCGCCGAGGTCGGCGCGCGCTCGGTCCACGTCGCCGCGAGCTACGAGCCCTACGGGCGTCGCCGGGACGACGCGGTCGAGGCGCTCCTCGCGGAGCGCGACGTGAGCCTGCGCCGCACGGGTTCGCCCTACGCGGTCGCGCCGGGGCGCGTCCGGACGCGCGGCGGGACGCGCGGCGGGACGCCCTTCCAGGTCTTCACGCCGTTCCGGTCGGCGTGGCTCGAGCACGGCTGGCGGGCCCCCGCTCCCCTGCCCGACGACGTCGCGTGGGCAACGCTCGCCTCGGACGGTCTCCCGGGCGCGCCCGAGGCGGGGGCGCGGCTGCCCGCTGCGGGCGAGGCCGCGGCCCTCGACCGCTGGCACGCGTTCCTGGCCGACGGCCTCGCCGACTACCCGACCGATCGTGACCGGCCCGACCTCACCGGGACCTCGTACCTCTCGCCCGCGCTCAAGTGGGGCGAGATCCACCCCCGGACGCTGCTCGCGGACCTCGCGTCGGCGGTGCGCTCGGGGTCGGTGCCCGAGGACTCCGCTGCGACCTACCGCTCGGAGCTCGCGTGGCGCGAGTTCCACGCGGACGTGCTGTTCCACCACCCCGGGGCGGTGCGGCGGTCGCTGCGCACCGTGGTCCCCGAGGACGCGTGGGCCACGGGCGCCACGGAGGACGCGCTGCTCGCCGCGTGGTGCGAGGGCCGCACGGGCTACCCGATGGTCGACGCCGGGATGCGCCAGCTCCTCGGCACGGGGTGGATGCACAACCGCGTCCGGATGCTCGTCGCGTCGTTCCTCGTCAAGGACCTGCACGTGCGCTGGCAGCGCGGGGCCGAGCACTTCATGGCGCACCTCGTCGACGGCGACGTGTCGCAGAACCAGCTCAACTGGCAGTGGGTCGCGGGGACCGGGCGCGATGCCGCGCCCTACTTCCGGATCTTCAACCCGGTCACGCAGGGCCTGACGTTCGACCCCGACGGCGCCTACGTGCGCGAGTGGGTGCCCGAGCTGCGCGGCATCACCGGCAAGGCCGTGCACGAGCCGTGGAAGATCGCCGGGGCCGCTCCCGGGTATCCCGAACGGGTCGTGGACCACGCGGTCGAACGCAAGGTGTCGCTCGCGGACTTCGAGCGGGGCCGGCGATGACGCCCGGAGACGCCAGGACGAGCACGACCCGGAGGTCGCGCTCGTCCTGACGGCCCGTGCCCGGGCGGGTGCTGGTGCTCAGAGCCCCGCGCGGAACTCGTCCTCGAGGATGCTCATGACGATCGCGTCGGCCCAGCCGTCGCCGTCCCGGAACGCGTCCCGGAGGCGGCCCTCCTCGCGGAAGCCCAGCGACTCGTACAGCATGCGAGCCCGAGGGTTGATGCTGAGCACGTCGAGGCTCACGCGGTGCAGGTGCGGCCCCTCGGGGTGGTCGAACGCGAAGCGCAGGACCTCGAAGATCGCCTCGCGCCCGTAGCCCCGTCCCCGGTAGTTGGGGAGCAGAGCCAGGCGGAGGTTGGCCGAGAGCGCGTGCTCGTCGATGTCGTTGAGCACGATCTCGCCGAACATCTCGTCGCTCACGAGCTGGCCGTCCCGCTTGGCCGGCGAGGTGACGGCCCAGTCGTAGCGACCGTCCCGGTCGCTGACCGTGGCCGCCCACTGCTCGATCTGCTCGCGCGTGAACTCGGCCGTGGTCCCCGTGAGCCGGTTCGACTCCGGGTCCTGCACGGACTCCCACATGCGCTCGGCGTCGCGCGCCTCGATGGGTCGCAGGCGCATCATCTCGCCGTAGAGCTCCGGTCCGCGTGTCACGCGACCACCTCCGTGGTGCCTCGGGGCACGGATCAACCGATCCGCTCGATGACCAGCTCGCGGACGCGCCCGGCGTCGGCCTGGCCCTTGGTGGCCTTCATGACCGCTCCGATGATCGCACCGATGGGACCCATGTTGCCCGAGCGAACCTTCTCGACGATGTCGGGCTGGGCCGCGAGGGCTGCGTCGATCGCCTCGAGGAGCGCGCCGTCGTCGGAGACGACCTCGAGCCCGCGGGCGACGACCACGGCCTCCGGGTCGCCCTCTCCCGCGAGGACACCCTCGAGGACCTGGCGGGCCAGCTTGTCGTTGATGCGGCCCGAGTCGACGAGCGCCTGGAGCTGGGCGATCTGCGCGGGCGTGACCGCGATCTCGGCGAGCTCGGTCTCGCTCGTCTTGGCGTAGCGGGCGAGCTCGCCCATCCACCACTTGCGTGCGGCCGCGGGGCTCGTGCCGGCCGCGACGGTCGCCTCGATGAGGTCGAGCGCACCGGCGTTGACCACGTCGCGCATCTCGGCGTCGGCGTAGCCCCACTCGCCCTGCAGGCGGTTGCGGCGAGCGACCGGGAGCTCGGGCAGCGTGGCGCGGATCTGCTCGACCCAGTCACGGCTCGGCGCGACGGGCACCAGGTCCGGCTCCGGGAAGTAGCGGTAGTCCTCGGCGTCGGACTTCACGCGACCGGCCGTCGTGATCGAGGTGTCCTCGTGCCAGTGGCGCGTCTCCTGGATGACCGTGCCGCCCTCGTCGAGGACGGCGGCCTGGCGCGAGACCTCGTAGCGGACCGCGCGCTCGATCGAGCGGAACGAGTTCACGTTCTTGGTCTCGGTGCGCGTGCCGAGAGGCGACTCGGGGGTCGCGCGCAGGGACAGGTTCACGTCGGCACGGACGTTGCCGCGCTCCATGCGTGCCTCCGAGACGTCGAGCGCACGGAAGATGTCGCGCAGCGTCTGGACGTACGCGCGGGCGACCTCCGGGGCGCGCTCGCCCGCGCCCGTGATGGGGCGCGTGACGATCTCCACGAGCGGGATGCCCGCACGGTTGTAGTCGACGAGCGAGTACTCGGCACCGTGGATACGACCGGTCGCACCACCCACGTGGGTGTTCTTGCCGGCGTCCTCCTCCATGTGCGCGCGCTCGATGTCGACGCGGAAGATCGTGCCGTCCTCGAGCTCGACGTCGAGGTAGCCGTCGAACGCGATGGGCTCGTCGTACTGCGACGTCTGGAAGTTCTTGGGCACGTCCGGGTAGAAGTAGTTCTTCCGGGCGAAGCGGCAGGACTCGGCGATCTGGCAGTTGAGCGCGAGCCCGATCTTGATCGCGTACTCGACGGCCTTGCCGTTGACCACGGGCAGCGCACCGGGCAGGCCGAGGCTCACCGGGGTCACCTGCGTGTTGGGCTCGCCACCGAACTCGACCTCGGCCGCGCAGAACATCTTGGTCCTGGTGCCGAGCTCGACGTGCACCTCGATGCCGATGACCGGGTCGTAGCGGCGGACGGCCTCGTCGTAGTCGACCAGGTCCACGGTTGCGTGTGCGCTCATCGCGCGACCTCCAGCTCCGGGGCCTTGGCCAGCAGCGGCCCGCCCCACGTGTTCTCCAGGGCGGCCTCGAGAGCGGCGCCCACGCGGTACAGACGGTCGTCGGCCTTGGCAGGCGCGAGGATCTGGAAGCCGACGGGCAGGCCGTCGTCCGAGAGACCGTTCGGCAGCGACATGCCCGGGACGCCCGCGAGGTTGGCGGGGATCGTCGCGACGTCGTTGAGGTACATCGCGAGCGGGTCGTCGAGCTTCTCGCCGAACTTGAACGCCGTGGTGGGGGCCGTCGGGGAGACCAGGACGTCCGCCTGGGCGAACGCTGCGTCGAAGTCGCGCTGGATGAGCGTGCGGACCTTCTGCGCGCTGCCGTAGTAGGCGTCGTAGTAGCCCGCCGACAGTGCGTACGTGCCGAGGATGATGCGGCGCTTGACCTCGTCGCCGAAACCCTGGCCGCGGGTCGCGGACATGACGCGCTCGGCCGTGATGGGGCCGTCCTCGGGCTCGACGCGCAGGCCGAAGCGCATGCCGTCGAACTTGGCGAGGTTGCTGGACGCCTCGCTCGGCATGATCAGGTAGTAGGCGCCGAGCGCGTACTTGAAGTGCGGGCACGAGACCTCGATGATCTCTGCGCCGAGCGACCGCAGCAGGTCGAGCGACTCGGCGAAGCGAGCGCTCACGCCCTCCTGGTAGCCCTCGCCGGAGAGCTCGGAGACGACGCCGACCCGCAGGCCGCGCAGGTCACCGATCGCGCCCTGGCGGGCCGCGTCGACGAGCAGCGGGAGGTCCTCGTTGATCGAGGTCGAGTCGCGGGGGTCGTGTCCGCCGATGAGCTCGTGCAGGAGCGCCGAGTCGAGGACGGTTCGTGTGACGGGGCCCGCCTGGTCGAGCGAGGACGCCATGGCGATGAGGCCGTAGCGGGACACGCCACCGTAGGTGGGCTTGACGCCGACCGTGCCGGTCACGGCGCCCGGCTGACGGATCGAGCCGCCGGTGTCCGTGCCGATCGCGAGCGGGGCCTCGTAGGCGGCGACGGCCGCCGCCGAGCCACCGCCCGAGCCGCCGGGGATGCGGTCGAGGTCCCACGGGTTGTGGGTGTTGCCGTACGCCGAGTGCTCCGTGGAGGAGCCCATCGCGAACTCGTCCATGTTGGTCTTGCCGAGGATCGGCAAGCCCGCGGCGCGGATGCGCTCGACGAGCGTCGCGTCGTACGGAGGGATCCAGTCCTTGAGGATCTTGGAGCCGGCCGTCGTCGGGAGACCCTTGGTCACCACGACGTCCTTGACCGCGATCGGCACGCCCGCGAGGGGGTGCAGGTCCTCGCCGGCGGCGCGGCGCGAGTCGATGTCGCGAGCCGTCGCGAGGGCGTCCTCGGTGCTCACGTGCAGGAACGCGTGGACCGCCGTGTCGACGTCACCGATGCGGTCGAGGTGCGCCTGCGTCGCCTCGACGCTGCTCACCTCGCCAGAGACCAGGTGCGCGGCGAGGTCCGCGGCACTCAGCCGCGTCAGGTCGTTCGTCATCATTCCTCCCCGAGGATCTGCGGGACGCTGAAGCGTCCGTCTTCGCTGGCCGGTGCTGCGGCGAGGACGTCCTCGACGGGCAGGGGCGGCACGGGGACGTCGTCTCGAAACACGTTGGTCAGCGGGAGCGGGTGGCTCGTGGCGGGGACGTCAGGAGTGGCGACCTCGCTCACCTGGGCGATCGCATCGACGATGACGTCGAGCTCGCCGGCGAGGCGGTCGAGCTCCTCGGGCCGGAGGTCGATGCGGGCCAGCACGGCGACGCGCGCGACCTCATCACGGGAGATGGTGGACATGGTCGCCAGTCTAGTGCCCGGCGACCGCGCCTACGGGGGCGTCCGGACCGGCGTGGGTGAGATGACGCACCGCGCCCCACCGCCGCGCCTCACCGCGCGCACCCACTCTCTCGGGGAGTTGTCAGAAGGTGGGCGGGGTATGGCCCGGTGCAGTTCTGACACCTGGATCGGGGAGGCGGTGTTGTCAGAAGGTGAGCGGGGTATGGCCCGGTGTGGTTCTGACACGTGGTCGGGGTGGTGGTGTTGTCAGAAGGTGGGCGGGGTATGGCCCGGTGCAGTTCTGACACCTGGATCGGGTGGTGGTGTTGTCAGAAGGTGGGTGGGGTATGGCCCGGTGTGGTTCTGACACGTGGTCGGGGTGGTGGTGTTGTCAGAACGTGAGCGGGGTATGGGCCGGCGCAGTTCTGACGACCGATCTCTGGGTACAGAAGTGCCCCGGGCACGGGGTGCTCGGGGCTGGGTGTTCATGGCCGACTGCATTGGCGGGCCGGCGGTGCAGTGGGCCTTGTGGTGCCGGCGTGGCCGGATTGTGTGGGGGTATGCCAAAGGCCCACCCCGTGTGGGGTGGGCCTTTGGTGAATGGTTGTCCGGCGGCGACCTACTCTCCCACCCCGTCTCCAGGGCAGTACCATCGGCGCAGAGAGGCTTAGCTTCCGGGTTCGGAATGG
>NZ_MAQA01000048.1 GCF_001692445.1 Oerskovia enterophila | reverse complement strand
TCCCGAAGGAGCCCCCGTGCCGCCCTACGACCTCGACCACCGGCTCGTCGTCGGCGTCGCCTCGAGCGCGCTGTTCGACCTCTCGACGTCCCAGCGCGTCTTCGACGAGCAGGGCATCGACGCCTACCGCGCCTACCAGGACAGGTACCGCGACCGCATGCTCCGGCCAGGCGTCGCGTTCGAGTTCGTCCAGCGGCTCCTGAGCCTCAACGACCTGTCTCCCGCCGCGGGCGACCCGCTGGTGGAGGTCTTCATCCTGTCCAAGAACGACCCGTCCACGGGCCTGCGCGTCATGAGCTCGGTCGAGGCCCACGGGCTGCCCATCAGCCGGGCGATCTTCACGCAGGGCGTCGCGCCCTACGCGTACATCCCCGCGCTCAACATCTCGCTGTTCCTCTCGGGCGACGCGGGCGACGTGCGCACGGCGACCACGCTGGGACACCCGGCCGGGCAGGTCCTGGGGAGCGCCGCCGTCGGGCGGGGCGCCTCGTCCGGCCCGACGGCGCAGCGCACGTCCGGCGCTCGCGTCGCCCTGGGCGACGCACCGGTCGCGGTGGAGCCGGCGGTCGAGGGGGCCGTGATGGGCGACGCGACCGCCGACATCTCCGCAGAGATCGCCACCGACGCCGAGGTCGGGGAGCTGCGCGTGGCGTTCGACTTCGACGGCGTGCTCGCCGACGACAGCGCCGAGCGCATCTTCCAGTCGGGCGGGCTCGCGCAGTTCCACCAGTACGAGAGCGCGCGCAAGATCACCGAGCACCACGCCGGACCGATCCTCCCGTTCCTGCGCGCGCTGAGCACCATCCAGCGACGCGAGGAGCAACGGGTCGCCGAGGACCCGGGCTACCGGCCCCGCGTGCGCGTCTCGATCGTGACGGCCCGCAGCGCGCCCTCGCACGAGCGGGCCGTCAACACGCTGCGCTCGTGGGGCGTCACGGTCAACGACGCGTTCTTCCTGGGCGGCGCGGACAAGGGCCGCGTGCTGCGCGTCCTGCGGCCGCACATCTTCTTCGACGACCAGCGCGGGCACCTCGACCCCGTGGCGCGCGAGGTCGCGAGCGTCCTGGTGCCGTACGGCGTGACGAACGAGGTGGCGCCGCCCGCGCCCGACGCCCCGGCGCTCGTCCCCGCCGGCTGAGGGAGCGCCATGCCCTTCCTCGCCCCGCTCCCGGACGACCCCGACCGCTGGACCACGGCCTCGACGGTCGACCTGCGCCAGCTCCCCGTGACGGGCCGCTGGAAGGTGTGGTTCGAGGTCCTCACCGCGTTCGGCCACAGCTCGCGGCCTGCCGACGAGCAGACGGCGGGCGGCCCGGTCTGGCGGCGCGCGAGCGTCGAGCAGACCGTGCCCGCGGGACTCGTGACCGACCTCGCGTCGGTGCCCGTGCCGCTGTGGGGCGTGATCGCGAGCTACGGCCGCCAGACGCTCCCGGCGATCCTGCACGACGCGGCCTCGCGGGAGCTCGCCACGTCCGACGCCCCTGCGAGCGCTCGTCGAGCGGCCCGCCGAGACGCCGACCACCTCTTCCGCGAGACGCTGCGCCAGTCGGGGACGGGCCCCGTGCGTCGCCTGCTCATGTGGGCTGCGGTCCGGCTCTTCGGGCACCTCGGTCTCGCGATCACGTTCCTGCTGTCCGTGGTCGCGGGGCTCGCGGCGCTCTGCCTGGGCGCCGCCGGAGCCGGGACGCCGTGGGTCCTGGGCGCCGGGACCGTCGCAGGGGGCGCGGCCGCCGCGCTGCTCGTCCAGGCCGTGCTGCTCGGCGTCGAGAGCCGACCCGCCCCGGACGGGAGCCGTCCACGGTGGGTGCCCGGCGCCGTCGGGAGCCTGCTCGGCGCGGCCGCGACCGGCTTCGTCGCGCTGCCGCTGCTGCTTCCGCTGATCGTCCTCACGACCGTCGCCGAGCTCGTCGTGGGCGCGGGCGAGGGCGGCCGCGGCGGCGTCCGGGCGCAGGGCGTCCCGACCGCCGGGCTCCCGGCCACGCGCATCACCTACACGTCGCCCGGGTGAACTCGCCCGCGCAGGTGGTGCGCGGTACGAACGGCCCACCCACGCGACCGTAGGCTTCGCTCGTGCCACCAGCCGCCCGTCCGACCGCCCCCCGCACTGCCCCGACCCGCTCGGGCATGCCGCGTCCCGACGGCGACGCCGCGCGGCGCTCTGCCCGCGACCGACCGCAGCGCACCGCGCTGCTCGGACCCGCCGCGCGCACGGTCCGCGCGCACCTGCCGACGTACCTCGGGGCGGTCCTGCTCCTGCAGGGCGCGGCGGCGCTCGTCGCGGTCCCGCTCATGGTGTGGCTGTTCGACGTGGCGCTCGCGGCGGCGGGCGCCGGCGCGCTCACGCACCTCAACGTGCTGCGCGTCCTGTCGAGCCCGGTCGCGGTGCTCCTCCTGCTGGTCGTGGCGCTCGTCGCGTCGGTCGTGGTCCTGTGCCAGCAGGGCGCGTTCCTCGCGATCGGCGCCCGGCTGCGCGCGGGCGAGCCCGTCTC
This sequence comes from Oerskovia enterophila, assembly GCF_001692445.1. GTDB lineage: Bacteria > Actinomycetota > Actinomycetes > Actinomycetales > Cellulomonadaceae > Oerskovia > Oerskovia enterophila. The sequence continues at coordinate 34,593 of NZ_MAQA01000048.1, read as the reverse complement.
GGTGCGGGCCGTGGGCGCCGACCTCGCGCGCACGAGCCGCAAGCTCCTCGGCCCCCAGCTCCTGCTGTTCGTGGGCTACTTCTTCGTGCTCGTGCCGGTGGGCAACTTCGGGACCGCGGCGTTCCTGGTGCGCGGCATCGCGATCCCGGAATTCGTGGTCGGGGAGCTCCTCAAGTTCGACGGCGGCGTCTACGTCTACCTCGCGTTCCTCGCGGGCGTGCTGTTCCTGAACCTGCGACTGGTCCTGACGCTCGCGTTCCTGCTGACGTCCGACGCCTCGGTGTCCGGCTCCATGGCCGCGAGCTGGCGGGCGACGCGCGGGCTCTGGCCGCGCCTCCTGGGCACGTTCGCGGTGGTCGCGCTCGGCGTGGTCGTGGTCGCGGCGGGCATCGTGATGCTCGCGCTGGTCCCCACGCGCGTCGCCGACCTGGCTGCGCCCGGTGCCGCGCCGGTCGTCGCGGGCGTGACGCTCACGGTCGTGCAGGTGGTCGGGTTCGTGCTCGTGGGCTTCGTCGCCGCGCTGCTCACGCAGGTCGTGGTCGTGGTCGCGGGGGAGCGGCGCGAGTCGCTGCCCGACGGCGCAGCTCCTGTCGGCGACGCCTCCTCGCCCGGGCCGGTGGCCGGCTCCGCGGGGCCGTCGGTGTCCGGGGACGCGGACCTGCGGGACGGCGAGGCCGGTCCGGCGGAGGAGTCCGCGGGTCGTTCGGTGACGGCGGGCAGGGGCTCGTCGGGCTCGTCGGGCTCGTCCGGCTCGTCGGGCCGCGTGCCGCCCGTCCTCGGGAGCGGGTGGGCGAGCCGGCCGCGCGGGGTGCGCGCCGCCGTCGGGCTGGGGGCCGTGCTGGTGCTCGTCGCGGTCACCGCGACCAACACCCGAGCCATGACGACCCTCGCGCGCGAGGAGCCCGGCGCGGTGATCGCGCACCGCGGCGACCCGGGCGGCGGCGTCGAGAACTCGATCGCGTCGCTCGAGTCCGCCGCGGCGCTCGGCGCGGACTACGTCGAGCTCGACGTCCTCCAGGCCGCCGACGGCGGGCTCGTCGTCTTCCACGACCTGACCCTGCGGCGCCTCGCGGGCTCCGACCGCGCCGTGCACACCATGACGCTCGACGAGCTGACCTCGACGACGATCCGCCAGGGCGGGTTCGAGGCGACCATCCCGTCGCTCGAGGAGTTCGTCGAGCGCGCTCAGGAGCTCGACGTGCCGCTCCTGGTCGAGCTCAAGGCGCACGGCCACGAGACACCGACGTTCGTCGCGGACGTCGTCGCGCTCCTGCGGGCGCACGGCGTCGCGGACGACTACCTGGTCCAGTCGATCTACCCCGAGCAGGCCGACGAGGTGCACGCGCTCGGCCCGGAGATCGCGGTCGGGTACGTCGTCCCGTTCCTGCGCGGCCCGCTCGGGGTCCTGCCCGTCGACTTCGTCGCGATCGAGCAGTCGTCGGACACCACGCGCGTGCGGGCCGAGGCGCGTGCGGCCGGGATCGACGTCTACGTGTGGACGGTCAACGACCCGGCCGCGATGCGGGCCCAGCTCCGCAGCGGCGTCGACGGCATCATCACGAGCAGCCCGCGCCGCGCCGTGGCCGAGCGCACCGCGGTGCGCGACGACCTGGCCCTGTCGGCACGGCTCGAGGACAAGCTGCGCGACGCGCTCGCGTGGTGACGCCCGGCCCTCGAGGAGCGCGGTGCCTCAGGACTCGGTGATCGCCACGTCGGTGGACAGGTGGACCGGCATGTAGTCGTCGACCGCGAGGACCCACAGGCCGTCCGCCCCTGCGGGGACCTCGAGACAGACGTTGCCCTGGGCCGAGTCGTCGGTGCCGATCAGGCCCGTGCCGACGAGGGAGTCGGGGACGTCGCCGCAGCCTTCCGTGTACTCGTTGCCGTCCCGGTCGACGAACCAGAGGTCGATCGACCCGTGGGCCGTCACCGTGCTCGACGGCCCGAGGTACATCGCGTCGACCGGGACGATCCAGTACTCCATGCCGTCGGCCGGGGACACGTTGACGTCGTTGTGCGCGAGGATCTCGGCGGTCGCCTCGTGCGGGATCTCGAGCAGGACCGACCACTCGTCGGTGTACACCTCGCACTCGAGCGCCCACGGGTCGTCGAACGTCCCGCCGTCCTCGCCCGCGACCTGGTCGTCGCCGTGCCCGTCCCACGCCTCCTCCTCGTCGGGGGCCGGACCGGCAGACCACGGCTCGGCCGCAGCGTCGGCGAAGAGCTCGTTGCCCGCCACCACGGCCAGGGTCACCGCGGTCGCGCCGACGCCCCCGATCAGCAGGCCGGCGACCCCCGCGAGCACCCCGACCAGGACGCGCGAGGGGCCCGGCGTCCTGGTCGTCCCGTCCGCCGGGAAGCCCGCGGCTCCGTGACTCGGGGTATGCGGGCGCGGGGGACCGTACGGGTTGGGCGCCCCCGGTGCGGCCGAGAGGGGTGATACCTGCCCGGGGTACGGGCTGCTGCCCGACGGGGGGATGCCCGGGGCGACGTCTGGGTGGGTGGTGGTCCGTGCGCTCGCCGGAGGCTGGGCGGGGCTGCTCGGCGGAGCCGGGGCGGCTGGGGGGACCAGGGCCGGCGGCTGCTGCGGTGCCGGTGCCGAGGTCGGCGGTAGCTGCGTCGTCGGCGGTTGCTGTGCTGGCGGTACGGGCCCGGCGGGCGTGCCGGCTCCGGACTCGGGGTGCGGGGACGAGGGCGGGGCGAACAAGTCACTCACGGATGCTCCACGGTGCGACGGGACCGGCTGGTCCGGGAAGGGTGTCGCTCGGCAGCTCGCGCGCCGCGCGCCCGGATCATCCCACCTGGGGGCGGCTGCGCGCCAGGGGTATCCGTGCAGGCCAGGACGTCGGACCGGGCTGGGCCAGCGCCGCTGCCGCTGCCGCTGCCGAGCACGAGGTTCCGCGCACACGAGAACGAGGTTGTGGTCGCTATCCCCTCGATAACGACCACAACCTCGTTCTCGGCACCCGCGGGCACTCGGCACCCGCGGGCACTCGGCACCCGCGGGCACTCGGCCCCCCGAGCCCCCAGCCGCCCAGCCCCCGCAGGCACCGGCCCGCGCTCAGGTGGTCAGCCCTCGCGCGGCCCGTCCACGGCCGACCCGACCAGGAACTGCGAGTACGCCCCGATGGTCAGGAACGTCGGGAAGTCCTCGGCGAGAGCGACGGCACGGAACACGTGCGCGGCCTCGTCGACCCGGTTGCCCTCCCCGCGCGGCAGGTCGTCGACGACCTCTGCGAGCAGCGCCTCGACGCGGGCCCGCGTGATGGGCACCCCGTTCTCGGTGCGCGTCCCGGACGCGATCCACTGCCACACCTGCGAGCGGGAGATCTCGGCCGTCGCGGCGTCCTCCATGAGGTGGTCGATCGCCGCGGCGCCCACGCCGCGCAGCCACGACTCGATGTAGCGCACGCCCACCGAGACGTTGGACCGCAGCCCGGCCGCGGTGACCGTCGCGCCCGCACGGCGCACCGACCCGATGTCGAGCAGCTCGTGCTGCCCCACGCTCACGTCGTCGCGCAGCCGCGAGACCTGGTGCGGCTGGTCGCCCAGCACGGCGTCGAACTCGGCGCGCGCGACGGGGATGAGGTCGGGGTGCGCGACCCAGGTGCCGTCGAACCCGTCGCCGGCCTCGCGCCGCTTGTCCGCGCGGACCTGCTCGAACGCCTTCTCGGTCACGTCGGGTCGGCGGCGGTCGGGGATGAACGCGCTCATGCCGCCGATCGCGTGCGCCCCGCGCCTGTGGCACGTCGCGACGAGGAGCTCGGTGTAGGCCCGCATGAACGGGGCGGTCATGGGCACCTGCGAGCGGTCGGGCAGGACGTACTGGTCCCCGCGCGTGCGGAACGACTTGATGACCGAGAACAGGTAGTCCCAGCGGCCCGCGTTGAGCCCCGCGCAGTGGTCGCGCAGCTCGTGGAGGATCTCCTCCATCTCGAACGCGGCGGGCAGGGTCTCGACGAGCACGGTCGCGCGGATCGTCCCCTGCTCGATCCCCAGGTACTCCTGCGCGAACACGAACACGTCGTTCCAGACCCGCGCCTCGCGGTAGCCCTCGAGCTTGGGCAGGTAGAAGTACGGTCCGCGGCCGCGCTCGACGAGCTCGCGTGCGTTGTGGAAGAAGTACAGCCCGAAGTCCACGAGCGACGCCGAGGCCGAGACCGCCACGCCCGCGCGGTCGACGTAGCGCAGGTGCTTCTCGATCAGGTGCCAGCCGCGGGGCCGGAACACGATGGTCGGCAGGTCGGTCAGCTCGGTCGAGCGCAGCGCGTACTCTCTGCCCTCGGGGGACGTGAACGCGAGCGTGCCGCGGATCGCGTCGTGCAGCGCGAGCTGGCCCTCGATCACGTTGCGCCACGTGGGCGATGACGCGTCCTCCTGGTCGGCGAGCCACACCTTGGCGCTCGAGTTGAGGGCGTTGATCGCCATCTTGGGATCGGTCGGGCCGGTGATCTCGACGCGCCGGTCCTCGAGGCCGGGAGCCCCGTGCGAGCCGGCGACGCGCCACGACGGGTCGTCGCGCACGGGCCGGGTCGCGGCGCGGAAGTCGGGGTCGATCCCGTCGGCCACGTCCTGGCGGCGCTGCTGGCGGTCCATGAGCAGCCCGTGGCGGGCGGCCAGGAAGCGGTCGTGCAGGGCGGTGAGGAACTCCAGGGCGTCCGGGGTCAGGATCTCGCGGTAGCGCGAGCCCAGGTGTCCGGTGACGTCCAGGGTGCCCGACGGCGTCGCGCGCCGCGCGTCGTCGTCGCGCCCGTGGTGGTGGCCGGGGTGCTGACCGGCCGGGGTGCGTGACGTCGTCGGGCCGGACGAGTGGGTCGTGAGGGTGCTGGTCATGGCGGGCTCCGATGGTCTGTGCCGCGAGGTAGAGGGAAGTCGTCGAGGTAGAGGGCTGGAGCCCTCTACCTCGACGCGAGACCTCTACCTCGGCGAGGCGGGGTGGGGCTTAGTGGAACTGGGCGGTCTCGGTGGACCCGGCGAGCGCGAGGGTGGCGCTGTCGGGGTTGAGAGCCGTGGCGACCCGGTCGAAGTAGCCGGTGCCGACCTCCCGCTGGTGGCGGGTGGCCGTGTAGCCGTCGACCTCGGAGGCGAACTCGGCCTCCTGCAGCTCGACGTAGGCGCTCATCGCGCGGTCGTTGTACCCGCGGGCGAGCTCGAACATGGAGTGGGACACGGCGTGGAAGCCGGCCAGGGTGATGAACTGGAACGCGTAGCCCATCGCGGCGAGCTCCTTCTGGAAGCTCGCGATCTGGGCGTCGTCGAGGTGCTTCTTCCAGTTGAACGACGGCGAGCAGTTGTACGCGAGCTTCTTGTCGGGGAACTGCGCGTGGATGGTCTCGGCGAACCGGCGGGCCAGCTCGAGGTCCGGCTCGCCCGTCTCGACCCAGATGAGGTCGGCGTACGGGGCGTAGGCCAGGCCGCGCGAGATGACCGTGTCGATGCCCGGACGCGTCCGGTAGAAGCCCTCGGCGGTGCGCTCGCCCGTGAGGAACTCCTGGTCGCGGGGGTCGACGTCGGAGGTGATGAGGTCGGCGGCGAGCGCGTCGGTGCGGGCGATGATGACGGTCGGGACGCCCGCGACGTCGGCGGCGAGGCGGGCCGCGTTGAGGGTGCGGATGTGCTGCGAGGTCGGGATGAGGACCTTGCCGCCCAGGTGGCCGCACTTCTTCTCGGACGCGAGCTGGTCCTCCCAGTGCACGCCCGCCGCGCCGGCCTCGATCATCGAGTGCATGAGCTCGTAGGAGTTCAGGGCGCCGCCGAAGCCGGCCTCGGCGTCGGCGACGATGGGGGCGATCCAGTCGCGTTCGGGCGTCCCGAGGGGCGATTCAGCGGTCTCGATCTGGTCGGCGCGCAGGAGCGCGTTGTTGATGCGGCGCACGACGGCCGGGACCGAGTTCGCGGGGTAGAGCGACTGGTCCGGGTAGGTCTGGCCCGACAGGTTGGCGTCGGCCGCGACCTGCCAGCCGGAGAGGTAGATGGCCTTGAGGCCCGCACGCACCTGCTGCACGGCCTGGTTGCCGGTCATGGCGCCGAGCGCGGCGACCCACTCCTCGGTGTGGATGAGGTCCCACAGCTTCTCGGCGCCGCGACGGGCCAGGGTGCGCTCCTCGCGCACCGAGCCGCGCAGGGCGACGACGTCCTCGGCCGTGTAGTCGCGCTGGACGTCGGCCCAGCGAGGGTCGGTCGACCAGGAGAGCGCGAGGTCGGCCGCGGACTGACGCTGGTCGCCGGCCCGTGCGGGGGAGCTGACAGAGGATGCGACGGGGGCCGTGACGGCCTCGGTCCGGGAGGCCGCGGACGCCGGGCGGGGCGTGGCGTACTCGTTCTCGGAGCGACGGCTGATGATGGGCGGGGTGGTCACGGGGTGCCTCCAGAGCTTCGTTGCGTGCGGTGGTACTCGTTCCGGTCGCCGCTCGGGGTGAGCGGTGGCCGTGGAACGACCTTCCTTCGCCGCGCAAGGGGTCCACAAGGACTTCTTTCGTAGAAGAAGTCGAGTTCTTCTGTTGTGCGCAAGGAGTGACGTGTGTCACCCTCAGTCATGGCAACTGAACCCGGCCCGGCGCAGAAGATCGCTGCGCCGCCCCGCGAGAACCGCGGCCTCCTCGGCGGCACGCTGGCCGTCGAGGACGAGGCCGACGCCCTGACGATCGGCCGCCGCATCCGGCACCTGCGCACCGAGAAGGGCATGACGCTCGACGACCTGGGAGCCGCGATCGGGCGGGCACCCTCGCAGGTGTCCGTGATCGAGAACGGGCGACGCGAACCCAAGTTCTCGCAGCTCCAGGCCATCGCACGCGCGCTCGGCGCGAGCGTCGAGGACCTGCTCTCGGCCGAGCCGCCCACGCGCCGGGCGGCCCTCGAGATCGAGCTCGAGCGTGCGCAGCGCGGGCCGCTGTTCGCCTCGCTCGGGCTGGGCGCGGTGCGGGTCGGCAAGTCGCTCCCGAGCGACGCGCTCGAGGCCATCGTGGGCCTCCAGCGAGAGCTCGAGCGCCTGCACACCGAGCGGGCCGCGACCCCCGAGGAGGCGCGCCGCGCGAACACCGAGCTCCGCGCGACCATGCGAGCCCAGGACAACCACTTCCCCGAGCTCGAGACCACCGCGCGCGAGCTGCTCGACGGCGTCGGGCACGCCCGCGGTCCCATGTCGCAGCGCGTGGCCGCGGACCTCGCGACGCACCTGGGCTTCTCGCTGCACTACGTGCACGACCTGCCGCACTCGACCCGCTCGGTCATCGACCTGCGCCACCACCGCGTGTACCTGCCGAGCACGGGCACGCGCGCGTCGAGCGACCCGCGCTCGGCCCTGCTCCAGGCGCTCGCGTCGCACGTCCTGGGCCACCACGAACCGCGCGACTACGCCGAGTTCCTGCGCCAGCGCGTCGAGGCCAACTACCTCTCGGCCGCGCTGCTGCTGCCCGAGCGGGACGCGGTCAAGCTCCTCAAGGAGGCCAAGGACGCCCGCGAGATCTCGGTCGAGGACCTGCGCGACGCGTTCTCGGTCTCCTACGAGACCGCGGCCCACCGGTTCACGAACCTCGCCACGACGCACCTGGGCATCGGGGTGCACTTCATGAAGATCCACGAGTCCGGGATCATCCACAAGGCCTACGAGAACGACGGCGTGCGCTTCCCCGCGGACCCCCTCGGCGCGGTCGAGGGCCAGTACGTGTGCCGCAACTGGACCGCGCGCACGGTGTTCGCGGTCGAGGACCGCCTGAGCCCGTTCAGCCAGTACACCGACACCCCGACCGGCACCTACTGGTGCACGTCGCGCGTCCAGGACTCCGACGACGGCCAGTTCTCGGTGAGCGTGGGCGTGCCGTTCGCGCACGTCAAGTGGTTCCGGGGGCGCGAGACGAGCGAGCGCACGGTCTCGCGCTGTCCCGACGAGTCGTGCTGCCGGCGACCGCCCGTGGCGCTGACCGAGCGCTGGGGCGAGCAGTCGTGGCCCAGCGCGCGCCCTCACGCGAGCATGCTCGCCGCGATGCCGGTGGGGGCGTTCCCCGGGGTGGACCAGACCGAGGTCTACCGGTTCCTGGAGGCGCACGCACCGGCTCTCCGGTAGCCGTCTGCTGGGTGCGGAGCAGGTGTCGTGCGCCCCGGCGTGCCGCGACGGCTGCTCCGCACCCAGCAGGACGCGGGTCAGCCCAGGCGCGGGAAGACCGGGTCGGGGCTGCCGACCCGGTCGTCGCCGGCCCTCTGCCCGCCTGCCGCCGCGGCCGGGAGGAGCTGCTCGCGGAGCCGCGCGGCGCCGTCGGGCACGAACGGCGAGAGCTCGGCCGCCACGACCCGGCACGCCTCGACGAGCCGCGCGAGCACCTCGTCCAGTCGTCCACCCGCGTCCGTGCCCCCGGCGCGCTCGCGGGCTGCGAGCTCCCACGGCTTCTCGGCGTTGACGTACCGGTTGGCCGCGTCGACGATGCGCCACACGGCCCCGGTCGCGGTCCGCAGGTCCGCGTCCGCGAGGGCCGCGTCCACGGCAGGGGCGACCTGCCCGACGGCGGAGCCCAGCTCGTCGGGTGCGCTCGCCCGGGTGCGGGGGAGCGCGGGTACGACGCCGTCCCGGAACCGGTGCACGAGCGTGAGCGTGCGGTTGACCAGGTTGCCCACGCCGTGGGCCAGCTCGTCGTCGTGCCGCGCGACGAGGCGCTCGGTCGTGAACTCGGCATCGCCCAGGAGCGGGACCTCGCGCGCGAACCACCAGCGCAGCGCGTCGGTGCCGTAGGCGTCCACGAGCCCGACGGGGTGCACCGCGGTGCCCGCGGACTTGGCGAGCTTGGCGCCGCCGGCCGTGACGTAGTCGTGCACGTGGATCGTGGTGGGCAGCGGCTCGCCCGCCGAGAGCAGGAGCGCGAGCCAGTACACCGCGTGGAAACGTGTGATGCCCTTGCCGATCACGTGCACGCGCTCGTTGCCGCCGGACCACCAGGTGCGGTAGTCGTCCGCGGCGCCCGGGTCGGCCTGGTCCGAGCCGTAGCCCAGCGCGGTGACGTAGTTGGTCAGCGCGTCCCACCACACGTACACCACCTGCGAGGGGTCGCCCGGCACGGGGACGCCCCACCCGTCCGAACGGGCTGCTGGCCGCGAGACGCTGAAGTCCTCGAGCCCGGCGTCGATGAACGCGAGGACCTCGTTGCGCTTGGCGGCCGGGTTGATGCGCACGCGCCCCGTCGCGATCTCCTCACGGATGCGGTCGCGGTAGCGGGACAGCCGGAAGAACCAGTTCTCCTCGACGACGCGCTCGGGCAGGGGCACGTGCTCCGGACAGCGGCCCGACGCGTCGAGCTCGTCGGGGGTGTAGAACTGCTCGCAGCCCGCGCAGTACAGGCCCTCGTAGGAGCGTCGGTAGAAGTCGCCGGCCTCGGCGCAGCGACGCCACAGAGCCTCGACGCCCGGCCGGTGACGGGGGTCGGACGACGTCGACAGGAAGTCGTCCGTGGACAACGACAGCGCGGGGCGCAGGGCGCGGAAGTCCTCGACGCGCTCGGCGACGAATCCCCCGACCTCACGGTCCGCGGCGCGGGCGGCGCTCACGTTCTTGAGGGCGTGGTCGTCGGTGCCGGTCAGGAAGCGGGTCGGCCGCCCGCGCAGGCGTGCGTGGCGAGCCAGGACGTCGGTCTGGACCAGCTCGAGCGCATGACCCAGGTGCGGGTCGCCGTTGACGTAGGGGATCGCGGTCGTGACGTAGAAGGTGGGGCCGGCGGGCGGTGCGGTGCTGCCGGCCGGCGTGGGCTGTGCGGGCGGGACGGTCATGGCGCAGGGTCCTCTCGGGGACTGCGGCACCTCGGCGGGTGCCTCGACGGACGCCTCGACCGCACCGGGCCCGGACACACGAAAGGCCTCGCTGCGGCGAGGCCTTGGGTGGTGACGAGCGCGGTCAGCGCATCACGAAGGGCCCCGGGTGGGGCGCATCATGACGGTCGACGAGTGGCTCATACGGTCGACCCTAGCAGGGGAGCGTCGGTGGCCCGAGAGCCCGGCGGCTCCCGTGCGGCGGTCGTGCAGCGGCGCTCACCGACCCGCCGTGCCCGACGCGTCGGACGGCGCCAGGAGCTGGCGCGCGAGCGCGTCGGCGGCCCAGTCCTGCCACGCCTGGGGGGACCATCCCAGGTCGAGCACGAGCGTGCCGTAGGTGTCGGGGCCGAGCAGCGTGTGGGTCACGTCGGCCGCGGCCTCGGTGCTGGTCCGGAGCGTCGCCTTGCGGGCGAGCGCGGTGGTCAGGGTCGCGGCGACGGTCCGCCGCTGCTCCTGGTTCGCGGCCCACAGGTCGGTCAGGGCGGGCAGGCCGGGCGCGGCGTCGCGCAGCACCCGCAGCAGCGGGGCGACGCGGTCCAGGACGGCCCGGGCGCCGGCGGCGTGCAGGGCGAGGTGGCGTGCGGGGTCGGGTTCGGCCAGCACCTCGTGCACCCAGGGCCGGTCGAGCGTCGCGACGTCGTCGTGGTCGCCCGCGACGCGCACGTCGAGCAGCTCCTTGAAGAGCGCGTGCTTGGTGCCGAACGTGTAGTAGATCGTCTGCGTCGCGACGCCTGCGGCCCGGGCGACGTCCTCGACCGAGGTGCGGGTCCAGCCGTTCTCGACGAAGAGCTCGTGCGCCGCGTCGAGGATGCGGGTGCGCGTCGCGCGGGCCTTCTCGGCGCGGGTGGGCGGCATGGGGACTCCTCGGGGACGATTGACTGTAGTGAGACTACAGTGATATTCACTAGAGCATGACTCTAGTGAATGCACGGGACGTGCTCGTGATCGGTGGCTACGGTGCGGTGGGCTCGGTCGTGTGCGCACGGCTCGCCCAGGCCGTCCCCGGCCGGGTGGTCCCCGCCGGGCGCAGCCTCGCCGCGGCGCAGGAGGCGGCGCGCCGGATCGGCTCGCCCCGAGCGGAACGGGTCGACCTCGCGGACCCCGCGACCCTCGACGCGGCGCTCGACAGGGTGGGCCTCGTCGTCCTGGCCGTCGAACCGGGCGACGACCGGGTAGCCCGGGCGTGCCTCGCGCGGGGCGTGTCGCTCGTGGACGTCTCGGCGTCCCGCGGCCAGCTCGAGGCGACCGAGGTCCTCGACGAGGTCGCCCGCGAGGCGGGCGCCGCGGCCGTGCTGAGCGTGGGAGTCGCACCTGGGCTCACGAACCTGCTCGCCCGCCGTGCGCACGACCTGGTCGGCGGTGCCCAGGAGATCGACGTCGCGGTGGTCCTCGGCGGGGGCGAGGCGCACGGCGCGGACGCGATCCGCTGGACGGTCGACGGCCTGGTCGGACCACGGCCCGACGGCGGTCCTCGCCAGGTCCTGCTGCCCGCCCTCGGGCGGCGCACCGTCCACCCCTTCGACTTCTCCGACCAGCACGCCCTGCGCCGCACGCTCGACGTGCCCCGGGTGACGACCCGGTTCGCGCTCGACTCCCGCGTGCTGACGGCATCGTTGTTCGGGGCGCGGCGCTCGGGCGTGCTGCGTGCGTTCCGCGGTGCGCGCGGGCGGCGCGCGCTCGCGGCGGTCTTCGGTGCCGTGCACGTGGGCGGCGACCGGTTCGCGCTCGCCGCCACGGCCCGCGACGGCGACCGTGCGGCGCAGGTATCGCTCGTCGCGTCGGGCCAGGGGAGGGTCACCGGGCTGGTCGCGGCCGAGGCGGCGCTCGCGGTCCTCGCCGGGCGCGTCCCGCCGGGCGTTCGCCACGTCGAGCAGGTCGACGGCCTGGCCGACCTCCCGGAGCGGCTCGTGGCGGCCGGGGGAGACGCGGCCGTCGAGCTGTTCGTCGACGGGGTCGCGGCTCAGTCTCCCGCGGTGGTCCCGGTGTCGCGCGCGCTCCACATCGCGAGCCAGTCCTCCCACGAGGGGCCCGGGGGAAGGGCCTCGGAGGCGGCGGTCGCCGGGGAACCCGCTGACGCGGCGGCCTGCGCGAGCCCGGCGAGCGTCACGCCGAGATAGCGCAGGTGGAGGGCGTCGGCCTGCTCGCGCGGCAGGGGGAGGGGCGGGCGCAGGTGGGTGATGAGCAGCATCAGGTCCGCCGGGGTGAGGGTGGCCGGCACGAGTCCGGCCTCGCGGTCGACCGCCAGGAGCTCCTCGAGCGCCCCGTGCAGCGCGGCGGACGCGGTGTCGACCTCGGGCGTCGCGGGCGGGTGCTCGCCCGAGGAGATGATGAGCGGGCCGAACGACTCGAGGATGTGCCGCCGCAGGAAGGTCTCGACGGCACCCGTCGCGGCGACCTCCGCGGTGCCGGACTCCTGGGCGCACTCGCGCGCGATCTGCGCGAGCTCGTCGATCGCCGCGACGTGCAGCGCGCGGACCAGGGCGTTCTTGGTGCTGTAGCGCCGGTAGACCGTCCCGACGCCGACGCCTGCCCGCTCGGCGACCTGCGCGATCGTCGCCTCGGGACCGTGGAGGGAGAAGACCTCGCGCGCTGCGACCAGCACGTTGCGGTCGTTGGCGAGGGCTTCGCGCTTGCGACCGGCGAGCGGCGGCGAGGTCGGGTCCGGAGGCATGCCTTCACGGTAGCCGTCGTGGATGCTACTTTGGAACGGAACGGAGATTCCGTTCCGTTCCATCTGCTGCCGGTCCGCCGGCCATCGACCGAGAGCCGTGCCCGTGACCCGTCCTGCCCCCACGTCCACCGCCACCCTTCCCGGCACGGCCACGGCGCCGTCGGCCCAGGCGCCGTCGGCCCCGCCCGGAGAGAGCGGCCCGGGAGTGCGGGCCAGGCCGGCCCTGGTGATCCTTGCCCTCTCGACCGCGGTCCTGGCCTTCTCGCTCATGCAGACGCTCCTGGTGCCGGCCCTCCCGACGCTGGGCGAGGCCCTCGGGTCGGGGCCGCAGGGGACGGGATGGATCCTCACGGCCTTCCTCGTCGCGGGTGCCGTGCTCGCCCCTGTCGTCGGCTCGCTCGGCGACCGCTACGGGCACCGTCGGGTCCTCGTCGTCACGCTCGTCGTCTTCGCCGCGGCGACCGTGGCCGCGGGCCTCGCGCCCAACCTGGGCGTGCTGCTCGCGGCGCGCGTCGTCCAGGGCGTGAGCACCGCGACCTTCCCGCTGGCCCTCGCGATCTCGCGCCGGTCGCTCGACGGGCGGCACCTGGTCACCGCCCTCGGGTGGCTGTCCGGGATGGTCGGGGTCGGGGCGGGCGTCGCGCTGGTCCTGGGCGGTCTGATCGTCGAGTCCCTCTCGTGGCACTGGCTCTTCTGGTCGACCGCGGCCCTGGTCCTCGTCGCGCTCGCGATGGTCCTCGCCTGGGTCCCGGCGACACCTGCCCGTCCTGCGGGACGCGCGGCGCGCACCGACTGGGCGGGGACGTTCCTGCTCGCGGGAGGTCTCGCAGGGTTGCTGCTCGCGGTCTCCCAGGGCCGGTCGTGGGGGTGGACGTCGCCGCTGACCTGGGGCGTCGGGCTCGCGGCGGTCTGCGCCCTGGCCGTGCTGGTCCTGGTCGAGCTGCGGTCGGCCGCGCCACTGGTCGACGTGCGCACGTTCCGCAACCGGTCGCTCGTGATCACGAGCGTCCTGACCCTCGCCCTCGGGTTCGTGCCCTACGTGTTCTACGTGAGCCTGCCGCTGATCCTCCAGGCGCAGCCCAGCGCCGGGTCGGGTCTCACGGTCACGCAGACCGGTCTGGTGCTGCTCCCCAGCGCGGTCCTGGTGTTCGTGGGCGGGCGCGTCGCCCCGGCGCTGAGCATCCGCTTCGGCGCCAAGTCGTTGGCGATCACGGCCGTCCTGGTCATGGCCGTCGCGGGGGCGGGCCTGGCCGTCTGGCCGGGCGAGATGTGGTCCGTCCTGGTGTTCTTCACGCTCCTCGGGCTCGGCAACGGGATCGGGTTCGCGGTGTGCGCACAGCTCGTGACGATGCTCTCGCCGGCCGACGAGGTCGCTGCCGCCACGGGGCTCAACGCGGTGCTGCGCACGGTCGGGTCGGCCGTCGCGGCCCCGGTCACGACCGCGCTCCTGGCGGGGGCCGTGGTCCAGGGCGGGACCGTCTCCTCGACGACCCCGTTCTCGGTGGCCTTCGGGCTCGCCGCCGTCGTGGGTCTTGTCGCGCTGGTGGTCGCGGGGGCGCTGCCGTCGGCGCGCGCGGGCGGGGCCCGCGCCTGACCTGTGCTCGCCCAGGAACGCCGACGGCGGCGCGCACCCTCCCCGAGAAGGTGCGCGCCGCCGTCGGGCGCGGGGAGCGGGTGCCTCAGCCCGTCGAGCTCGACGCGGCCGGCTGCTTGGTCAGCATCTGCTCCTTGAGGCGCAGGGTGTCGTCCTCGTCCCAGCCGTCGGGGGCGTTGAGCGCCGACCAGCCGTCGGCGTACTCGAGGTAGTAGACGTGCCCGTGACCCGCGGGGATGTCGGAGGCAGCGGCCACGAACAGGTCACCCGTGAGCTGCCAGAACGTCACGACGGGGCGCCACTCGACGGCGTCGAGCACGTCGGGCCCGCGGGGCTCGCGCATCCAGTCGGGCTCGGACCACAGCGTCGTGGGGGACCACCACGTGACGCCGTCGGACGCGTGCTGGACGTACACGACGCGCGGGGTCTCCCACGTGCCGGGCACGGACCAGATGTTGGCCGCGCTCGAGACCTCGGTGCCCCACCGGACCTGTGCGCCCTCCTCGTACACGGGCGAGTACTCGAGCGAGCCGGCGTCGCGGTGGGTCGTGAAGTCGGTCCAGTTGGGCGTGAAGTTGGGCGTGCCCACGAACATGGCGCCGTCCGTGCGGGTCGTCATGTCCTGCAGGCCGCTGAACGCGCCCTGCGCGCCGAACGAGCCGAGCGAGATCCCGAACGCCATGAGCCGGGGACGCGAGTCCTCGGGCTGCTTCGACCACGCCTCGTACACGGCCTCGTAGAGCGCCTTGCCCGCGTTCGGCGGGGTGCTCCGGTCACCGACGAAGCTGATCCAGCTCGGCAGGTACGAGTACTGCATCGAGGCGATCGCGGTGTCGCCGCCGTGCATGAGCTCGAGCGAGCTGCTCATGCCGGGGTCCACCCAGCCCGTGCCGGTCGTGGTGGCCACGACCAGGACCGAGCGGTCCCAGGCGTTCGTGCGGTCGAGCTCGTCGACCACGCGCTGGGCGGTCGCGTCGAGGTCGCCCTCGGGGTCGAGGCCCGCGTACACGCGGATGGGCTCCTGGACGTCTGCCGGGTCGATCACGTCGCCGCCCGCCGCGAACTCGGTCAGCTCGGCCTGCGTCGGGCCGAGCGCCACGAACCGGCGCCCCTCGGCGCCGAGCGACTCCCAGGACGAGCCGGACTCGGGCGAGCCCGACCGGTCGGGCGAGGTCGGCGGGGCGAGCTTCGGGTCGATCTGCTCGTTGGCGCTCGCGTAGACGTTGTTGAGCATGTGCAGCGCCCCGGCCCAGATCACGCCGTTGAAGAGCAGCACGACCACGACCGCGACGATCACCCCGCTCAGGAAGCGGGCGATCGGCTTGGGCATGATGTTGTCGACCAGCAGGCTCACCCACTGCGCGACGCGGCGCAGCGCGCGGCCGAGCTGCAGGACGCCGATCGCGATGAGGACCGCGACGAACACGACCGCGACGTCGTTGGCCGGCGCCTGCTCGGGCATGCCGAACAGGGCGCGCAGCTCGTGCTGCCAGCGCGCGCCGAGCACCAGGAAGAGCGGCACGAGGACGATCGTCGCGGCCCCCAGGACCCACCAGGCGATGCGGCTCACGCGCGGGCTCCAGCGGATCCGCAGCCCCACCTTGAGGGCGAACCACTCGACGAACGCCCCGATCCCGTACCCGCCGACCATGCTCATGCCCGTGATGAGTGCCTGGTAGTACCAGGCGCGGGGGATGAGCGAGGGCGTGAGCGAGTAGCAGAAGAACAGGAGGGCGAGGACGAGCCCGGTCGTGGAGAAGCGCCGTGCGTAGTGCTGGAGCCACGCCCACGCCCGACGGCGCCGCGACGGCCGGGCGCTCGGCTCGCCGTCGGGCGTGGTCGAGCGTGCGCCGGGCTCGTCCGTCGGCCCGGCAGGTACGGCCTGGCCGACGGGCTCGGCGACCTCGGGTGCTCCGGCGTCCGGAGCGTTCTCGGGCTTCTGCGTGACGTCTGGCTGCACGGGTGCGATCGTACGGGGCTGGGGGGTTCGCGCCACCGGGCGCCGGGTGAAGCGGACGGGCCGGGGGCCGGAGCGCCCATGGTTCCGGCCCGCCGGCGCCCTCACCCAGCCAGGGGCCTGCTCAGCGCTCGTCGTCGGCCGCGTCGCCGATGTACGTCGAGACGTCGTCGGGCAGCCCGTCCTCATTCATGTCGTTCGAGCGCTTGCGCCGGGCGTCCCAGCGCAGCGCGGCGGCCGCGAGCAGGGCCGAGATCACCGACGCCAGCAGGACCGCGGCCTTGGCCGACTCGGTGTGCTCGGAGTCGGGGAACGACAGCTCGGCGATGAGCAGCGAGACCGTGAACCCGATCCCGGCGAGCAGGCCCACGGGCAGCAGGTCGCGCACCCCGATGCCCGGGGCGAGGCGCAGCGGCGTCAGCCTCGTCACGAGCGCCGTGACGCCCAGCACGCCGATGCCCTTGCCGACCACGAGCCCCACGATGATGCCGATCGCGACCGGCTGGCCGATCATCTCGCCGACCCCGCCGCCGTCGACCAGCGAGACGCCGGCCGCGAAGAACGCGAAGATCGGCAGCGCGATCCCCGCGGAGACGGGCCGGACCACGTGCTCGTACTGGTGCGTGCGCGAGGACTTCTCGCCGAACAGGACGACGGCCGGGACCGTGAAGCCCAGGAGCACGCCCGCGACGGTCGCGTGGATCCCGGACGCGTGGACCAGGGCCCAGACGACGAACGCGAGCGGGAGCAGGAGCCACCAGTGCGTCCGGCGTCGGCGCACCAGGAACGCGAACAGCGCGACGCCCACGAGCGCCAGGCCCAGCGGGGCCCAGTGCAGCGTCTCGGTGTAGAAGACCGCGATGACGACGATCGCGAGCAGGTCGTCGACCACGGCGAGCGTGAGCAGGAACGTGCGGATCGCGGTCGGGAGCCCGCGGCCGAACACCGCGAGGACCGCGAGCGCGAACGCGATGTCGGTCGCGGTCGGGATGGCCCAGCCGTGCACCGCGTCGGCGCCCCCGCCCCACAGCGCGACGGTGACGTAGAGCATCGCGGGCACGACCATGCCGCCCACGGCCGCGAGCATGGGCACCCCGGCCTGGCGCGGGTTGCGCAGCGAGCCCGAGACGAACTCCTGCTTGAGCTCGACGCCGACCACGAAGAAGAAGATCGCGAGCAGCCCGTCGGCGGCCCACGTGGACAGCGACAGGTCGAGGTGCAGCGCCTCGGGACCGAACGTCAGCGCGGACAGGTCGAAGTACGCCGCACGCCAGGGCGAGTTGGCCCACACGAGCGCGATGATCGCGGCCCCGATGAGGAGCGCACCGCCCGTGGTCTCGCGCGTGACCCAGCGCTTCCAGCGCTGCGCGGCAGTGCGGTGCGTCGTCGGCAGGGGAGCGGGGGCGGGGTTCTGGCTGCCCGACGGCGACGCGCTCGCCGGGAGGTTCGTCGCACCGTCCGCGGTCGCCGGGCCGGGGGTCGCGTCGCTCGTGCGAGGGGAGTCGTCCGGGGTGGGGGTGTGCTGCTCGTGCGTGCTCACAGGTCTCCTGCGGTTGAGGGGTCGTCGACGTCACGCCGACCAGACTTCCCGGCACACCAGCCTCCCATCTTACCGGTCGAGCGGCTCGGTCGGCCTGGGCCGGCTCTCGGCGGACGGTCCTGAAGGAGGACGGTGGGATCGCCCGGGGACGCCGGAAGGTGGACCTCGGCGGGCGACAGGTCCGCCGAAAGGGGGATGTCTCGGACACCTCGCCCACGGGAGCATGGACAGGTGTACGAGAAACTCTCCGACCGGCCCGACCCTGACCTCCCTCCTCGTTCGCCGGAGGAGACCGTCGTCGGGTGCTCGTCCGCCGACACGCTGTTCCTCCGCGTCGTCCTCCCGGTCCTCGGCGCCGTGGCCGGGGTCGGCCTGCGCTGGCTCGCGGCCTGGATGGCCGGTCTGTCGTGGGCGCCGTGGCAGGGCATCGCCCGTTCGGTCGACACGCTCGCCGACAGGTGGGGGGCGTGCACGGTCGTCGGGCTCGGGATCGTGGGCGCTCTCCTCGGGGCGGTCCTCGCCCAGCACCTGGTCGAGACCATGGGGCGCATCGCCGTGACGTCCACGGGGGCCGGGTTCAGGACCAAGGACACCCTCGAGACCCTCGGGCGGTCCGACGTGACCGACGTGTACGTCGAGGACCAGGAGATCGTCCTCCTCGCAGGCGAGCGGGAGGTCGGCCGGTGGCCCGCGGACCTGCCCCTCGCGAAGGTCCGGGCGGCGTTCACGAGCCACGGGTGGCCCTGGCGGGAAACCGGCGACCCCTTCCGTGCGGCCTACCGCCGCTGGGAGATCGGCGACCCCGGGCTTCCGGCGGGGGCCGACGCGCTCCTGCGGGCACGGGCCGGCCTGATGGACGCGGGAAAGACCGACCACGTCCGCGCGCTGCGAGCGGACCTCGCGGCGATCGGGGTCGTCGTACGGGACGACGGGGCCGTCCAGCACTGGCGACCGGCTTCCCCGGCTGCCCCCACGGGGGCGGTCGGCGTCGAGCGCCGCGCCTGAGGCCGTCAGCCCGCCTCGGCGACCAGCCCGGCGAGCTTGGTCACCGTGTTCCAGTTCCGGGCCGTGCCCCACAGCCCGATCGTCCGCAGCAGCACCGCGGGCGTGAGCCTCGAGGTCCCGACACCGCCCTGGTACCAGGTGTAGCTGACAGGCCCGGACCACGCCATGTGCTCGACCCCGTAGCTCAGCGGGTCGAGGGCGGCGACCCGTTCGGGATCAGGTGCCGCAGGGTAGAACGTCAGCAGCAGGTGCGACGGGTCCTGGCTCGCGGCCTCGGCGAACGGGTTCGCCGCGACCGCCCGCTCGAGGTCCGCGCCCGTCAGTGCGAGCACGTCGACGTCCAGTCCCAGGCGCCGGGCGAGCCCCGCGCGCACGAGGCGCGCGACGTCGTCGGGCCCCGAGGCTCCCGACGTCCCCGGCGAGACGACGAGATTCCCGCTGTTGAGGAGCGTGCGCGCGCCCGCGAACCCCGCGTCCTGCGCGACCGCGCGCAGGTCTGCGGAGGGGACCTTGCGGCCCCCTCCCACGTTCACCCCGCGCAGCAGCACCGCGCAGGCCGACGGGACTCCGGACCCGGCCACGCGTCAGCCCAGCAGGTTGCGCGTCGAGGCCGGCATGCTCGGCGCCACCGCCACGGGCGGGCGGACCACGCAGCGGAAGCCGATGTGGCTCGTCGCGGTGTCGACCGCCTGGGGAGAACGAGCCGCGGGCCGGTAGCGCAGGCAGTACTCCGGTGCGCACAGGTGCGACCCGCCCTTGAGGACCTTGCGGGGGATCGCTGAGCCGGGCTCGGCGCTCGCGGCCGCGAGCGCGTCCGAGGAGTCGCCCGGCACGCCGCCGGCCCCCTCGACCGGCGCCCGGCTGCCCAGGGGGTCGTGCGGGGCGGGGTGGGCCGCTGCCATGGCCGCGCCGGTGCTCGGCGCGCAGCACGCGGGCATCTCGATCGTGAGCGCGTCGCGCGCGGCGGCGACCTCCTCGGCCGTGCGGGCGTCGACCGCGTGGTTGGGCGTGTAGAACGACGACGTCCACTCCCAGACGTTGCCGGTCATGTCGTCGAGCCCGAACCCGTTCGCGGGGAACGTCCCCACGGGGCTCGTGCCGACCCACCCCCGGGCGCCCGTGTTGCGGTACGGGAACGAACCCTGCCAGTGGTTCGCGAGGAGCTCGCCGTCGGGCTGGTACTCGTCGCCCCAGGCGAAGCGTGCGCCGTCGAGCCCGCCGCGTCCTGCGTACTCCCACTCGGCCTCGGTGGGGAGCGACCTGCCTGCCCACGCCGCGTAGGCCTGGGCGTCCTCGTACGAGACCTGCACGACCGGGTGGTCCTCGCGGCCCTCGACCGAGCTGTCCGGGCCGTGCGGTGTGCTCCACCGGGCCCCGGGCTGCCAGCGCCACCACTGGCGCCAGTCGGAGAGGTTCACGGGGCCAGCGGTCGGGGTGAAGACGAGCGCTCCCGGCTGGAGGTCCTCGACCGCGACGCCCGGGTAGTCGGCCGGGTCGAGCGGACGCTCGGCGACCGTGACGTAGCCCGTCGCGTCGACGAACGCCGCGAACTGCGCGTTGGTCACCGGGTGCTGCTCGATCTCGAACGGGCCGACCGTGACCTCGTGGACAGGAGCCTCGTCGGGGTAGAACTCGGTCGATCCCCGCCGGTAGGTGCCGCCGGGCAGCGGGACCAGGGGCGAGAGGGTCGAGGCCGCGCCCGCCGTCGAGCGGGCCGCCGGGCGGGCTGTCGAGCCCGGCATCGAGCCGGGCAGGGCGGCGCCCGCCGTCGTCTCGCCGACCGGACCTCGTGCCTGCTCGGGTGCCGATGACGTGCCCGCTGCCGTGTCCATGCGTCTCCTCGTGTCGAGCTCGTTCTCGATACTGCTCTGATACCGCTCCGGTGCTGCTCCGGTGGCGGGCTGTGCCTGCCGCCGCGCCGACGCCGCTGGGTGGGCGGCGGTCGGGTGTGCTCGTGACCTGCAGCGATGCTGCTCGGCCCGCTCGCAGGACCCGCCTGACCGAGCCTAGTGCCGTGAGCGGTGGCGGGAGTAGTCGACATCTCGGCAGCAGTCGAGCACCTCTGTCGTGTCCGTCGGGCCGTGGGGTGCGAGGTAGAGGCCGGTCGTCGAGGTAGAGGGTTCGCGCCCTCTACCTCGACGCCGGCCCTCTATCTCGGCGGACGACGTCCCGGCCGCGTGACGTGCCCCACGGTGGGGGGCTTCTCTCTCGACCCACCGGTCGCAGGGGCGTATATTCCGACGGGAATATTCCTGGGGGAGCGAACGCGTCCGAGCACTCGGCGCGTGCGCCCGGCCCGTCGGTCGGATGGCCCCGCCGTCCAGCACGGCCCGCCCGGCCGCCCGAACCAAGCGACGAACGAACGAACCGCCGTCAGGAGGCGAGAGCATGGCACGCAAGGAGCTGTCCGCCGCCGCGCTCCTCCTCCTCGGGCTCCTCCACGAGCAGCCCATGCACCCCTACCAGGTCCACCAGACGCTCAAGCAGCGCGGGGACGACCGGCTCGCTAGCATCACGCCGGGCTCGGTCTACCACGCGATGGACCGCCTCGCGGCGGACGGGTACGTCGAGGTGGTCGGCACCGACCGCGAGGGCAACCGGCCCCAGCGGACCACGTACCGGCTGACGGACGCCGGACGGGACGCGTTCGCGGACCGCACGGCCCTGCTCCTCGGTCACCCCCGGCGCGAGCACCCGTGCCTCCCGCTCGCCCTGTCCCAGGCCCATGCGATCGACCGCCAGAGCGCGGTCGACGCGCTGCGAGCCCGCCGGGCCGCGACGGCCGACGAGCTCGCCTCCTACACCAGCAGGTACGACGTCGTCCGGCACCACGGGCTGCCGCGTCGCCTCCTGCTCGACGTCGAGTACGACATCCACCGGATCGAGTCCGAGCTGGCCTGGCTCGACGGCCTGCTCGCCGACCTCGACTCCGGAGCCCTGGACTGGGACGAGTCCGTCCCGCAGTCCTTCCGTGACTTCGCTGCCGCCCGCTCGCAGGCGGCAGCGACGGATCACGTGCCCTGACGGGCCGCCGGCGTCACGCCGGTACCGCTGCTCGCGCAGCCTTCTCGCACACCCCCGCACCTCTCCGATCCTCGAGGACCACCCATGACCACGCCACCCTCTTCCGGGAGCCTGCCGACGGCAGGCACTCGGACGGACCCCGCCACGCCACCCGCCCCCGCCGACGCACCCGCGGGCCCGCCGGCCGGTGCTCCTGCCGGACCACCGCTCGTCGACCTCGGCGGGCGCAGCCCGTGGAGCATCCTGCCCGCGCTGTGCCTGGGCTTCTTCATGATCATGGTCGACACCACGATCGTGAACATCGCGGTCCCCACGCTGGTCGACACGTTCGACACGACCCTGACCGCGGTGGGCTGGGTCAACAGCGCCTACCTGCTCAGCTACGCGGTGCTCCTCCTGCTCGCCGGGCGCCTGGGTGACAGGTTCGGCCCCAAGCCCGTGTTCGTCCTGGGCCTCGTGGTCTTCACGCTCTCGTCGCTGTGGTGCGGGCTGTCGGGATCGGTCGAGATGCTCATCGTGGCGCGCGCGGTCCAGGGCGTCGGCGCGGCGCTCATGACCCCGCAGACCATGTCGATGATCACGCGCGTCTTCCCGCCGCGTCAGCGCGGGGCCGCGATGGGTCTGTGGGGAGCGGTCGCGGGCGTCGCGACCATCGCGGGCCCGCTGCTCGGCGGCGTGTTCGTCGAGACCTGGGGCTGGGAGTGGATCTTCTTCGTCAACATCCCCGTGGGCGTCGTGGCTCTCGTCCTGGCGCTGCGGAGCCTGCCGTCGCTGCCCACCAACAAGCGCAGCTTCGACATGATCGGCGTCGCGCTCTCGATCGTGGGCCTGTTCCTGTTCGTGTTCGGCCTGCAGGAGGGCGAGACCTACCACTGGGGCACCGTCGTGGGACCTCTCACCATCTGGTCGATCATCGGCCTGGGCGTCCTGGTGCTCGCGGCGTTCGTGCTGTGGCAGCGGCACCTGGGCGACCGCGCCCTGCTGCCGCTCACGCTGTTCCACTCGCGCAACTTCTCGCTCGCGAACGTGTCCGGCATGGCCGTGTCGTTCGGGATGATCGGGATCTTCTTCCCGCTGACGATCTTCCTGCAGTCGATCCTGGGGCTCTCGCCGATCGAGGCCGCGCTCATCAACCTGCCGGGATCGCTCGTGTCCGGCGTCGTGGCGCCGTTCGCGGGCAGGTTGTCCGACCGGATCCCGGCCAAGTGGGTCGTGGCGACGGGCTTCGCGCTGCTCGCCGCCTCGGTCGTGTGGCTGAGCGTCGCGGTCGCGCCCGACGCGAGCACCCTGTCCATCGTCGCGCCCATGACCCTGTTCGGGATCGGGACCGGGGCCGTGTTCTCGCCGCTCGCGAACCTCGCGACCTCGGGGCTCGACCACCGCACCGCGGGCGCCGGAGCGGGCGCCTTCAACACGTTCCGCCAGGTGGGCGGCGTGATCGGGTCGGCCGCGATCGTCGCGACCCTCACGAGCCGGCTCTCGGCGACCCTGCCCGCGGCCGCGCGCGACGCCGCGGCGGGCCTGCCCGCCGACCTGCGTCAGCCGTTCGTCGACGGCTTCGCGTCGGCCGGCGGGGCGTTCACCGGGGGCGCCCAGGCCATGGAGCTGCCCGCGGGCATCCCGCCCGAGGCCGCGGCGCAGATCCGCGAGGCCGCCACGACCGCGCTGCACCAGGGCTTCTCGGTCGCGGTCGGGCAGACGCTGCTCGTCACGTCGGCGGTCCTGGTGATCGGGCTCGTCGCGGCGCTCGCCATGCGCGCGACGCACGTCGCGCACGCGGACTGAGCACTCGCGGACGGTGCCCGACGGCGGAGCGCACGTGCCGCCGTCGGGCACCCGGGGCTCGCCCACCCCGTCCCAGGGGGTGGGCGGGCCCCGCTCGCGTGAACGGCAGGTGACATCTCGGACGCGCGGCGTGTCAGGTCGACACGGCCGAACGTCACGGGCGTAGTTTCGAACGTGACGGACGACACACGTCGTCCTCCGGGAGGCCATCCGATGGAGTTTCTGCTCCGCGCAGGAGGGCCGGCACCGGCCATCCGTCGGCCGGTCGCCTGCCCCACCCAGCGAGAACGGCGCCGCGCGCCGGAGGGAGCCTGCTGTGGTCCGAACCGCCTCTGCTTCTGGAGCTGCACCCGACGTCACGGGCGTCGCGTCCCCTGACCCGACGAGCCCCGACCCCGCGACCTCCGCGGCCCGTCGTACCTTCGTCATCGACACGTCCGTGCTCCTGTCCGACCCGCGAGCCATGCTGCGCTTCGCCGAGCACGACGTCGTCCTCCCTGTCGTCGTCATCACCGAGCTCGAGGCCAAGCGGCACCACGCCGAGCTCGGGTACTTCGCCCGCAGCGCGCTGCGCATGCTCGACGACCTGCGGGTCAAGCACGGCCGCCTCGACGCCCCGCTGCCCGTGGGGGCCGTCGGCGGGACGCTGCGCGTCGAGCTCAACCACACGGACCCGACGGTGCTCCCCGCCGGGTTCCGCCTGGGCGACAACGACACGCGCATCCTGTCGGTCGCGGCCAACCTCGCGAGCGAGGGCTGCGACGTGACCGTGGTGTCCAAGGACCTGCCCATGCGGGTCAAGGCCTCCGCCGTGGGGCTGCGGGCCGAGGAGTACCGGGCCGAGCTCGCGATCGACTCCGGCTGGACGGGCATGGGCGAGATCGACGTGAGCGACGAGCAGATGGCCGACCTGTGGGAGCACGAGTCGGTCGAGCTCTCGGCTCTCGACGCCGCCACGGTCGCGGCCGCCGAGCCGCTCCTGGTGCACTCGGGGCTCGTGATCCACTCGCCGCGGGGTTCCGCGTTGGGTCGTGTCACGGCCGACAAGCACGTGCAGCTCGTCCGGGGGGACCAGGACGTGTTCGGCGTGCACGGGCGCTCGGCCGAGCAGCGCATCGCGATCGACCTGCTGCTCGACCAGGAGATCGGGATCGTGTCGCTCGGCGGGCGCGCCGGGACGGGAAAGTCCGCGCTCGCGCTCTGCGCGGGCCTCGAGGCCGTGCTCGAGAAGAGGCAGCACCGCAAGATCATGGTCTTCCGCCCCCTGTACGCCGTGGGCGGCCAGGAGCTCGGCTACCTGCCCGGCTCCGAGGCCGAGAAGATGAACCCGTGGGCGCAGGCCGTGTTCGACACCCTGGGCGCGCTCGTGTCCAAGGAGGTCATGGACGAGGTCGTGGACCGCGACGTGCTCGAGGTCCTGCCCCTGACCCACATCCGCGGGCGCTCGCTCCACGACGCGTTCGTCATCGTCGACGAGGCCCAGTCGCTCGAGCGCAACGTCCTGCTGACCGTGCTCTCGCGCATCGGGCAGTCCTCCCGGGTCGTCCTCACGCACGACGTGGCCCAGCGCGACAACCTGCGTGTCGGTCGGCACGACGGCGTCGCCGCGGTGATCGAGGCGCTCAAGGGCCACCCGCTGTTCGCGCACGTGACCCTGACGCGGTCCGAGCGCTCGCCCGTCGCGGCGCTCGTGACCGAGATGCTGGAGAGCATCGAGGTCTGACCTCGCCGGACCCGGTGCGTCGTGGCCCTCGGTCCTCACGGACCGGGGGCCACGCCTGCGCCCCCGCGGTCAGACCGCGGCACCTCCCGTGCCCGGTGCCGCCGGACGGCGCCGGGCGTGGACCAGCACCACGGCGAGCACGCCGACCAGGGCGCCGACCGCGGTGTCGAGCGCCCGGTCCAGCGCGATGCCCTCGCCCGACCCGCCGAGCGACGTCATGAGCAGAGCCATGGGCGTGATGGTCAGCATCGCGAGGCCGTAGTGACGCCCCACGACGATCTCGGTCACGACCTGGAGCACGACGACGAGCGCCGCGGTCGCCCAGAAGCCGAGGTGCGCGTCGAGCAGCGGCCACGCGATCAGGGCGCCCGCGACCGTGCCGAGCGCACGCTGGAGCGCGCGGACCACGGCGTGCTGCGTCGTCGTGCCCTGGAGCGTCGCGGTGGCGCCCATCGCGGCCCAGGCCGGGTGCCCGAACCCGGCCACCTGCGCGAGCCCCGCCGCGGCGGCGGCCGCGAGGGTCACGCGCGCCGCGCGCAGGCCCCACCCTCCGTCCGTGAGCGACGCGCGGGCGGTCGCACGCAACGAGAGGCGTGAGGGGAGGTCGGCGGGCGTCCCGGCCGCGCCGGAGAGCTCGTCGGCGAGCCGCAGCGCGGTCTCGCGCGTGCGGCCGTGCGAGGCGTCGTCGGCGAGCACGGTCCGGGCGAGGACCACGGCGTCCTGCGCCCGGCCGACGGCGCCACGGTCGTCGGGTGCGAGGGCCGCGGCCTCGGCGGCGAGCGTCGCGCGCCGCACCGCCAGCCGTGCCGGACCGCTCGGCCGGACCAGGAATCCTGCCAGGCACACGACGCACGCGACCACGACGCCCAGGAGCGCGGCGAGGCCTCGCGGGGCCAGGTCGGCGAACGCGGGTGATCCCGCCAGGCCCGCGCCCGCGGCGAAGACGACGATCGTGGCGCCGGGTGCGCCCGTGCGCAGGAGCTGGCACAGCGCGGTCATGCCGCCGGCGAGCAGCGCGACGATCCCGAGCGTCACCGCGGCGGGGGCGCCCGCGGCCGTGACCGCGGTCGTGAGCAGGATCGAGCCGATCATGGTCGTGCCGACCAGCGCGAGCAGCGCGGCGCGACGGCGGTACGGGTCGAACCGGCCGTAGAGCGAGGTCAGGGCGCCGAGGGCCGCGAAGCCCGCGAGGTCCTGGTGACCGCTCGTGGCGGCGAGGACGAGCGTGAGCGCGACGCTCGCCCCGCACCGCAGGGCTGCCGCGAGGGTCGCGTCGACCGAGGTGAGGCGCAGGGCGGCCCGAAGGTGCGCGGGGTCGAGGACCTCGCGCGCGGCGGTGCGGACCGGGGTGCGCTGGTCGGGTGAGTGCTGCTCGGTGGTGGCGTGGGCGGGCATGACGGTGGCGGTCGACGAGGAGAGTGGCATCCCGTCCAGGATACGCCTCGTTCGCAGATATTTCACTAGTGAACTAGTTGAGCCGTGGCACTACGCTGGTCCCGTGGACTACGTGGAGCGCCTGCGCGAGCAGTGGGCAGAGCAGATGCCCGACGTCGACGTGTCGCCCGCCGACTCGATCGGCCGGATCACCCGTATCGCGGCGCTCCTAGCCGAGGCGAGCGACGCCGCCCTGGCGCAGCGGTCGCTGACCCGCCCCGAGCTCGAGGTGCTCACGGCCCTGCGGCGCGCCGGGCGGCCCCTGCGAGCACGCGAGGTCACGACCATCACGCGGGCGCCCGGCGCCTCGATCACCAAGCGGCTCGACCACCTCCAGCGCGAGGGCCTGGTCGAGCGGACCGTCGTCGAGCGCGACCGGCGCGGGGTGCTGCTCTCGCTCACCGAGGAGGGGACCCGGCTCGTCGACGAGCTCTTCCCTGCCCAGCTCGACCGCGAGCGTGCCGCCCTCGACCGGCTCACCGACGACGAGCGCGAGCGCCTCGCCGAGCTGCTCGCGATCGTGCTGCGCCGGGTGGACCCGGTCGAGTACTGAGCCTGGCGTGGCGGGCCCGTGGTTCGGCCCCTGCTGCAGCCGGCCCGGCCCTGCCCAGCCCCGCCGCGGACAGGGCGTCCGGCATCGGACGACGGAGCAACGACGGACGGCGTGGGCCGGGTGCCAGCACCCGGCCCACGCCGTCCGTCGTCCTCACCGAGGCACGCGTCCCGAGGGCGCCGCTGCCTCAGTCGTTCTGGAGGGTCACGCCTGCGGCGGGCGCGTCATCGACAGGACGTCGAGCGCCGTGTCGAGCTGCGCCTCGGTGACCTCGCCGCGCTCGACGAAGCCCAGGTCGATCACTGCCTCGCGGACCGTGATGCCCTGCTTGACCGAGTGCTTGGCGACCTTGGCCGCTGCCTCGTAGCCGATCACGCGGTTGAGCGGCGTGACGATCGACGGCGAGGACTCCGCGAGCGCGCGCGCACGCTCGACGTTGGCCGTGATGCCCGTGACGGTCTTGTCCGCGAGGACGACCGACGCGTTCGAGAGCAGGCGGATCGACTCGAGCACGCCCAGCGCGATGACCGGGATCTGCACGTTGAGCTCGAAGCTCCCCGAGGCCCCGGCCCACGCCACGGTCGCGTCGTTGCCGATCACGCGTGCGGCGATCATGAGGACGGCCTCGGGGACGACGGGGTTGACCTTGCCCGGCATGATCGACGAGCCGGGCTGCAGGTCCGGGATGAAGATCTCGCCCAGGCCCGTGTTGGGTCCCGAGCCCATCCAGCGCAGGTCGTTGCAGATCTTGGTGATCGAGACCGCGATGGTGCGCAGCGCGCCCGAGAGCTCGACGAGCCCGTCGCGCGAGCTCTGCGCCTCGAAGTGGTCGCGCGCCTCGGTCAGCGGCAGGCCCGTGTCCTCGACCAGCAGCGCGATGACGCGCTGCGGGAAGCCGGCCGGCGTGTTGATGCCCGTGCCGACGGCCGTGCCGCCCAGGGGGACCTCGGCCGCGCGGGGGAGCGCCGACTCGAGGCGCTCGATCCCGTAGCGCATGGCTGCCGCGTACCCGCCGAACTCCTGGCCGAGCGTGACCGGGGTCGCGTCCATGAGGTGCGTACGGCCCGACTTCACGACCGTCGCGAACTCGGCCGCCTTGGCCTCGAGGGCCTCCGCGAGGTGCGTCAGGGCCGGGATCAGGTCGTGCACGACGCCCGCGGTCGCGGCCAGGTGCACCGACGTCGGGAAGACGTCGTTGGACGACTGCGACGCGTTGACGTGGTCGTTCGGGTGCACCTCGCGGCCCAGCGAGCGCGTGGCGAGCGTCGCGAGGACCTCGTTGGTGTTCATGTTCGACGACGTGCCGGAGCCCGTCTGGAAGATGTCGATCGGGAAGTGGGCGTCGTGCGCGCCCGAGGCGACCTCGTCGGCGGCAGCCACGATGGCGGCCGCGACGTCCTCGTCGAGCACCCCCAACTCGGCGTTGGCGCGCGCGGCGGCCTTCTTGACACGAGCGAGGGCCTCGATGTGGCTGCGCTCGAGAGGAGTGCCCGACAGCGGGAAGTTCTCCACGGCGCGCTGCGTCTGCGCGCGGTAGAGGGCGGCCGCGGGGACGCGGACCTCACCCATGGTGTCGTGCTCGATGCGGTAGTCGGAAGCGTCGGCAGAAGTCATGGGGCTAATGGTGCCGCACGAGCGCGGGTGATCTCGAACCCGGCCGCGGGGTGGGTGCGTGCTGCACGTCACCCGCGCGGGCCGGTTCCGGTGCGGGAGTCGGGCGCTCAGACGTCCGGCGTGTCGTCGACGTCGCCCACGACCTCGACGAGCCGGGCGCGGCCGTCCGCGAGCGTGTACTCGACGCCGACGATCGCGAGCCGACCCTCGGCCACGGCGTCGGCCAGGGCTGCCGAGTAGCCGTGCAGCATGTCGACCGTGTGGCGCACGTGCTCGCGGCGCAGGGTGTCCGGGTCGAGGGTCGCGAGGCTGCCCGTGCTGCTCGTGATGTTGACGATCGAGGGGATGACCCGGTCCACGACCGCGCGGACGAACCCGTCGGCCTGCTCACCGGTCGCGAGCGTGTGGGCCGCGGCGGCGATCGCGCCGCAGCTGTCGTGGCCGAGCACGACCACGAGCGGCGTGCCCAGGATGTTGACCCCGTACTCGATCGAGCCGATCACGGTCGTGTCCAGGACGTGACCCGCGGTCCGCACGACGAACACGTCGCCCAGTCCCTGGTCGAAGATGATCTCGGCGGCGACACGCGAGTCGGCGCAGCCGAAGATCACGGTGTGCGGGTGCTGCGCGACGCTGAGCTCCGCCCGGCGGGCGGCACCCTGCGAGGGGTGCTCCATCTCGTCGCGGACGAAGCGTCCGTTCCCGTCGCGGAGCATGGCCCAGGCCTTGGCGGGGGTCAGCGCGGGTGGGGTCTGCTCGGTCGTCTCAGTCGTGGTCACACCCTCCATGCTCGCTCACGGGGGCCCGTCCCGTCGGCGGTGTTCACGATCCGACCCTCGCCGTGGACGCGGCGACCTGGCCGCGCGGGGCGAGCGGCGCCGTCGGGCCACCCGAGGAACCGCTCGGCGGCCCATCGGAATGTCCTTCCTGTGGCGAGTCGTCCGGGAACGGTGTAGCCCTGGGAGGAGTGAACCAACCGAGAACGGGCACGGCGCAGCGCCCGTTGGACGAAGGGGAGACCGTGCACCGACGCATCCGGGCACTCGCCGCGGCACTCGCTGTCGCGACCGTCGTGCCGCTCGCCGCGTGCAGCACGGGAGAGGGCTCCGGCCCGCCCGTGCTCACCTGGTACATCAACCCGGACAACGGAGGACAGGCCGCGATCGCGGCGTCCTGCACCGAGGCGGCAGGGGGCGCCTACACGATCGAGACGTCCCTCCTGCCGCGTGACGCCGCCGCCCAGCGCGAGCAGCTCGCGCGGCGCCTCGCCGCGAAGGACTCGTCGATCGACCTGATGAGCCTCGACCCGCCGTTCATCCCCGAGCTCGCCGAGGCGGGCTTCCTCGCCCCCGTGCCGGAGGACGTCGCGACGGCCGCGACCACAGACGTCGTGCAGGGCGCGATCGACGGCTCGACGTGGAAGGGAGAGCTCGTCGCGATCCCGTTCTGGGCCAACACCCAGCTCCTCTGGTACCGCACGTCGGTCGCCGAGGCCGCGGGCCTCGACCTCGCTCAGCCCGTGACCTGGGACCAGCTCATCGACGCCGCGCAGTCCCAGGACAAGTACCTCGCGGTCCAGGGCGCCAAGGCCGAGTCGCTGACCGTGTGGATCAACGCCCTCGTCGCGTCGGCGGGCGGTCAGATCCTCGAGAACCCCGAGGCCCCCGCGGACGAGCTGAAGCTCGGGCTCGAGACCGACGCGGGTCGTGACGCGGCCCGCATCATCGGTGAGATCGGGACGTCGGGCGTCGGTGGACCGGGCCTGCCGAGCGCCGACGAGTCGGCCTCGCTCACGCTCTTCCAGGGGGACAAGGGCTCGTTCATGGTCAACTGGCCGTTCGTCTGGTCCTCGACGCAGGGCGGCGTCGAGGCGGGCTCGCTCGACCAGTCGCTGCTCGACGACATCGGCTGGACGCTCTACCCGCAGACCGTCGAGGGCAAGGACACGCGTCCGCCCTACGGCGGCATCAGCCTGGGCGTCGGGGCCTTCAGCGACCACACCGACCTCGCCTACGAGGCCGCGCAGTGCATCGTGACCCCCGAGAACCAGGCCGCGTACTTCGTGTCGGACGGCAACCCGGCGGCCAGCACGACGGCCTACGACGACCCGGCCGTGCAGGAGGCCTATCCCATGTACGACGTGATCCGGCAGTCGCTCGAGCAGGCCGCACCCCGGCCGCAGACCCCGTTCTACAACGAGGTCTCGACGGGTCTGCAGCAGACCTGGTACCCGCCGTCGAGCGTGACCGAGGACGGGACCCCCGTGAAGTCGACCGACTTCATCACTGCCGTCCTGCGAGGGGAGCGACTCCTGTGAGCACCGAGACCCGGGGCGCCCACCCGGCCCGGCCCACGCCGGACCCCGCGCCCGGCGCGGACCGCGGACCCGACAAGAAGGCCAGGGCCGCGCGCAGCGACCGGGCCCGGGCTGAGGCCCGCCTCGGGTGGTACCTCGCCGGACCCGCGTTCGTCGTGATGCTGGCCGTGACGCTCTACCCGATCCTCCAGGCCTTCTACGACTCGCTGTTCAACTACAAGCTCACGGCCCCCGACGACCGCTCGTTCGTGGGCCTCGGCAACTACGTCGTGATCCTCACCGACCCCGTGTGGTGGCGAGACTTCGCCGTGACGTTCTTCATCATGGTCGTCTCCGTGGTGGTCGAGCTCGTCCTGGGCTTCGCGCTCGCGCTGGTCATGCACCGCGCGATCAGGCGGCTCCGTGGGCTGCTGCGCACCGCGATCCTCGTGCCCTACGGGATCATCACCGTGGTCTCGGCGTTCGCGTGGTTCTACGCGTTCGACATCACCTCGGGGTACGTCAACAGCTGGTTCGACTGGGTGCCCGGGATCGGCCCCGACCTCAACTGGTTCGCGCACCAGGGCACGAGCCTGTTCGTCATCATCGCGTCCGAGGTCTGGAAGACCACGCCGTTCATCTCGCTCCTGCTGCTCGCGGGCCTCGCCCAGGTCCCGGGAGACCTCGAGGAGGCCGCGAAGGTGGACGGGGCGACGGCCTGGCAGCGCTTCTCGCG
This sequence comes from Oerskovia enterophila, assembly GCF_001692445.1. GTDB lineage: Bacteria > Actinomycetota > Actinomycetes > Actinomycetales > Cellulomonadaceae > Oerskovia > Oerskovia enterophila. The sequence goes on along the minus strand of NZ_MAQA01000048.1, from coordinate 2,869 downwards.
CGTGATCGTGCCCAACATGAAGGCCGCGATCATGGTCGCCGTGCTGTTCCGCGCGCTCGACGCGTTCCGCATCTTCGACAACGTCTTCATCATGACCAACGGGGCGAACAACACCGAGGTCCTGTCCCTGCTGGCCTACCGGACCTCGATCGGTCAGCTCCAGATCGGCATGGGCTCGGCCATCTCGGTCCTGCTGTTCCTGTGCGTGATCGGGATCTGCTTCGTCGCGATCAAGCTCTTCAAGGTGGATCTGGCCGGCGCGAGAGGGGAGCGATGATGGGCAGCGTCCTGAGCACCCGGCCCCGCGTGTGGTGGGCCGTCATCACGGTCGTCGTCCTCGTCGGAGCCCTGTTCCCGGTCGTCTCGATCCTCATGACGAGCTTCAAGGGTCCGAGCGACATCAACTCGGGCACGTTCCTGCCCCCGCAGTGGAGCACCGACAACTACGGGCAGATCCTGTCCTCGAGCGGGTCCGCGCAGGAGCTCTTCCTGTCGGCCCTGCGGAACTCGGTGGGCATCTCGCTCATCGCGACGGCCATCGCGGTGGTCCTCGCAACCCTCGCCGCGTACGCGATCGCGCGCCTCGACTTCCCGGGCAAGCGGCTGATCCTCACGACCGCGCTCGGGGTGTCGATCTTCCCCGTGGTCTCGATCGTCACACCACTGTTCAACCTGTGGCGCAACATCGGGTTGTACGACACGTGGCTCGGGCTCATCATCCCGTACCTGTCGCTCACGCTCCCGATCGCCATCTGGACGCTCGCGGCGTTCTTCCGCCAGATCCCGTGGGAGCTCGAGCAGGCCGCGCAGGTCGACGGCGCGACGCCCTGGCAGGCGTTCCGCAAGGTCATCGTGCCGCTCGCGGCGCCGGGCGTGTTCACCACGGCGCTCATCGCGTTCTTCATCGCGTGGAACGACTTCATCTACGGCATCTCCTTGACGTCGACGAGCGCGGCCCGTCCGGTGCCCGCTGCCCTCGCGTTCTTCACGGGGGCGTCGTACTTCGAGGAGCCGACGGGCGCGATCTCGGCCGCTGCCGTGGTCGTGACGATCCCCGTGGTGATTCTCGTGGTGCTGTTCCAGCGCCAGATCGTCTCGGGCCTCACGCAGGGGGCGGTCAAGGGATGAGCAGAGCCACCGGCCCGACGGCGCCGCTCGCCCCGAGAGGTCGCCGCACCCTGCGCACGGCGCGCCGCGCGCGGGTGCGATCTCTCCCGGCGGTGCGCGGCGCCGTCGGGCACCCGCGTGAGACCCCGTCCCGCCCCCGAACCCTTCGCTGCCCGACCCCCGACCGAGGAGAGACCTGATGGCGTCGATCACCCTCAAGGACATCGTCAAGAAGTACGGCGACGGTTTTCCCGCCGTGAACGGGGTGAGCATCGACATCGCCGACGGGGAGTTCGTGATCCTCGTTGGCCCGTCGGGCTGCGGGAAGTCGACGCTACTGCGCATGATCGTCGGCCTCGAGGACATCACCTCGGGAGACCTGATGATCGACGGTCAGCGCGTCAACGAGAAGGCGCCCCGCGACCGCGACCTCGCGATGGTGTTCCAGAACTACGCGCTCTACCCGCACCTGACCGTCGGGGAGAACATCGCGTTCCCGCTGCGCCTGACCAAGGGGAAGTTCACCGACGCCGAGATCCGCGAGAAGGTCGAGCACGCCGCGGACCTGCTCGAGCTGCGCGAGCACCTGGACCGCAAGCCCGCGAACCTCTCGGGTGGGCAACGACAGCGTGTCGCGATGGGGCGCGCGATCGTGCGGGACGCCAAGGCGTTCCTGTTCGACGAGCCGCTGTCCAACCTGGACGCCAAGCTGCGCGGGCAGATGCGCACCGAGATCGCCCGGCTCCAGCGCCGCCTCGCGACCACGACCGTGTACGTGACCCACGACCAGACCGAGGCCATGACGCTCGGCGACCGTGTCGCGGTCCTGCGCAAGGGGGAGCTGCAGCAGCTCGCGAGCCCGCGGGCCCTGTACGAGCAGCCCGTCAACCTGTTCGTCGCGGGGTTCATCGGGTCGCCGCCCATGAACTTCCTCCCGGGGCAGGTCTCGGGGTACAGCATGGAGCTGCCGTTCGGGACGTTCGACATGCCCGAGCGGATCGTGAGCGCCGTCGGTGGCCGCGAGCTCGTGATCGTGGGGCTGCGCCCCGAGCACTTCGAGGACGCGCGCTTGGTCGACCCGACCAAGAAGGACCGGGGGCGGACGTTCGACGCGCAGATCGACGTGACGGAGTGGCTCGGCGCCGAGCTCTACGCCTACGTGCCGTTCGAGATGCACGCGTCGGTCGCCGAGCAGCTCGAGGAGCTCGACCGCGAGCTCGACGGGGAGGGCCTGCGCACCCAGTTCGTCGTCGCGCTCGACTCGGCGTCGCGCGTGCGAGACGGTGACACGACCGAGCTCTGGTTCGACCCCGACAAGATGATGGTCTTCGACCCCGAGACGGGGGAGAACCTCACGCACGACCAGGACGAGGTGGACCGGCTCGACCGCGAGAACGAGGAGGACCGGCGCGCCTCGCTCGAGCGGGCTCAGGCGCAGGCCGACGCCCAGGCGCAGAAGGCCAGCGCCTGAGCGGTACCGGTCAGTCGTCCTCGGTCGCCTCGGAGGAGCTGCCCGTCGCGGACGGGGCGTCTGCAGCGCGTGCCGACGCGAGGCGCTCGCGGGCGCCGTCGAGCCACTGCTGGCAGCGGGCCGCGAGGGCCTCGCCTCGCTCCCACAGCGCGAGCGAGGCTTCGAGCGGCTCGCCGCCGGCCTCGAGGCGCGACACGACCTGGACCAGCTCGTCGCGGGCCTGCTCGTAGGTGAGGTCCGCGACGTCGGCGTGGGGAGGGGTGGTGGTCATGGTGGTGGGCCTTCCTGGGC
>NZ_MAQA01000047.1 GCF_001692445.1 Oerskovia enterophila | reverse complement strand
GGTCCGGGTGCCCGAGGTCGCCGCGCACGTGTGGCTCAGCACCCGCCAGCTCTCGTCGCTGTTCACGGCAGAGCTCGGCCTGAGCCCGGGAGCCGCCTGCCGCCTGGTCCGCTTCGACGCTGCCCGGGACGCCGTCCGCGCGAGGTCCCTGGCGCCGTCGGGCCCGAACCTCACGGCGATCGCCGTGCGCACCGGCTACGCCGACCACTCCCACCTGGTGCGGGACTTCCACGCGTTCGCGGGCCTGAGCCCCACGGCATGGTTGGTCGAGGAACGCGCAAACATCCAAGCCGGGGGCGGTGCCCCGCGCGCAGGCTGAAGGCATGGACACCGACAGAACACCTCAGGCACAGGTCTGGCCCACGCTCCAGGCGCACGACGCGCCCGCGCTGATCGACTTCCTCGTCGACGTCGTGGGCTTCCGGCGCAACACCGTCATGACCGACGAGGACGGGCGGGTCGCGCACGCGCAGCTCGACTGGCCGCCCGGCGGGGGGATCATGCTGGGGTCTCACAAGCCCGACGGCGAGTGGTCCCGTCAGCCCGGCACGTTCGGGGGGTACGTGGTCGCCGGGGACTCCGGGAGCGGCGTCGGGGTCGAGGAGATCGAGGACCGGGCGACGCGCGCCGGGGCCACGATCCTCACCCCGCTCCGTGAGACCGACTACGGCAGCCGTGAGCTGGTCCTCGCCGACCCCGAGGGCAACCTCTGGTCCATCGGGACGTACCGCGGCGAACCGCGCGCCGACCTCTGACCGGTCGTCCGCCAGGTCCTGGGACGTCCGTGAGCGCCCGCCGCCTACTTGGCCTGCGAGTAGTCGTCGACGATCGCGACCGTCAGCGGGAAGTCGACCGGGAAGTCGCCGAAGAGCAGCTTCCCGGCCTCGGTGCCCGCGGCCCGGATCTCGTCCGCGACCTGCTCGGCGAGCTCGGCAGGGGCGTGCACGATGATCTCGTCGTGCAGGAAGAAGACCATGTGCGGCTGCTCGGTGAAGGGGGCGGGAGCCCGGCCCGGGGTCCGGGCCTGCGGCATCGCGGCGAGCCGCCCGCGCAGCGAGGCCATCCAGCACAGCGCCCACTCCGCGGCGGTTCCCTGCACGACGAAGTTCCGGGTGAAGCGGCCCCAGGCGCGGGTCTGGCTGCGGGCGCGGGACTGGGCGTCGCTCGACGCGGACTCGTCGTACGCGCCGCCCTGCGTCTCCTCCCAGCCCGACCCCGGCGGGGGCGAGCTCCGCCCCAGGCGCGTGGTCACGATCTCGCCGCGCTCGCCCGCGCGCGCGGCCTGCTCGACGAGCTCCAGGGCCCGGGGGAACGCCTTGGCCAGGCGCGGCAGCATGAGTCCGCTCTCCCCCGTGGTGCCTCCGTACATGGCGCCGAGCATCCCGATCTTGGCCTGCGCGCGCGTCTCGACCGCGCCCGCGTCGACGATGCCCTGGTACATGTCGCCGCCGCGCCCGGCCTCTGCCATGACGAGGTCTCCCGAGAGCCCCGCGAGGACGCGGGGCTCGAGCTGAGCCGCGTCGGCCACGACGAGCTTCCAGCCCGGGTCCGCGACCACGGCCGACCTGACCTGGTGCGGGAGCTGGAGCGCTCCCCCGCCGTTCGCGGCCCAGCGCCCCGTGACGACTCCCCCGACGACGTACTCGGGCCGGAACCTCCCGCCGCGCACCCAGGTGTCGAGCCAGTTCCAGCCGTTGGCCGTGAGCAGGCGGCTGAGCTTCTTGTACTCGAGCAACGGGGCCACGACCGGGTGGTCCACCCGTTCGAGGTCCCACTTGCGGGTCGACTTCACGCCCACCCCGGCGTACTCGAGGGCCTTGAGGAGCTCGGGTCCCGAGTCGGGGTTGAGGGCCGGCGCGTCGAGCGCGGTCCGGACCTGCTCGGCCAGCGCCTCGAGGCGGGCCGGGCGCAGGCCCAGCGGCGGACGTGTCCCCAGGACTCCCGTGAGCATCGCGTCGTGGAGGTCCTCACGCCACGGCAGCCCGGCATGGCTCATCTCGGCGGCGACCAGGGCGCCCGCGGACTCCGCGGCGAGCAGCAGCCGCAGCCGCCCCGCGCCCGACGACGTCGCGACGGCCTCGAGCTGCCTGTGCAGCTCCCCGACCGGGTCGGGTGGGGAGACGGCGCGCCGGTCGCCGAGGTCGAAGAGCGCGTCGGGACGGTCGAGCCCCGGGACGGGGGCGGTGGGCACGGGGTGCATCTGGTCCCACGCGTCGCGCGGCGCGCGTGCGAGCGGCGTGCCGACCGTGAGCGTCGAGCGGCGCAGGATCGCGCGGGACAGCCGCAGGTCGTGCGCGCGCTCTACCCGTCGGCCCGCTGCGAGGGCTGCCGGGTACCAGAGGTTGGTGTCGTCCCAGACCCAGCGGGTCACCGGGGCCGGGGAAGGCTCGCCGCTCCGACCGTCCGGCTCGCGCGCGAGCAGCCCCGGCCAGGGCGCGTGGGTGCGCGGCGGGGCGAGAGGCTCGCCGCGGGCGTCGAGGTCCTGGACGTCGACGAGGCCCGGGTCGGCGGGCGACGTGCGGAGCGGGACCGAGTACACGACGCAGAGTCTGCCGTGCGGGTCTGACACTCCTCGTCGCACCGTCCGCAGGCCCCGTCGCTCTCCCGGGCCGACGAGCGCACCCCTGGCCCGGGTCCGTCATCCCGTGAGCGCGAGCGCCCGCCCGAGCACGAACCGCGCCCGCAGCACGTTCTCCGTCGTGGGGTCGGCGAGCAGGTCCGCGAGGGACCGTCCGACGGTCGCCATCCCGAGGTCCCCCGCGAGGCGCTGACGGGCGGTGAGGGCCTCGTGCTGCCATCCCGTGAGGCGGCGACGGCCCGTCGCCCCGAGCGAGTCGACGACCTCGAGCGCGGGTTGGCAGACGCGCACCACGGGCCCCCGGTCGACCGGCTCCGCGACGTGCGTGGTCGACCCCTTGCGCAGCGCGGCGATCCGCGCCGTGAGGCGACGCATTGCGGTCCAGCCCGGCGCGGTGCGGTACACGGGCGACATCGAGGGGGAGAAGAGCTCGATCCCCCCGGTGCCGTCGCGCAGGAAGATGCCTACCGGCTCGTCCGCTCCCCCGCCCGGCTCGCGCTCGACGAGGACCGCGACCACCGGTCGGCGCGACGCCACGACCGACAGCAGCGCCTCGACGCTCCGTTCCTGGTCGACCGCGACGCGCAGGACCTGCGTGCCGCCGTCGGCCGCCGTGACGGGCCAGGTGACCTCGCGCCGCACCTCCTCGACCCCGATCGCTCCCGTCTCGCGCACCATGACCAGGCGCACCCGGCGGGCCGCGCGACCGAAGCCCACCGTCCCGGTCGTCGCCGAGTCCCGGAGCCGGTCGGCGACGGTGCGCAGCTCCTCGACGTCGAACCTCCCGTCGCCCACGCGCCGCGTGCGCGAGGTGACGCTGAGGGTCCCGTCGGGGCGGGTCTCAGGGGCGTCGAGCGTGAACGGTCCCGCGCAGACGCTCGCGACCGAGGACCCCCACAGCATCGGCAGTTCCACGTCCCGGCGGAAGGCCGGGTCTGCCCCCGAGGGGCGTGCGGCCGTCGCCGTGCGCACCACGCCGTGCTCCTGGTCCCAGGCCGTGAGGGTCATGCCGCGCGCCCCGCTCGCTGCCCGCCACCACCGCACCCCGAGCGGCACGAGGCGTCCGGGGCGTTCCTCGCCCTCGTCGTCCGCCGCGCCGCGGGCGCGCCGGGCCGGAGCGCCGACCAGGTCCGGCAGGGCCCCGGCGGGGGCGTCGCGGAGCGCGGCCGCGAGCGCCCAGGCCTCGGCGAGCGCGCCCAGCGCGTCGGCCTCGGTCACGTCGTCGTCGCGCGATGCGAGGCCGTCGACGAGCCCTGCGGCGACGAGCAGGAGCCGGTGGAGGAGGAGCAGGCCCACGAGCCGGGCACGTCCGGCCGCGCCACGCAGCGTGTCGGCGGCGTCGGCCCCGAGGTGGGACAGTCCGGCATCGACCGCGTGCCCGACGACGGCGCTCGCCTCCTCGATCCCCGCCCGCTGGGCGGTGGTCAGCTCACCCGAGCGCTCGACCTCGATCTCGTGGGGCCACGACCACGAGCGTCCCTCGCGGGCGAAGGCCCGGACGACCGCCTCGAGCCGGGCGGCGGCCTGGTCGGCGGCGGTCGACTTCCCTGCGACGACCATTCCGCCGTAACCCGCGGGGGCGACGAACACGACGACGTTCGACGGCCCGGCCGGTACCGTGGCACGGCCGTCGCTCGCGCCGCCGGTGGCCGGGCGCGCCAGGCCACCGATCGGCCACGAGATCGTGAGCCGTGCGCCGTCGACCACGAGGTCGCACGCGTCGGTGATGCCGTTCCCCTCCGCCGCGACTCCCGCGAGGAGCACTCTCGGCAGACGCTCGACGACCCGACGCACGGCCACCTTGCCCGCCGCCCGGCACACCTCGGCCGGGCTCAGGGAGAGGAGAGCAGCCAGAGGGCTGGCAGCCTCGTCAGTCTTGGCGGGTCCGGGGCCGGGGCCGTGGCCGGGTCCGGGGCCCGCAGGGTCGCCATCGCCGCCGTCCGTTCCACGGTCCGCCGCCGCAGCCCCAGGACCGGCGTCGTCCACGCCGGGTTCGGGTGCCGGGCCCGCCGGGTGCTCGCGGGCCCAGAGGCACGCGGCCACGACGTGCTGGCACACGCCCGCCGTCGGGCACGAGCACGACGCCGCGACCGGACCCTTCGGCCCGAGCCGGACCACCGCGGACCCGCAGGCGACCACGACCTCGTCCGGGGACTCGGACGCGAGCGACACCTCGCCCCCGACGAGGTCCTTGCGGGCGCGCCGCAGGAGGCCCGCGTTGCCGAGCGCGACGAGCGCTGCGTCGTCGTACCCCGCGAACACGGCCAACCACGCGGGCGTCATACGAGCACCTCCCCGAGCCACTCGGCGAACCGCTCGGGCGTGAGCGCGGCGACGTGCATGCCGCTCTCGGCCAGACGACGGGCCGTGCCCTGGTCGTAGACCGGCTCGGCGGACTCGTCGAGCGCCGCGAGGCCGAGCAGCCGGACGCCCGACTCCGCGAGCCGCCGGACCGACGCGAGGAGCTGAGCCACCGACCCGCCCTCCTCGAAGTCGCTCACGAGCACGACGACCGTGCGGCTCGGGTTCGTCACCTGCTGCTCGGCGTAGCGCATGGCCTTGGCGATGTCGGTGCCCCCTCCGAGCTGGGCCGTGAGCAGGACCGCGACCGGGTCGTGCGCGAGGTGCGACAGGTCGACGACGCTGGTGTCGAACACCGCGAGCCGCACCGAGATCCCGGGCAGGGCCGACATGATCCCCGCGCAGACCGCACTGTAGAGCAGCGAGGCCGCCATGGAGCCCGACTGGTCGACGAGCAGCATGACCTCCCACGTCAGGGTCCGTCGCGCCCTCGACACGAACCGCACGTCCTGGACGATCAACCGGCCGGACTCGGGGTCGTAGCGCGAGAGGTTGGCCTGCAGCGTGCGCTTGCCGTCGAAGTTCTGGCTGACCTTGTGCATCGAGCGGCGCGACCGGTCCTTGCGGCCGCTCAGGGCGGTCGCGAACTGGGGGCGCAGGCGTCGCACGATGTCCTCGACCACGCGCGCGATCACGGTGCGGAGCCCGGCCGCGGCGCGATCGTCGAGCCGGCCGCGGACCTGCAGCAGCGCGGTCGCGAGCTCACGGCTGGGCTCGAGGGCCTCGGCGGCGGTCGGGTCGGCGAGCAGCTCCGTGAGCCGGTAGCGGCTCACCGCGTCGACCTGCATGCGCTCGAACGTCTCGCGCGGGAAGAGCGTGCGTGCCTGGCCGAGCCAGTCGAGCGCCTTGAGCGCCGAGGGGTCGAGGCTCCCTCCGCCGCCGCGAGCGCCCGGCTGCTTGCCCAGACGGTGACCACGCTCGACGTACTCACGGTCGTAGAGGTACTGCAGTGCGCGCTCGATCCCGGCGTCGCCCGGCCCCTGCTGGAGCTCCTGGGCGGCGTAGCGGCCCAGGACGAGCCGCCAGCGACGAGCGGCCTCCTGGTCGGTCACCTGGCTGGTCGCTGCCCCTCCCGCACGATCGGTCACGGGTGCGAGGGCGCCTCGGCCCAGGTGGGGGTCGGCACGCCCGGTGTGCGGGTCGGTCACGGGTGGTTCTCCTGGAGGTCGTGGTGGTCGCCCTGGTCGTCGAGCACCTGGTCGGCGGGCGAGCCGGTGGGGCCGACAGGGCCGTCGAGGCCTGCTGCACCGGCCGCGGCCGGTGCTCCGACGGGCTCGCGGCGCGTCCCGCCGCCCCAGGCACCGAGGCCGTCGCGGTCGAGCATCGCGGTGAGCTCGCGCTCGAGCGCGAGGCCCACCTCGAGGTCCCGCTCGGTCGCCGTCAGGTGCACGTCGATCCGCTCGGCGCGCGTACCGGTGCGATCGGCCACCTGCTGGGCGAGGTGGTGCGTCTCGGCGGGCTTGAGCCAGGTGAAGGCGCGGCGCAGGTCCGGCAGGACGGCCAGGAACGCCGGCTCGTCGAGGTCGCGCAGCCCGGCGTGGACCGCGTCGAACAGCTCGGGGGTGTGCAGCAGGAGGTCGGGGGCCGCGCGCAGCAGCCCGCCGAGGAAGCGGACCGCGGCGACCGGGTCCGCGCCGGGACTGAGCTGGGCGCGCACCTCGGCGACCAGGACGTCGTCGCCGAGCGAGTCGTCGACCGACGCGAGCGCGACGAGCGCTCCCCGCACCCCGGGCGCCGTCGCGCGATCCTCGCGCAGGCGGGTCAGCTCGCGGCGCACGGGCACGGGGCCGCCTGCCCCGGGACGGGTCGGCGCACCGCCTGCCGCGGACGAGGCCGGTGCGCCGCCCGCCTCGGGCGCGTCCGCGAGAGGCCGCGCGACGCCGTCGGGCACGGTGCTGAGCGCACCCGCACGGTGCACCTCGCGCAGGAGGTCGCGCAGCGAGACGAGCGTCCCGACGGCCGCAGGCTCCGCGTCCGCGTCGACCTTCCCGAGGCCGGGGACCAGGTAGGCGGCCGTCGCCAGACCGTGGTCCACCAGGTCGAGCAGCTCGGGCGCGTGCCCGTCCAGGCCGAGCTCGACGCGCGCGTCCCACAGGTCGACGAGGCGGTGCAGCCCGCCCACGACCGACTCGAGCGACGGGTCGACGTCGAGCGTCGACCGCAGCAGCGCGACGAGCCGGTCGAGATGGTCGGTGAGGCCCAGGACGACGGCCTGCGCCACGAGTCGCGCGACCCCGAGGGCCGAGCGGCCGGTCGTCGCGAGCTCGTGCTCGAGCCGGTGCAGGCGGTGCACCGCGACGGCCTCGAGCGTCGCGCCGTGGTGCGAGAGCTCGACCAGGGAGGCCTCGACGAGCGGCGTCCAGGCGTACTCCCACTCCTCGACCAGCAGGCCGAGGCCGCGACCCGAGACGTGGTCGGGACCCGAGACCCGGTGCGCGAAACCGCTCCCCACGAAGTCCGTGAGGGCCAGGAACGCCCGGCGTTCGCGGTGCCGGGGCGTGCGCCGCGCGTCGAGCCTCGTGCGGCGCGGCGTCGAGTCGGTCACGACGAGCCGCAGCGCCTCGGCCCGTTCCCGGGCGCGCTGGACGAGCGGGGGCGACGCGAGACCCGGCGGGACCTCACCCAGTGCCCGGCCTCCGAACACCTCGGCGACCGCCTGCCCCAGGGGACGCCCGAGGCCCAGGTCGAGCCCGCCGTCGTCCTTGACGAAGCACGAGGTGAGGGCGTCGAGCAGGTCGGTGCGCCCGGGCCACGGTCGCTCGCGCAGGTCCGCGAGACGACGCGCCTGCTCGGCCGCCGACGCGACCTCGGCGAAGCTCACCTGCGCGCCACGGGTCGTGGCGGCGGCCGCGACGTCGACGAGCAGCGCGGTGCTGAGCGCCGCGGGCCCGGTGGGGTCGCGATGGGCGGCCCAGAGGCGCTCGTAGTAGCCGGGCGAGGGCATGCCGGCCCCGTACCCTCGCAGGCCGTCGAGCCGTTCGTGGTCGTAGCGGATCAGCCAGGCGTCGGCCGCAGCCGGGTCGCCGTAGCCGCCCGCCGGCCGCCGGTCCACGACCGCCCCGCCCTCGGGCGCCCCGGTGAGGGCCTCGACGAGCGCGAGCGTGTGGAACGCGCCGGTCACGACGACCACGGGCCCCTCGACCCGCGCCCGGTGCTCGGCGACGCGGGCGGACATGAGGGCCTCGCGCGCGAGCGACCCGTCGGCGTCGAGCACCTCCTCCTCGTAGTCCAGGCGCGCGAGCGCGGCCCACGCGAAGACGTCGTCGAAGAGCTCGCGCCAGTCCGTGGGCTGCTCGCGCGTGCGCGCCTCGAACAGGTGGTCCCACACCTCGTCGTGGTCGCGGCACCCGAGCCGCTCCGCGATGGCCGCGACCGTCCGCGAGTGCGCGAGGTTCCGCTCGGACTGCAGGGTCCGGGCGAACGCGTCGTCCTCGGCATCGCCTGGTGCGTCAGGTGCGTCAGGTGCGTCGGGCGCGTCCGACGCACCCGACGCGACGGCCGCCTCGCGCGCGGCCCAGGACCGGTCGACGAACGCGACCTCGGCTCCCAGCCGGTCGGCCGTGCGCAGCGCGACCCACTCGGGCGAGAACTCGGCGAGGGGGTAGAACCCCGCCCCCTTGCCGTCGATCCCGAGGCTCAGCACGGCGACGGGCGGGCGCGTGCGGGGGTCGAGCAGCGCGGGCAGGAGCCGGCCGTACTCCTCGGGCCCTTCGACGAGCACGACGGCGGGGCGGACCTCGTCGAGGAGCGCCTCGACCGCGAGCGCGCAGGCCGGGCTGTGGTGCCGCACCGGGGCGAGGTAGATGCCCTCGGCACGCAGCTGCTCGACGCCGGCGACCGCACGCTGCATCCGCTCGGGTGCGAGCCCCCAGGCCGCCCGCACCGGCCCGGGTGCTACTGCCACAGGGACTCCGCCGCCGAGAGGAACGACTTCCAGCGCGGGTCGCGCCGCGCCCGCTCGCGCACGACGTTGTCGACGTAGTGCCGCAGCCGACGGGCGTCCTCCTCGTCGCCCTTCGAGGCCACGCCCGCGAGCTGGCGTGCGACCTCGGCAGGGGTCACGGTGCCGTCGCCGAGGTACCGGGCCTCGAGCGAGGCCGCGACCGCGACGTTGACGGCCTCGGCCGTCGACATCACGGTCTCGGGCCGCTTGACGGGTGCTCCGTTGCTCGTGGAGCCGGTCCGCAGGTCCTGGAACGCCGTGACCAGCACGTCCAGGACGTCGCGCGAGAGCGGAGGGCGGTCGGCGGGCGCACCGAGCTCGGCGGTCAGCTGCGCCTCGATGAGGTCGATCTCGAACTGGCGGTCCGTCAGCGGCTTGATGGTCTCGAAGTTGAACCGTCGCTTGAGCGCGGCCGACATCTCGTGGACGCCCCGGTCCTTGAGGTTCGCGGTCGCGAGCACGTTGAACCCCGGCCGGGCCGAGACCCTCGCCTCGCTCCCGAGCTCGGGGACCATGAGCTGCTTCTCGGAGAGGATCGAGACCAGGGTGTCCTGGATCTCCGGGGCGCAGCGCGTGATCTCCTCGAACCGGACGATCTTCCCGGCGCTCATGGCCTGCTGGACGGCCGACGGCACGAGCGAGCGCTCGCTGGGCCCCTCGGCGATGAGCAGCGCGTAGTTCCACGAGTACCGGATGTGGTCCTCCGTGGTGCCGGCCGTGCCCTGGACCGTGAGGTTCGACGTGCCGCTCACCGCGGCGGCGAGCAGCTCGGACAGCATCGACTTCGCGGTGCCGGGCTCGCCCACGAGCATGAGGCCCTGGCGTCCCAGCAGGGACACGACGGCACGGTCCACGAGCGGGTCGTCGCCGTAGAACTTCCGGCGCACCCCGAGCTCGGCGTCGCCCACGACGAAGGCGCGCACGGCCCGCGGGCTGAGCCGCCAGCCGGGCGGCAGCTCTGCGCCACGCGCCCGGTCGGCCGCTTCGAGGGCCGCGAGCTCGTGCGCGAACCGCACCTCGGCGGGCGGGCGGATCTCCTGCGCCGCCTCGCGGTCCAGGACCGGGGGCGTGCCGCTCGGTGCGGCGGTCGGTGTGGTCACCATGCGCTCTTCTTCTCCCACTCGGCGTCGAAGCTGCCGGCGGCAGCGACGGTCAGGTAGTCGCGGTAGGACTCCGCGACCAGGACGGGCGGCAGGTCCGCCAGGCGCGCCTCGGCGCTCTGCCCGTAGGCCCGCGTCGTGCGCCGGAAGACCAGCTGGGTGAGGGCCGCGGGGATGTTCTCCTCGGGCAGGAACGCGCCCGTGAACTCGATGATCGCGGTGATACCGACGCTCGGGTACGCCTTCTCGTAGCCCGAGAACCATCCGCCGTCCTCCGCTTGGCTGCGCGAGTACCCGAGCTTGGTCGCCCGGCCGCGCACCGTGAAGCTGTCGGTGAGCCAGCCCTTGCGGTCCGCGATCGATGTTGCCTTCTGGTCGGTGACGGGGACCGCGACCTCGAGCTGGTCGAACAGCGGCTTGATCTCGTAGTCGGCGAGGTGCTCGCGCCAGCGACCGGCCTGGTCCTCGCCGAGGAGCACGCCGTGCGCGACCGACACCGTCGCGCCGTCGGCGAGGGTCACGTCCTCGTCGTCGACGTCGATCAGCACTCCCCCGTCGCCCGGGCGGAACGCCCGCTGGTCGGGGCCGGGGTTCTCGAGCCAGACGAGACCGGCCGCGAGCCGCGACATGATCGGGTGCCCCAGCACGAACTCCTGCCAGTCGGCGGCGGGCCACTCACGTCCGGTGCACATGGCCTCGTACAGCCGCTGGGTCTGCAGCGCGACGACGGCCTTGAGCTCCTTGCGGCTCGCGGAGAGCTGCGACTTGGCGGCCTTGACCTGCTCGGCGTCGTCGTCCACCCGTGCCGCGGGCAGGGCCTTGACGACCTTGCCCGCCTCGTTGGTGAGCTCGAGCGTGAACGTGGGCGTGATGCGTCCCGTGTACTCGCGTGCCCCGAGGTGCAGGTGCAGGATCCCGTCGTCCTCGAAGCCCGCGGTCTGCACCGTGCGGTCCGCGAGCTCCTCGGCGGACCAGCCCCGCCGCTCGGCCAGGTCCTGGGCGAGCGCCTGGGCGGTCGCCTGCACGGTGGCCTGCCGGTGGCGGCGCGCGACCGACAGCAGGAGCTGGATGGCCGCCGGGTCGCCGTTGGCCGCGAGCGCCCGGACGAGCACCTCGATCTGCGCGCGTCGGGTGTTGTGCGCCTTGAGGTACTGCTGGGCGGCACGGGACAGGTCCGTACCCGGCATGCCGACGGTCAGGGCGAGCAGCCCCTTGTCGCTGATGGCCGACCCCAGGTAGTTGGCCTGGTGCTCGCGGAACGCGTCCTGGTGATGCTGGTCGACCGTCCTGGACGCCTCGGCCTCGTAGTACTGCGGGTGCTGCTTGTACCAGTGCTGGTAGCGGTCGTAGCGCTGCTGGGCCTCGCGGTCGGCATAGGCGCGGCTCTCCTCCGCGGAGGGGCCCCGTGTGTCCTGACCGATCCACGCGTCGAGCACGAACCGGCCGAGCGCCGCGCGGCTCTGGTCGTCGAGCAGCGAGACGTAGCGGGCGATCAGGCCGAGCCCGCTGGGGTCCTTGAGCTTGACCGCGAGCACGACCCACCACCGCACGACCTCGGCCGGCACCGGCTGGGCGTCCGCGGCCCACCGCAGCTGCGGCAGCCCGTCCACGGGGAACCAGGCCATGCTCGCAGGAGCCTTGCCCTTGAGCCCCTTGGTGGCCTCGGCGAGCAGGGTCGCGGGAGCGATCTCCGTGGAGATGTCGTCGCCGAGCGCCTCGAGCGCACCGAGGAGCGCCGCTCGGGCCACCTCGCGGCGTTCCTTGGCGAGCGCGGCACGCAGCGCCGGGATCGCGGCCGGGTCGCCCAGGCGCTGGAGCCAGACGGCGGCCGTGACTCGGATCTCTGTCTTGCCGTCACGCAGCCCCTGCTCGGCGAGGTCTCGCGCACCGGCGTGCGACTCGAGCACCTTCTGCGCGGCGACGCGGTGCGTCTTGCCGTCTCCGAGCGCCAGCTCGGCCAGGCGTGGGAGGTAGCGGTTCGGGAGCGTGGGGAAGCCGCCGAGGATCGTGAGCGCGACCTCGAGCCGCTCGGAGCGGCTGTAGCTGTCCACCTTGGTCGGGGGACGCAGGCCGAGGTGGGTCTCGAGCGCTGCCGGGTGCTCGGCGTAGTAGGGCCACAGGTGCTCGGGCGCGAAGGTCTCCCGGGCGAACCAGGAGTCGAACACGAGCTCCGCGACGGCGACCTCGGAGTCCTGGACGCCCGCGCGCTCGACGCCGTCGGCCAGGATCCGCACGTCCATCGCGAGGTCGGCCGTGGCGTTGAGCTGGTACCAGGGGTACCGCTGCCGGCCCCCGCCGTGCGAGCGTGCGAAGCGGATGTCGTGGAGCATGGTCAGGCCCTCGAGGCGGTTGCGGATCGCGGGGGCCTGGAGCTCGACGAGCACCGTGCGCGGGGGCACCTTGGTCAGGGCGCCGGAGAGGTACTGCGCGACCTGACGGAGGTGGTCGTCGGTGATGGCCGACAGGTCCTTGACCGCGCCCCGGGCGTGCGTGAGGCGCCAGCCCTGGGCCTCCGCCTTGGGCAGGGCCTCGAGGTCCTCGAGCTCCTTGCGGGCCGCGGCGAGGCGACGGTCGACCGCGTCGCGCGCCGAGCGCACGAACGGCTCCCCGAGCTCGGCGTCGGGCAGGGGCGTGAAGGGAGGGAGGACGAGGGGCTCGTCGGCGGCCACGGTCTCGACGTCGAGGGCCGTGGCCCGCTCGAGCGCGTTCGAGAGCAGCGTCCCCCGTGCCCCGCGGCCGTCGGCGGCGTGCGCGCGCCGCAGCGCGTCGATGCCGCCCTCGACGCCCACGAGGTGGGTCACGAGGCCCGCGAGGCGGCCCGCGGGCATCGTGGTGAGCAGCGGCTCGAGGAGCTCGACCTGACGCGCCGCGGGCAGGGCCGCGAGGTTGCCTGCGGCCTCCTCGCGCACCGACTTCGCGCTGTCCGTCGCGAGCTGGGCGACGAGCCCGACGAACTCGTCACGCGCCGCGGGCTGGGCGCGCAGGAACTGGAGGAGCTCGACCTTGCCGGTCGCGCGCAGCAGCGGAGCGAGAGCGACGACCTCGGCGTGATGGGCGACCAGGTAGTCCTCGACGCCGGGCTGCGCCGCGAACACCGCGAGGGGGTCGCCGTAGTAGTCGGCCGTGACAGGACGGTCGAAGATCGCCGCCACGACGGCGGCCGGGATGCTCGCCTCGGCGACGCCGCCGTCGCGCAGGATCGCGACCAGCAGCTCGGGGGTCCATGCGCTGCGGATACCGGGCTTGCCCCCCTTGCCCCGGGTGCGACGGTCGCCGCACGTCTTGGCGACGTCGGTCAGCAGGGCCGCGAACCAGGCAGGAAGCCGGTCCGAGGCGCGCGAGACGTCGGGCGAGACGGCCGCGAGGAGCCGTCCGAGCCGGACGAGCGCGTCGATCGCGACGGGTTCGGTGAGCGTGTAGAGGTTGCCGCGAGCCGTCGTGCTCTTGTCCACGTTCCAGCCGGGCACGTGCTCCTTGATGGCCTTGTCCTGGGCCTGGCTCGTGTAGGTCCACACGCCCAGCGTCGCGGGCCGGTTGAGCAGACGGTCCGTCGAGTCGTCGCCACGCTGCGAGAGCTCGGTCACGAGCTCCGGTCCCTCGCCCGTGTGGACGTAGGCGACGGCACGGGCCGCGAGACCGGGGGTGTCCGCGTCCAGGATCTTCAGTCCGTCGATCAGCCGAGCGGAAGGCTTCGTGTGCCGCGCATCTTGTGCTCGGTCGACCCCGAGCGACGTCCCGCCGCCCTCGACCGCACCGTCGTGGTCTCCCTGGAGCCAACCCTTGATCTTCTCGAACACGTGTCCCCGCCGTCTCGTCCAGGCCGCCGGACCGGGTCCGGAGGCCGCCGCGCTCCGTCGGCGCGGCGTCGGACGTCACAGTAGGAGAAGCCACCGACACGCACCGTTGCTGTCAGTGGAGAACGGTCGCGGCAGCCGGCTCGTCCGCCGTCCAGCCCGGTGGGAGCCCGCAGCTCGGCCGTCCGGTCGGGGCGGTGCCTGGCCCCGTGACCAGCGCGGCCAGCGCGGGCGCGCATCGGCTCCTGCGCGAAGGCGTCGCCTCCCTCGTCGCCGATACGGCCGACGTGAGGGCGCTCCTTGACCCGCCCGCAACCGGCGGTGAGCGGACGTTCGAGCGTAAGTCAGGCATCGCCCGATCCGCGCCCCGGCAGACGCGTGCCCTGTGGGTAGCCGCCAGTCGACCGCGCCACCAGTTGTCGTTGGCGATCTCTACTCTGGGAACATGACTTTCACCGCTCTGCATCGCGCCCTCGGGGTCGCTACTGGACCGCTGACGGATGACCTGCTCGATGCGGCGGTGAGCAGCGGCGTCGTGGAGACCAACGACTTGGACTGGAAGTCAGAGTTGCCGCCGGCGAAGGGTTTGCCGCAGACGGACTTTCCCAAGGACGTCGCGGCGATGGCGAACAGTGGCGGCGGCGTGATTGTGTTCGGTGTACGTGAGTCGCAGAAGGCCGCGACAGATCGGGTCGATGTCGGAGAGTTCGATGAGGCCTATGAACGATCCCTGCGCTCCGCCGCGATCACCGCTATCTCGCCGCCAATCTTCGGTCTCAACGTGCATCGTCTCGGAACGGAGGGCACCCGCGCTGTGGTCGTGGAAGTACCGGCAAGCGTCGACGGACCGCACCTGATCTACCGCAACGACTACTTCGGCGCTCCGGTGCGCAACGACTCCGACACTGTGTGGATGAAGGAACGCCAGATCGAGGCGATGTACCGAGCTCGGTTCGACGAGCGTCGGCACGCGACCGAGGCGTTGGATTCCCTGTACGGCGAGGCCGCAGCAGGCAGGGATTCCGACAAGCGCGCCTGGCTGGTCGCAGTCGCCCACCCCCGTGTCCCTCGGCTCCACGAACGCTTGACGCGCGACGGCGCGCGCGATGTGCTGACCAAGGCCGAAGGTCTGGCCCTGTTCTATGCCGGACGTGGCGGCGTGCATCCGCTGGAGAACGTTGACCGGCACAATCCGCGACCGGGGCTACGTCGCTGGGTTGCCGTCAACACCGCGACAGACGATCGATCGCTGTGGAGGGAAGCGTGGGCAAGTCTCCATCACGACGGATCAGTCACGCTCGCGGCCGCGGTCGGTGGCCACCGCTCGAGTAGCGACGGATACTTCGGGGGCTCCCAGATTCAGTCGGCAGCGGTCGAGTGTGGCGTCGCTGACCTCATGGCCCTCATCCGCGCGACCGCCGCGGCGACGGGCAACGACGAGTACGACGTGCGCGTGGGGATTGAGTGGGTCGGCTCCGAGTCTCTGAGCATCTTGACGGTGGACAACTTCGGCCACTCCTACGGCGGCGTCTCCACCCCGCTGCACCGCTACACACCGGTCGAGACCACCGTGAACTCGGCGGAGGCCGACCTGGACTTCTACTGGCACGTTCACGACCTCGCTCAGGACTGCGTGAACCAGGGCGGTGTCTCGAACGTGCTGATGATTCAGCCGCCTGCCCGAGACGAGTCGGCGTAGTCGCGGCTCCCCGCAAGCGCCGCACCGAGCCAGACTCGCTTCGGCTCGGTGCGGCGCACGGTTCGTTCTTGTCGTCTATGCGGCGAGGCGCGCTGCCACGGGCACCAGAGCCCAGTCCCGTACGCTCCTGCCCTCAGCGAAGCGCCACTCCGCGCGGCACTTGTCACACAAGATCCGCACGTCGTGTTCGCGGAAGCCCGGGACGCTGTCGTGCTCTTCGACGATTGCCCCGCCCCCACAGGGGCAGATGAACTCGTAGCGCTCTACCGTCCCGGCACCAGCGCCCCAACCGCCGTGGTCGTGTGCGTCACCGCTAATCCGTTCGGTGCGAATGGGCGCCGGGGAAGGCTTCGCCTGCATCCACTCGGCGATCGAGGTGACCACGGCGTCGTAGGCCGACGGTGAGTGAGAGACCTCGTGGAAGATCGCCAGGAGCTCGCCTGCGGTGCGAGCGACGCGGTGGTCGCTGTCGCGGACGCCAGCCGAGTAGTCGTCGGCGAGGTCGCCCACGACGTCGTTGCGGCCGACCTGTTGAACGAGCCAGTCGTGGAACGGAGCAGACTCGATGACCGGCTCCGGACGGACCCAGTTCTCGGTGAAGAATTCGCCGGCGGCTGCCTGCGCGAGCGCGGCCAGGAGGTGCTCGTACCCGGCGGGACGGTAATGGTCGGCCTGCGGTTGGGTCTGCCCAGTACCGACCATGCGGCGCACGTAGTCGTGCTCACGCTCGGAAACGCCGATCAGGAGGTTCGGACCATACCCGTCCGGGTCCGTGATCGGGAGCCCAAGGGCTGCTGCTGCCCAGATCAATCGGCCGTTGGACACATAGGAGCAGTGCGGGCTGAGGAACCACTCCGCGGTGTGCTTCAAGGAGTAACTGCCGACCTCAGGGGTCGAGGTGCCCGAGACGGGTGTGAACATCCGGAGCATGTCTGTGATGAGCGCGAGCTGGATGTAGTCGGTCTTGCCATCGAAGCGCCATGGCGAATCCGAACGGACGCCGTTCTCGCCCAAGACGGGAGCGCCGCCATCTGAGCCGACCAGCTCGTGATCGCTGAGGGCAGCGATGAGCCGCCGTGCGCTGACCCGTGGGCCGAGGAGCCCTTGGGCCAGCGGGGCACTCATCTGCCGCAGCGCGGCGGTGTACTTCGTGCCGGTGAAGGTGGACCAGGCCCGCGCATCCTGCTGGAGCGCGCGAGTCGGAGTGCTATCGCTGGGAGTCATCTCAATCTCTTGTTCCGGGCTGTGCACCCCACGCCTACCAGCCCTGTGACATGAGAGAGATCTCGAACCAACAGGTGCTGCTTCTCTGGATCCCGCATCGGCGGTTGTCCTCGGCGTCTTCGTCGCGTGGGGACTCAAACTCGGAGACAGGCAGTCCAGACTGCCCACTCTCATGATACCCGACGCAGGTTTGAGACTAGGAGCGGCACAGCTCGACCTGCTGGCGAGGGCTACAGCGCAAGGCCCGCCCGCCCTGGTCTTGTTCGACCCGTGGACTCCTGTGGCCGTCGCTCAGCGCCGGTGAGGCTCCGAGCACGGTCAACTGCTGCATGCGCACGGGCGGCGTGGATCTTCTGCGTCTCGGTCTCAGCGAGGAGAAGGTGGAGGACTACTACCGGAGCGTGCAGATTCCCGAGCACATCATCACCGCGCTACGCCACATGCTCACCCGTCAGTTCGATGACCTCCACGCGGCGAGCAAGGCCGAACGACACACCCTCGCCGTGGAGCGCGACAAGCTCCGCGACGAACGGCGAAGCCTGCTCCACGCCCACCACGCCGGAGCCGTACCGCTGGACCTTCTCAATGAGGAACAGGACCGCATCGCCCGCCGGCTCGCGTTCCTTGACTCACGGATCGACGCCGGCCAGATCGAGTACGACCAGGCCAGGGCCCACCTGGAAGACTGCCTGGCCCTCGCCGGCGACATGCACGCGATCTACATGAGCATTGACGACTCGCTACGACGCATCTGCAACCAAGCGTTCTTTGACCGCATCAAGGTCTACGAGCTGGACGACGGCGGCGACATCGTGGACGCCGACCCAGGGGAGCCCTTCGACACGCTGCTCGACCCGTCGCTCCACGCCGCTGCATCGACCTTCGAGGCTAAGCTGCGTGCGGGAGAGGACGTAAAACCCGCTGACGTCGCGGGTTTGAACATCCAATCTTGGGTGGGCCCGGAGGGACTCGAACCCCCGACATCCACGGTGTAAGCGTGGCGCTCTAACCAACTGAGCTACAGGCCCCAGAACAGCGGTGCACAGCCTACCGGGTCGCCGGCCGTGCCTCGCACATCAGCCGCAGATCGGGCATCGCCCGCCCGACGACGCACGGCCACCGCAGGCCGATAACGCCGGGTCACCCGTCGACCCCGGTCCGTGGGACCGGTCGCCCGTCGCACCCGGTCGTTCGTCCCACCGGTCACGCGGCTCACCGGTCGACCGACGCGCGAACGGGCGCACCGCGGCTCAGGGCCGCGGCACGCCCGTCGAGGGGGTGCGCGTCAGAGCTCCGCGAGCGCCGCCTGGTACCCCGCGAGGTCCCGGCGCTGCCCGCGCGGGTTCACGACGGACCACCGGACGACACCGTCTGCGTCGATCAGGAAGCTGCCGCGGATCGCGAGGCCGCGTTCGTCGTCGAACACCCCGTACTGCCGCGAGACCTCGCCGTGCGGCCAGAAGTCGGACAGGAGCCCGAACGTGTAGCCCTCCTGCGCGGCCCAGGCCTTGAGCGAGAACACGGGGTCGCACGAGATCGCGAAGAGCGTGACGCCCGCGGTCTCGAAGTCCTCGATGTTGTCGCGGAGCTCGCACAGCTCGCTCGTGCACGTCCCCGAGAAGGCGAACGGCACGAACACGAGCAGGACGGGGCCGCCGCGCAGGTCCGAGAGACGGACCGGGGTGCCGTGCGTGTCGGTCAGCGTGAAGTCCGGGGCGACGTCGCCGGTCCGGACCGTGAGCTCGGGCGCCTCAGCGCCCACGGCCACGCGTCCCGAGCTTCGTCGCGGACCAGTCCGGCGCGATCGCGAACGTGCTGGTCGCGTGCAGGCCGGCCGTCGTCGCGGCCTCCTGGAGGTCGTTGTGGCCCACGTGGCCGTCGCGGCCCGCCTTGGGCGTGAAGATCCAGATGAGTCCACCGTCGTCGAGCACGGTCTGGACGTCCACGAGCATGTCGGCCAGGTCGCCGTCGTCCTCGCGCCACCAGACGACGACACCGTCGGTCACGTCGCCGTAGTCCTCGTCCACCAGCTCGGAGCCGACGAGCTCCTCGATCTCGGCGCGCAGGTCGTCGTCGACGTCCTCGCCCCAACCGAACTCCTGCACCACATGGCCAGAGAGGAACCCCAGGCGTCCTGCACCCTGGGGGTCCGTCGTCGCTCCCACTTGTGTCTCTTTCCCTTCTTCGTACTGCTTGATGATCAGTGCCCTGCTTGGCAAAGGTAGCCCACGGCACTCCCGCATGCCTCAGCAGGACGGGCGTTTCGTGCGGCGTGTCCACCAGCGCAGAAGCCCAGTGTTGCGGGGAACCGCACTCGGCACAACGTCAGAGCGCGCGCGAACGTGCCTCGACCGACCGGGCCGGGCTCCGCCGTCGGGCCCACGAGGGGCTCCCGGAGCACCGCCGCACCCCGCTCGATCCCCTCCTCCGCACCGTCTGCACCCGACCCACACCCTCCTGTGTCGTGAGGATCACGCTCCCTTGACCCCCTTGTGGTGTGACTTCCGGGCTGCGGGGTAACAGAATGGTTCGACCACCCGAGAGTGTGGAGGGCACAGTCGCCACCAGCGACTGCTCTCGCTGCGCAGGAGTGGCTGGAGGAGAGCGGGCACGGTGTACCGCGCCGTGATTCAATCCGAATACCGCTCCGAACGAGATATGAGGTTGCTGGTGGCTTCGTTTGACGAGACAGGACCGCTGATCAACGGTCTGCTCAGCCAAGTACCGGACATCGACCCCGCTGAGACGAGCGAGTGGGTCGAGTCCCTGGACGGACTGATCGACGACCGTGGCGGCCCTCGCGCGCGCTACGTCCTGCTCAACATGCTCAAGCGAGCACGCGAGCGCAACGTCGCGATCCCCACGTCCATCAACACGCCCTACGTCAACACCATCGGTGTGCACGAGGAGCCGTACTTCCCCGGCGACGAGGCCATGGAGCGTCGTTACCGCAGCTGGAACCGCTGGAACGCGGCCGTCATGGTCACGCGCGCCCAGCGCCCCGGGATCGGGGTCGGTGGACACATCTCGTCCTACGCGTCGGTCGCGACGCTGTACGAGGTGGGCCTGAACCACTTCTTCCGCGGCAAGGACCACCCGGGCGGCGGTGACCAGGTCTACTTCCAGGGTCACGCGAGCCCCGGCGTCTACGCCCGCGCGTTCCTCGAGGGTCGCCTCTCGGCCGACCAGCTCGACGGGTTCCGCCAGGAGAAGTCGCACGCGGGCGGCGGCCTGCCGTCCTACCCGCACCCGCGCCTCATGCCGGACTTCTGGGAGTTCCCCACGGTCTCGATGGGCCTCGGCCCGGCCTCGGCCATCTACCAGGCGTGGACCAACCGCTACCTGCACAACCGCGGCATCAAGGACACGAGCCAGCAGAACGTCTGGGCGTTCCTCGGTGACGGCGAGATGGACGAGCCGGAGAGCCGCGGCATGCTGCAGCTCGCCGCGCAGCAGGGCCTGGACAACCTGAACTTCGTGGTCAACTGCAACCTGCAGCGCCTCGACGGCCCGGTCCGCGGCAACGGCAAGATCATCCAGGAGCTCGAGGCGCAGTTCCGCGGCGCCGGCTGGAACGTCATCAAGGTCATCTGGGGCCGCGAGTGGGACACCCTGCTCAACGCCGACAAGGACCGTGCGCTCGTCAACCTGATGAACGTCACGCCCGACGGCGACTACCAGACCTACCGTGCGGAGAGCGGCGCGTTCATCCGCGAGCACTTCTTCGGGCGCGACCCGCGCACCAAGCAGCTCGTCGAGAACATGTCGGACGACGACATCTGGGCCCTCAAGCGCGGCGGCCACGACTACCGCAAGCTCTACGCGGCGTACGCGGCGGCGACGGCCCACACGGGCCAGCCCACGGTCATCCTGGCCCACACGGTCAAGGGCTACGGCCTGGGCTCGGGCTTCGCGGGGCGCAACTCGACGCACCAGATGAAGAAGGTCGGCCTGGCGGACCTCAAGACGCTGCGCGACTCGCTGCGCATCCCGATCACGGACGAGGAGCTCGACGCCAACCCGTACGAGCCCCCGTACTACCACCCGGGTGCCGACGCGCCGGAGATCCAGTACATGCAGCAGCGTCGCAACCAGCTGGGCGGCTACGTGCCTGAGCGTCGCTCCGCGCCGGCCCCCGTCACGCTGCCGGGCGACAAGACGTACGAGATCCTCAAGAAGGGCTCGGGCAACCAGGAGATCGCCTCCACCATGGCGTTCGTCCGTCTGCTCAAGGACCTCATCAAGGACAAGGAGATCGGCAAGCGCATCGTGCCGATCATCCCGGACGAGGCCCGGACCTTCGGTCTGGACTCGATCTTCCCGTCCGCGAAGATCTTCAACACGCAGGGCCAGAACTACCTCGCCGTGGACCGCGAGCTCATGCTGAGCTACAAGGAGTCCGAGGCCGGGCAGATCATGCACACCGGCATCAACGAGGCCGGTTCCGCGGCCGCGTTCCAGTCGGTCGGCACCTCGTACGCCACGCAGGGCGAGGTGATGATCCCGTTCTACATCTTCTACTCGATGTTCGGGTTCCAGCGCACGGGCGACCAGTTCTGGGCCGCCGGCGACCAGCTGACCCGCGGGTTCATCATCGGCGCGACGGCCGGGCGCACGACGCTCACCGGTGAGGGCCTCCAGCACGCGGACGGTCACTCGCCGCTGCTGGCCGGCACCAACTCGGCGATCGTCCAGTACGACCCGGTCTACGGCTACGAGATCCGCCACATCGTGCGCGACGGCATCGAGCGCATGTACGGCGACGGCTCGGACGGGCGCGACCAGAACGTCATGTACTACGTGACGGTCTACAACGAGCCCATGCAGCAGCCGGTCGAGCCGGAGGACGTCGACGTCGAGGGCATCCTGCGCGGCATCCACCGCATCAAGGTCTCCGAGGCGTCGGGACCCAAGGCGCAGATCCTCGCCTCGGGCGTGGGCGTGCCGTGGGCCCTCGAGGCGCAGGAGCTCCTCGAGAAGGACTGGGGCGTCTCCGCGGACGTCTGGAGCGTCACGAGCTGGAACGAGCTGCGCCGCGACGGCCTGGCCGCCGAGCAGGACGCGTTCCTCAACCCGGCCGCCACGCCGCGCGTGCCGTACCTGACGGCCAAGCTGCAGGGTGCCGAGGGCCCGTTCGTCGCGACGAGCGACTACGACCACCTGGTCCCCGACCAGGTGCGCCAGTGGGTCCCGGGCGACTACGCGGTGCTCGGTGCGGACGGCTTCGGCTTCTCCGACACCCGCGCCGCGGCCCGTCGTCACTTCAAGATCGACGGTCCCTCGGTCGTGGTCCGCGTGCTCCAGCAGCTCGCGAAGCAGGGCAAGGTCCCGGCCGAGGCCTCGGCCCAGGCGATCGAGAAGTACCGTCTGATGGACGTCACGGCCGGTACGTCCGGCAACGCGGGCGGCGACTCCTGATCGCTCCTGCCCCGCGCCCGGCGCCGGTCTGACCGGCACCAGGACCGCAGTGCCCGACGGCGCCGCTCACCTCGCGAGAGGTGGCGGCGCCGTCGGTGCGTCCGGGGGCGGGAGACGCCTGGGCGCGCCGCACGCCGGGGGCGCAGGGCGCCCGGCCGACGCGACGTCGTCGGGCCTAGGTGCCCGAGCGGTGCTGCTCGGCGTGCGCGATCGCGAGCGTGAGCTCGTGCCGGATCGGGGCGACGACCGCCGCGTCCGGGTACAGCGCGAGGGCCTCAAGGTGGTGCTTGGCCTCGAAGATGCGGTCAGCGTCGATCGCGGCCAGGACGAGCTGGCGCCCGGCCTCGGGCGTGTGCTCGCGCGCTCGCCAGTGCCCCACCCCCAGGCCCAGGGCCTCGACCGGCAGGTGCGCCTCGCGCAGGATCTCCATGCTCTCGGCGAGCGCGAGCCCCGACGGGTCGCGCTCGGCCGCGGTCGCGAACCGCCGCAGCGCCGCCTCCTGGTCGTCCTCGAGCGAGAGCCGGCCCAGCTCCACGAGCGGGTACCAGCCGCGCGGGTGCCCCGCGAGCTCCTCCGCGAGGGCCCAGACCGCCAGGTCCGCGGCCTGCTGCTTCTCGCTCTCGTCCGCGGGGGCCGCGAGCGGGTCCGCGGACACGTGGGACTCGGCCGCCCGCCGCCGGACGATCTCGGCGAGCGCCTGGAAGGCCCGCTCGTCGTTGGGGTCGTCGACGAGCATGGCGCGCAGCGCGTCCTCGTGCACGGTGTCTCCTCGCCTGTCGGCGCTGGTGGGGCGACGAGCACCCACGGTCGACGCCGAGGACTGGCGTCGCATGAGCTGTCGTAGTCGGGGCATCAGTGCCATGGATCGACCCTAGCGGCTCCCGTCCGCCTCGCCGCGTGAGGACCGCATGTCATGGTTCCCCGTTTTGTGGACTCCCCACAACCACGCCGTATGCTCGGGGCGTGCCGATCACGGGGAACTCCGACAACCTGCAGCGACTTCGCGACGGCAGCGGGCTGCTCGCCGCGGCCGCCCTCCGACGCCTCGACGAGGACCTCCCCTGGTACCGCGCGCTGCCTGCCGACGACCGCTCGTACGTGGGGCTGGTCGCGCAGTCGGGCATCACGGCGTTCGTGACCTGGTACGCCAACCCGGCCTCTCCCCCGCACGGCGTGAGCGAGATCTTCGCGGCCGCCCCGTCCGAGCTCACCCGGTCCATCTCGCTCCAGCACACGCTGCAGCTCGTGCGGATCGTGGTCGAGGTCGTCGAGGCGTACTCCGACCAGCTCGCGATCCCCGGCGGCGAGCGTGACCTGCGCGAGGCCGTGCTGCGCTACTCGCGCGAGGTCGCGTTCTCGGCCGCGGAGGTCTACGCGCGCGCCGCCGAGGTGCGCGGCGCGTGGGACGCGCGCCTCGAGGCGCTCATCGTCGACGCGCTCATCCGCGGCGACGGCGACGACTCGCTGCGCTCGCGCGTCTCGGCGCTCGGCTGGGGCGGCCACGGGTCGGTCCTGGTCATGGTGGGCACCGCGACCGCGCCGCTCGACGAGCTGCGCACGGCCGAGCTGCGGCGCGCGACGCGCCGTGCCGCGGGCGACGCGCTCGTGGGCATCCACGGCGACCGCCTGGTCCTCGTCCTGGGCGGTGAGGGCGACCTGCAGGCCGCGGCGGCCTCGCTGCTCCCCCGCTTCGGCCCGGGCCCCGTGGTGATCGGCCCCACGGTCCCCTCGCTCGACGACGCCGCACGCTCGGCGCAGGCCGCGCTCGCGGGCCTGGCCGCGGCCCCCGCCTGGCCCCAGGCCCCGCGGCCCGTGCTCGCCGACGACCTGCTGCCCGAACGCGTCCTGACGGGCGACACCACGGCCCGCCGCACCCTGGTGGTCCAGGCGTACCGCCCCCTGCTCGAGAGCACGGGCGCGATCCTCGAGACGCTGTCCGCCTACCTGGGCACCGGACGCTCGCTCGAGGCCGCCTCGCGCAGCCTGTACGTGCACCCCAACACCGTCCGCTACCGCCTGCGCAAGGTCGCCGAGATCACGGGCTGGGACCCGCTCGACGCGCGCGAGTCGTTCGTGCTGCAGATCGCGCTCGCGCTCGGCCAGCTCTCGGGCGACCCGGCGGGGCGCTGAACCGCGCACCTCTGGTGCGGGACGGCGCCGTCGGCGACGCCGCCATCCCGCGCCTCTTGTAGGTTCGGCACAAACGGCCCGGACAAGGTTGGTGCGGGTCGTGACGTCCCGGCGGCGTGCCGGGTTGGCACAGTTGACGAGTGCTAGCCGTCTTGTGCCCTGGACAGGGCTCCCAGTCCCCCGGAATGCTCGCCCCCTGGCTCGAGCTGCCCGGGGTCCCCGCGCAGCTCGACGCGTTCTCCGCCGCGTCCGCCCTCGACCTGCGTGCCCACGGCACCGAGTCGGACGCCGACACCATCCGTGACACCGCGGTGGCCCAACCGCTCATCGTGTCGGCCTCGCTGATCGCGCTGCGCGCGATCCTCGACGGCCGCGACACGTGCGAGGTCGTCGACGTGACCGCGGGCCACTCGGTCGGCGAGTTCGCAGCCGCAGCCGTCGCGGGCGTGTTCGAGGACGCCGCCGCGGTGGGCCTCGTGACGGCCCGCGCCCGCTTCATGGCCGAGGCAGCCGCCGCGACGCCCACCGGTATGGCCGCGGTCGTGGGCGGCGACGCCGAGGAGGTCCTCGCCGCGATCGAGGCCGCGGGCCTGTGGCCCGCGAACGTCAACGGCGGCGGGCAGGTCGTGGCCGCGGGCTCGCTCGAGGGCATCACGACGCTCGGGGCCAACCCGCCGGCCAAGGCCCGGGTCATCCCGCTCCAGGTCGCGGGCGCGTTCCACACGCCCTTCATGCAGTCCGCGCTCGACGCGTTCGCCCCGGTCGCCGCGGGCTGGGACGCGACGGACCCGCGCCTGCCCTTCCTCTCGAACGCCGACGGCGCCTCGTACGCGAGCGTCTCGGGTGCGGAGTCCGGTGGCTTGTTCGGCCTCGAGCAGGACGTGCTGGCACGACTGACCGCGCAGATCGCCGCCCCGGTCCGCTGGGACCTCTGCCAGGAGACGCTCGCGTCGCTCGGCGTCACCGCGATCCTCGAGCTCGCGCCGGGCGGGGTCCTCACGGGCCTCGCGCGCCGCACGCTCCCAGGAGTCGAGACGGTCGCGGTCAAGTCGACCGCGGACATCGACAAGGCTCGTGACCTCATTGCGCGCCACAGCGACGCGGCCGGCTCCTCGGCCGCCGGCGAGACGCCGCCCGCCGACGGGGCCACCGCGTGAGCGCGCTGACGATCCGCCAGGCTGCGGGCGCCGAGTACTCGCGCGTCCTGGGCATCGGCGGGGTCCGCGGCGAGAACGTCGTCTCGAACGACGACCTCGCGGGACCGATCGACTCCTCGGACGAGTGGATCCGCCAGCGCACGGGCATCGTCACGCGCCGACGTGCGGGTGCCGACGTCGACGTCGTCGACCTCGCGGAGGGCGCTGCGCGCAAGGCGATCGCCGCGGCGGGCCTGACCGGCGGCGACGTCGACGCGGTCCTGTTCGCGACCACGACCTACTTCCACCAGACGCCCTCGGCCGCCGCGGTGCTCGCGGACCGGCTCGGCGCCACCCCGGCGGCCGCGTACGACCTCTCGGCGGCCTGCGCCGGGTACACGTACGGGATCGCCCAGGCGGACGCCCTGGTGCGGTCGGGCGCGGCGCAGCACGTCCTCGTGGTCGGCGCGGAGAAGATGAGCGACTTCGTCGACCCGACCGACCGCACCATCTCGTTCCTGCTCGGTGACGGCGCGGGCGCCGCGGTGGTCGGCCCGTCCGACACCCCCGGCATCGGCCCCACGATCTGGGGGTCGGACGGCGGCAAGGCCCCGGCGATCCGGCAGACGCACGCATGGTCGGACCTGCGCGAGAACCCCGAGCTCGGCTGGCCGACGCTGCGCCAGGACGGGCAGACGGTCTTCAAGTGGGCCGCCTTCCAGATGGCCCCGGTCGCCGAGAAGGCGCTCGCCGCCGCAGGCGTCACCGCGCAGGACGTCCAGGCGTTCATCCCTCACCAGGCCAACATGCGCATCATCGACCAGATGATCAAGCAGCTCGGCCTGCCGGAGTCGGTGGCCGTCGCGCGCGACATCGCGGAGACCGGCAACACGTCGGCCGCCTCGATCCCGCTCGCGACCGACCGGCTCCTGTCCGAGGGCCTGGCGACGTCGGGCGACCTCGCGCTGCAGATCGGCTTCGGCGCGGGCCTCGTCTACGCGGCGCAGGTGATCGTCCTCCCGTAGGGGAGAATCATCCTGTCTGTCCCCGGTCCGCGTCCGCGCGGGGCACGGGACGGGCACGTACGACCTTTCCACTGTTCCACTGCAGGTTCCCGGTGCCGGACGGCCCCGGCACCCATCACAAGGAGAAACCCATGGCTTACACCGAGCAGGAAGTCCTCGCTGGTCTCGCGGAGATCGTCAGCGAAGAGACCGGCCTCCCCACGGACGCCGTCCTCGCCGAGAAGTCCTTCACGGACGACCTCGACATCGACTCGCTGTCGATGATGACGATCGTGACGCACGCCGAGGACAAGTTCGGCGTCCGCATCCCCGACGAGGAGGTCAAGAACCTCTCGACCGTCGGCGACGCAGTGTCCTTCATCACGGGCGCACAGGCCTGACCAGCTGCTCGACAGCTGATCGGCGCCGGGCCCTCGCGGCCCAGCCGGTGCGGGCCGGCGGTCGACGACCGCCGGCCTGCCCGCCCCCCTTCCTCCCCCTCACTCACCTGGAGCAGCCATGACCTCCGTCCGTGAAGTCGTCGTCACCGGTCTCGGTGCCACCACGCCGCTCGGCGGGGACGTGGCCTCCACCTGGGCCGCGGCGCTCGCCGGGCAGTCC
This sequence comes from Oerskovia enterophila, assembly GCF_001692445.1. Classification (GTDB taxonomy): domain Bacteria; phylum Actinomycetota; class Actinomycetes; order Actinomycetales; family Cellulomonadaceae; genus Oerskovia; species Oerskovia enterophila. The sequence goes on along the minus strand of NZ_MAQA01000047.1, from coordinate 10,097 downwards.
GGCGCACGCACCCTCGAGAACGACTGGGCCGAGCGCTACGAGATCCCCGTCACGTTCGCCGCGCAGATCAAGGTCAAGCCCGAGGACGTCCTCGCGCGCCCCGAGATCAAGCGCATGGACCCGTCCACGCAGTACGCGATGATCGCGACGCGCGAGGCCTGGGCCGACGCCGGCAGCCCGGAGATCGACGGCGACCGCCTCGGTGCGGTCGTCTCGTCGGGCATCGGCGGCATCTGGACCACGCTCGACGGCTGGGACACGCTCAAGGAGCGCGGCGCGCGGCGCATGCTGCCCATGACCGTGCCCATGCTCATGCCGAACTCGGCCGTGGCCTACGTCTCGCTCGAGATCGGCGCCCGTGCCGGTGCGCACGCGCTCGTGTCGGCCTGCGCCTCGGGCGCCGAGGCCATCGGGTACGGCGTCGACATGATCCGTGCGGGTCGCGCGGACATCGTCGTGGCCGGGGGCACCGAGGCCACGATCCACCCCATGCCGATCGCCGCGTTCGCGGCCTCGCGCACCCTGTCGCTGCGCAACGACGACCCGCAGGGCGCCTCGCGCCCCTACGACGTCGACCGCGACGGGTTCGTGATCGGCGAGGGCGCGGGCATCGTGGTCCTCGAGAGCGCCGAGCACGCAGCGGCCCGCGGTGCGCGCGTGTACGCCCGCATCGGCGGCGTGGGCCTGTCCTCGGACGCGTACCACATCACCTCCCCGGACCCGGAGGGTCGCGGGCAGGTCGCCGCGATGACCCGTGCCCTCGGGGAGGCCGGTGCGCAGGCGCGCGACGTCGTGCACGTCAACGCCCACGCGACCTCGACCAAGGTCGGCGACCTCACCGAGACGCGCTCGATCCGTACGGTCCTGGGCGACGACGCGGACCACGTCCTGCTCTCGGCCACCAAGTCGATGACCGGGCACCTGCTCGGCGGCGCAGGCGCCCTGGAGACCATCTTCACGGTCAAGGCCGTGCACGAGCGCCTGGCTCCCCCGACCATCAACGTCGCCCAGCCCGACCCCGAGCTCCAGGTCCCCCTGGTGCGCGACGTCCCGGCCGAGCTGCCCGCAGGCGACATCGCCGCGATCAACAACTCGTTCGGGTTCGGCGGCCACAACGTCGCCCTCGTGGTGACGAACGCCTGACCCACGTCGTCGGCGCAGTCCTCCTGCGCCACGATGCATCGACGCCCGGTGGGGCCGAGGACCTTCGTCCTCGCCCCCACCGGGCGTCCGTGCGTCCGGGGTGTGCGCGCAGGGCTTCCTTGAATCGTTAGGACTGGTTAGTATTCTGCGCAACGCGGTCGCCAGGGCCGTCCTCGACGTGGAGGTACACGGGTGAGCACCGCACGCTCCCGCACGGTCGTGCAGCGCGCGACCATGGTCGTCGTCCTGGCGGTGGTCTCGTTCCACATGCTCTCGACGTTCCTGTACGCCGCGCCCAGCTCGTCCCTCAGCCAGGAGGCCGCGCCCGTCACGACCGCGCACATGCGGCCCCTGTTCGGGCAGAACTGGCAGATCTTCGCCCCGGACCCGCAGTCGGTCGACCTGCGCGTCTGGGTGCGTGCCTCGACCCGCGACACCCAGGGCACCGAGTCGGTGACCGAGTGGGTCAACCTCGGCGACGTCTTCAACGAGCAGGTGCGGCACCAGATCCTGCCCACGCGCACGTGGCGCATCCCCGTGAGCGTCAACCGCTTCTACACCTCGGCCTACGGCGCGCTCGTGGGGCAGCAGCAGGCCGTGGTCCAGTCGGACCACGTCGCCTCCATGGGGGGCGGCCAGGGGCGCCAGGACCTCACCAAGGCCCTCCTGGGCGCAGGAGCGAGCGTGAGCGGCATCGACTCGTACCTGCTGGCCGAGGACGCTCTGTACCTGTTCGGCACGCAGGCTGCACTCGACCTCTGGCCGGACACCGAGCTCGTCGCGATCCAGATGAGCACCTCGACGCAGGGCGTCGTCCCGTTCGAGCAACGCCTCGTCCCGGGTGTGCAACGACCCGAGGAGCAGTTCACCCGGCTCGGCTGGCGCGACCCGTCGCCCGTCACCCCCGAGGCCCGTGCAGGCTTCAGCAGCGTCTTCGGAGGGTGGGTCTCATGAGCGGGCTGGTGACGAGCGCGACCACCTGGCTCCGCACGACGTACGCGGCCGGTGAGTCCTGGATGCTCGACTCGCGCAAGGCCTCCTACGGGACGGCCGTGCTGCGCATCGGCTTCGGCCTGATCCTGGTCGTCCAGCTCGTGGCGGGCTGGGGCGACCGGAGCCTGGCGTGGGGAGCCGGGCGAAGCTTCGCCCAGGGGCGCGTCGACGTCGACGAGTTCCCGGCCTTCCTCGACCTGTTCTTCAACGGTTCCGCGCCGGCGTGGGCGTTCGACCTCCAGTACCTGGCGCTCGTCGCGCTCTCGGTGCTGCTGGTCCTGGGCTGGCGCTCGCGGATCGTGATCCCGGTGCTGCTCGTGCTGTACATCGCGCTGTTCCGGACCAACCCGTTCATCGGCGACGGCGGCATCCAGCTCATGCGGATGGTGCTCGTGTACATGCTCTTCGCGGACACGTCGGGCAGGTGGTCCCTCGATGCCCGACGGCGCAGCGCGGCCCAGGCGTCCGGCACGCCCTCGCGGTTCGCGTCGTGGGCCTGGCTGGGGACCCTGCTGCACAACGGCGCGGTCCTCCTCATCGCCTTCCAGATCTTCGTCGTCTACGTCGCGTCCGCGATGTACAAGATCCAGGGCGGCATGTGGCAGCACGGCACGGCGATCTACTACGTGTTCCAGCTCGACGAGTTCTCGACGTGGCCGCAGGTCACCGAGCTGATCGGCCGCTCCGGGGTGCTGGTCGCGATCCTGAGCTACAGCGCGGTGTTCGTGCAGCTCTTCTTCCCGTTCCTGCTGCTGCGACGCCCCACCCGCATCCTGGCCCTGATCGCCATCACGGGAATGCACCTGGGGATCGGGGTGCTCATGGGGCTCATGTACTTCTCGATGACCATGATCGCGATCGACGCGATCTTCATCCGTGACGTGACCTACGAGGGGGTGCAGCGCCGTCTGGCCCCCGTCCTCCGACGCACGTGGGACCGCATCCGACGACGTCCCACCGTCCCGCCCGCGGCCCCGGAGGAGCTGGCCGCCGACAGACCGGACCCTGCTCGTGAGGCCACGCCCCGGGAGGACGGGGACCTCGTTCCCGCGGGGGCCGCTGCCCCTTCCAGCCCGCCGGCAGGGGACGTCGAGGGCTCCGGCGCACCGGAGCGGGATGCAGCGATGCCCGCCGGTTCCTAGTAGCCGGCGGGCATCGGGCGACCGTGGTCGCTGAGGTCGGTGAGGAGCGGGTCAGCCCACCCGGTGGAGCCATCGCACGTTGGATCCCTCGCCCGCGTAGCGGAACGGCTCGAGCTCGTCGTCCCACGCCTTGCCCAGCGCCAGGTGAAGCGCCTCGCGCATGGCCCGGTTGTCGTGCGAGACCTCGAGCGCGGCGCGCACCCGGTCCTCGGGGATCACGACGTTGCCGTGCACGTCGGTCACCGCGTGGAAGATGCCCAGGTCAGGGGTGTGCGACCAGCGGGCGCCGTCGGCACCGTGGCTCGCATCCTCGGTGACCTCGTACCGCAGGTGCGACCAGCCGCGCAGCGCCGAGGCAAGGCGCGCGCCCGTGCCCTGCGCGCCCTGCCAGGCGTACTCCGCCCGGTACAGGTCGCGCGCAGCAGGCTGCTCGGTCCAGTCCAGCGTGACGCGCACGCCAAGAACGTTCCCGGCAGCCCACTCCAGGTGCGGGCTCAGCGCCCGGGGCGCCGAGTGCACGAAAAGAACACCGCGTGTGATGGCACCAGTCATGTCGTCCTCCCTAGGTCGAGGTTTCGTCTTCCCCAACGTCCTCACCCAGGGTGAATCATCATGCAGGGTCGTCCAGCGGTATACCAGGCATATCTTGCCCGAGACCTCGGCGGATCGCGAGGGGAGAACTCCCCATCGCAGATTTCACCCGCTCCGGGTAGGGCCGCGCGCGGTCCGCACCGGCTGCGCATACGCCGCCGCGATCCCCGGCCGCAGGGGTTCCCAGGGGCCGGGGATCGCGTGACACTGCGTCAGAGCTGCGCGCGCATCTCGCGCATGGCCTTCTTGCGGACCGCCTTGTCCAGACGGTCGAGGTAGAGCATGCCGTCCAGGTGGTCGGTCTCGTGCTGCAGGCAGCGCGCCATGAGGCCGGTGCCCTCGACCGTGATCTCGTTGCCGTCGAGGTCCATGCCCACGACGCGTGCGTACCAGGCGCGTCGCGTCGGGTACCACAGGCCCGGGACCGAGAGGCAGCCCTCGTCGCCGTCCTGGATCTCGTCGGAGAGCTCGACGATCTTCGGGTTGAGGACGTAGCCGATCTCGTCCTCGATGTTCCAGGAGAAGGCGCGCAGGTTCACGCCGATCTGGTTGGCGGCGAGGCCCGCGCGGCCTTCGTAGTCGACGGTCTCGACGAGGTCGGCGACCAGCGAGCGGACCCGGTCGTCCACGGTGGTGATCTCGTCGCACGGGGTGCGGAGCACGGGGTCCGGAATCACGCGGATCTCTCTCATCGCCATGGGCGTCATTGTTTCATGACGCCCGTGCCGGTCTCACATCCGCGCGTACCGAGCACGCGCGAACGAGTACACCCCGTACGCCGCGAATCCGACGCCCGTCGCGGTCAGGAGGAACGCGCCGAACGGCTGCGCGCCGATCGTCCGCAGCGCGGTGTCGAGACCGCTCGCCTTCTCGGGGTCCGCAGTGGCCGCCGCAGTGACGACGAGCACCCCCAGGACGGCCAGGGCGATGCCCTTGGCGATGTAGCCGACCCGTCCCAGGACGACGACGGCGTTGCCGACCTGCCCCTTCGCGTTGCCCTCGAGGTCGCGCAGGAACCACTTCTTCCAGCCCTTGACCACGTGGTAGACACCCGCTGCGGCGATGCCGACGCCCGCCACCCCGACGAGCACCCGCCCGGCCCCGTTGGCCAGGAGCGAGGCCGTGAGGCTGTCCTGACCGCCGCCGGAGCCCGAGCCGCTGACGACCTGGAAGGTCAGCACCCCGAGCGCGAGGTAGATCACGGCCTTGCCGACCGACTTGGCCCGGAAGGTCGCCTGGTCCTTCGCGTCACCGCTCGTCCCGGCGACGGCCTCGAGAACCTGCCAGACCCCGAGGGCTGCGAACGCGACGACGGCGAACCACAGGACGAACGCTCCCCCGGTCGTGCTCGCGACCTCCTGGAGGGCGCCGGTCTGGTCGGCCTCTCCGCCGCCCGATCCCGTCGCGATCCTGACCGCGATGACCCCGATCATGATGTGGAGCAGGCCGCTGACCGCGTACCCGGCCCGGGCGAGGACCCGCAGCCCCTTGCTCTGCTGAAGCCGCTGGGCGGTCCCTGACGTCGTGCGGTTCGAGCCGGTGCTCATGGTGCATCTCCTTCAGGTCGTCGGACGTGGCATCGTGTCACGACCGACCGCCACTCGCCCGCTGAACGGGACGATCCGGGCGTCAGGGAGGTATGGGGCGCTTCGGTCTCGATCGGTCGTGCGTGACCCTCTGGAGGCGCGCGGAGGGGTGCCGGTGCGCGGGGCCGGTCCTGTCCGGGTCGGTCGGCCCGTGGCCGAGCACGAGGTTGCGACCGTTCTGGCGGCGAATACGACCGCAACCTCGTGCTCGACCGCACGCAAGGTCGTTCTCGGCAGGGCCCATCCTGGTCAGGGCCAGCCCGGTCAGCCTCTAGCCGCATCAGCGCCCTGCGGGTCAGTCCCCCGCCGCGTCCAGGTAGTCGCGCAGCACCACGGCCTGGTTGTCCTGCTCGTCCTTGGCCCCGTACAGCAGCGTCACGACGGGGTGCTCGGCCACGATCGCGCGCAGCTCCTCGACTGCCGGGTTCTCGTCGAGCTCGGCACGGTAGCGCACGACGAACTCGTCGAACAGGGAGCGGTCGTGGTGGAACCATGTCCGGAGCTCGTTCGAGGGCGCGACCTCCTTGACCCACCGGTCGACGTGCGCTCGCTCCTTGCTCACACCGCGGGGCCACAGCCGGTCGACCAGGACGCGACAGCCGTCGTCGGGCGTGGGGTCGGCATAGACGCGCAGGATACGGAGGGGCATGCCTCCATGGAACGACGGGTGCGGTCTCGACGCACGACGACGGCGCGGTCCGCGCAAGGCCCCTCGGCGACGGATCTGCCGCCCGAGCCAACCACCGCCGTCGCGTGGCATCGAAGGGCAACCGCACCCGCGGTCGACCTTGCCGCCACGCGCACCCGTCAGTCGCGCGGTCGGTGGCCCGTGGCGGCCTCGTACAGGTCGGGGTCCACGTCGAGGTAGTCGGCCGCGTGGGCCCGCACGACCCGGAACCCGGCGGCGCTCAGCACCCGGACCATCGACGCTCCGGCCGGAGCGTTCGTCGTGTGCACGACGACGATCCCGACCGCGACGGGCGACCCTGTCGCCGCCTGCTCGCACAGCCAGTCCACGACGGGCCCGATCGTGTCCTCGACCCCCGTCAGGTCGCCCAAGTCGTGGTCGAGCCACACCTGCTCCCACCGGTGACCGGCCGCGACGCCAGCACGCAGGAGACCGAGGCCGCTTCCGGACGTCCGCGCGACCGAGACCGGTACCGTCTGCCGGAACACCCGGAGGTCGTCGATCAGCAGGACGTCACGGAGCAAAGGCTCGGGGAGGCGCGGGATCATGCGCCCGAGTCTCCTCTCCGCGACGACTGCGCGTCGTGGTGATTTCCGGGATCCAAGTCGTTCGACCCGCCGCTCGCGCACACCTTGCACGGGACCGGGAGAACGACCCGTGACGCACGTCTGCACGAGGGTCACGGGTCGTTCCCGGGTAGGGCAGGTGGGGCTTGAACCCACGACCGGCGGATTATGAGTTCCAAGTCTGCTAGCCTCAGAGAGGGCAGGAACGTTGAGAATCCGCTGTTTCCATCCTCCTGACTGTCGCCACGCGTCGGCAGTAATCGGCATCAATGGGTACCCTGATGGGTACCCTCGGGAGGCAGCATGCGAGGCAAGGGCGAAGGCGCGATCTTCTACGACGAGGGCCGCGGTTTGTGGACTGCACGGTTCGAGTTGCCGCCGGACCCGAGGACTGGCGTCCGGCGGCGCAAGACCATACGCCGCAAGGACAAGGGCGACCTGATCGACGCCCGCACCAAACTGCTCGTCGACCTCGACCGTGCGGGGGACCTCCCCACCTCCTCCCCCGTCCTGGAGAAGTGGGTCCAGATCTGGCTCGACAAGATCGCCGCCCCGCGCCTCAAGCCGAAGTCGCTCGCCGGCTACCGCTCCTACATGGACCAGCACGTCGTGCCCGCACTCGGCCGGTACCGCCTCGACCAGCTCAGCCCGTCCCACATCCGCCGGATGCACGAGGCCATCACGGACCAGGGCCTGTCCACGACCACGGCGCTCCAGGCGCACCGCATCCTCGCGAAGTGCCTCACCGACGCCGTCCGCGAGGGCAAGGTCTCCCGTAACGTCGCGACGCTCGTCGACGCTCCGAGGAAGGCCGTCACCCACCAGCAGAGCCTCACGGCCGAGCAGGCAAAGATCTTCCTCAAGCACGTCGCCAACCACCCCCACGGCGCACGCTGGGCCGTCGCGATGCTCACGGGCCTACGTCAGGGCGAGCAGCTCGGGATGACCCGTGAGTTCCTCGACCTCGAGAACGAGGTCATCACGGTCGCCTGGGCACTCTCTCGCGTGGTGTGGGAGCACGGGTGCGGACCACGAGAGCTTTCCGGCTGGCCGTGCGGCATGGCGCGCGCAGGGAGCTGCCGCCACCGCTCGGCGCCGATCCCAGCCGGCACGGAGGCGCGACAGGTGCACGGCGGCCTGTGGCTGCTGCGCCCCAAGTCGCGCGCCGGGTGGCGTGAGGTGCCCATGCCGCCCGGGTTGGCGCAGATCCTGCGTCGCCACGTCGAGACACATGCCCCGGCCGACCTCGTGTTCACGCGCGACGGCGGCAAGCCCATCGACCCCGCCAAGGACTACCACGCTTGGATCGCACTCCTCGACGAGTGCGGCCTGCCACGCGTCAAGCTGCACTCCGCACGCCACACCACCGCCACGTTGCTGTACGAGATCGGCGTGCCCGAGAACACACGCATGGCGATCCTGGGGCACTCGTCCGCCACGACGACGGCTGGCTACACCCGCATCGCCGACTCGCTCACTCGAGACGCGATGCAGCGCTACGGTGCGCTCCTGTCTCTCGAGAACTAGCCCAGCACGACGAAGCCCCCGCCAATCGGCGGGGGCTTTCGTACGTCAGTCGCTGACTGTAAACCCGGCATCCACGCAGGCCGCCATGAGGTCTGTGACATCTTCAGCAACCCTGGATGTGTCCATGGTCAAGTCACCGCCGCCAGCATCCACCACGTCCTGCACCTGCTGGAACGGCACCTGGATCGACCGAAGAGGCGCGGCGACCTCAGGGGTTGCCTGGGATATGGCCTGGGTCAGTTGCGAGTTGATGTCGAGCATCGTCTGGAGACGCTCGCCCTGGAGGTTCGCCTGCACGTCAATGAGCGCCTCGGGGATCCGGAAGGCTAGCGAGCCATCTCCGCCATTGAACACAACGCCGCAGGCGTCCTTGGCATCCTCGCTGGGCGACGGCACAACCTTCTCGTCCTCCAGGGGCGACGCTACCTCTTCCGACTCACCACCTCCCGAGCATCCGGCGACGAGCAGGGCGACCCCCAATACAGCCGCGATGGCGGCAGTTCGTGTGCGCATGCGGCGCATCCTTCCGCACGCCACCCACGGGCGCACCGTCATGCCCGGGTGAAGTTAGTTCAGCAGTGCCCGCGAGAGGTTCGCAGACCAGGCGCGGCGCCACGCAAGAACCAGCCGCGCTGGCACCCCGAGTTCGCGCGCAAGGAGCGCGATGTCGGGCCCGTACATGCCCTCGGCGCGCGCATACTCCCCTGGCCCGAAGAGGAGGTTCGCGGCGTACTCGTCGGCCTGCCACTCCTGCCGGGTCTCGCGCGCCCCGACGGCGTGAACGTGGCGGTGGGCACGATGTCCGCACTCATGGGCGAGGGCGGCGCGCTGCAGCAGGTAGGAGCGCGCATCGTTGATGACTACGACGTCGTCGTCGCGGATGTGCGCGTGGCGCGCCCCGAGGTCATCGAACTGCACGCCGAGCCCAAGGGACTCGGCGTGCTCGATCAGGTCGTACATGTCCACGCTCCTACGGCTGGTCCTCGTGCCCTTCCATCTCGGCCACCAGGTCCTCACCCTCATAGTCGTCCATCGCCGCGATGACCTGCGGTCCCGAGACCGTAGTGCCAGAGCGCTCCTCGCGCGAGGGGAAAGCGTGGACGGTAGCGGTCGCCTCGGCGACCGCCTCCTCGACGATCAGGTCTGCCAGGATCGCGGCCATTCGACTCGCAGCCTCGGGTTGGCGCTTCACTGGCACCTGATCGTAGATCGCCACGGCCATCTCGGCGACGTACCACTGGTCGTCACTCCATTGCTCCGAGTGCTTGCGATCGAGGCCGAGGAACTCCAGGACCGGCGCAAGCTTCGCCTTCTGTGGAGTCGTCTTCCCGCTCTCGATGTTCTGGACGGTCCCGACCGCCACGCCGGCCGCCTCTGCAAGGTCAACCTGCGTCAGCCCCAGGCGCTCGCGTGCAGCCTTCACGCGGGGCCCCCAGGACATGCGCTCTTGCCGCCCGCTCTCCGACTTCGCTTCACGTGCAGCGAGTTCTTGGGTGCTCTTCCGTGTGTCCATGCGGATAACAGTACGCATCTTGGGTCTCATGCGCAATACATACCCCAGGTCTTGCGTGTCGATCTTGACTTCCAGACACAAGACAGCCTAGGTTTCTGGCTATGGCACACAAGACCACCGCAGGAGAGATTGTCCGGTCCCTCCGGACTCTCGCGGACATGACCCAGGAAGACCTGGCGGAGGTCGCCAACACCTCCCCCGCCTACATCTCGCGCGTCGAGAACGGCATCGCACGCCCCACGCCGCAGTGGATCGGCAACATCGCCGCTGCTGCCGCGGCGCGCATCAAGGCGACCGCCGCGGCAGCAGCGGCGATGTTGCCGATCCACTGCGGCGTGGGGCGTGCGA
>NZ_MAQA01000046.1 GCF_001692445.1 Oerskovia enterophila | reverse complement strand
GGGCGCGCCGCGCGTCGTGAAGGTGCCCGACGGCGGAGCTCAGGTCCCACCGTAGCCGTCGCCCGGGGCGGGGCGCGCCCCGGGCGAGATCACACGCCGGACCCCTGCCCGCACCGTCGGACCGCGGTGTAAAGTCGCAGGTGAACGACAGGGGAGCGCCGACCGCCCGGAGACAACGGGCAACAGGCGCTGAGAGTGCGGACCACCGCAGACCCTCGAACCTGATCCGGTTAGCACCGGTGGAGGAAGTCGGGCTTCTCCAGCCTCGCTCACGGAACCTCCCGTGCGTGAGGTCCCCCTCCTGTGACGTCCAAGGAGGACACGTGAACACCATCAGTACCCGCCTCGGCCTCGGCCTCGTCGGCGGGCTCAGCGCGCTGGCCCTCACGGCCTGCGCCGGGACGACCGACACGGGCACGGACCCGTCGAGCGTCGTCACGCTCGTCACGCACGACTCCTTCAACGTGAGCGAGGACGTCCTCGCCGCGTTCGAGAAGGAGTCCGGGCTGACCGTCAAGCAGATCACCCCCGGTGACGGCGGCTCGCTCGTCAACCAGCTCATCCTCACCAAGGACGCGCCGCTCGGCGACGTCGTGTTCGGCATCGACAACTCGTTCGCGACCCGTGCGATCGACGAGGGCGTGCTCGAGCCCTACGCGCCCGCGGGGCAAGCCGACTCGGCGGCCCAGTACGCAGTGGGGGACGGCGAGCTCACCCCGATCGACTTCGGCGACGTCTGCGTCAACGTCGACCACGCCTGGTTCGGCAACACAGGGGTCCCCGAGCCCGTGACGCTCGACGACCTGACCAAGCCCGAGTACAAGGACCTGCTCGTCGTGACCAACCCCGCGACGTCGTCGCCGGGGCTGTCGTTCCTGCTCGCGACCGTCGGCGCCTACGGCGAGGACGGCTGGGAGGAGTACTGGAGCAAGCTCAAGGCCAACGGCGTCAAGGTCACCGACAGCTGGTCCGACGCCTACTACGTCGACTTCTCCGGCTCCGAGGGCAATGGCCCGCGCCCCATCGTGCTGTCCTACTCGACGTCGCCCGCGTTCACGGTCTCCGAGGACGGGAGCTCGACGCGGACGGGCGCGCTGCTCGACACCTGCTTCCGCCAGGTCGAGTACGTAGGTCTGCTGGCCGGGGCAGCGAATCCCGAGGGCGCCAAGAAGCTCGTCGACTTCCTCGTGAGCGACGCGTTCCAGGCCGACATCGCCGACAGCATGTACATGTACCCGGTGAACACCGACACCGAGCTGCCCGAGGGCTGGGTCGAGTTCGCCCCCCTGTCCCCGGAGCCGTTCGACGTCGCCCCCGCCGACATCACGGCACACCGCGACGAGTGGATCAAGGCGTGGACGTCGACGGTGATCGGCTGAGCATGTTCTCCGTGAGCCCGGCGGCGGCGCGCTCGTGCTCGGGCGGGGCGTGGGTGGGCGCACAGGGTGCTCGTGAGCGGGCGGTGTCGTGAGCCGCGGCGTGCCCGCGGCCGTGCAGCGCGGCGGGCGGGTCCTCCTGTGGGGGCTCGCCGCCGGGCTGCCGCTGCTGTTCCTCGGGGTGTTCTTCGCGTGGCCCGTCGTGACGCTGATCGCGCGCGGGTTCGTGACCCAGGACGCTGCCGGCGCCTCCTTGGACCTCTCCGGCTTCGCCGAGGTGTTCTCCGAGCCGCGGACCTGGCGGATCATCGGGCTGACGCTGTGGCAGGGCGTGCTCGGGACCGTGATCTCGGTGCTGCTCGGCGTGCCCGGCGCGTACGTGCTGTACCGGTGCCGGTTCCGTGGGCGCACGTTCCTGCGGGCGTTCGTGACCGTGCCGTTCGTGCTGCCGACCGTCGTGGTCGGGGTGGCGTTCCGCTCCCTGCTGGTCGAGGGCGGGCTGCTCGGGTTCCTGCGGCTCGACGGGACGTTCGGGGCGATCGTCCTGGCCCTCGTCTTCTTCAACTACTCGGTCGTGGTCCGGACCGTCGGCGGGCTCTGGGAGCACCTCGACCCGCGCGCCGAGGAGGCGGCCCGCGCCCTGGGAGCCTCGCCCTGGCGAGCGTTCCGGTCCGTGACGCTGCCGTCGCTGGCGCCGGCCATCGCGTCGGCCGCGTCGATCGTGTTCCTGTTCTGCGCCACGGCGTTCGGTGTCGTGCTCGTCCTGGGCGGTGTCCAGTACGGGACCATCGAGACCGAGATCTGGATCCAGACGACCCAGTTCCTCGACCTGCGCGCGGCCGCGGTGCTCTCGGTCGTGCAGCTCGTCGTCGTGGTGGTCGCGCTGAGCGTCGCCAACAGGACCCGCGCCCGGCGCGAGCGCGCGCTCAACCTGTCCGCGGCGACGTCCGCGGCCCGGCCGCTGCGCCTGCGGGCCGACGCGGTCCCGCTCGCGGTGACCGCCGTCGTCGTGCTGGGCCTGATCGCCCTGCCGCTCGTCAACCTCCTCGTGCGCTCGTTCCAGACCCCCGGTGGCTGGAGCCTCGCGAACTACGCGAACCTCGGCACGACCGGCGGACGCAACGCCCTGAGCGTGACCGTGTGGGAGGCCACGGCCAACTCGGTGCGGACCGCCGCGATCGCGACGCTGATCGCGGTCGTGATCGGCGGGCTCGTCGCGCTCGTCGTCTCGCGACGGCCCCGGTCGCGCACGGGTCGACGGGCGATCAGTGCGCTCGACTCGGTCTTCATGCTCCCGCTCGGCGTCTCGGCCGTGACCGTCGGGTTCGGGTTCCTCATCACGCTCGACAAGCCGCTCGGCCTCGACGTGGACCTGCGGACCTCGGGGCTGCTCGTGCCCGTCGCGCAGGCGGTCGTCGCGATCCCGCTCGTGGTCAGGACCGTGCTGCCCGTGCTGCGCGCGATCGACCCGCGGCTGCGCGAGGCCGCTGCGACGCTCGGGGCGCCGCCCGCTCGTGTGTTCGCCGCGGTCGACGGGCCCATCGCGGCCCGGTCGCTGGGCCTCGCGATCGGGTTCGCGTTCGCGGTGTCGCTCGGCGAGTTCGGGGCGACGTCGTTCCTGGCCCGGCCCGACGCGGCCACGCTCCCCGTGGTCATCTTCCGGCTCATCGGCCGGCCCGGGGCGGAGAACTACGGCATGGCACTGGCCGCGAGCGTCGTCCTCGCGGTCCTCACGGCAACGGTGATGATGGTGGCGGAACGCCTGCGCGGCGACCGCTCGGCAGGAGAGTTCTGATGGACGGAGCCACGGTGGTGGAGCGAACGACGGACGGCTCGGCTGAGCCGTACGTGCCGCACGACCCGACCGGGAGCACGGCGAGCCGAGGCCTCACGGTGCTCGACGTCGTCGTGCACTACCCCGACCCGGCATCCTCCAAGGGGCCCGGGACGACGGCCGTGCGCGGTGTGGGACTCGACCTCGCGCCGGGCGAGGTGCTCGCCCTGCTGGGGCCGAGCGGCTGCGGCAAGTCGAGCCTCCTGCGCGCCGTCGCGGGGCTCGAGCCCGTCGCGGGCGGGAGCATCACGTGGGACGGGCGCGACCTCGCGGGTGTCCCCGTGCACCGACGTGGGTTCGGGCTCATGTTCCAGGAGGGGCAGCTCTTCCCGCACCGGGACGTCGCGGGGAACGTGGCGTTCGGCCTCCAGATGGCGGGCGTCAAGCGGTCCGCGGCCGCGGGCAGGGTGGCCGAGCTGCTCGACGTCGTCGGGCTCGCCGGGTACGCGCAGCGGCCCGTCGCGACGCTGAGCGGTGGCGAGCGCCAGCGCGTCGCGCTCGCGCGCGCCCTGGCGCCCGAGCCGCAGCTCCTCCTGCTCGACGAGCCGTTGTCGGCGCTCGACCGGGGGCTGCGCGACCGGCTCGCAGCCGACCTGCGCGCGGCGCTCGTCGCGACCGGGACCACCGCGCTGTTCGTGACGCACGACCACGACGAGGCTTTCACCGTGGCCGACCGCGTGGCCGTCATGGACGCCGGGCGGCTGCTCCAGGTCGCGGCTCCCGAGGACCTGTGGCGCGCGCCCGCTTCGCGGCGGGTCGCGGAGTTCCTCGGGTACCAGGCGTTCGTGGCGCTGGGGTCGGCGGGGTCGTCGCGGTCGCTGGGAGACTCTGCGGCGGACTTCGAAGCGGACTTCGAAGCGGCTGATCGGTTGTCAGAACGTGGCCGGGGTGTGCCCCGGGGTGGTTCTGACAGGTCTCTCGCCACGGATCCGTTGTCAGAACGTGGCCGGGGTATGCCCCGGGGTGGTTCTGACAACTTCTCGGCGGCGGGCGGCGAGCTGCTCGCGATCGGCCCGACGGGGCTCGTGCTCGTCCCCGGTGCCCACGCCACGGATGAGTTGTCAGAAGGTGGCCGGGGTACGGACCGGCGTAGTTCTGACAACAAATCCGGGGCATGGTCCGCAAACGGCACGGTCGTCCGCAGCGCCTTCCGGCGTGGGCGCACCGAGGTCACGGTCGACGTCGACCTGGGAGCCGGCCCGCAGCGCGTGGTCGCGCTCGGCATGCCGTCGGCGACACCCGTGCCCGACGGCGCCACGCACCACTCGTTCGCCCCCGCACCGGGGGGGCGGGTCCGGGTCGCGCTCGACCTCGCGGGCTGTGCGGTGGTGCCGACGGACTCGTAGCCCGGCGGACGTGGTCTGCCGCCATGAACCCGGCATCAGCACCACCCACCCTGCGACCGCCCGTCCCCCGCGTTAGCGTCGAAGCATGAGCGACGCCACGATCGACCACGTGCCCGACCGTACCGAGGAGCACGGCGGCAAGGCCGCGAAGATCCTGTACAGGCCGTTCGGGCTGATCAGCTCGATCATCGGCGGCCTGGTCGCGGGCCAGGTCTTCAAGCAGGTCTACAAGCGGGTGTCTCCTGGCCACCGCAAGGACGCACCCACGCCGCTGCAGTCGGAGTACCCGCTGCGCGAGATCCTGATCGCCGCACTGATCCAGGGCGCGGTGTTCTCCGGGGTCAAGGCCCTGATCGACCGTGGCGGGGCCCGTGCCTTCCAGAAGTGGACGGGGGAGTGGCCGGGAGACTGAGCCACCCCGGCGCGTCGGCCCGGAGCACGCCTGGACGACGGCTCACGCGCCCCCGGCGTCCCGCACCAGCACGGCGAGCTGCGTCCGGTTCTCGAGCCCCAGCTTGTCCAGGACGCTCGACACGTGCGCCTTGACGGTCGGCACGCTGAGGTAGAGCTCGCGCCCGACCTCGGCGTTGCTCGCTCCACGCCCGACGGCGAGCGCGACGTCACGCTCCCTCCCGGTCAGCCGGTCGAGCGACGCCCGCGCCCGTGCCCGCGCCTCGCCGACCGAGGCGGCCGAGGCCATGAGCCGCCGCGCGACGTCGGGCGACAGCACCGGTTCGCCGGCCGCGGCCGCGAGGACCGCCGCCGCGATCCGGGCCGGGGGCATGTCCTTGAGGAGGTAGCCGGCGGCGCCGGCCCGGAGCGCTCCGAGGACCTCGTCCTCGGTGTCGAACGTGGTGAGCACGACGACGGCGGGCGGGTTCGCCCGCGCGCGCACCCTGGTGGTCGCGGTGATCCCGTCGACCCGCGGCATCCGCAGGTCCATGAGGACCACGTCGAGGGGGTGGGCGTCGAGGAGGCCGGGGACCTCTGCGCCGTCGGCGGCCTCGCCGACGACCTCGATGCCCAGCGTGCCGTGCAGCATCATGCGCAGGCCGGACCGTACCAGGGCGTCGTCGTCGACGATGGCGATCCGTACGGGTCCGGTCATGAGCCCCACGGTAGCGACACCGTGAGCCGGAACCCGGCACCCTCCGAGGTCGGACCAGCGAGCACCTCGCCGCGCAGCAGCCCGGCCCGCTCGCGGAGCCCCACGAGCCCGGTCCCCGTCCCCTGGAGCGAGGGCAGGTGCCCGGGGGCGGGACCGTCGTCGGACACGTCGACCCGGACCTCGCCCGGCACGACCACGACCGCGACGCGGACCGCGCTGCCGGGAGCGTGCCGTCGGGCGTTGGTCAACCCTTCCTGGACGGCGCGGAAGGTCGCTGCCTGCACGGTGGCCGGGACCGTGGTGAGGTCGCCGTCCAGCTCCCAGTCGACGTCGACGCCCGCGAGCCGGGACTCGTCGACGAGCCGGGCCACGTCGGCCGGCCCGGGAGCCGGGCGCAGGGCGTCGGGCTCTGCGCGCAGCACGCCCACCACGTCCCGCAGCTCCTCGAGAGCGGCGCTCACGCCCTCCCGGACCAGGCCGGCGGCACGGGCGACCTCCTCGGGCGGGGAGTCGGGCCGGAACTCGAGCGCCCCCGCGACGGTCGCGAGCAGCGACAGCCGGTGCGCGAGCGTGTCGTGCATCTCCCGGGCGATCCGCGTGCGCTCGGCGGCGCGGGCCTCCCGCACGCGCAGCTCCTGCTCACGCTCGGCCCGCCGTGCCCGCTCGCGCAGGTCGGCGACGACCTGAGCCCTGGCCTGGGCGAACGCCCCCCAGCCGACGAGTGCGGCGTGCACCGCGGCGTCGCACAGCAGCCACCAGCCGAGCGGGAGGCCCGTCGGGCGCCACAGCGCCTGGACCGCGTGGCCCGCGAAGCCCGCCGCAGCGACGAGCACCGCGACACGCAGGGGCCGACGGCGGGCGACCTCGAGCGTCGCGACGGTGGATGCGGGCGTCGCCGCGGGGGACAGGGCCGCAAGTGCCGCCAGCGCGAGGGCCGGCACCACGGGGTCGCCGAGCGCCGCCCCCGCGTCGCCCCGACGCCCGCGCGGTGCCCACCACAGGAGCGGGCTGAGGGCCACAGCGACCAGTCCGACGAGGACGTCCAGCGCGACGCGCGGCCCGGGCTCGCCCGGCAGGGCTCCCCACAGCATCAGGGCGGTGAGGGCGCCGACGGCGAGCACGGCCCCGGTCAGCACGCCCCGGGAAGGGGCCCGCGGCGGAGAGCATTCGTCGTTCGGGTAGCTGTTCATGCCGCCACCCTAGGAACGGGCGCGCTGCTGTCACCACCGACTTTCGGAGGGGGGAGCGGGCCGTCGGTCGTGACGGGGCGAGCCGTCGGGAGGGTCCGGCGAGGGAGGCCCGGGAGACACGGTGGGGACGTCGGCCGAGGGGTCGGCGCGGGCCCGGAGGGGGCCCGATCGATCGGAGGGAGACGTCATGGACGCGTACCGGACAGCAACGAGCGGGGTGGCCGAGCGCACGGGGCAGGGGCGCACGAGGACGGTGCCCAGGTGGAGCGTGCCGCTGCTCGCCGCGGCGGCAGGGGTGGTCGTGTGGGGTGCCGGGACGGCGCTCGGCGTCGAGGCCGTGGCGCAGGGCGCGGCCGGCGACATGCGGATCGGCGCGGTCACGGTGATCCTGACCGCACTGCTCGTCGGCCTCGCGGGGTGGGGTGTCCGTGCGGTGCTCCGACGGTTCGGCACGCCGCGGGCTGGGAGGACCGCAGGTGAGCGGACCTGGATGGTGGCCTGCGCCGTCGTGCTCCTGGCGTCCCTGCTCGGACCGCTGGGTGCGGCGAGCGTGTCCGCGACCGTGCTCCTGGCCGCTCTCCACGTCACGGTCGGGGCCGTGGTCGCGCTGGGCCTGCGGCACTGAGCCCACGTGGCCTGCGGCGCTGAGCCCACGTTGCCTGCGGCGCTGAGCCCACGCGGCCCGACGACGGCACGCCCCCCGCGCGCGCAACGCGCCGGGGTGCGTGCCACGGTGGGAGGCAGGGACCGATGAGTTCGGCAGCGTCGCCCGGTCTCAGCAGACGTACCCGCAGACCCCCGAAGGGACCTCATCATGGCGAAGCTCGTCTCCACCTTGTTCAGCTCGCTCGACGGCGTCGTCGAGATCGACCCGACGTGGCACTTCCCGTACTTCGACGAGCACATGGGCGCCGCGGTCGACGAGGACTACACGGGCGTCGACACCCTGCTGCTGGGCCGCGTCACGTACGACAGCTTCGCGGGTGCCTGGCCCGGTCGCGAGGAGGCCGGCGAGGAGGACGCGGTGTTCGCCAAGCGGCTCGGCGACCTGCGCAAGGTCGTCGCGACCCGGGGTGACGCGGACCTCGGCTGGCGCAACGTCGAGAGGATCGACGGTGACCTGGTCGAGGCCGTGACCACGCTCAAGGAGACTCCGGGCATCGCCAAGGTCCTGGTCGCGGGGTCGATCTCGGTGGTCCGCCAGCTCCTCGCGGCCGGGCTCGTGGACGAGCTGAGCCTCCTGGTCCACCCGGTCGCGGCCCGCAAGGGCGAACGGCTCTTCGACGAGGGCGACACGATCTACCCCCTGCGGCTGCTGCGCTCCGAGGTCTTCCCCACGGGCGTGGTCCACCTGGTCTACGGGCCGAGCGAGCTGCCCGGGAGCGAGGGATACGACGAGGCCAAGGAGCACGTGCCGGGCGAGGCGTGAGCCTGCCGGAGGGGTGCCGAGCACGAGGTTGCGGTCGTTCTGGGCGTCAGAACGACCGCAACCTCGTGCTCGGCGACCAGCACCAGCGACCCGGCGTCAGCTCCGCTGCTCGAGGTACCACCCGATGAGCGCCTGCGTCGACGGGTCCTGCGCGGCCAGCGCGGCGGCGTCGCCCGTGACGGCCGGGGCGATCTCGTTCGCGAGCTTCTTGCCGAGCTCGACGCCCCACTGGTCGAACGAGTCGATGCCCCACACGACGCCCTGGACGAACGTGATGTGCTCGTAGAGCGCGATGAGCTGGCCCAGCACCGAGGGCGTGAGCGCGGGCGCGAGGATCGACGTCGTGGGGCGGTTGCCCGAGAACACGCGGGCGCTCACGAGGTCCTCCGCGGTCCCCTCGGCCCGGACCTCGTCGGCGGTCTTGCCGAACGCGAGGGCCTTGGTCTGCGCGAAGAAGTTCGCGAGGAACAGCGAGTGCACGTCGACGGGCTCGTCGCCCGCCGCGGTGTCGACGAGCGGGTGCGCGGGGTTCGCGACGGCGATGAAGTCCGCGGGGACCAGGCGCGTGCCCTGGTGGATGAGCTGGTAGAACGCGTGCTGACCGTTGGTGCCCGGCTCGCCCCAGAAGACCTCGCCGGTCTCGGTCGTGACGGGGGACCCGTCCCAGCGCACCGACTTGCCGTTGGACTCCATGGTCAGCTGCTGCAGGTACGCGGGGAAGCGGTGCAGGTACTGCGCGTAGGGGAGCACCGCGTGCGTGTGCGCCCCGAGGAAGTTGACGTTCCACACGTTGAGCAGGCCCATGAGCGCGGGCACGTTCTGCTCGATCGGGGTGGTGCGGAAGTGCTCGTCGATCGCGTGGAATCCGGCGAGGAACTCCTCGAAGCGCGCCGGGCCGATCGCGATCGCGAGCGACGTCCCGATCGCCGAGTCGACCGAGTAGCGCCCGCCGACCCAGTCCCAGAAGCCGAACGCGTTGGCGGGGTCGATCCCGAACGCGGCGACCTTGTCGAGGGCCGTGGAGACCGCGACGAAGTGCTTGCCGACCGCGGCCGTCCGCGCCTCTTCCGAGTCGTCGAGAGCGTCGACCGCCGCGAGCTCGGTCCAGAGCCAGTCGCGCGCGAGGCGTGCGTTGGTCAGGGTCTCGAGCGTCCCGAACGTCTTGGACGCGACGATGAACAGCGTGGTGCGCGGGTCGAGGCCCGCGGTCTTCTCGGCGACGTCGGTCGGGTCGATGTTGGACACGAACCGGACGTCGAGGTCCTCGGCCTTGTAGGGCAGGAGGGCCTCGTAGGCCATGACGGGGCCCAGGTCCGAGCCGCCGATACCGATGTTCACGACCGTGCGCACGCGCTCGCCCGTGACGCCCGTCCACTTGCCCGAGCGGACCTTCTCCGCGAACGCGTAGACCTTGGCGAGCTCGCCGTGCACGTCGGCGTCCACGTCCTGGCCGTCGACCGTCAGCGCCGGCGAGGCTCCGGACGGCCGCCGCAGCGCGGTGTGCAGCACGGCGCGGTCCTCGGTCACGTTGATGTGGTCGCCGCGGAACATGGCGTCGCGGCGTCCGGCGAGGTCGACGTCCTGTGCGAGGCGCACGAGGAGCGCGATCGTCTCGTCGGTCACGAGGTTCTTCGACAGGTCGACGTGGAGGTCCGCGGCGTCGAACGTGAGGCGCGCGGCGCGGCCCGGGTCCTGGGCGAACCATGCGCGCAGGTCCGGGGTCAGGGCGGCCTGGTGGGCCGTGAGGTCGGCCCAGGAGGGAGTGGTGGTGGCGTCGATCGGCGGTGTGCTCGCAGTGCTCACGATGGTCTCGCTGCTCCCTGGTCGGTGGGGGTCTTCGGGGGTCGCCCGGGGTCTTGGCCGGACCCGACAACCGTAGGCTGCGACCTGCGGGGTTGTCCTGGTGGCTCACGGTGCGAGCGGTTGTGAGGTGCGGTGCCGGACAGTCGGGCGTGCCCGACGGCGGAGCGTCCGCCGGGCACGCCCGTCGCCTCACGTGGGTGGCAGGGTCCGAGACCCCGCCGCGAGCGTCAGCCGAGGCGCTTCTGCCAGACGGCCGCGACGCCGACGGGCTCGAAGCCGAGCGCGACGTTGATCGCGAGCATGTGCTCGTTCTCCTGGGCGTTCCACGTGTTGATGCGGCGCTCGCCGGGGCGGCGTTCGGAGTAGGCGCGCAGGTTGGCGATCTTGACGAGCATCCCGAGCCGGTGGCCGCGGTGCTCGCGGAGCACGAGCGTGTCCTCCTGGAACGCGAAGGGAACGTCGGGGACGGGCATCTGCACCACCGAGAAGGCCGCGAGCGTGCCCGTGGGTGCGTGCTCGGCGACCGTGATCAGCACGTGCTGATGCCGGCCGGCGAGGCCGCGCAGGTGGCTGCGGACGCGTGCGGCGTCCCAGGGGCTCTCCGCGACGTCGAGGCCCGCGTTGGGGATGTCGGTGCTCATGCGCGTCCACAGGATCGCGACCTGGTCCTCCCACACGGTGGGCACCTCGTCCCACCAGGTGTGCAGCCGGTAGTCGTCGCCGGCCGCCTCGGTGGACCGCGCGTGGAGCGCGTCGAGCAGGGTGGGGTCGACCGGGAGCTTCAGCACCGAGGCGCGCTCGACCTGCTCGAGCGTGAAGCCCCGCCCGAGCGCGAAACGTGCCGGGCGTGACGCGACGGGCACGCGGCCCGCGCCCGTCGGTGCGTCGAGGGCGTCGGGACCGGGGGCGGGCTCGGGAGAGTGGTTGCTGAAGGTGATGACCGTGGTCCGGTCCGCGGCGCGCGCGATCTCCTCGACCCGTGCCAGGAGGGTGTCGCCGATGCCCTGGCCCTCGAGCCCGGGGCGCACCATGAGCGTGACGTACGCGAGGTGCGTGTTGCTCACGGTCGCGAGGTTGACGATCGCGGCCCCGCCCACGTCGCGGGGGGCCGGGGCGGTGCCGTCGGTGAGCGGGACGTCGGCACCAGGGGAGGCGTCGGCTGCCGTCCCCGGAGCCTCTCCCGGAGCCTCTCCGGGGAGCGCGACGACCAGGATCTTGCGGTGGTACTCCTGCTGCTGGAGCGCCCCGTGGATCACGGGCAGGGGAGCCCACCAGTCGGTCCAGCCCCAGGTCGCGAGCTGCACGTCGTGCTCGATCTCGCTGTACGCCTGGTACGCCCAGATGTCGGGGTGCTCGAGCGTGGGCGGGACGGGAGGGGCGTCGACCGCGCGCCAGGTCGTGCCTGCGCGGGCCGCGGCCCCGGGAGAGGTCTCGGTGCTCGTCATGCGCCCACTCTTGCGCCCCGGGGTCCGCTCGGGCCAGACAATAACGACACATCGCCCCGTCGGTCAGGCGAGCCGCAGCTGCCACTCCGCGTCGACGCTCGCGACCTCGAACCCGAGCGCCTCGTTGATCGCGAGCATGTGCCGGTTCTCCTGCGCGTTCCAGGTGTGGATGCGCCGAGACGAGGGCCGCACGCGCGCGAGCTCGTCGAGCACCGCGATCTTGACGAGCATCCCGAGCTGGTGGCCCCGGTGCTCACGCAGCACCAGGGTGTCCTCCTGGACCACGACCTCGGGCCGGTCGTGCGGGTAGGAGACCATCGAGAACCCGGCGAGCCGTCCGGTCGCGACGTGCTCGGCGACCGCGATGAGATACCCCTGCCCTCGGTCGGCGAACGACCGGGAGGCCGCACGGACGCGGTCCGCGTCCCACGGGTCCTCCTCGAGGTCGAGCCCGCCCGAGGGGGCGTCGGTGCTCATGCGGGTCTCGAGCACGGCGAACTCGTCGATCCAGTCCTCGGGGACCGTGTCCTGCCAGAGGTGGACCCGGTACCGGTCGGCGGCGGCAGCACGGGCAGCCTCGCGCAACCGGGCCACGACGTCCTGGCGAGGAGGCAGCGAGATCGCCGAGTGCCGCATGACCTGCTCGAGCGAGAACCCGCGAGAGAGCGCGAAGCGGGTGCCCGGATCGTCGAGCGGGACGCGTCCGCTCCCGGTCGGCGACTCGAGCGCGCCGGGCCCCGCAGGGGGTTCGGGCGAGTGCGACGAGTCCGACAGGATCACGGTGCGTCCGGCCTCTCGCGCGATGCGCAGGCCCTCCTCCCAGAGCGCTGTACCCACGCCTTGGCCACGGTGGTCGGGGTCGACCCCCGCGTACACGATCGCGACGTGCGTGTTCCCCTTCTGGGGAAGGCCCACCATGCCGCGCCCGACGACGTCGCTCGCCGCCGGGGTCCGGTCCGGTTCGCCGCCACGGGCGCCGAGGGCTACCGCGACGAGCCGGACGGTCTTCTTGTACTCCTGCTGGGCCGTCATGCTGACGAGCGTGGTCGCGGCGTCCAGCGCGAGGTCGGTGTGCCCGTGGATCTCCCGGTCGACGGCCTCTCCCACACGGACGGTGCCGTGCACGCCCCACGCCTCGGGTGCGTCGAGCGAGTCCGGGACGGGCACGCGCAGGACGCGCCACGCCGTCGGGCCGGAGACCTGGTCCTCCGCAGGGGCCGCGGTCTGCGACGGGCCGCTCACGCGCCCACCCGCTTCTGCCAGCCCGCGTAGCCGCCGGCAGGCGTGAAGCCCAGGTCGATGTTGATCGCGAGCATGTGGTCGTTCTCCTCGGCGTTCCAGGTGTGGATACGTTCGGTCGCGGGTCGGCGCACGGCGAGCTCGTCGAGGTTCACGACCTTGACGAGCATCCCGAGGCGGTGGCCTCGGTGCTCGTGCAGCACCAGGGTGTCCTCCTGGAACGCGAACGCGGGGCGGTCCTTGGGGTAGGCGAAGACCGAGAACGCGGCGAGCGTGCCGGTCGGGACGTGCTCGGCGACCGTCATGAGCAGGCCGTGCCCCTTGCCGAGCAGCTCGTCGACCCAGACGCCCACGCGCTGCGCGTCCCACGGGTCCTCGCGGAAGTCGATGTCGCCCACCGGGGCGTCGGTGCTCATGCGCGTGAACAGCGTCCCGACCTGCTCGCGCCGGTCCGGGGGGACGTCGTCCTCCCACACGAGCGTGCGGTAGTCGGGGCCGGCTGCCCCGACCGCGCCTGCCCGCAGGCGGTCGAGCAACGCGGGGTCGACCGGCAGCGCCAGGATCGAGTGCCGCTCGACCTGCTCGAGGGCGTAGCCCTTGCCGGCGACGAAGCGCGGCCCGGGGGCGTCCGCAGGGACGCGCCCGGCGCCCGTGCGCGCCTCGAGGGCGCCCGGTCCGGGCGGCGGCTCGGTGCCGTGCTGGGTGTCCGTGAACAGGGTGGTGCGGCCCGCGTCGACGAGGATCTTCTCGCCCGTCTCCCACAGCGCGCTCCCGATCCCGTGGCGTCGGTGCGCGGGTCGGACCTGCACGGACAGCTCGCCCAGGTGCGTGTTGCTGCTGGTCGGCAGCGCGACGGCCAGGTGGCCGAGCACGTCCTGCGGTCGCGGGGTCTCGGGTGCGTCGGCGCGGACGGCGACGACGCGCTGCTTGGTCGTGTACCGCTGGCTGTTCATCCCGGCGAGGACGTCGCGCGCCTCGTCGGCGAGGTCGTCGTAGCCGTGGGCCTCGGTCGTGACCTCGGCCTCGACCTGGGCGATGCCGAGGTAGGCCCAGGCGTCGGGGGCGTCGAGGCTCGTGGGGTGCGGGGCCTCGAGGACGCGCCAGGTCGCCGTCGACTCGGTGGGGGAGCTCATGGTCCCAGCGTCCTCCGCGGGGTGGGAGCGGTCCACGGTATTTCGAGGGGTGTGTCCGCGTCGCCGGACGGCCCGGCCCGTCGAGGGGCCGGGCCGTCCGGGGTGGTGCGGCGCGCCGCGGGGAGCCGTCAGGTGCCCGACGGCGGAGCGAGCGTCAGGCCTTCGACCTGCGGCCCGAGATCAGGCCCCAGATGAGCAGCACGACGAGCGAACCGATGAAGGCCCAGAACCACGTCGAGAAGGACCAGAACTCCTGGTTGGGGTCGGAGCCGAAAGCCCTGCCGATGAATCCACCGACGAACGCCCCGACGACGCCGACGATCAGCGTCACGACCCAGCCTCCACTTGCCCTACCAGGCATGATGGCGCGAGCGATGGCTCCCATGATGAGGCCGATGACGATCCAGGACAGAATCCACATAGCCACTCCGTTCTCCGGGCGACGACCCGGACGGTGCGAGTGCGGCCGGGTGGCGTCGGTTCCCGTTCACCGTGGCACGGTTGCGCGGGGTTCGCACGCCCAAAGGCGACATTCGCCGCAGTGGCGCTCGGCGCCGTCGGGCGTGACGGCCGGTCCCGCGCGGGGCGGGAGCCGCCTACGCTGGGGTGGTCCGACGTCGGGAAGGGAAGTGACCATGCGGGTCGACAGCTGGCTCTGGGCGGTCCGCCTGACCAAGAGCCGATCGGTGTCCACGGCCGCGTGCCGCGCCGGGCACGTCAAGGTGAACGGGACGCGGGTCAAGCCCGCCGCGAACCTCAAGGTCGGCGACACCGTGACCTACCGCGGTGAGCGCGAACGGATCGTCGAGGTCGTCCAGCTCCTCACCAAGCGCGTCGGTGCGCCCGAGGCCGCGAAGGCGTACGTCGACCACAGCCCACCGGTGCTGCCGCGCGAGGCGGTGCCGTTCGTGCCGGTGCGCGACCGCGGGGCAGGGCGCCCGACGAAGCGAGAACGACGCGAGATCGACAAGCTGCGCGGGCGCGACCTGCCCCCGGTGGGCTGGGTCGACGAGGACGACTAGTCGACCCCGAACTCCATCGCGGCGCGGTCCAGCGCCTCGTCGAGCTCGGACGAGGACGTGCCGCGCGACGCGATGGCCTCGGCGCCGCCCTCGGGCATCTGGCCGATGAGCTCGGTCTGCCCCGTCCCGATCAGGGCCGCGTGCTGCGCGCCCACCATGCCGAGACCCGCGTACTGCTCGAGCTTGGCGCGCGAGTCGGCGATGTCGAGATTGCGCATGGTGAGCTGGCCGATCCGGTCCGTGGGACCGAACGCCGAGTCCGTCGTGCGCTCCATCGACAGCTTGTCGGGGTGGTAGGAGAAGTTGGGGCCCGTCGTGTCGAGGATCGAGTAGTCCTCGCCGCGACGCAGGCGCAGCTTGACCTCGCCCGTGATCGCGGCACCGACCCAGCGCTGCAGGGACTCGCGGATCATGAGGGCCTGCGGGTCGAGCCAGCGGCCCTCGTACATGAGGCGGCCCAGGCGACGGCCGTCGTTGTGGTAGCTCGCGACCGTGTCCTCGTTGTGGATCGCGTTGACGAGGCGCTCGTAGGCGATGAACAGCAGCGCCATGCCCGGGGCCTCGTAGATGCCGCGGCTCTTGGCCTCGATGATCCGGTTCTCGATCTGGTCGGACATGCCGAGCCCGTGGCGGCCGCCGATCGCGTTGGCCTCCATGACCAGGGCGACGGCGTCCTCGAACTCCTGGCCGTTGATCGCGACCGGGCGTCCCTTCTCGAAGCGGATCGTGACGTCCTCGGTCGCGATCTCGACCGCGGGGTCCCAGAAGCGCACGCCCATGATGGGCTCGACGTCCTCGAGGCCCGTGTCGAGGTGCTCGAGGGTCTTGGCCTCGTGCGTCGCACCCCAGATGTTGGCGTCGGTCGAGTAGGCCTTCTCGGTGCTGTCGCGGTACGGCAGGTCGTGCGCGAGCAGCCACTCCGACATCTCCTTGCGCCCACCGAGCTCGGTGACGAAGTCGGCGTCGAGCCACGGCTTGTAGATGCGCAGGTTCGGGTTGGCGAGCAGGCCGTAGCGGTAGAACCGCTCGATGTCGTTGCCCTTGAACGTGGAGCCGTCGCCCCAGATCTGGACGTCGTCCTCGAGCATGGCCCGCACGAGCATGGTGCCGGTCACGGCGCGACCGAGCGGGGTCGTGTTGAAGTAGGAGCGCCCGCCCGAGCGGATGTGGAACGCGCCGCACGTGATCGCGGCCAGCCCCTCCTCCACGAGCGCTGCGCGGCAGTCGACGAGACGGGCCAGCTCGGCACCGTAGGCCATGGCGCGGCCCGGCACGGAGTCGATGTCCGGCTCGTCGTACTGCCCGATGTCGGCGGTGTAGGTGCAGGGCACCGCACCCTTGTCGCGCATCCACGCGACGGCGACGGAGGTGTCGAGACCCCCGGAGAAGGCGATGCCGACGCGCTCGCCGGCCGGAAGTGAAGTGAGTACCTTGGACACGACTCAAGTATATGCAGACGATTGCATATTCATGCAATTGGAACGGGGAGAGGGCCCGCCCGGGGCCGCCTGCTGATCCAGGCGGGCTCCGGACGGGCCCTGGCGATGCTCCCGCCGCCACGTTCTCCAGCGCGTCGACGGGACGGTCGTCACCTCAGCAGGCGCCGAGGTTCTTCCACACGCCCCACTGGCCGCTCGTGCCCGGGTTCTCGCCCGTGGTCCACCACTTGGCCTCGTACTTCGTGTTGTTGTAGGAGACGCGGGCGCCGCCCGTGTAGACCGAGCCCGCCGACCAGGCCGGGTCCGTGCACGTGCCGTTGCCGGTCGTGCCGCCGGTGGTGCCCGTCGGGTCGCCGCCCGTGGGGTTGCCGCCGGTCGGGTCGCCACCCGTCGGGTTGCCCGTGGGGTCGCCGCCGACCGAGATGTCGACGCAGTTGTAGAACGCGTTGACGGTGTTGGACACGTTCCACCGGGCGAGCACGGTGTGGTTGCCCGCGGGCAGGTTCGTCAGGGTGTGCGAGATGTTGCTCGGCGGCTGTGCGCCACCCTGGCTGAACGTCTGGTGCAGCTTGCCGTCGACGAAGTACTCCCACGTGCTCGTGTTGTGGGCTGCCGTGAGCTTCCACTGGAACGTCACCGTCGAGCCGACGCTCTTGCGAGGCCAGGCCTTGCTGTTGTCGTCCAGGACGGTGAACCCGCTGCCGCCCGAGCACTGCATGGACCCCTTGGGGGCCTCGACGCTCTGGGGCTCGTACTGCACCCCGCCACAGCTGAAGGACACCGCGCCGGTCGCACAGTTGTCCTGCCGGCTGGGCGGGGACGTGATCCACCCGTGCGCCGAGGCGCTGGGTGCCACGATGATCGGGGCTGCGATCGCTGCCGCTCCGAGGACGGCGGCGATCATCGCCGCGCGTAGTCGTCTCATGTTTCTCTTCTCGCTCTCCATGGAAGTCGGTAGGCCCCATTGCCGGGCGACCTACTCATGTCGAATCGGACATCTTCGACGCTAAGGAAAGAAACAGGCAGGCACAATCCGGTAAAGCACGTAGGGGGTCCTACGTATCGGGCATGCACAGAAGTGGCGCCGTGCCAGGAGAATTCCTGGCACGGCGCCACTTCTGTGCGCTTCGTGCGCGGTACCTCACGCCCTCACGGGCATCGGGTCTCAGCAGGCGCCGAGACTCTTCCAGGGGCCCCACTGCGCGCCCGCGCTGGGAGCCTCACCCTTGGTCCACCACTTGGCCTCGTAGACCTGGCCGTCGAGCGACACCTTGGTGCCGCCCGTGTAGACGGCGTTGGTGTCCCAGGCCGCGTCGGTGCACGTGCCGGGCGTGCCGCCCGTGGTGCCGCCGGTCGTGCCGGTCTCGCCGCCCGTGGTGCCACCGGTCGTGCCGGTCTCGCCGCCCGTGGTGCCACCGGTCGTGCCACCCGTGGTGCCGCCGCCCGCGACCGTGATGTCGATGCAGTTGTAGAACGAGTTGACCGTGTCGGCCACGTTCCAGCGCGCGAGGATGGTGTGGTTGCCCGCCGGCAGGTTCGTCAGCGTGTGCGAGATGTCCTTCGGCGGCTGCGCGCCACCCTGGTCGTAGGTCTGGTGCAGCTTGCCGTCGACGAAGTACTCCCACGTGCTCGTCGCGTGGTTCGCGGTGAGCTTCCACTGGATCTTGACCGACGAGCCGACCGTGGTGCGGGGCCAGGGCTTGCTGTTGTCGTCGAGGATCGCGTAGGCGCTGCCGCCGCTGCAGGTCGTGCCGCCGTGCGGGGCCTCGACGCTCTGCGGCTCGTACTTCAGGGTGCCGCAGTCGAAGGACACGGCGCCGGTCGCGCAGTTGTCCTGACGGCTCGGCGGGGAGGTGACCCAGCCGTGTGCGGAGGCGGCGGGCGCCAGCACCACGGGGGCGACGATGGCGGTCGCGCCGAGAACGGCGGTGATCATTGCCGCGCGAAGTCGTCTCATGTGCATCTCGCTTTCTTTGTGGCGGACGGCGAGACGCAGGGCCTCGGTCCACCTCGACCAGAAC
Organism: Oerskovia enterophila; assembly: GCF_001692445.1. GTDB lineage: Bacteria > Actinomycetota > Actinomycetes > Actinomycetales > Cellulomonadaceae > Oerskovia > Oerskovia enterophila. The sequence goes on along the minus strand of NZ_MAQA01000046.1, from coordinate 19,633 downwards.
GTTGCGACGGTAGGTCAGCGCTCGTCGCGTCTTCAAACGGTCTCCAGGCGTACGGGAAACCACGTACCTGAACCCCCGTGCCGCGCGGAACGGCGACCTGGCGCGGCTGGTGAGCGGCGCCGTCGGGCAGATGAGAGGCGCATGAGAGGGAAATGGCCCCGAATCGTGTGGAGAACACCTATATGGAAGGAACGCCCGATATCGCGTGCCCCGACCTTTCACCCGCACCGTTCCCGTCATGAGAATGCGGCCCGGCGGTCTTAGCCAGTGCACGTGTCCCACGGCGCGTGCTCGGACGACGAGGGGACGATCATGTCGGGTGCACACACACGGGCGAGGAAGCCCAGGGCAGGGAGCCGGCTGCGCAAGAGTCTCGCGACCCTGCTCGCGCTCGTGCTGGGACTGGCGTCGGCGCTCGTCGTCGTGACCCCGGCAGCACAGGCCGCGACGGGCCCGACCGGGACGTCCGTGCGCGGCGCGCAGACCTTCTACACGTACGTCCGGGCCGGAGAACGCTTCACGGCCAGCTTCGCGAAGCTCTCGGCCGAGACCAGGACCTGGAACCCCGTCATCGTGGTCACCAGCCCGCAGGGCGAGGTCTCCCGATGCACCGCGATCACGCTCGCCGCCGCTGTGGGCACGACGTGCAACGTGAGCCAGGTCGCGACCTCGGCGACGGCCGGCGTCTGGAAGGTCGAGATCGCCAAGTCGGCCCCGGCCCAGACCGACCCGGCCGGACAGGTGCAGATGTCGTGGTCGATCACGGCCTCCACGGCGGGCGGCGCGGTGATCCCCGGGCGCACCTGGACCGAGTCCTTCCGGATGACCGACAACCTCAACCTGCCGATCCGCACGGCCGACCTGACCCTCTGGTACCAGACCGAGCACGGGTACACCTACAAGGTGGACCGTCGAGGGATCATGGGCATCGACTCCGAGTACTCGGCCAACGCGTTCGGCAACATCGACACGACCACGTGCGCCTCGGCCTACCGCAGCATCTTCACGAGCTCGAGCCTGATCCCGGCAGACCAGGGCCTGCCCTACCGGACGTCGTCCGCGGCGCACGCCATGGGGTGCGACTTCTCGGCCTACAAGCTGTTCTTCGAGGCGCCCGCGACCGACCTGCCGGCGAGCGTGACGCTGCCGGGAGGCCAGACCACCTGGCTGCGGCTGGCCGCACCCGTGGCGCCCAGCATCGACGGGCCGACGTTCGTCCCCGCCGGGCCGGGCGCGCGGTCGGGCACGATCGACTTCAGGATCGACGACTTCGAGGGCAACGCGACGGTCCGGGTCGACGTGGACGACGACGGTGTGTTCGACGGCCCGCTCGACCGGGTGTTCCCCGTCGCGGCGCTCGACGCGCCGCAGTCCGTCGCCTTCGACGGCCTCGACGCCTCGGGTGCCGTGATCCCCACGAGCAGACCCCTGGCGTTCCGGGTGGAGATCGACCGCGTGGGAGAGATCCACTTCGTCGACGAGGACATCGAGATCTTCAACGGGGGCATCGCGGTCAACCGCATCAACGGCCCCCCGCAGAACGACGTCCGGCTCTTCTGGAACGACACGCCCGTCACCGACGTGCAGAACGACCCGCGCGCGAACGTCCGGTGCTCGACGACGCCCGTCGTCCAGGCGCTCGGCGGTCTCCCGAGCAGCGCGGGCGTCCACGCCTGGGGCGTCGGCACCTGCCCGACCAACACCATCTTCGGGATCAACCCGCCTCCCACGGACACCACGAACGGCGGCACCTGGGGCAACAACCGCGCGATCGACAACTGGGCCTACGCCGACACCGCGATCACCACGACCTCCGACCACCCCGGCTTCCTGCTCGCCAAGTCCTCGGACCCCGCGACGGGCTCGATCGTCAACCCCGGGGACGAGATCCGCTACACCGTCACGACCAGCCCGGTCGACTACGCCCACCCGGAGGAGGTCACCGACGCCCTCGAGGCGACGACGTGGTCGGGGCGCTACTCCGACTCGGTGAGCTCGGTCCGTGACGACGCCGACGTGCCGCTCGACGACCTCGTGTCCGCGCCTGCCTCGGGCAGCTCGACGACGGTCACGGGGGACGCCTGGACCTGGACGGGCACCGACATCCCGCTGTCGACGACGTCGGTCGCGACCACCTACACGGCGACGGTCAAGGCCGTCGGGAGCGGCGACGGCGAGCTGCGCAACGTGGCGTTCACGCACACGCCCCCCGAGCCGCCGAACCCTCCGACGACGTGCGAGCCGGGCACCTGCGGCACCACGGTGCACGACGTCCCCGGCTACCAGTTCACCAAGACCGCCGACCCGGTCTCGGGATCCTCGGTGCAGCCCGGCGACACCGTCACGTACTCCCTCACGGGTCGCAACAGCGGCGACACCCCGCTGACCGTGACGATCGCCGACGACCTCGCCGACGTGCTCGACGACGCGACCTACGTCGCCGGCTCGCTCGCGGCGTCGATCGACGGGGGAGCCCCCGTGCCGCTGGCGCTGGTCGGCTCTTCGTTCAGCTGGACCGGCGACCTGGCCGAAGGACAGACGGTCGTCGTCAGCTACCGGGTCACAGTCGATGCCGGCACCCAGGGCGAGACCCTCGACAACAGCGCGACCTCGACCGCCCAGCCCCCGACGGGGCCGGCGATCACGCCGCCGCCCGTCGTGACGACCCACCCGATCCCGGGCTTCGAGGTCTCCAAGACCGCGGACCCCGCGTCCGGGACCGACGTCCGACCGGGCGACACCATCACCTACACGGTCACGGGCACCAACACGGGGGCGACCCGTCTGGACCCGGTCGTCCTCTCGGACGACCTCGGCCGGGTCCTCCCGCTCGGGAGCCTCGGCGCCGTCACGGCCGAGGTCGACGGCGCGGCCGTCGCAGCCCCGGTCCTCAGCGGCACCACGCTCACCTGGACCGGTGCGCTCGACGTCGGCCAGGAGGTCGTCCTGACCTACGCCGTCACGGTCGCCGACGGCCTCACGGGCGGTCTGCTCCACAACGTCGTGACCGGCACCGCCCAGCCTCCGACCGGGCCCCCGATCACCCCGCCGGCCGTCGAGACCCAGCACCCCGTCCCGGGGTTCGCTCTGACGAAGAGCTCCGACCCCGCGTCGGGCAGCAGGGTCGCGGCCGGTGACCTCGTCACGTACACCGTGACCGGCACCAACACCGGCGACACCGTCCTGGATCCCGTCGAGATCACCGACGACCTGTCCGCGGTCCTGGACCGCGCTGCGGTCGAGGGAACCCCCAGCGCCTCGCTGGGTACGGCACCCGAGGTCTCGGGGACGACCCTGACCTGGACCGGGACGCTGCAGCCCGGCGAGTCGGTCGTCCTCACGTACGCGGTGCGGGTCGATGCCGACGCGCCGGCCGGGACTCTCCTGCACAACGTGGCCGACGGCTCCGCGACCCCGCCGACCGGTCCGCCGCTGACCCCTCCGGCGGTCGAGACCGAGCACCCGATCCCCGGCTTCGTGATCTCCAAGTCCTCGGAGCCGACCGCCGGGTCGACGATCCGGGGCGGCGAGTCCATCACCTACACCCTCACCGGGGAGAACACGGGGGCGACGACGCTTGACCCCGCGACCCTCACCGACGACCTCTCGGCCGTGCTCGGGCACGCGACCCTCGTCCCCGCCTCGATCACGTCCACGGCCGGCGACCTCCCCGTGCTGGACGGGACCACGCTCACGTGGACCGGCGCGCTCGCCCCGGGCCAGAAGGTCACGGTCGGCTACCAGGTGATCGTCGACCTCGACGTCGCCGCGGGAACGATCGTGCAGAACACCGTGACGGGCTCCGGCCAGCCGCCCACAGGACCGCCGATCGTCCCTCCGCCGGTCGTGACCGAGCACAGGGTGCCCGGCTTCACGCTCGAGAAGAGCTCGGACCCGGTGTCCGGGACCACGGTGTCTCCCGGTGACACCGTCACCTACACGCTGCGCGGCACGAACACCGGTGCCACGGTCCTGGACCCCGTCGTCGTCACGGACGACCTGGCGGCCGTGCTCGATCATGCCGACCTGGTCCCCGGGTCGATCACCTCGAACATCGGCGTCGTGCCGGAGCTCACCGGGACGACGCTCCGGTGGGAGGGCGTGCTGAACCTCGGCCAGCAGGTCGTCATCCAGTACACCGTCACGGTCGACACCGACGCCCCGGCAGGATCGGTCCTGCACAACGTCGCGACAGGCACCGCCACGCCGCCCACGGGGCCGCCGATCGTCCCGCCCCCGGTCGAGACCCAGCACCCGACCCCCGGGTTCGCCCTGACCAAGACGTCGGACCCGGCGTCGGGGACCACCGTCCGCGGCGGTGACACGATCACCTACACCGTGACGGGCACCAACACGGGCGAGACGCTCCTCGACCCGGTCGTCATCTCCGACGACCTCTCGGGTGCGCTCGACGACGGCACGCTCGTCGAGGGCAGCCTCGAGGCGTCCATCGGCTCACCGGCCCTGACCGCGGACGGGTTCACCTGGACGGGACAGCTCCAGGTCGACGAGTCGGTCGTCATCACCTACCAGGTCGTCGTCGACGAGACGCACGACGACGGCGCGATCGTCCGCAACGTCGTCTCCGGGAGCGCGACCCCTCCGGGGGAGCCGCCGCTCACGCCTCCGGACGTCGTCACCGAGCACCCGACCCCGGGGTTCACGGTCGCCAAGTCGGCCGACCCGGCCTCGGGCTCCGACGTCCGGCCCGGTGACACGCTCTCCTACACGATCACGGGGACGAACACGGGAGCGACCACGCTCGACCCGGTCGTGATCGTCGACGACCTCTCGAAGGTCCTCGACAGCACGACGCTCGTCGACGGGTCGATCACCTCGAGCCGAGGAGCCGCGCCGACCCTGCAGGGGAGCTCTCTCACCTGGTCGGGCGCGCTCGGTGTCGGGCAGGACGTCGTGATCACCTATCAGGTCACGGTCGACGAGGACGCCGCCGGTGCGACGGTCCTCAACACGGTCGACGCCGGAGCGCAGCCCCCGACGGGGCCGCCGGTCACGCCGCCCGAGGTCACGACGCAGCACCCGGTGCCCGGGTTCTCGCTGGCCAAGGCCTCCGACCCGGTCTCCGGCCGGTCCGTCCAGGGCGGGGACTCCATCACCTACACCGTGACGGGCACCAACACGGGCGCCACGGTCCTGGATCCCGTCGCGATCTCGGACGACCTCTCGGACGTCCTGGACGACGCAGCGCTCGTCGAGGGTTCGCTCGCCGCGACGATCGACGGGCAGCCGGCCACGGCGCCGTCCCTGACGGGGACCGAGCTCCTGTGGACCGGCGTGCTCCAGCCGCAGCAGGTCGTGGTCGTCACCTACCGGGTGACGGTCGACGCGGACGTCCCCCCGGGGGCGCTCGTGAAGAACGCCGCCTCGGGAACGGCGACCCCGCCCACGGGTCCGCCCATCACCCCGCCCGAGGTCACGACGCAGCACCCGGTGCCCGGGTTCGAGGTCGCCAAGACCTCCGACCCGGCGAGCGGGACCGCCGTCCGCGCGGGAACCGTCATCACCTACACGGTCACGGGCACCAACACGGGTGCGACGCCGCTGAGTCCTGTCACGCTCCTCGACGACCTGTCGAAGGCGCTCGACAAGGCCACGCTCGTCGCGGGCTCGCCCACGGTCGCGATCACGGGCGACGGGAGCCAGGGCACGCAGCCCACGACCCCGACGCTCGTGGGCGCCGCGCTCTCCTGGCAGGGCGAGCTCGGCGTCGGGCAGACGGCGACCCTGACCTACCAGGTGCTCGTGAACGCGGACGTCCCTGAAGGGGCGCTCGTGCAGAACCGGGTCACGGGGACGGCCACGCCCCCGGTCGGGCCGCCGATCGCACCGCCCGAGGTCACCACCGAGCACCCCGTCCCGGGGTTCGTCGTGGCCAAGACGGCCGACCCGGCCGACGGGTCGACGGTCCAGCCCGGGCAGACCATCACGTACACGGTCACGGGCACCAACACGGGGGCCACGGTCCTGGACCCGGTCGTCGTCACGGACGACATGTCCGCGGTCCTGGACCACGCCGCGTACGTGGATGGCTCGGCGGCCGCGACGGTCGGCGGGGTGCCGGTCGAGGCTCCTTCGCTCGACGGCACGACCCTCACCTGGACGGGCGCGCTGCCCGTGGGGGCCGCGGTCACGCTCACCTACCAGGTGGTGGTCGACCAGGACGCCCCCGCGGGGACGACGCTCCGGAACCGTGCGAGCGGTCAGGGCACGCCTCCGACGGGTCCGCCGATCACGCCCCCGCCGATCCTGGTCCAGCACCCGACCCCCGGTTTCGCGCTGACCAAGGTGTCCGACCCGGGGTCGGGGGCCGACGTCCGGCCCGGGCAGACCATCACCTACACCGTGACGGGGGCCAACACCGGGGCGACGGTCCTGGCGCCGGTCGAGATCTCGGACGACCTGTCCAAGGTCCTGGACAGCGCGACCTTCGTCGAGGGTTCGCTCGCGGCGACGGTCGACGGCCAGCCGGCCACGGCGCCGTCCCTGGCGGGGACCGAGCTGACCTGGTCGGGGACGTTGCAGCCTCGCCAGGCCGTGACGCTCATCTATCAGGTGACGGTCGCCGAGGACGCCGCGGGTGCTCTCGTCGAGAACACCGTGCGCGGGCAGGCGACACCGCCCACGGGTCCGCCCGTCACGCCGCCCGAGGTCACGACCGAGAACCCGGTCCCCGGGTTCGAGGTCGCCAAGACCTCCGACCCGGCGTCGGGCTCGACGGTCCAGGCCGGGCAGACCATCACCTACACGGTCACGGGTACCAACACGGGTGCGACGGTCCTGGACCCGGTGGTCCTGTCCGACGACCTCGTGAAGGTCCTGTCGGGCGCGACGTTCGTCGAGGGGTCGATCGAGGCCACGGTCGCGGACGCTCCGGTCGACGGGGCGACGCTCCAGGGGACGGCGCTCACGTGGTCGGGGGCGCTGCGGCCGGGGCAGGCCGTGACGGTCACCTACCAGGTGAAGGTCGACGCAGGCGTCGGGGCGGCGACGGTCCTGAAGAACGTCGTGACGGGTACCGCGACGCCCCCCGTGGGGCCGCCGCTCACGCCGCCGCCGGCGACGACCGAGCACCGGACGCCGCCGCCCCCGGCGCCGGTCGCACCCCCGACGACTCCCGGGGAGTGGCTCGCGACCACGGGATCCACGGTGGGTCCGGTGCTCGCGGCGGCGTTGCTCATGACGCTCCTGGGCCTGGTGCTCGTCAGGGCCCGACGGCGCCGCTCGCCCGAGTGATCGGGTCCGCCCGGTAGCGGGTGCGGTGCGGGCGGGCGGGGTGCTCCCGAGAGGGGGCCCCGCCCGTCGTCGTGCCCGGCGGTGCCCTGGGAGAGCGGCGCGGCCCGCCCTGGGCGAGCGGCGCCGTCGGGCGGGGGACGAAAGTCCCTGACCCCCGGGACCGTCGTCCGTGGCCCGGGGCGGGCCGCGGACGCGAGGCTGGGAGCATGACGAACCGTGGAGAGAACCTGACTGCTGCCGTCGTCTACGAGTCGATGTTCGGGAACTGTGAGAAGGTCGCCCGCCAGATCGCCGCGGGCATGGCGACGGGCGTTCCCGTCAAGGTCGTCGACGTCGCGGACGCCGTGGCGGACCCCTCGCTCCTCGACGACGTCGACCTGGTGGTCGCGGGCGGTCCGACGCACTCCATGTCGATGAGCCGCCCGGGGACCCGGGCCGAGGCCGTCCAGCGCTCGGGCGGCACGGTGCCGGCCCGCAACGTCGGGCTCCGCGAGTGGTGCGTCGCGCTCCCCGACCACGCCGAGGGGACCGGCCCGCGCTGGGTCACGACGTTCGACACGCGCACCGCCCTGGGTCGCGCGATCCCGAGCTCGGCGTCGCGCGCCGCGGCCAGGATCATCACCCGCAAGGGCTACGAGATGCTCGTCCCGCTCAAGTCGTTCCTCGTCGAGGACGCGGCGGGGCCGCTGGTCGACGGGCACATGGAGCAGGCGTACGTGTGGGGCGAGTCGATCGCCGCGGCGCTGCGCGCGAAGGCGCCGCTCACGGTCTGAGACCGTGCGTGCAGGACGGCCCCACCAGCAGCCGAGCCCGGCCGGGGAAGACGGGCTCAGCCGCCGGTGGGGCCGTCGTGCTGCTGGAGCAGGCCCGTGACGACGTCGAGGATCACGGAGTCCTCCATGCCGAGCGCCCGTCCGTGGGCCACGAGCTCGGTCGCGTGCGCGGCGAACGAGCGCTGGTCGGCCTCCGAGGTGCCGTGCTCGGGCACGGCGACCACGGTCCCCGTGCGTCGCCGCGAGACGACGGCCCCGGTCGCCTCGAGCTCGCGGTAGGCGCGCTGGACCGTCCCGACCGAGATCCCCAGGTCGCGCGCGAGGTCGCGCGACGAGGGCAGGCGGTCGCCCGGGGTCAGGGCCCCGAGCGAGACGAGCGCGGTGATCTGGCTGCGGATCTGCTCGTAGACGGGGACGGGTCCTTCGAGGTCGACCGTGAGGGTCTTCATGCGGCGGACGGCTGGGGCGCCGCGGGAGCGGCCGGTGCGGGGTGGCGCGCGAGCACCGAGAGACCCGCGACGACCGAGGTGATCCCGATCGCCGTGGCGACCGCGAAGGCGACGAACGCGGCGGGGCTGCGGTCCGCCGAGAACAGGGCGAGGGACGCGAGGAGCATGACCGCGGCCGTGCCCAGCCCGACGAGGAGCTGCACGCCCGCGAGCACGTGCGCGGCGCTGAGGCGGCGCAGCGCGTCGTCCTCGGCGGCGGTCGCTCCGCTCACGACCGAGCGGCGCGAGACCAGCTTGAGGACGCCCAGCGTCGCGAGGGTCACGACGGCCAGCGCGACGAGCAGCGGCACCCCGTAGGGCCAGCCCGGGTACGGGCCCGAGCTCCCCGTGGACCAGCCGTCGGGCGAGACCTGGATGGGGGCGTCGACGGCGCGCCCGCCCTCGCCCGCGGTCAGACCGAACACCACGAGCCCGACGGCGGAGATCGCCACGGTCACGAGGAAGAGCGTCAGGCGCCACTCGCCCAGGGAGCGGACGCTGCGACGAGAGAGGGCCGCGGTCCGCACCGCGCCCTGGGTGCGGGGCCAGGTCAGCTCGCCCACGGCGCGGACGGCGAGCAGGAGCACGGCCGTGGCGGGCGGTGCGACGGCGAGCAGCAGGCCGGGGGTGTGCGTGCTGCTCGTGAGGTCCGCGGCGCCCACGGGGGAGAGGACGTAGGCGATCACGAGCAGCGCGAGCAGGCCCGCGACGGCCGAGGTCGTGCGCTCGTGGGACAGGGCGGCGTCGAGCACCTTGCGAGTCGGGTGCCGACGGACGCGGACGGAGCCGGCCAGGATCAGCACAGCGGCCGCGACGGCGCAGAGCGCGGCCAGGGCGGCGACGGGCGGACCGAACATGGGCACTCCTCCAACTGGATCAATGAATCATAGTATTGACTCATTGAAGCCCAGGTGTCCATCCCGCCCGTCGCGGTCCCGACCACGGGGTGCGCCTCGCCGCGTGGCTCGGCGCACCCCGCGGGCATCACCAGGTCGAAGGCGCCGGGGGTGCGACGACCGGGGGGCGGTCGTCGCACGTGATGGTGTTCGGCAGCTCCCACGGCGCGAGCCACGGGCCGGTGGACCCGCCCCCGTCGTTGCCGCCGAGGTCGGTCACCGTGAACTCGGAGCCCGTCGCCGGGAAGTTGAACGAGCCGCAGTTGTTGATGCCGACCGCCCCGACGTTCCGGGCGTCGACGTTCTCGAACGTCGCCGAGCCCGCGACCCGCGCGCTCAGGACCGAGGTGCCGGTCCCGTCGATCCGCGTGTCCTTGAAGTGGACGCCACGGATCGCGACCTGGTCCTTCACGGGCCAGTCGGAGACCAGCATGATCGCGTTGTAGGTGCTGTCGAGGAAGTGGTTGCCGACGACCTGGACGTCGGCGTCGATGTCGCGGTCGAGCGCGTAGAACCAGATCGCACCGAGCCCGATGTTCCAGTTGAGCTCGTACGTCCCGGACCGCACGGTCGTGTTGTCCGTGATCCGGAGGCTGCCCGTGAAGGGCTCGGCGCCGAACCGTGACCCGACGTGGAGCGCGCTGCCCTCGCGGACGGGGTCGGCGACCAGGTTCCTCGACACGGTGTTGTCGGTGCCGCCGTAGACCGCGATCCCGTTCGCGAGCGTCGGGGACTGGATCGTGTTCCGGTCGAACGTGTTGTTCGCGTTGGCGAGCTTCTCCGACCACATGGCCAGGCCGTCGTCGCCCGTGTTGCGGACCAGGTTGTTCGAGACGACCGAGCCGGTCACGCCGCCGTGGAAGTTGAGACCGTCGGCGATCTGGTCGGTGATGACGTTGTTCGTGACGCGCAGGTTGTCCATGGGGCCGTCGAACCACAGCCCCACCTTGGTCCGGTGGATGTAGAGCCCGTCGATCGTCGAGTCGCTCATGGCCCCGCCCACGCCGTTCACCTGGTCGGTGTCGATGCGCTCGCGGACGTCGCCCTCGATCGTGAACCCGGACAGGTGGACGTTGCGGCTCCCGCCGTCCGCCGCGTCCTTGCCGTAGAAGCCCACCCCCGTGTGCACCGAGCCGTCGGGCGCGGGCGTCGCGAGCGCCGTCTCGCGGCCCTTGACGATCGTGTACCAGCTGCCCGCGCCCTGGATCGTCACGTCGTCGACCATGATGTGGCGGTTCACCTGGAAGGTGCCCGGCGGGACGTAGACGGGGAGCCTGGCCTTCTTCGCGAACGCGATCGCCTTGTCGAACGCGGCGGCCGAGTCGCGGCGACCGAACGGGTCGGCGCCGAACGCGAGCACGTTCGCGGCGCGCAGCGTGAGCTTCGGAGGGGCCACGACCTGCGAGTCGAGCAGGTCGATCACGGTCCAGGCGGCCTGGCTCCCGGCAGGAACGGTGAGCCGGACGGTCGAGCCGGCCGGGTAGGTCCTCGTCAGGAGCAGGCGCTGCTCGTCGTAGAAGTGCGTCGGCCGGAACGGCTTGGTGATCTCGGGGGCGGGGGTCGTGGCGGCCGGGACGCACGCGCACTCGGTGATCCACCAGTCGGGGTGCAGGAGGTCCGCGTCCGGGTCGTTCGTGAACGGGTACTGGTTGTAGAGCCACGAGTACTGCGAGGTGAGCGTCATGGTCCGGTTCGGGCCCCGGTCGACCGACACCGCGAGCGGAGCGGTGATCCCGCCGCCGCCCGGTGCGTCCGGGATCGAGTACCGCACGGTCAGCGCGTTGGCGGCCTTCGGCAGCGTGAACTCGACGTACTGGCCCGGTATGAGCCGGACGCCCGAGCGTCCCGAGGCCTCGGACGCGAGCGTGTAGGCGGTCCGGTCGGGGGTGAGGACGGCGCCGTCCGTGACGGCCGACTCGGCCTCCTGCTCGACGATCCCGAGGTCCGCGCCGCGGCCCGCGACGAGGTCCGGGGCGAGTGCCGCTCGGGTCGCGACGGGGCTCGGGGGGCGCGGGTCGCGGCCATGGGCGGACGCGCCGGCCGCGGTGCCGACCACGAGGCCGAGTGCGACGGTGAGCGCGGTGAGCGAGGTCAGGGGGGATCGGGTCCGCGCTCGTCCCCCGAGGGGGAGGGCTGGCCGGAGGTGCGTTCGTGTCATCGTCGACTCGACTTCTCTCGGGAAGGCGCTGCCTTCGCGGTGCAGGGCGTCCTCGCCCTGACGGTGAGCCGAATCTATGGCCGAGCGGTCACCCGCGCAAGGGTTCTGCGAGAAGTTTTCGCTCTTCTGTCGATTTCTTGCGTCGATCCGGTGGTGACTACCCGCGACGGGTGATGCCCCGACCACGAGGTGCCGGGGAAGGTGGGGAGCACGATCCCTCGGCCACAGGAGACCACCATGAGCGACACCACCCCGCCGACCGCCCCCGACACCGTGGTCCTCGTCCACGGCCTGTGGATGACGCCTCGCAGCTGGGAGCACTGGGTCCCGTACTACGAGGCCAAGGGGTTCCGCGTGCTCACGCCCGGCTACCCGGGGTTCGAGATCGAGGTCGAGGCGCTGCGCGAGAACCCCGAGGTCATCGCGAGGCTCACGGTCCCGGAGACCGTCGACCACCTCGCCGGGATCGTCGAGGGCCTCGACAGGCCGCCCATCATCATGGGCCACTCGTTCGGCGGCACCCTGACCCAGCTCCTGCTGGCCCGCGGCCTGGGCGCGTCGGCCGTCGTGATCGACGCGGCTCCGACCGAGGGCGTGCGGGTCAACCCGCCGTCGCAGATCAAGTCGCTCTTCCCCATCCTCAACAACCCCGCCAAGGCGCACCGCGCCGCGGGGTTCACGCCCGAGCAGTTCCACTACGCGTTCACCAACACGCTCACGGCCGAGGAGTCCCGCGAGGTCTACGACCGCTACCACATCCCTGCTCCCGGGAGCTGGGTGTGGGCCTACGGGCTCATCGCCAACTTCAAGCCGGGCAAGCAGGAGACCTGGGTCGACTACGACGCCGACCGTGCACCGCTCCTGTTCATCACGGGCAGCGAGGACCACATCATGCCCGCGTCCGTGAACCGGTCGAACGCCCACAAGTACCACCGCTCGCCCGCGGTGACCGAGGTCCTGGACTTCGAGGGCCGTTCGCACTGGACGTGCGCCGAGCCCGGTTGGGAGGCCGTCGCGGACGCCGCCCTCGACTGGGCCGTCGCGCACGCCCGGGCGCCCCAGGCCGCGGGGGAGCCGGCCTGAGACGACCGACCACCTGCGCGAGGCCCCCGCCCGGCACGGGCGACGTCTACCGCCGGACCGTCGCTCCGGCGTCGGGCGGGCGCAGCGCGTGCGCGAGCTGACGGCGCGAGGAGACCCCGAGCTTCCGGAACGCCTTGCGCAGGTGGTAGTGCACGGTGTGCGGGCTGATGAACAGGTGCGCGGCGATCTCGGCGTTGGTGGCGCCCGTGGCGGCGAGCTCGGCCACGCTCTGCTCCTGCGCGGTCAGACCCGTCGTGGGGCGGTCGAGCGGTACCTGGGCCCGCCCCGTGACCGCAGCCAGCTCGCGGCGGGCGCGCGCCGCGAACGGCTCGGCGCCCATGCGCTCGAACAGGTCGAGCGCGGCGCCCAGGGCGACGGTCGCCTCGCGCCGGCGACGCCGTCGCCGCAGCCACTCGCCGTGCAGGAGGTGGGTCCGCGCCAGGTCGGCGACCGCGCGTGTCCGCGACAGGTGCCCGACGGCGTCACGGAAGTGGGCGTCCGCCTCACCGTCCTCGGCGAGGAGGGCTCGCGAGCGGGCGAGCACGCCCAGGCCCCACGGCGCCCCGCTCGCCAGGGTCACGTCGGCGAGCCGGGCGAGCGCGGCGCGGGCCGCGTCGTCGTGACCGCTGCGTCGTGCGGACTCCACGAGGTCCGGCAGGACGCGGATCCCGACCTGCAGGAACCCCTCGCGAGCGATCGCCGACGCAGCGTCGAACGCGGCGGCGTGGTCGCCGGCGGCGAGGTCGAGCAGCATGCGCGCGGTCCGCGCCAGGCTCGCGGCCCCGCCCAGGCCCAGGTGGTCCGCGGCCCCCTGCGCCTGGTCGATCCGCTCGCGCAGCGCGGGGGAGTCGGGACCGTGCCACGCGAGCAGCTCGACGTTGGCGAAGATCCGGGCTTGCTCAGGGCTGAGCCCCACGGCCTCGCGGAGCTCGTGGACCTCGGCCAGGAGGTGGTCGGCCGCCCCGAGCTGACCCATCACGGTCTCGCACAGCGCGAGCACCCACAGGGCCGAGTCCAGCGCAGGGATCGCGCCGGCGGCCCGGGTCTGAGCGGCGGCCTGGCGCACGAGCTCGTCGCGAGCAGCGTCGTCCCACAGTGCCGTGGTCACGGCGACGGCCAGGAGGCCGTGCCGCTGGAACGTCTCGGAGGACGCCGCGCCGGGCGCACGCATCGACTCGACGGCGGCCCGCAGCGCGGGGACGCACCGGGCGTCGGGCGTCGTCGCGAGCGCTGCGAGCGCGCCCAGCAGGGTCGAGGCCATGTCGCTCGGCCGGTCGAGAGTCGTGTCGGCGGTGCTGTCGACCTCCTGGGCGCGTGCCTCGCGCGCGAGGCACGCGAGGGTGTCGTCACCCGCCGCGCGCTCGGCGCCGAGGATCTCGCCGAACGCCGTGAGCAGCGCGTCCTGGGCAGCCGCCGGGTCAGTCTCGCGCAGCGTGCGCGCGGCGCGGAGGAAGAGGCCCGGGCTCTCGGCCGCGGCGTGCGGCGCCCCGGAGTACTTGCGGGCGACGGCCCGAGCGGTGAGGCACCGTGCGAGGACCGCCGGGGCGAGAGAGTTCTCGTCCACCCCGTCCAGGAGGGCCAGCGCACGGACCGGCGACCCGGCGAGCGACGCGGCCTCGGCGGCCGAGACCGCGCGTCCGTCCCGCCGCGGACCTGGCGCGGTGAGCTCGACCGCGCGGGCGAGGAAGGCCGCGCGGGCCGCGTAGCCGCCTCGGGCGCGGGCACGCTCGGCGCCCTGCTCGAGCGCTGCCGCCACGCCCTCGTCAGGGCCGAGGGCTGCTGCCGAGAGGTGCCAGGCACGCTGGTCGACGTCGGCCGGCCGGTTCGTCACGGCGGCGAGCGCGGCGTGGGCGGCCCGGCGCTCGCTGCCGGTCGCGCCGCGGTAGACGGCCGACCGCACGAGCGGGTGGCGGAACGCGACGTGGCTCTCGACCGTCACGAGGCGGTCGCGCTCGGGCGCGTCGGAGGCGTCGTCGGGCAGGCCGAGGGCCTCGGCGGCGGCCCTGACGTATGCCGTGTCGCCCCCGCGCTCGGTCGCGGCGATCAGGAGCCAGCGCTGGGTCGGGCGAGCGTACGCGCGAGTGTGCCGCTGGTAGTGGTCCTCGAGGTGGCTGCCGACAGGGAGGGGCGCGGAGAGCACCGCGCCGCCCGCGAGCTGAGCGGCGCTCAGCTCGCCGCTCAGGTCGAGCAGCGCGAGCGGGTTGCCGCCGGTCGCGGCGACGATCGAGTCGGCGACCTGCGGGTCGAGGGCCGTGCCCACCCGGGAGCGCAGGAGCGAGAGCGCCGCGTCCCGCGGGAGCCCTGCGAGGTCTACCGTGGGCAGGTCCGACACCGCGGCCGCGCCCGGCGTCCCGGCCCGGACCGAGAGGACCAGGGCCACCCGCTCGGCGCGCAGCCTGCGGCCCACGAACGCGAGGAGGTCGAGGGACTCGCGGTCGAGCCACTGCGCGTCGTCGGCGAGCACGAGGACGGGGGCGTCGTCGGACAGCGCGGCCAGGAGGGACAGCACGGCGAGGCTCACGAGGAACCGGTCCGGTGCGGGGCCCGACGACGTCCCGAGGGCCGTGCGGAGCGCGTCCGCCTGGGGAGCGGGGAGGCCCGCGATGCGCGACGCCCGGGGGAGGAGCGCGCGCTGGACCGCCGCGAAGGGCAGGTCCGTCTCGGTCTCGGTCCCCGTGAGGCGTAGGACGTCGAGGTCGCCCGCCGTGGCGGACAGCCGGTCGAGCAGGGCGGTGCGGCCCGATCCGGGCTCCCCCCTCAGGACCAGCACCCGGCTCGATCCCTGACGCACCGTGGCCAGCAGGTCGTCGAGAACCTGCTTCTCGCGCTCGCGGCCGATCAGGGTCACGTCGCCCGGACGTGCGGACATGGCACCACATCCCTCGAGCCCCGCCGGAGGGCTCCGTCCACGGCACGGCGGGGGTCGGGGCGCCCCTCAGCGGGACACTATCGGGTGGAGCGAGCCACGTCACCGGGAAGGGGCCACGGGCTCTGCGCGCGTCGGCGGAGGGCGCCGAGAAGGCGACGGTGATTGTGACGGTGACGGCGACGGCGACAGCGACAGCGACAGCGACGGTCATACGGCGACGTTCCGCCCGTGCGCCTCGCGAGCGACCACGGGCGTCCGGCTCCTCTTCCCACTGCCCCTGCCCTCTGCCTCGTGGGGCCCGGGGGGCGGATGTGTTTTCTGCGCAGCCACCACAATTGTGGTGGCTACGCAGAAGGACACCCGCCTCCGGGAGGGGGCGGACCTAGATCACCGGTGACTGGTGCGCCGGCCAACCAGCCGACCGCCGCCGGGGTCCGTCAGTCGACCGTCACGGCGTCGAGCACCGGGAGCCGCGCCGCGCGCAGCGCGGGCCAGCCCGCGGCCAGGACGCCGACGAGCACCGCGATGCCCACCATGGTCCCGAGCCCGGCCCACGGGATCGCGAGGGCGGTGAAGCCCGTGCTCGCGAACACGGTCGGCATCGCAGCGGCGAGCCCCACGCCCACCGCGAGCCCGAGGAGCGTCCCGAACACGGCCGTGAGCACCGACTCGATGACGATCGTCCCGGCGAGCTGCGACCGTCCGAGCCCGACGGCCCGCAGCAGCCCGATCTCACGCGTCCGTTCGATCACCGACAGCGCCAGGGTGTTGACGATGCCGAGGACCGCGATGACGATCGACAGCCCCAGCAGGGCGTAGAGGATCGTGAGCATCTGGTCGATCTGGCTCGCGAGCGCCGAGACGTACTCCTCGTCGTCCATGACCGACACGATCATGTACGGCTCGGCGGCCGCTGTGACCGCGGCGTCGAGCTCGGCCTGGGACACGCCGTCGGCCGCCTTGACCAGGAGCATGGTCGACATCTCCGCGGGGGCGACCGAGAGCTGCGCGAACACCGCGTCGGGCACGACGACCGGGACGCCCAGGGCGGGCGAGTCGAAGATCGACCCGATCGTGACGTCCACGCTGCCCTGCTGGGAGCGGAGCGTGAGCTCGTCACCCAGTCCCCAGCCCTCGTCGGCCGCGGTCGCCTGGAGGACGCTGACCTGCCCGTCGGCGAGCGAGTCGAGGCTGCCCTCGACCGTCTCGGTCTGCCACGTGCGGCCGAACACCCCCGGGTCCACCCCGAGCACGAACAAGGGAGACGCGTCGGCAGCGTCCCCAGAGGACGACCCGACGAAGTACTGGTCGGCCGTCAGCGAGTCGGCCGCACCGACCTCGGGCAGCGCCGAGATGTCGCTCACGGCCCCCGAGGGGACCGTGCCCGTCGCGGACTCCACGACCAGGTCGGCCAGCGACTCGTCGGCCACGATGGACTTCATGGACGCCTGCATCGACACGGCCAGGACCGAGGCCGCGCCGACGAGGGACATGCCGATCATGAGGGCGCTCGCGGTGCTCGCGGTGCGGCGCGGGTTGCGCGTCACGTTGCCGCGCGCCAACGTCCCGAGGGGCTTGGCCCACGCGACGAACGGCGCCGACATGACGTGCAGGACGCCGCGCGCGACGACGGGCGCGAGCAGGAGCGTCCCCACGATCACCCCGACGGCCCCGAGACCGAGGAGCGCCCCGGTGCCCGCGGTCTCGTCGGCCGCCGCCTGGACGACCGCGACGACCACGGCCCCGACGCCCGCCCCGGCGACGACAGCGCCCGCGATGCCACGAGCGCGGAGCGACCCGGCCTGGGCGGGGGAGTCGTCGCGCATGGCCTCGACCGGGGCGACGAGCGCCGCGCGTCGGGCAGGGAGGGCCGCCGACGCGACCGAGACGACCACGCCCAGCACGAGCGAGACCACGACGGTCGTCGCGTCGAGCGGGATGTCGCCCGCGAGCTCCATGCCCATCGACCCGAACATCGCCTTGAGCGCCGTGACGAGCCCCAGCCCGCCGAGCACCCCGAGCGCGCCGCCGAGCGCCCCGATGACCGCGGCCTGGACCAGGATCGAGGCGAACACCTGGAGCGGGGACGCCCCCACGGCGCGCAGCAGGGCGAGCTCGCGCTGCCGCTGCCGCACCGTCATCGCGAACGTGTTGGCGATGATGAACCCGCCGACGAACAGCGAGATGCCTGCGAAGACCAGCAGGAACGTCTCGATGAACCCGAGCTGCGACGCGATGTCCTCGCGGGCCTCGTCGCGGGCCGTCGTGCCCGTGACGGTCTCGACGGGCGAGGTGCCGGTGGCGGCGTCCGCAGCGCTGCCGATCACGGCCGTGATCCGGTCGGCGAGCTCCTGCTCGCCCACGCCGTCCTCGGCCAGGACCGAGATCGTCGAGACCATGCCGTCGGGTGCGAAGGCCGCAGCGGCCGTCGGCTCGTCGAAGAACACGATGCTCGCGCCGGCCATCGAGGCACCCATGTCCACGATCCCGGTCAGCGTCGCCTCGGTGACCTGTCCAGCGACGACGAGCGTGGTCGAGTCCCCGACCGTGAGGCCGCTTGCCTCGGCCGTGCCGGCCTCGAGCAGGAACTCCCCGGGGCCCGTCGGCGCCGCACCCTCCGCGATCGGCGTCGAGGGGTCGGCGGCCCGCCACGCGAGGCCGAACGTCGGCGCGCCCGTGGTGGGTGGCGGAGTGCCGTCCGCCCCGACGAGCACCAACGGACCGGTGTAGTCGGCGAAGGCGTGCGCGACGCCGTCGACCCCCTGGACCGTGTCCGTCAGGTCCGCCGGGATCGTGGTGCGGACCGCGCCCGCGCTCGCGTTCTCCTGCGTGAGCGCCGCGGAGTCCTCGCCACCGCGCAGGTAGACGTCGAACGAGGACCCGGCGTCGACGATCCCGTCGAACGTCGAGGAGAGCATCTCGCGCAGCGAGAACGTGCCCGCGACGAACGAGACGCCGAGCACGACCGCGAGGATGGACAGCCCGAGGCGCACGAGGTGCGCGCGGACGTTGCGCAGGGCGACGCGCAGCATCAGGCGGCCGCCTTCTTGCGCGTGAGCGAACCCAGGACGGCGAGCACCGAGTCGGGCGTCGGGTCGGTGACCTCGTCGACGATCCGGCCGTCGGCCAGGAACAGGACGCGGTGCGCGTAGCTCGCCGCGACGGGGTCGTGCGTGACCATGACGACCGACTGGCCCAGGTCGTCGACCGACTCGCGGAGGAACGTCAGGACCTCGCGCGAGGACGTCGAGTCCAGGTTGCCCGTGGGCTCGTCCGCGAACACGACCGCGGGACGGGAGACCAGCGCCCGCGCGCACGCGACGCGTTGCTGCTGGCCGCCCGACAGCTCGCTCGGGCGGTGCGTGAGGCGGTCCGTGAGCCCGACGGCGTCGACCACCTTGGCGAAGTACGCCCGGTCCACGGGCTTGCGGGCGATGTCGAGGGGCAGCGTGATGTTCTCCTCGGCCGTGAGCGTCGGGACGAGGTTGAACGACTGGAAGACGAACCCGAGCTGGGTGCGCCGCAGCTTCGTGAGCTGTCGCTGGTTCATGCCCGAGACCACCAGGTCGTCGACCACGACCGTGCCGGCCGTCGGGGAGTCGAGCCCCGCCATGCAGTGCATGAGGGTCGACTTGCCCGAGCCCGAGGGGCCCATGATCGCGGTGAAGCGACCACGTCCGAAGTCGACGTCGACGCCCGCGAGCGCGTGGACGGCCGTCGGGCCCTTGCCGTAGGTCTTGACCAGGCCACGGGCGGACGCGATGGTCGGCGCGGGCTCTCCGGTGATGCCGGCAGCGCCCGAGACGGCGGTGGGGGACGTGGTGGTGCGGGACGGGGAAGGCATGGCGGACTCGTCTCTGGGAGGGTGCGCTGGGCTGTGCAGCGCCCCTGACGGAGCGAGCCGACGGGGCGATGAGCCCTGTCCGCGGTCACCCTCCGAGCCGCTGGCACCATGCTGGCGCGCACGGTCCGTGCGGGGCATCGGGGATGCCCCTGAGACGGACCCTGAGAGTTTCCTGGGGGTGAGTCCGGGCCGGACGTGCGGCGAGGCTCCGCTCAGGCCCGCGCCCTACGGCGTCGGCGGGACCGCCGGGTCGGCGGGAGGGGCCGGG
>NZ_MAQA01000045.1 GCF_001692445.1 Oerskovia enterophila | reverse complement strand
CAGGGCACGGGTCGTGCGGCGGGGGGTCTGGGCGAGGGTGGTCATGCTGCACGCTCCGTCGGGTCGATGGTGGAGGAGGCAAGGCCGGGGCGCGAGGCGCCGGGCCCGTCGGCGATCGCGAGGAACGCCTGCTCGAGCGACGCGGGGCGCGCCTCGATGCGGCCGAACGTCACGTCGCGGTCGGCGGCCCAGGCAAGCAGCACCGCGAGGCTGCGCTGGAGGTCGCGCGTCGCGATCGAGAGCGTGCCGCCCTCGACGCGCTCGAGGCTCTCGCCCGGCAGGAGCGGGAGGTCCGCGAGGTGGGGGCGCACGCTCGCCTCGTCGACGTAGACGTGCGCGGGCTCGGCGTCGACGATCTCCGCGACCGTGCCCTCCTGGACGATCCTGCCGCCGTGCATGATCGCGAGCCGGTCCGCGAGGCGCTCGGCCTCCTCGAGGTAGTGGGTCGTCAGGACGACGGTCGTGCCGTCGTCGAGCAGAGACTGGACCAGGTCCCAGGCCGAGCGGCGGCTCTCCGGGTCCAGGCCCGTGGTCGGCTCGTCGAGGAACAGCACCTCGGGGCGTCCGAGGAGCGCCAGGGCGAGGTCCAGACGGCGCCGCTCGCCTCCCGAGAGCGACGTCACCGTCACGTCGGCGCGGCCGCGGAGCGCGACGAGGTCGAGCGCCTCCTCGACCGGGCGCGGTGCCGCGAGCGTCCCGGCCCACATGCGCGCCGTCTCGATCGCGGTCAGGTCGGACGGGAAGCCGGCCTCCTGCAGCATGATCCCGATCCGCGGGCGGACCTGGGCGCGCTCGCGGTAGGGGTCCTTGCCGAAGACCTTGGCCGTGCCGGCCGTGGGGCGCGAGAGCCCCTCGACGACCTCGAGGAGCGACGTCTTGCCCGCGCCGTTGGTCCCGAGGAGCGCGAAGAGCTCGCCGCGGCGCACCTGGAGGTCGACGCCCGCCACCGCCTCGAATCCCTTGGCGCCGCGGGTGCTGCTGGCGTACCTGCGGCGCAGGCCCTGCACGTCGATGACGAGGTCGTCCTGGCGGGCGTCGCGGCCCGAGGCGCCGTGGTCGAGGCTGTCGTTGTCCATGCCTCCAGCCTGGTGCCGGCCGGAGCGCTCAGGCAGTGCAGCCCTTCACCCGTTCTGTCGGGTTCCTCATGCTTCGTCGGTGAGGTTTGTCATGTCCGACGGGGCGTCCGACGTGGCACCCACGGCGGGTCCCGTGCCGTCGGTCGTGGTGCCCGTCCCGGGGGCCGCCGGGGCGCTCGTCAGCGCGAAGCCGCCCAGGGTGAGCACCGAGAAGGTGAGGGCTCCCGCGCCCCAGGTGAGTGCCCGACGTCGGGCACCGCGCGGCTCGGCCCGGTCCCCGGGCCCGACGTGGTCCGTGGGCCCAGCAGGCTCGGTGGTCCCCGGGTGCGGCGCGGGGTCGTTCGCGGGGGACGTGTCGGACGGCATGGCTGCTCCTCCTGTCCGGGCGAGCCCTTCGCCCGTACGACCCACCCTGCCCGTGCGACCTGCGCGCCCGGTGGTACGAGACTGTGCGGCGCCTGTGAGCGGGGCCGGCGGACGACGACGGGCGCGGCGCGTGCCTCAGCACGCCCCGCGCCCGTGGGTCGATCCCCGGTGACCGGCGCCCGTCAGCCGCGGCTGACGTCGGCTCCCAGCGCGTCGAGCTTGTCCTGGAAGTACTCGTACCCGCGGTCGATCAGGCCGATGCCGCGCACGGTCGACGTGCCCTTGGCCGCGAGCGCCGCGATGAGGTGGCTGAACCCGC
Organism: Oerskovia enterophila; assembly: GCF_001692445.1. Classification (GTDB taxonomy): domain Bacteria; phylum Actinomycetota; class Actinomycetes; order Actinomycetales; family Cellulomonadaceae; genus Oerskovia; species Oerskovia enterophila. The sequence goes on along the minus strand of NZ_MAQA01000045.1, from coordinate 37,768 downwards.
CGCGCAGGTCGGGGACCTCGATGTCCGCCGCGGACAGCGGCGTGGGGCCCGAGATGACGGCCGAGTGGTGGAAGTTGCGCTGCCCGAACCGGCACGGCAGCCCGCCCAGGCACTCCTTGTAGACCTGGATCGTCGCGCCCATGCCCCGCAGCGCGTCGGTGAACCCGAAGCGGTTCTCGTAGACCGTCTCGTGCACGATCGACAGGCCCTTGGCCTGCGTGAGCGCCACGACGAGGGGCTGCTGCCAGTCCGTCATGAAGCCCGGGTGCACGGCCGTCTCGAGCACGATCGCGTTGAGGTCGCCGCCCGGGTGGTAGAACCGGATGCCGTCCTCCTGGACCTCGAACTCGCCACCGACCTTGCGGAACGTGTTGAGGAAGGTCATCATCTCCGGCTGCGTCGCGCCCTTGACGGTGATGTCGCCGCCGGTCGCGAGGGCCGCCGAGCCCCAGGAGGCCGCCTCGATGCGGTCGCCCAGCGCGGTGTGCTGGTAGCCCATGAGCTTGTCGACACCCTCGATGCGGATCACGCGGTCGGTGTCGACCGAGATGATCGCGCCCATCTTCTGCAGGACGGCGATGAGGTCCATGATCTCGGGCTCGATCGCGGCGCCCGAGAGCTCGGTGATGCCCTCGGCGCGGACCGCGGTGAGCAGGAGCTGCTCGGTGGCCCCGACGCTCGGGTACGGCAGGGCGATCTTGGTGCCCTGGAGGCGGCGCGGGGCGCGGATGTGGATGCCCTGCTCGCGCTTGTCCACCACGGCGCCGAACTGGCGCAGGATGTCCAGGTGGTAGTTGATGGGGCGGTCGCCGATCCGGCACCCGCCCAGGTCCGGGATGAAGGCCTCGCCCAGGCGGTGCAGCAGCGGCCCGCAGAAGAGGATCGGGATGCGGCTCGACCCGGCGTGCGCGTCGATGTCCGCGACGTGCGCCGACTCGACGTCGGTCGGGTCGAGGTGCAGCGTGCCCGCGACCTCGTCCGCGACGACCTTGACGCCGTGCAGCTCGAGCAGCCCCGTCACGACGCCGACGTCGCGGATCTGCGGCACGTTGCGCAGCACGCTGGGCCCCTCGCCGAGCAGGGAGGCCACCATCGCCTTGGAGACGAAGTTCTTCGCCCCTCGCACGGTGATGGTCCCGTTGAGCGGTGTGCCACCGTTGACGTACAGCAGATCGTTCATGTGGTCGTCGTCGCCTAGCTCTCTCGATGGTCGTGCGGATGGGTCCTGCGTCCGACTCGGTCCGTGCGTCCCCTGCCGCCGGCGGCCTGGTGGGCCGCTCGGGCGTCGGTGCGCGGACGCCGCTCGCGGCGCCGTGCTCCCTGTCCCCCAACGCGGGGCATCCGAAGATTATTCACCCACCGGGGCCGATCCGACGACGGCGAGGCCCGCGAGAGCTCGCTGACCAGCAGGGACACCGGCCGGACCCGCTCGGTGGGCGCCAGGGGCGCCCGTCACCCAGGTGCCCGACGGCGCAGGCTCGCCTCACGCGCGAGGCGCGCTCCGCCGTCGGGCACCTGTGGCGTGCTACGGGCGGGTCGGCTCGTACTGCTCGACGTAGCGGTCGACCGCCGCGAGGTAGGCCGCCCGGCGGTCCTCGTCGATCCAGGACGCCTCGAACGAGTTCTTCGCGAGCGTCACGACCTCCTCGGACGTGAGGCCGGCCTTGGCGGCGACCGCCGCGTAGTTGTCGGCCACGTACCCGCCGAAGTACGCGGGGTCGTCGGAGTTGATCGTGATCTTCACGCCGTCGCGCAGGAGCTGGGCGACCTCGGCGGCCTTCATGTCGTCGGTCACGAAGCTGTTGGACACGGGGCAGCTCGTCAGGCCGATGCCGCGCGCCTTGACCTCGGCGACGAGCGCCGGGTCCTCGACGATGTTGGTGCCGTGGTCGATGCGGTCGACCTGGATGGTCTCGAGGACCGTGCGGATGTTGTCGATGCTGCCGACCTGGTCGATGTCGCAGTGCATCGTCAGGCGGTAGCCGAGCTCACGGGCGCGCGCGAACACCGCGGTGAACTTCTCGGGCGGGTTGCCCCGCTCGTCGGAGTCGAGGCCCACGCCCAGGATCAGGTCCTTGAACGGCACCGACGCCTCGAGGGTCTCGGCCGCGCTCTCGGCCGAGTGGTCGCGCAGGAAGCACAGGATGAGGTCGGCGTCGACGCCGAAGTCTGCTGCGGCGGCCGCGGCGCGGTGGTAGCCCTTGACGACGGCCTCGAACGGGACGCCGCGCGAGGTGTGGGCCTGGGGGTCGAAGAACATCTCGGCGTGCTGGACGCCGTTGGCCGCCGCGCGCAGGAGGTACGCGTGGGCGAGCTCGAAGAAGTCGTCCTCGGTCTGCAGCACGTCCATGGCCGGGTAGTAGACCGCGAGGAAGCTCGTGAGGTCGGTGAACCGGTAGGTCGCCTGGACCTCCTCGACGGTGCTCTGGCCGATGTCGATGCCGTTGCGCTCGGCGAGGCGGAGCTTGAGGTCCGGCTCGAGCGTGCCTTCGAGGTGCAGGTGGAGCTCGGCCTTGGGCAGCCCGGTGACGAAGTCCAGAGTCGGCTGGAGGGGCAGGGGCATGGTTCTCCTTCGTGAGGGGGTCGTCCTCCCATCATGCCCCCGGCTCCCGTGATGACCACATCGCGAGACGGCCACTTCGCCATGTGGTCACGGTCCTTACCGTGGGAGGGAAGTTACCGGGTAGTACGGTCCCCTCCGGCGCGCAGGGAGACCTCCCCGAACCCATCCTCTGCACCAGGAGCACACCCCCGTGACCACTACGGCCGTCCACCCGTCCGCCGACCCCGAGGCGCCGGTCAACAGCAAGGGCCGCGTGATCTTCGCGAGCCTCATCGGCACGTCGATCGAGTTCTACGACTTCTACGCCTACGCGACCGCGGCCGTGCTCGTCTTCCCGACCGTCTTCTTCTCGGCGCTCGACGGCGGGACCTCCCAGCTCCTCGCGTCGTTCGCGGTGTTCGGGGTCGCGTTCGTGGCGCGTCCGCTGGGGTCGATCGTGTTCGGCCACTACGGCGACCGGATCGGACGCAAGGGCACGCTCGTCGCCTCGCTCCTGACCATGGGCGTCGCGACGTTCCTCATCGGCCTGCTGCCGCCGTCGACCACGCCCGGGTGGGCCGTGCTCGCGCCCGCGCTGCTCGTCCTCATGCGCTTCTGCCAGGGCCTGGGGCTCGGCGGCGAGTGGAGCGGCGCGGCCCTGCTCGCGACCGAGAACGCCCCCGCGGGCAAGCGCGCGATCTGGGGCACGTTCCCCCAGCTCGGGGCGCCCATCGGCTTCATCCTCGCGAACACCACGTTCCTGGTCCTCGCCGAGACGCTGACCGACGCGCAGTTCTCCGCGTGGGGCTGGCGCGTGCCCTTCCTGGCCAGCGCGCTCCTCGTGATCGTGGGCCTGTGGGTGCGCCTGCGGCTCGTCGAGACGCCCGCGTTCCAGAAGGTCGTGGAGACCGGCGCGGTCGCCAAGCTGCCCGTGGCGCAGGTGTTCCGCTCGTCGTGGCGCCAGATCGTGCTCGGCACGTTCATCATGCTCGCGACCTACGTGCTGTTCTACCTCATGACGACGTTCACGCTGACGTTCGGCACCGCGCCCGCCGAGGTCGCCGCGGGCAGCGGCGGCGCGCCGGGTCTCGGCTACGCACGCACCGACTTCCTCGTGATGCTCATCGTCGGCGTCGTGTTCTTCGGGATCTTCACGCTCGTCTCGGGCCCGATGGCCGAGCGGTTCGGCCGCCGCAAGCACCTCATCTGGACGACCGTCGCGATCATCGTGTTCGGTGCCCTGTTCGTGCCGCTGTTCACGGGCGGGACCGTGGGCGTCATGACGCTCCTGATCGTGGGCTTCACGCTCATGGGTCTGACGTTCGGCCCCATGGCCGCGATCCTGCCCGAGCTCTTCCCCGCCAACGTCCGGTACACGGGCTCCGCGATCGCCTACAACCTGTCGTCGATCCTCGGGGCGGCCGTCGCGCCGTTCATCGCGGTCGCGCTGTGGGAGCAGGCCGACGGCTCGCCCGTGCTCGTCGGGGTCTACCTGTCGGCCATGTCGGTCCTGACGCTCGTGGCGCTGCTCGTGAGCAAGGAGACCAAGGACGTCGACTACACGGACAACGTGAGCTGACGCTCCCCCAGCGGCCCGACGGCGGGGCGCACCTTCCCACGGAAGGCGCGCCCCGCCGTCGGGCATCCGCTCCGCGAGACCCTTCCGGACCCCTGCGCGCGCACTTCTGCGGACGCACGACTTGTCCGCCATGCTGAGGGAAGGACGCAGGGGAAGAGGCCGATCCGATGACGGACGACGCGCGAGACGTGACGAGCGGCCGCGCGAGGGCGGCACGGGGGTCCGCGCCGCGCACCGAGCGCCCGGCCGACGACGCGAGCCCCTCGCCCGCAGCCGACAGGCTCGACTACCGCGCGGTCTTCGCCGCCCTGTCCGCGCCCAAGGTCCTGCTGTCCCCCGACCTGACGGTCCTCGACGTCAACGACGCGTACCTCGACATGCTCGGGCTGCCCGCGACCGCGCTCGTCGGACGCCCGCTCAACGCGGGCTTCGCCTTCTCCCCCGCTGACGACGAGCGCGTCGCGCGGGTCGTCGACTCGTTGCGGCGCGTCCTGCAGACCGGGCGGATCGACCTGCTCGGGCCGCTGCGCATCGACGTGCCCGGCGACCGGCCGGACGAGTGGCTCGAACGCCACTGGCTCATGACCAACATCCCCGTCTTCGACGCGAGCGGCCGCGTGGCCGCGCTCGTGCACCGCGCGGAGGACGTGACCGACATCGTGCTGACCTCGCAGCGGACCGCGACGGACCAGCAGATCGGGCTCGACGCCGCGGTGGTCGACCACGCCCTGCACCTGGGGTCCTCGCTCGGCAGGTTCCAGGAGAGCTTCGACCGCGAGCGGCGTGCCGCGCTCGAGCTCCAGGACTCGATCCTGACCCCGCCCGCCCAGCCCGAGGGGCTGCGCATCGACGTCCGCTACCGGCCCGCCTCGCGCGAGATGCACGTCGGCGGCGACTGGTACGACGCGTTCGAGCTCTCGTGCGGGTGCACGCTCGTGGTCGTCGGGGACGTCGTCGGCCACGACATCTCCGCGGCCGCGACCATGGGCCAGCTCCGGGGCGTGATGCGGGGCGTCGCGTACGAGTCGGGCGACTCGCCCGCGGGCATCCTCGAACGCACCGAGCGGGCGGCCGACGGGCTCGGCATCGACGCGGTCGCGACGGTGGCCGCGGCGCTCGTGGGGCTCCCCGGGCCGACCGGCGACCGGACGCTCACGTGGGTCTCGGCCGGGCACCCACCGCCCGTCATGGTGCGGGCCGACGGTTCGGCCGAGCTCCTCGCGCGGCACAACGACCGGTTGCTCGGCATCGGCTCGGACGCGTCCCGGACGGACCACACCACGCTCGTGCACCCCGGGGACGTGCTGCTCCTCTACACCGACGGCCTCGTCGAGCGGCGCGGCACGCGGCTGCGGGAGGCGCTCGACCGGCTGCCGGGCGTCGTCGAGGAGCTCGCCGGCCGCTCGCGGGAGGACCTCCTCGACGCGCTGCTCGCCCGGCTCGTGCCGCAGACCACCGAGGACGACATCGCGCTCGTGTCGGTCGAGGTGCTGGCGTCCGAGGGCGCGAGGTAGAGGCCTGGTGCCGAGATAGAGGCCCGGGGCCCTCTACCTCGACGCGGACCCTCTACCTCGAGGGCGAAGGAGTCGCCCCGGCGCGGGCACGCTGAAGGCGCCCGACGACGGAGCGCACCGTCGCGGGGAAGGTGCGCTCCGTCGTCGGGCGCCTGGGTGGTGCAAGCCCTGCCGGCCCCGGCGGGAGGTGGAGCCTCCCACCGGGGCCCGGGGCGGGCGCCCGGATCAGTCGAACAGGTTGGTCTGCAGGACCGTGTACAGGATGGTGTGGACGCGGTCGCGCAGACCGTTCCCGACCCCCACCGGGTCCTCCTCGACCGCGGCCCTGGTGGCCTTGTCGGACCCCGGGAGCATCGCGAGCATGAGGTCGTTGCCGTAGCGGGCCGCGAGGCCGGGGTCCATCCAGGAGCCGAGCACCGCGTCGGTCGAGACGACTCCCTGGAAACCCCACTCGCCGCGGAGCACGTCCTGCAGGAGCTGCTCGTTGCCACCGGCCCAGGTGCCGCCGATGTTGATGAACGAGCTCATCGCGCCCGTCGGGTCGGCCTCCTTGACCGTGATCTCGAACGGCTCGAGGTACAGCTCGCGCAGGGCCTGCTCGTCGACGAACACGTTGACGCCCGACCGCGCGTTGACCTCCTGCTCGTTGAGCGCGAAGTGCTTCATGAACGTCAAGACGCCCTTGCTCTCGGCGCCCGAGACCATCGCGGCGGACATCATGCCCGACAGGTGCGGGTCCTCCGAGAAGTACTCGAAGTCACGCCCGCCCAGTGCGGAGCGGTGCAGGTTCATGCCGGGGGCGTACCAGCCCTCGATGTCGTAGGCGTTGGCCTCGGTCCCCACGGACTCGCCGAGCGCGTACGCGAGCTCGTCGTTCCACGTCGCGCCCACGACGACCTGGGTCGGGTAGGCGGCCGCCTCGAGCGGGCTGAAGAGCGAGTTGAGTCCCGCAGGCCCGTCGAGCAGGTCCATCGCGGGGATGCCCAGCCGCTCGACCTCGTGCGTGCGGTAGGCGCCCTTGGCGAAGAGGTCGATCTGCTCGTCGAGCGTGAGCTGGTCGAGGAACTCCTCCCACTGCGGGTCGTCACGGTCGAGGCCGGCCAGGTCGGCCAGGACGAGGCCGTTGTCGGCGCCGTAGGTCGGGGTCTCACCCTCCGCGGGCTCGATCTGCGGGTCCATGCGCGCGAGCAGCTCGTCGGAGGCCGTGGCCCCGGCCTCGGGAGCCTGCGGGAACGTGCCGTCCCAGTCGGCGCGCGAGAGGTAGGTCAGGTCGCCCTCGACGTAGTCGAAGCGGTTGGTCAGCTCGTGACCGGTGTCGGCGTCGGTGTCGTAGACGACGTCCTCGGCCACCACGTGCTCGAACTGCGCGACCGGCGTGTGCACGTCGGTGCGCACCGAGATCTGGTACGTCCCGGCCTCGAGCAGGTACGCGCCGTGGCCAGCGGTGTCCCACGAGGCCATGTCGCGCACGTCGAACGTGACGGTCAGAGTCTCGGACTCCCCCGGCTGGAGCATCCTGGTCTTGTCGTAGCCCGCGAGCTCGATCGCGGACTTCTCGATGCCGCCCGGCGTGTACGGGGCGGAGAAGTACGCCTGCACGACGTCCTTGCCCGCGACGTCGCCCGTGTTGGTCACCGTGACGTCGATGCTGACCGTCTCGCCCTCGACGCGCGGTGCCGTGGCCTCGTGCGCGAACGTGGTGTAGCTCAGGCCGTGGCCGAACGGGAACTGCACGGCCTCGGCGTAGCCCGCCTCGTCGCCCGCGTAGCGCGTCTCGTAGTAGCGGTAGCCGACGTAGATGCTCTCTTCGTAGTCCATGTACGAGCGCTTGGTGTTCGCGTAGTCGAAGTCACCGACGTTGGCGACCGCCGGGGCGCTCGTCACGTCGTAGGCGTAGGTGTCGGTCAGGCGGCCGGACGGGTTCACGTCCCCCGTCAGCACCTTGGCGAGCGAGACGGCGCCGCGGGGACCGGGCGTGCCGATCCACACCGCGGACCTGATCTGCGGGTACGCGTCGAGGAACCCGAGCTCGAGCTGGTTGCCCGAGTTCACGACCACCACGACGTCGTCGAACGTGCCCGTGACACGGTCGAACAGCGCGCGCTGCGCATCCGTCAGGCGCAGCTGCTCGGGGCTCATGTCCTGCCCCTCGACGCCGTCGTTGCCGATGACCACCAGGGCCGTGCCGGAGTACTCGGCGGCCTGGGCCATGACGTCGTCCGTCAGGTAGTCGGGGGCGGGCTCGCCCTCGTCGCCGCCACCCAGCATGGCGCCCGCGATCTGGACCAGGCCGTTGGCGCCGCCGGTGTCGGTCTTGGCGCCGGCCGCCTCCATGGTCGCCTTGAGGTCGGGGTTGACCGCGATCCCCTGGTCCGCGAGCGCGTCGTAGAACGGCACGGACTGCGACTGGTTGCTGCCGCCGGACCCGCCACCGCCGAGGATCAGGTTGAACGACGCGAAGCTGAACACGTTGAGCGCGTCGTCCGCGAGCGGGAGGAGGTTCTCCTCGTTCTTCAGCAGGACGATGCCCTCGTCGGAGATCTCCTCCGACACCCGGGCGGCGTTCTCCCGGGCGGCCACGCCCGCCGGGGACGCGGAGTCGTACTCGATCGACATGAGGAACCCGATCGAGCTCGCGAACGGCGCGACCAGGGCGCCGATCCCGACCACGGCCACGGCCGTGACTCCCCAGCCGACCGCGCGGCGGGGACGGTGCTCGACCTTGCGATTGACGCGGGCGCGGCGCTTGTCCTCGCGACGCTCGGCCCGGGTCATCCCGGCGCGCGCCTCGGCCCGCTCCGCCTTGGCGGCCTTCCTCGCTTCGCGGACCGCGACCTTGTCAGCGGCCTTGGCCGCCTTCCGGTCCTCGGGCGCCATCGCCTTCAGCTCGGCGCGCCGGGTTCGCCTGGCCGCGCGCAGCTCCTGTGCGCGCGCGACCGCGTCCCGCTTGATCTCTGTGCGTGTCGCCATCGTTCTCAGTCCTTCTTCGGAGCCCGCGCGGCCTTCGCGTGGGCACGCCATGCCGGGACCAGGCGGCGCATGCCGCGCCAGAACCGGCCGTTGACCATCACGAGCAGGGCGTCGAGCATCGCGTCGTCGACCTTGCCCGCGCTCATCCGCGCCACCGACCGGAACGGCAGGTCGAGCGCGAAACGGGTGTTGTTCGCCGCCAGGGGGCGGCCCAGTGCCATGAGCAGTCGGCCGGCGGTGTCGATGAGCCCGACCAGCAGGCCCCCGAAGCCGCCGCGCCCTCGCGCCTGGGCGACGATGTCGTCGCGCGTGAGCGGCTGCCCGACGGGCCAGTCCGGGGACGGGGGCGTCCGCCCCAGGAGCGCAGCGAACTCGGCGGCAGGGACGCGGTCCACCTTGCCGCTGACGTAGTGCGGCAGATCCGTGGTGTCGGGCGTCCAGGGCTTGCCGTCGATCTCGACGCACGCCGTCAGGCGGAGGTCGCGCGACGACGCCCCGACCTGCACGGTGTAGGTGCCGGGCACGGTGCGCCACTCGTGGACGCCCGTGTCGTAGGCGTCGAACGCGTGCTCGGCGAGCTCGACGCTCACGCTCGCGCTCTCGCCCGGTGCCAGGGCGACCTTCGCGAAGCCCGCGAGCTCGCGGGGCGCGCGGAACGCGCCCTCGGCCGCGCCCGGCGCCTCGACGTAGACCTGCACGGTCTCGGTCCCGGCGCGGTCCCCGGTGTTGGTGACCGTGACCTGAACGCTCTCGCGGTCCGCGGCGAGGTCGCTGTGCTCGAACGTCGTGTAGCTCAGGCCGTGGCCGAACGGGTAGCGGACCGGCAGGCCGACCTTGTCGGCGTGGCGGTACCCGACGTAGATGCTCTCGCGGTGCTCGGACGTCGCCTCGGTCCGCCCGAACGTCGCCGACGACGGCACGTCGGTGTAGCGCAGAGGGTACGTCTCGGCGAGGCGCCCGGCGGGGTCCGCCCGGCCGGTCAGCACGTCGGCGATCGCCTGCCCGCCGCCCTGGCCACCGAGGTAGCCGTGCACGATCGCGTCGACGTGCTCGGCGAACGGCAGCTCGACGGGCGCACCGCCGGCCAGCACGACCACGACCGGCACCCCGAGCGCCGTCAGCTCGCGCGTGAGGGCGAGCTGGTTGCGCGCGAGGCACATGTGCTCACGGTCGACGCCCTCGGCCTCGGCCGACTCGTCCAGCCCGAGGAAGAGCAGCACGACGTCGGCGCGCTCGGCGAGCCGGACCGCCTGGCGTCGGCGGCGCGCCGACGCGGCCGAGTCCCACGCACCCCGCCCGCCGTCGCGGCGTGCATAGCCGGGCTCGTAGCCGACGACGTCCAGGTCGCTGCGGCGCAGCGCGTCGAGCGCGACGTCCACCCGGGTCGGGTTCACGAGCGAGCTGCCCGCGCCCTGGTACCGCGGGTCGGCAGCGAAGTCGCCGATCACTGCGACACGGCCCGAGTGCGACCCGAGCGGCAGCGTCCCGCGCGCGTTGCGCAGCAGGACGACAGAGCGCCGTGCCGCCTCGACCGCGAGCGCGTGGTGCGCATCGAGGTCGACCGGTGCGGCGCCGTCGGGCGTGCGGCTGGTGGCGCGGGCACGCTCCGTGCGCTCGATCAGCATGAGCAGCTCGTCCACGCGGGCGTCGAGGACCGCCTCGTCGAGGCGACCCTCCTCGACCGCGCGCACGACCTCGGCGTCGGTCACCCCGTCGGTCGACGGCATCTCGAGCGCGTTGCCCGCGACCAGGCCCGCGACGCGGTCGTTGTTGCCGCCCCAGTCGGTCACGACCAGGCCGTCGAAGCCCCACTGCTTGCGCAGGATCTCGTCGAGGAGCTCGCGGTGCTCGTTCGCGTAGGTCCCGTTGACCTTGTTGTACGAGCTCATGACGGTCCAGGGCCGGCTCTCGGTGACCGCGATGCGGAACGCCTCGAGATAGGTCTCGTGGAGTGCGCGCTCGTCGACGACCTCGTCCATCGTCATGCGGTGCGTCTCCTGGCTGTTCACCGCGAAGTGCTTGGCGCTCGCGGCCACGCCGCGGGACTGGATGCCGCGGATCTGCGCCGCGGCGAGGCGGCCCGCGAGCAGCGGGTCCTCGGAGAAGTACTCGAAGTTGCGGCCCGCGAGCGGGTTGCGCTTGATGTTGAGGCCGGGGCCGAGCAGGACGCTGACGCCCTCGGCGGCGGCCTCGGCGCCGAGCGCCTCGCCCACCCGCTCCACGAGGCCGGGGTCCCAGCTGTTGGCGAGCGTGGCCGCGGTCGGGAAGCACGTCGCGGGCAGGCTGGCGTTGAGACCGAGGTGGTCCGCCGCCCCGCCCTGCTTGCGCAGACCGTGCGGGCCGTCGGTGAGCATGATCGAGGGAACGCCGAGCCGGTCGACCGGCTTGGTGTTCCAGAAGTTCGCGCCTGAGGTGAGCGAGGCCTTCTCGGTGAGGGTCATCTCGCTACGGGCACGTCGTCGGGCGTCAGGAGGAAGCACGGCGTCAGGATAGCCCAACCTCCACCACTTGGTGGAATTACGGGAGGGGGTAGCCTCTGACCTCGGAGAGGATCGTCGTGACCACACAGCAAGCAGCCACCACGGGGCGGCCCGAGGGGTACGCCACCGGGCGAGCGACCAAGCAGTCGATCGTCGCCCGCGCCGCAGAAGCCTTCGCCCAGAAGGGGTTCTACGGAGCCTCCCTGCGAGGCATCGCGCGCGAGGCCGGGGTCGACCACTCGACGCTCCTGCACCACTTCGGCACCAAGACCGCGCTGCTCCTGGCCGTCATCGAGTGGCACGACGCGCAGCACGCGCCGCCCCAGATGCCTACGAACTTCGCCCCCGAGGACCTCGTCGACGGGTTCGTCCACGTCGCCGAGCGCAACCGATCAGCGCCCGGGCTGGTCCAGCTCCTCTCGACCCTCTCGGCCGAGGCCGGCACCGAGGGACATCCCGCGCGGCCCGTGCTCCAAGAGCGGCACCAGGTCCTCGTCGGGGTCATCGGCGGGATGATCCGGTCGCAGCGTGAACGCGGTGTGCTGGCGGACACGGGGGCTTCGCCCGAGGAGCGCGCCGGGCTCGTCATCTCCACCTGGGAAGGGCTCCAGGTCTACGACGCCCTGCACCCCGGGACGGTCGACGTCCCGGGAATGCTCGGCGAGATGCTGCGGCGGGAGTTCGGGATCGGGTAGGCCCCGTGGGCCCTCGGGCCGCAGGCGCGGCCTCCCCAAGGTGCCCGACGGCGGAGCACACCCCAGCCCTTCGACGGGCATCGCTACCAAACAGGCCGCGACCGACACCCTCGAGCCCGTCGATGACTTCGTGACCACGATCGCCGTGACGCCACGCTGGCCGATTTGAACCGCCGCCTTTTCGACGGCTTCACGAACGACGAGCTGACTATCGCCGCCCACCGGCTCGAGGACGTGACGCGTACCCTCCCCTAGTTCGCCAGCGCAGCCTTGAGCTGGTCGACCTGAAAGCGATTGACGTAGCAGAAGGACTGCGGTGGCTCGAGTCCCGCATTGGCCCGGATACTGTGAAGGGCGTGGGAGTTGCGAGCGGGACGGCATCCCTGAGCCGCAGGCCGTATCCACGTGACGCATCCTCGTAGTACTGGTCGAACTCGATCTGCGTCACTCCGGCGTCGTCCTTAACTCGTGGCCAAAGCTCCGTCGGGTGCGCCTCGATGATCTCGTCGAGGACAGCAGTGCCAAGGACAGAACGGGTTGGGCTGCTGGAGTACAGGACAACGAGCGTCCCGGCGTGGGCGTGAATCCGGGTACGGCGGAGCTCAACCGTCTTGTCGCCTCGAAGGATCGCTTCGGCGAAACGCGGTCGGATGCTCAGGCATGACGCCCCGCCACTCAGCCTCCACGACGGGTGTCTTCCCGGTAGAGCCAGCTGAACACCTGCGAGTCGATCACGGTCGGAGACTGTGTCGTGCCGAGCCGCTTCGAAGATCCTCCGGCACGCTCCTTGAGTCGCTCGAAGCGCACTGGGCGGACGAACAACTCGGTGTCCGCGAACCGCAGAGCCGAGGCGCGGCCCTCCCGTGCACTCTGCCGGACGTCGGAAAGATCCCATACGCCAAGCTGACTGTTGCGTCGGTGCAGACGCTCCGGCGAATCGACGTCGACGCTCACGAGACGTGAAACTCCGACCACCGCGCTCACGTGATCGGCACCCGACCTGCTTGTGTACCACGCGATGCGACTGCGGTGCGGGATGAGCAGCCTGGTGCCCTGGTAGCCGCCGTCGGCGATCACGGTGCACCCGGTGACCTGGTCGGCTGTCACGGACTCGGTCCATGCCTTGCAGTCGTTGCGGTTGCCCGGCAGCGGACGACCGCAACGACCAGGCGGGTGTCGGCGTCGATGACGACCTGGTGGTTGGTGGAGTACCGGTAGTTCTTGGACGATGCAGCGATCGTGCGGTCGCGGGTCGGGACAGGGGGGCCGTCCACGATCAACACACGGCGTCACTGCAGCGCTTGGCTCGGTGCGTGAGCGCAAGACGGGGTGCCAGGTCGGTGATCATGCGGCCCGCGGCCGACTTCGAGACCTCGAACAAGGGCGCGAGCTGGCGCAGGTCAGGTTCGTGCGCCAGTGCGCCGCGACCAGCAGCACTCGGTCAGCCAGCCCCAGCTTCCACGACCGGCCCCGACCCGTGTCCACCCCGGCCTCGCGCAGCTGGTCGACCAGCCGAGAGAACGTCGCCGGCGCCACCCCCGTGAAGCGCTCGATCCAAGACACGTCCGACGCCGAGATCACACTCACACCACCATGACCCCACCCGAACCACCCGATACGGGACAATCTCGCGTCAGCGGCATGTCCCCCTCCGTGCGCGGCGAGTGCACTTTCCCGTCGGGGCCTATGTACCGCGCCTGCCACCGCTTCGACGGCAGTTGACGCAACCGCCCCCACGACTCGCGGCGTTGCCGCGCAGCACCCTTCTCCGCCACCTCGCCCTCCTAGTTCGTGCCCCCTGTGTGCAACTTCTCTCGGCACTTCGGGGGTCCTCCTGTCTGTAGGTGTCCATGCCTCCCCGAGACAGGAAAAAAGCCCGGAGCTGCGAAAACTCGCAGACCCGGGCCTCTGACCAGGCGATCGGACAGTGTCCGATTTGACCTACTTACTAGAAGTTGATCCTCTAGGATCGAAGTCCCAGAATCGTTGACATTCCGCGGATCCTCACCAGCGCTCCTGGGAGTCGTGCCCCCTGCGTGCCCCTCTCAGGCAGCACATGTCTCCTACCGCGACCGGCCTACTGGGTTCTGTATTGGATTAACGACACAGAGACCATGAACGGCATCATCGAACTCCACCGCCGACTCGCCCGCGGCTACCGCGACCGCGACAACTACCGCCTCCGGATGCTCCTCACCGGCAGCGGACTCGACATCACGCCCCTACCGGATGTCCCATGAGCCAGATAAACCAGCGGTGCTCGAACCGGCAAAGCGAAAGGCCTCCTGACCCAGCATTTCTGCTGGTCAGGAGGCATTTCTACGGTGGGCGATACTGGGATCGAACAAGTGACCTCTTCGGTGTGAAGGCAAACAGACCACCGAACCCGTCCCCCGAACCGCAGAAACACGCCGTTCCCGTTCACCCCGTCCGCCCGTACTCGAACCCGTAAGCCAGCAGATGCACCAGCAACCAAGGCGCGGACCGCCCCGACGCTCCTCCGCGAGCTCGCTCCTGTGAGACGAAGGACCCGCCCTCCAGGGAGCCCTCCACATCCAACGTCACCGCGGGCCCGCAAGACGCCCTGCCGATATCGGCGTGCGCGTCGTTCCCGGATCACAGGTCCTCTACGGGAAGCCCGAGGCAGCTGGGCGACGGCCCCCTCCACCGCGCCGAACTCGGCTGCCGACACGGCGTCGACGAGATCGGCGTCAACAAGGTCGCAATGGACGGGTTCTCCGGCTCAAGGACAAGCGCGGATGTCGGAGTCGGCAATCCAGAGCAGGCGCGCCCCGCTCAGTGAGGTCTCAGCCGTGAGGTCCCGTCACGCCCCGGGGAGGTGCCTCGTGTCAGATCCTCGTGTTGGACTTCATCCAGGTTGGAGGTGATGTCATGGCGAAGCCCTCGAAGTCCGCTCTCTCCAGGGCCGGCAAGACGCTTGGAAGCAGCTCCTCAAGTAAGTCTGCCAAGTCGAAGGCTGGATCGACCCTGGGCAAGGGGTAATCGGAGGCGCGGGAGTGGTGTGTCCCGCGTTCCGTGGAGTCGGATTACTGGATTCTTGTGCCACCTGCCCCTGTAGGAAAGGCCTCGTGGGACGTCGTGGTTATCCGCCGGAGTTCCGGCGCAAGGTGTTGGACCTGCTCGAGTCGGGCCGCAAGGTCGCGGACGTGGCGCGCGATCTGGAGATCAGCGACCAGACGATCTACGCCTGGCGGCGCCAGGACCGCATCGACAAGGGCCTCGAGCCGGGCCTGACCAGAGTGGAGAAGGCCGAGCTGACCGCGGCCAGGAAGCGGATCGTCGAGTTGGAGACCGAGCTGGCGATCCACCGGCGCGCGAGCGAGCTGCTGGGGAAGGTGGTGCCCCCAAAAGGCGGTTCGAAGCGATCGCGGTGATGGCCGGTGAAGGGCTGCCGGTCCAACCCGCAGTGCGGGCCCTCGGCTGCTCGGAGTCCGGCTAATACGCCTCGCTGGTGCGGGCACCCTCGGCCCGACACGTGCGGCATGCGCTGCTGACCGAGACCATCCGCACCATCCACACCGCCTCCCGGGGCGTCTACGGCGCCCGCCGCGTGCACGCCGAGCTGACCAAGGGCCACGACATCCAGGCGTGGCACGGCACCGTGGAGATGCTGATGGCGCGTGCTGGCCTCAAAGGCGTCGGGGGGCGCCCGAGATGGCGTCGCGCTCGCCCCGACCTGATCTCCACCGGCCTGGTGGATCGGCAGTTTGCCCGCGAAGGCGTGAACGAGCCGTGGGTCACCGACATCACCGAGCGCCCCACCCGAGAAGGCAAGGTGTACTGCACCGTCGTGCTCGACGTCTGCTCCCGGCGCGTGGTCGGGTGGTCGATCGACTCCTCGCCCACGGCAGCCCTGGTAACGAACGCGCTCGGCATGGCCATCGAGAACCGCCGGACACCGTCTGGGACGATCATTCACTCGGATCACGGAGTCCAGTTCGGATCCTGGGCCTTCACCACCCGGGCCAAGGAGTCTGGCCTGGTGCCCTCGATGGGATCGATCGGCGACTGCTACGACAACGCCGTCATCGAGAGCTTCTGGTCGCGCATGCAGGTCGAGCTCCTGGACCGGCGTCGATGGCGTACACGCCTGGAACTGGCGAACGCGATCTTCGAGTACCTCGAGATCTTCCACAACCGCCAGCGCCGGCACTCCGCCCTCGGCTGGCTGACACCCGTAGAGTTCGAGAACACAGCAACGATCACCGTGGCCTAGATTCCAGCAACCCGACTCCACGGAAGCCGGGGCACACCAGAGCCTCCATCAGACCCAGGGCGGTTCAGAAACGCATAGGAACGAGATCCAGTGCGATTCATTCACACCCTCGCGTGGCCAGCGCGCTACCAGTCGGTGCGGATCTCGTGGATGAGGTTGTCCCACACGCCCGGCTGAATGGAGCGAGGAGGCGTGTCTTGAAGCCCCTTGGAGACCTCTTGGTAGACGAACTGGGTCAGGCCGACGACAGCCATCCGTAGATCCGGCCAATCCCGAATCGTCTCCGCCACCTCGACGAACGACGGCCGAGAGTCGTCCTGTGCAACATGGGAAACCGATTGACGTCGCTGGTTGAAGGGCTTGAAGTAGCGCTCCAAGGTCGCGTACATCGCAGGCACCATCGAACGGCTGGCCTCGTTCTTCAGTTGGGCCAGTGCGTGGCCGCCGTTCCCGTGCTCCGGCAGGAGCCCTTCCGCGATGCCGTAGCCGCGCCAGTAAGTGGCTGTCGACATCATCTCCGGCCAAGGCGTCGCCATCGACTGGAGGACGAGGACGTGCTCCATGAAGCCGAGAAAGGCGTGCTGCACGTTCTCCTCAGGGGGGAGAACAGCTGGCATTGCCGGCAGATCGTCTGAGCCGACGACGCAGCCTAGGGTCCAACCGTAAATCACGGGGCTGAGCGCGCTCGGTAGCGGAACGGCCAGGCCGGGTATGTCGCGCTGCGCGCGCTCCAGGACGCGCTGGCTCAGTTCACTCGAGATGTCGTAACACTGGCCGGTGTTTCGAAGGCCAGCCAGGATCCAGGTCGCGAGCACCGCGTGGTCCGGCTGGGTCAGAGTGAAGTCACTGATGCTGTCGTGCGTCATGTACTGCAGGTCCGAGGTCCACTTGCCTTCGTAAGCCTCGATCGCCTCATCGAACCAGTCGACGTCGTACCTGATCTCGTCGAGCCGGTACGCGAGCGAGTCGACCAGGCGCTTGTCACTGGCGAGGAGCCGGTACAGCTCGGCGTAAACGATCGCGGCGAACTCGCACTTCAGCGCTGCCACAGCAGGCGCTCCAGGCGATCGGCAAGGGGGATGACGGGCTTGTCAGGCGCGGGCTGGTCGAGCGCCTCCGGGCGGACGGGGAGGCTTTCGAGGTCGCGTCGGCGAAGGTTGGGTATGAAGGATCCGCTGACCAGCATTCTGCGCAGAGCAAACCCCTCCCGCCCGTTGAGGTACTCAGCGAGCGCCGCTCCCAGGGCGGGCCTGCGCAGGCGTAACACGTAGACGTTCGGATCAGCCACGGCTTCGGTCTGGACTACAGCCGCATGTGGCCGCTCGCCGGGCGCCGCGACACATAGGTCGCCTGGGCGGACGCGCGTCAACCGCTCGGCCGTCGCAGGCACCCAACGCCGGGGCGGATAGCCCGAGAGCATGCGGATATCGGCCACGGGCAGGAACCCGGCCTCTTGCGTCTCGACGGCGACAGCCAGAATTGGGCGTCCCTTCGCGATCTCGCTGCAGTAGTCCTTGAGCGGGATCCCTTCACGAAGGAGGTCGGGGCGCGGGCTGGCCAGCATGAAGCGCCACTCGCTCCCCCGAAGGTCTGCGATGCGCCACCAGGTCTCTGGAGCCTCCTCTTCGTCGAGGTGGGTCGTCGAGGCCTCGCTCAGAAGCGCCGTGGTCAGCGCGTGCTGATGGACGAACGTAGGCAGCGGGACCGCGATGTCGAGAAGGTCACCGGGGGCCAACAGCATTGTTGTCGAACCTGCGGCGAGGCCTTGT
The DNA here is from genome assembly GCF_001692445.1 of Oerskovia enterophila. Taxonomy (GTDB): domain Bacteria; phylum Actinomycetota; class Actinomycetes; order Actinomycetales; family Cellulomonadaceae; genus Oerskovia; species Oerskovia enterophila. Next base: position 19,982 of record NZ_MAQA01000045.1, on the reverse strand, counting down.
CGAAGTTCAAGACCTGATCGAGAGTTCAGCAGGCCCCACAGCCACGCCGCATAAGACTCATTTCGTGGGCGAAGCGCGTAGAACGTGGAGGAGACAAGGGCACCCATCATGACGTCCGAGACGAGAAGGACAAGGCCCGATGGGCTGCGCGGAACGAGAAGGTCACCCGGGCGTAACTCAGCACCGACCTGATAGGCAGCCCCTTGATACTTCCGGCTGCGACGGCGTACACCGCCGCGGATCGGGTCGATGCCGGCAGGCGTGACGACGGGCGTGCCCGCGTCCGCGAACGAGGACGGGGCCACGCGCGACACAAGATCCCGAAGCGCAATCGTTGGCGCGTCTATCGGCCACTCGAATGCTTGCGCGAGAAGGCGGGAGGGTTCCCAGTTCGCGTGACGGCGGAGGTCGAGAACGTTGGACGTAACCACGACGGTCACCTGCTCTGATCGCCGTCGATGTGGGCAAGCACGGCGGTCATCGCTGCGCCGTTTGTGGCCAGCTGGGTCTCCCAGTCCTCCCCAACTTGCGCGACGAAAGTCTCGCCTGGTTCGCCCCGCTCGATCACGACGAGCACAGAGCGCACACCAGTGCCTGGCACCGCGCCGCTAGGGAGGCCGATGAGCGCAGCGACGCGGTGCTCCTCGGCGAGATACTCGCGGTACTGCTCGGCGCCATGCTGGAAGGTGAACCCGGCGGCAACGTGGAGCACGGCGCGACCACCCGGCCGCAGCTGCTGCAGTGCAAGATCGACCGCCGCCACTGCCATGTCGGTCGTTGTCGAACCGTCGAGGAGGACCCGAGGTTCGCGCATGCGAATGCCGAGCGGCGGCGCAGCCAACACGACGTCTGCTTTCGGAAGTTCAACCTCGAAGGCGTCACCTGTGACGATCTTCGTCGGCAGCGACGCCGTCCGACCGATCGTGCCCGCCAGGTCCGCCATGCGGTCGTTCACCTCGACGCCGACGAACTCCACCGGCGCGTCGTGCAATGCACGGTCCATAACAGCCCAGAGGAAGGAACCCGTTCCGCAGAACGGATCCAGGACTGTGCCAGCGACGACCGGACCCGCAAGGGCAGACATAGCCCGGGCAATCGTCGGGCTAGAGGCTAGAGCCTCACCGTTACCTGTATTGCTCGCGAACTCGATCAGCGCGCGGCGACGCGCCCGCCAGAGCACGTCGTGGCGCACCGGCACGAAGCCGTCGGTTGTCTCGATACCAGGGGCGTTCGTCTCGGCAAGGGGGCCGGCAGGCGGGGAGAAGTAGTCAGCCCGAATACCGCGAGAGCGCTCCATGTCGACGTGGCGCCACAACGACTTGAGCAGCAGTGACGTGGCAAGGCCTTCGTCGACAAGCAGACCTCGCGGGCCGTGCTGCGGCGGCGTCGGCCCGTCCACCGGCGCAAGAGAGCGGACACTACGGTCTGCCTTGAACCACTGCCCGTTGACTACTGCGTAGTGGTCGATCGTGCCGAGCAGATCGCGGCTTCGAACCAGGGCGGGGAGGGCAAGCTCTGGAGACTTGAACTGGCCAGACTTGATCTCGACGACTGCCCACGGAACGAGTTCGCCGCTGTTATCTGCAGCCCAAGCCACTACGTCAGGGCGAACCTTCGACGCCGGGTCAAGCGGGGCCTCGAGTTGCACAAGGTCGAACCCATCAGCGCGAAGTCTGGCGCGCACTTGATCGCGCATCGATGCTTCCCTTGTCATCGGCTTTCCTCCCTTCTGGTCTCAAACGAACCGAACAAGATACCACGGTCTCCCGACAGCGCAAAGGCGAACCCTTCACCAGTCACGCGGCGAGTTCCGCGGTCGATGAGTTCACTCATGTCTGGCCATCGGTCGGCACGACCTGAGACGCCGTCGCGTACTGCTTGCGAAGTGCGGACCGCCGCATTCGAAGCGGCGTCTTTGGGAGCTTGACCCGGTTTCCCGGACACCGGATCTGAGGCGATTGTCTCGTGACGGGTTCAGTGAAGACTCGGAACTGACGCGTCGACGGTAGTCGGCGCGGGGCTGTGACGGTAGTGGTGGTCTTCGAACGCAGCCGGTGGGACGAGTCCGATCTCGCGGTGCCCCCTTCAACATCGACATCACGCTACGAAACCGCCTGCGCGTGCCGGCGCACGGTTCCGAGGATGTCGACGATCACGCGCACGTCGGTCGCTGGGAACAGGTCAATCGGCCCGGTCGGCGCGTGGTCGACGTACGGAGCCTCGAAGAGCCGGGTCGGTTCCATGACGCCGTTGGCGGTGAGCTCGTCGACGATCATGCGCACGAAGCGGACCTGGCTGACGTTGAAGAGTGCGCCGTCGAGGTAGTGCGCGAACACCTCCTCGACAGCAGACCGGTCGAGCCCGACGAGCCGACGGATGAAGAGTCCGAGACCGTGTTCCTTCTCGGCGGCCCAGGCGATGTCTGCGACCTGTCCGGCGCCGCTGTCGAGGAGCATCGTCTGAAGGGCATCGAGGTCGGTCTCGGTGAGCTGCTTGTTGCGTCGCACCTTCTGCAGGATGAGGTCGTCGATGTGGTCGCCGAGGTAGGCATGAGCCTTCGCCCGGAACCTCTCCCAGTTGGTGCCGGGCGTGACCTGGGGCAGTTCGACGACTGTGGACTCGCCGAGGGTGTCCTCGAAGTCGCTGTAGACGCGGTCGCGGCGGATCTTCTCGATGAGCCGCACGAGCCCGCGCAGCCGCAGGCGTGCGAGCTCGAGCATCGGGAGCGTGACGTCAATCCACCACTCCTCGCCGGCGACGGCTTCGATCAGCTCGGCGTGCGTCGCGATAGCTGGCAGGTGGGCGAGCGCGTGCAGCGCCTCGGCGATCTCCTGGACCTGCCCGCGCAGCCGCTCCGTGGCGACGACGTCACCCTCCAGGGTGGCGAGCTGGCAGCGCAGGATCAGCAGGTCGAACCGCTTGGCGTCGAGGTCCTTGTCGCTCGCCCCGGCCAACGACGGTAGTCCGGCGAGGTGGTTGAGTACGTCCTCGGCCTGTTCCCTAGTCAGCGTGGCCCAGGCATCGGCATCAGCGAATCGCTCGACGTGCTTCCGGTGGGGTCGGACAACGAAGTTGTCGAGGTTCATCCCGGCCACAAAGGAGTGCAGCGCCGCGGCCGTCTCCGCGCGGAGCTCGGGGTACGACGAGGAGGTGTCCAGACCGGTGAGCAGTCCGAGTCGGGCTTCAACGATGCGCTGGGTCAGCGACTTCTGCACGGACCCCTCGGTCCCAGGCAGGTCCTGGCTGAAGTACTCGAGGTTCCCGCAGAAGTCGAAGACGTAGAAGTCCTTCTTGTCCTCCCCCGACCCGTACAGGTCGGGCCGCAGGCGGGTGCCGCGGCCGAGCATCTGCCAGAACTTCGTCTTGGACCGCACCGACTTGAAGAACACGAGGTTCGCGACCTCGGGCACGTCGATGCCGGTGTCGAGCATGTCGACGCTGATCGCGATGTGTGGCGCCTTCTCGGGATGGGAGAAGGTGTCGATGAGGTTCTGGGCGTACGGGCCGCTGGCGTGCGTGATCACGCTCGCGAAGTGCCCGGCGTGCTCGGGGTACTGCGCATCGAAGACCTTCTGCACGAACTCGGCGTGCTCCTGGTTCTTGGCGAACACGATGGTCTTGGCGAGCCGGTCGCCGCCCGCGACCTTGTGGCCGCGCGTCATCAGCTCAGAGAGCACCTTTTCAACGGTGTCCTCGTTGAAAAGGAACCGGTTGAGCTCTTCGGCGCCGACCTCGTCGGGTGCGCCGTCGTCACCCCAGTCGAGGAGATCCCACTCCTCCTTCTCTGCCTGGCTGAGCTCGGCGTACTTGATGCCGGTGCGCAGGAACTTCGTCCCGACGGAGATAGCGACGGGCGGGACGAGCCACTGGTCCGCGATCGCCTCGTCCAGGCCGTAGGCGTCGGTCGGGACGCCGTCCTCGAGGTGGAACAGCCGGTAGGTGTTGTGGTCGACCTCGTCCTTCGGCGTCGCCGTCAGGCCGACGATCAGCGAGTCGAAGTACTCAAAGATCGCGCCGTACTTCGCGTACACGGACCGGTGCGCCTCGTCGATCACCACGAGGTCGAAGAACCCCGGCCCGAACCGCCGCACACCGCCGTCGACCTCGTCGATCAGGTTCATCATCGACGGGTACGTCGACGCGAACACGCGCCCCTCGGCCACCTTCTCCGTCACGAGGTTGACGGTCGCGACCGCGGGCAAGTTCGCCTTGAACGCATTCACGGCCTGGTTCACCAGGGCCGTGCGGTCGGCGAGGAACAGGACCCGCTTGACCCACCCCGCCTTCATCAGCTGGTCCACCAGCGCGATGACGGTACGCGTCTTGCCTGTACCGGTCGCCATGACCAGCAGCGCCTCACGCTGCTTGCGGTCGAACGCGTCACCTACGGCCTTGATCGCGCGCACCTGGTACGGGCGCCCCGCCACCTGGGTGTTCACGGGCGCGCTGGCAAGCTCCTCCCGTGCCTGACGACGCTGGATCGTCAGCTCCAGTTCGTCCCGCGTGAGGAATCCCTGGACCTCGCGCGGCGGGTACCCGGCCGCGTCGTCCCAGATCCAGTGCTCGTACCCGTTGGTGAAGAACACCACCGGCCGGCGCCCGAACTGCGCCTCCAGACAGTCGGCGTACAACTTCGCCTGGTGCTGCCCGACCTGCGGGCTCTTCGTCGTGCGCTTAGCCTCGACGACCGCGAGCGGCCGACCGTCGGCGCCCCACAGTACGTAGTCGACGACTCCCGTCCCGTCGGCGTTGGGCATCCCCGTGACCGGGTACTCGCGGTCTCGCGCGTCCGCGAGCGGCCAACCCGCCTCGTGAAGCAGCAGGTCGATGAAGAGCCGCCGCGTGTCCGCCTCGGTGTAGTCGTGGTGGTCTTCCGCCGACGACGCCGCCTGTGCCGCCTTGACCTGCTCGCGCAGTGCCGCGATCTCGGCCTCATGGGCCGCGAGGAGCTCGTCCTTCTCCTCAAGCGCCTTCGCGTGGGCCTCGTCCTGCGCCCTGAACTTCGCGGCGAGTTTGACGAGTTCCGTCTGCGTGAGCGGCGCCGCCTTCGCGGCGAGCGTGGGATCGAACGCCGACGACGTCGGCACGGCATCCCGGGCGGGCGAGTAGCGGAAGGCAGCCCACACGACGATGTGGTGAAGTTCGCGGAGCACCTGGAGCGCGACCTGCGTCGCGATCGGCTTCGGCTCGTGCACGGCGGCGTTGCCGACCTTGCGGACGAGGTTCAGCTTCGTCCCGATGCTGTGCCCGGACACCTGCTTGAACGCGGCGTCGTTGATCATCGCGGACAGATCCGCCTTGTACGGGACCTGGAGGGCGAGTAGATCGTAGAGGTGGGGTACCAGCACCTCGACCGCCCGGCGAGCGTAGAAGCACGCCGAGCGCGGGTCCGTCGTCAGGTACGACTCGGCCCGCGCACAGTCCTGCCATACGGTCGGCCAGACGCCCTTGATGAAGCCGAAGTTGCTGGTCAGTCCCTGTGGCTGCACGGTGAACACCCTAGCGATCAAGCCCGCCGAAATGAGCGAAATGGTCGAGGACGGCGGGTGAAGATTGCTTCCCCTCACACCAAGCCCGAACCGTCGATGACGGTCGTCACGAGCGGGTGAACACAATGATCGATGACCTCCGCGTGATCGTCCGGGTCCGGGCACGCCAGAAGCGCCGCGAGCCGCACCGCAAGGAACACCTCGGGATCAACCAGCGCGAACCCCGGCATTGCGGCATGAACGACGTGGGCCACGACTGCCCCCACATGCGGCTCGAGTTGGTCAGCAGACTTGCTGTCCAGGCATGCCCGGACCCTCGCCATGGCGACGTCCGACAGTGCTCCAGCGATGCCATCGACCGCCTGCTCTCGACGACGCTCCACGCTCTCCAGCGCGATCACGACACTCACGAGAACTGTGCAGGCGAGGTGCGACTCGGTGCCCCCACCTGCTGACTCATCCTCCTGCCGCGCGAGGTGGACAAGATGGGCAACCTCGTCGCGAAACACCGGATGGTCGTCGAGCCAGGACTCGATGTGGAGGAGGTCGACTCCGAAGAGCGGAGCGCCGGGGTCGCCGCTAGACGGGCCTGCCTGGTCCTGACCCGAGCCTCCTCGACGTCCGGCGCTCAAGCGCCGCGGGACGGGTGCGGCGAGAGGCGTCATCATGCTCATCCCGTGGTTCGCGTAGTCGCACTCGCAACGGCACCGGGCCCACGTGGCAGTTCTGCAGGTCGTCGTGCACATGAGGTTGTCCTCACCAGGCGAGACCGGTCGCGTCGCCTTTCCTGCGGCTCCTTCCGCCACAGCCGACAACCGTCTCACGACCCACCGACACGACCGGCGACGACCTACTCGAAGAAGTCCTCGTCGATCTCGACGACGTCGTACGTCTGCTTGACCTGGACGCCGACGCCGTACTTGATCATCAGCCGGGCGAGGCGGTCACCGTCGATCAGCACGACACGCGCCGCGACAGACTCCGCGAACGCCCGGGCGCCCTGCGTGTACCGGGCGGTCGTGATGAACACACCCTGGCTCGCCGAGTTGTCGGCGAGCGCACCGACGAACGCCTGGATCGTCGGACGGTCGATCGACGAGTCCGGCGTGTACCGCTTCGCCTGCACATAGATGCGGGCCAGGCCGAGCGCGTCTTGATCGATGACCCCGTCGATCCCACCGTCGTTCGAGGGCTGCGTCCGCGTCGCGTTGCCCTCCGCACCGCCGTAGCCCATCGCCATGAGCAGATCGAGCACGGCCTGCTCAAAGAACGCGGGATCCTGCGCGTGCAGGCGCTTGATGAGCGCACCGCCGACGTCGGAGTGGATCCGGCCGACGCCTACCTCGATCTGCTCGTACGGGTCGAGCACCGAGTCCTTGACCGTCACGACGTCGTCGACGACGGCCTTCGAGGACGGCTTGCTCACCCACCAGGAGTCGCCGTCGCGCGCGTACTCGCGCAACTTCTTCTCCGTGATGCCGGCCGGGAACTGCTCGGCGAGAGTCTGGCCGAGCACCGTGATGCGGTAGATGCCGCGGGACGGCCGCTCGACCGCCCCGACCCGGTCCAGGTAGGACAGCGCCCACCCGACCCGGTTCTGGTACTTCGCCTCGCCACCCGTCCCCACCTCGAGGCGCTGCTCCGACGTCAGGCCCAACTCATCGGCCGCGAGCTCGAACACCTCCCGACGCTGACGGGACTTCTGATCACCCAACGCGCGCAGCACCGGGACCATGCACTGGTCCCACGACGGCAGGACCGACAGACTCACAACTCTCCTCGGAAGGCACGAGACTGGAGCGACGCGAAGAGTTCGTCATCGGCGGCGAGGGCGCGCTCAACCGTGCAGCGGTGCACCTCAATCTCCGCCACGAGACCCGCGAACTCCTGCTGCGCGGAAAGCGACGGCAATGGCAACTCGACAGCGCCGAGCACCTGTTGATTGACCTTATAGGTGCCGTTCGTGGTCCGTGCACCCGACTCGATCTGGCGACGAACCTGCGGCTGCCTCCATGCATGCTCAAGGTAGCGAGGATTTGCGACGTCGATGTCAATACGCGCCGCAATGATCGTGTCCGGGAAAACCAAGTCGGGCCGATCGCGCCCTGCGCGGACGCCGACGCCTACGAGTTGCTTGTTCCCGTTTCCACGGCAGATGAGCAAGTCGCGAGAAGACACCCTCTGGGCCTCAGGAGGTTCTGTATCGAAAGTCGCCGACTTCGACGCCGCCGGGTTGAAAGGCCCTCGAGTGACGGCCGACAACGTCAGAACAGTTGCGTTAAAAGTCCCGTGCGTTGATGGCGACACACCGTTCCTCATGCCGAGTGTCAACTCGTCGAAACGAACGGATGCGTCCACCGCAACGTCGAACATGGCATGGAAGGTGGACTGAGCCAGGGCGTCGAGGTGGGTAAGGATCTGGCGGCGCTTGGCGCGGATCGCGTCGGCTTGGTCAAGGATCGTCGCGATCCGCCGCTGCTCCTCGATCGAGGGGAGATGGATCGGCAGCTCCAAGAACACGTCGTTCGGCAGCGAGCGACGCCGGGCAGTACTCCCCTGGAGCTTCGTCCTGTAGTACCGGAGCGACCGGGATGACCGCAGCGCACTCTTGAGATACCTCCGGTCGACACGCGAGTCATCGACAAGGTCCCACACGCCGTAGGCGGGGCTGACGATGCCCGCCGGATAGATCAACTGAAAATCGAGCACACCCTCATCGATAGGGAAACCGACGACGAGTTGGCCGTGACGAATTACTTTGTACGTCGAGAGGTCGGCGCTGGCAATCTGCTTCTTAAAGCGGGATTTCTGATCTACCAGTCCGTCGCGCATGGTCATTGAGAGAATCGGGAAAGTCCGATCCACGGCACGCTCGACATTGGCCGGTCTGATGAGCTCTCCAAGCGGGACGTCGTTCACGCGAGCATCGCCTTCAGGTTGGCCACGCCCGCTGCGATCTCGGCGTCGAGCGCTTCGATGTCCGCGAGGACATCGAGCGGGGCGCGGTGCTCGATTTCCTCGTGGACGATCTCCTTATACCGGTTGATTGACAGGTCGTAGCCCTGCGCGACGATGTCGGCCTTGGGGACGAGGAACGACTTGTCGGTGCGGGCTCGGTCGCGCTCCGTCGTCGTGCGCTGCGACCAGCGGGCGAGCACGTCAGGGAGGTCGTTCTCCGACGTGGGGTTGCGCTTGTCGTCGAGCGAGAAGCCGTCTGCTTGGACGTCGTAGAACCAGACGTCGTCGGTGCCACCGGATTCCGTCTTGGTAAAGAAGAGGATCGCCGTCGAAACCCCTGCGTAGGGCTTGAAGACGCCCGAGGGGAGCTTGACGACGGCGTCGAGCTTCTGGTCCTCGACCAGGGCCTTTCGGAGCGCCCTGTGCGCCGTTGTCGACCCGAACAGGACGCCGTCGGGCACGATGACGGCGGCGCGGCCGCCGGTCTTGAGGAGCTTTAGGAACAGCGCGAGGAAGAGGAGTTCGGTCTTCTTGGTCTTGACCGTGGCGAGCAGGTCCTTCGACGTCTGCTCGTAGTCGAGCGAGCCCGCGAACGGCGGGTTGGCGAGGATCAAGGAGTACCTACCCTCCTCCCCCGACGCCGACTCGGCGAGCGAGTCGCGGTAGCGGATGTCGGGCGCGTCGATACCGTGCATGAGCATGTTCATGCTGCCGATGCGCAGCATGGTCGAGTCGAAGTCGTAGCCGTGGAACATGCTGCGGTGGTAGTGCTCGCGCTGGGCCTTGTTCATGAGCGCGGTGGCGTGGTGCTCGCGGACGTACTCCGACGCCGAGACGAGAAATCCCGCCGTGCCGCACGCGGGGTCGCAGATCTCGTCGTCGGGCCGGGGCGCCATCATCGCGACCATCAGGTTGATGATGTGCCGCGGCGTGCGGAACTGGCCGTTGACACCTGCCGAGGCGATCTTGCCGAGCAGGTACTCGTACAGGTCGCCGTTGGTGTCGCGGTTGTCCATCGGGATGTGGTCGAGCATGTCGACCACCTTCGACAGCAGGGCCGGCGTCGGGATCGCGAAGCGGGCGTCCTTCATGTGCTCCGCGTACGCGGAACCATCCCCGCCTACGGTCGAGCCGAGCTCGCGCAGGTACGGGAAGACCTGCTTGTCGACGATGTCGAACATCGACTCGGCATCCTTGTTGCGCAACCGCGACCAGCGCAGGTGCTGCTGGGCGGGCGAGAACAGCCGAGTCGCCACGGGAATCCCGGTGAACTCCGCCTTGGACTCCTCGCGCGTCTCGAGATCGTCCAGGCGGCGCAGGAACAGCAGGTAGGTGATCTGTTCGATCACCTGCAGGGGGTTGCTGATGCCCCCCGACCAAAAGGCGTCCCAGACGCGGTCGATCCTGCTCTTCAGTTCTCCGGTGATCACGTGGTGCAGCTTAACCATCACCACCGACCACGCAGACACGCTCAGAGGTGAGATGTTCCACGAGCCGTCTGTCGTGCCCGGGTTCAGTGGAGGCTCGGGCTGCCTGCAACTGCTCGATGCATGGGGCAAGCAGCCCGGCGCGATCCTGAGCCTTGCGACGGTGTAGCGTGTGGTCTTCTCGCTGACGTGAGCCACCCGGTCCGCGCGGAGCACGTCCCGGTGATGAGACGAGACGTTCCGGGCACGATGTGAAGGGGGTCAGACGCATCCCCGACGGCGGCGGTTGGCGCGCCCACGGTCGCGGATCACCCGGCGCGAAGGCCGCAGCCCGCACCAAGACCCGTGGCACACGAACCGGCTACGTCTACCTGCACTGCGCGATCGATGGGTACTCCCGTCTGGCCTACACCGAACACCTGCCCGACGAGAAGGCCACCACAACGATCGGGGTCTGGGCCCGCGCCCGGGCGTTCTTCGCCGCGCACGGCATCGCCAGGGTCGTGCGCGTGATCACCGACAACGGTGCCAACTACAAAGCCAGCTCGTTCAACCGGGCCATCACCGCGACCGCCTCACGCCACCAACACATCCGGCCCTACACCCCCGCCACAACGGCAAGATCGAACGCTACAACCGCATCCTGGCCGAAGAGTTCCTCTACTCACGCCTGTGGACCTCCAAGGCCCAACGAGCCGAAGCCCTCAAGACCTGGAACATCCACTACAACTACCATCGCGACCACACCGCCATCGGGAACCGTCCCCCAGCATCACGACTCCCAACCAGCGTCACCAACCTCATGAGCCAGAACACCTAGGGGGCGCAGCGACGTCGTCCTCGGGCGCGTGGTCCTGGTCGTGGCGCACGGACTTGCGCTGCGGCGTGGCGACGTCGGGCATGGTGGCGAGCACGCCGTCGCGCACCGCTGCGCGCAGAATCATCTTGAGCACGTCGATCGCGTCGCCCGCGATGCCGTTGTGGGCCGCGCCGGGCCACAGGCGCGAAGGGATCGCGACGAGGTCTCGCGTCAGGTCCCGGACCACGGCGGTGTCGATCTCGCGCACCAGGGTGTCACCGAGAGGTTCGCGCAGGTAATTGGTCACCCGACCGCGATACATCATCACCGTGGCGGGCTTGCGCAGCCGACCCCACGCTTCGCGGCGCCCCGCCGTCGTCCGCTGGGCCGTCGTCGCCTTGACCATTTGTGCCCCTCCCCCGAGCCCTTCGTTCGGCCCCGGACGAGATGGGGCACGAAACGACGATCCTCGCCGTCGTGCCCCCACCCCTGTGTGCCCCCCAGAATGAACATTCCTGTCCTCGGCCGACCCTGGCTGTCCACCCCGATCAAGGCACAGAGAGAGGCCTTGACCTGCGGTGACTCCGCAGGTCAAGGCCTCTCAGCAGGACGGTCGAACCTATCCGTCCTGTCACAAGTATCAGAAGTTGATCATGTGCCCCGCGAGTCCATGAATAGCCTCCTGCACGGCCTCCGACAACGTCGGGTGCGTGTGCACGTTGCGCCCCAGCTCGGACGCCGTGAGGTCCCACTTCTGCGCGAGCGTGAGCTCGGGCAGCAGCTCGGACGCGTCGGGGCCGATCAGGTGGCCACCGAGGAGCTCGCCGTAGCGGGCGTCGGCGACGAGCTTGACGAAGCCCGTGGGCTCACCCAGGCCGTGCGCCTTGCCGTTGGCCGTGAAGGGGAACTTGGAGATCTTGACGTCGTAGCCCTCGTCGCGGGCCTGCTGCTCGGTGAGGCCGAAGCTGGCGATCTGCGGCTGGCAGAACGTCGCGCGCGGCATCATGCGGTAGTCGCCGAGCGTCATGGTCTCGGCGCCGCCGATGGTCTCGGACGCGACGACTCCCTGCGCCTCGGCGACGTGCGCGAGCATGAGCTTCGCGGTGACGTCACCGATCGCGTAGATGTGGGGCACGTTGGTGCGCATGACGTCGTCGATCGCGATCGCGCCGCGGTCGGTCAGCGCGACGCCCGTGTTCTCGAGGCCGAAGCCCTCGACGTTGGGCGCGAAGCCGACGGCCATGAGGACCTTGTCGACCTCGATCGAGCCGGGCTTGTCGTCCTTGACGCCCTTGTAGGAGACGGTCACCGACGAACCACCATCCACCACGGTCTGCACAGCGGTCGACGTCAGGATGTTCACGCCGAGCTTCTTGTACTGCTTGGCGATCTCCTTGGAGACCTCGATGTCCTCGTTCGGCAGCGCACGGTCGAGGAACTCGATGATCGTCACGTCGACGCCGTAGTTCTTCAGCACGTACGCGAACTCCATGCCGATCGCGCCGGCCCCGACGATCGCGATCGAGCGCGGCAGCTCGCGCGTCAGGATCTGCTTCTCGTACGTGACGACGTTCTCGCTCAGCTCGACGCCCGGCAGCAGGCGGACCTTCGAGCCTGTCGCGATGATCACGTTCGCGAACGTCACGGTCTCGGTCTGGCCCGAGGACAGCGCGACGTCGATCGTGTTCGCGTCGCGGAACGTGCCGCGCCCGTCGTACTCGGTGATCTTGTTCTTCTTCATGAGGAAGTGCACGCCCTTGACGCGACCGTCGGCGACGTCGCGGCTGCGGTCGAACGCCTTGCCGAAGTCGAACGACACGTCACCCGTCATGCCGAAGAAGTCGGCCTGGTGCGTGAACAGGTGGGCGAGCTCCGCGTTGCGCAGGAGCGCCTTGGAGGGGATGCACCCGACGTTGAGGCACACACCGCCCCAGTACTTCTCCTCGATGATCGCGACGGACTGGCCGAGCTGGGCCGCGCGGATGGCGGCGACGTAGCCGCCGGGGCCCGCGCCGAGGACGACGACGTCGTAGTGGTTAGCCATGTGGACCAGCCTAGATCGTCTGCCCGACGGCGGTGCGACCGATCGCGTCACACGTCACCAGGGCACGGGGCCGGGTCACTGTCGACGATGCCGGCGGGCTCTCTCGCGGACGCCCCGCGACGGCGCACCGCCCGAGTCGTTACGATGCGCTACAGCCGCGTCGGATCCCGACCTCAAGGGCTCGTGGGCGGCGACACGGGCCTCGTGGAGACCTCATGTCCGTCGGACTCGTAGCACTGCTGGACGACATCGCAGCATTCGCCAAGCTGGCAGCAGCGTCCATCGACGACATCGGTGCCGCCGCGGGGCGCGCGAGCGTCAAGGCCACCGGCGTCGTGATCGACGACACCGCGGTCACGCCCCGCTACGTCGAGGGTCTGGCCGCGAAGCGCGAGATCCCGGTCGTCAAGCGCATCGCCCTGGGCTCGCTGCGCAACAAGCTCCTGTTCATCCTCCCGGCGGCGCTGCTGCTCAGCCAGTTCCTGCCGTGGCTCCTGACCCCGTTGCTCATGGTCGGCGGGACGTACCTCGCGTACGAGGGAGCCGAGAAGCTCTGGGAGATGATCTCGGGCAAGCACACGAAGGCGATCGACGACGCGGCCGCGAAGAAGGCCGTCGACGAGGACCGGGTCGTGTCGAGCGCGGTGCGCACCGACTTCATCCTCAGCGCGGAGATCATGGTCATCGCGCTCAACGAGGTCGCCGACGAGGCGTTCTGGTCGCGCGCGATCATCCTCGTGGTCGTCGCGCTGCTCATCACGGTCCTCGTCTACGGGATCGTCGGCCTGATCGTGAAGATGGACGACATCGGCCTGCACCTCGCCCGGCAGCGCACGGGGTGGGTCCAGTCGTTCGGCCGCGGCCTCGTGACCGCGATGCCGCGCGTCATGGCAGTCATCTCGACTGTCGGCGTGGTGGCGATGCTGTGGGTCGGTGGGCACATCCTGCTGCAGGGCACGTACGACCTCGGCTGGCACGGCCCGTACGACCTGCTGCACTTCCTCGAGTCGGGTGTGCACGGCGTCCCGGTCGTCGGCGGTGTGCTCACGTGGCTCGTCGACACCCTGGGCTCGGCGATCGTCGGCACCATCGTGGGTGCGGTCGTCGTCACGGTCGTGCACTTCATACCCCGCAAGAAGGCGCACCACTGATCCTCTGACCACGTCCGAAGGCCTGCTCGCCCGCGACTTCGCGGACGAGCAGGCCTTCGTTGTCCCGCCCGCGACGCGTGTGGGTGGCCGGTCCTACCGTGGGAGGACCGCCAACGAGTCGCAGGAGGACGTCATGGGCTTGAAGTTCGGGTTCGTCGGGAGCTTCGGTTCCGCATCAGAGCTGGTCTCCATGGCCAGCGAGGCCGAGGAGCACGGCTGGGACGGCTACTTCACGTGGGACGGCATCAGCCTGCCCGGCATGGAGGGCTACGACCCGTGGGGCATCCTCGCCGCGGCAGCCGTCCAGACCGAGCGCGTGACACTGGGGGCGCTCGTGTTCGCGCTGCCGCGTCGGCGCCCGTGGGAGCTCGCGCGCCAGGCCCTGACGGTCGACCACCTCTCGGGCGGGCGGCTCGTGCTGCCCGCCGGGGTCGGGGTGCTCGACGACGCGGGCTTCAGCGCCGTCCCCGGCCAGTTCACGTCGCTGCGCGAACGCGCCGAGCTGCTCGACGACGTCCTGGCCTTCCTCGAGCGTTCCTGGTCGGGCGAGGCGTTCTCGTTCGACGGGAAGCACATCTCGACGGGCGAGATGACGATCTCACCGCAGCCCGTCAACGGGCGCATCCCCGTGTGGCCTGTGGGGGTGTTCCCGAGCGAGAAGTCGATGAGCCGCGCGGTCCGTTGGGACGGCGTGACGGTCCAGCTCCGGGGCGACCGCGGCATGGACTCCCTCACACCCGACGAGACGCGCGAGGTCGCGACCTGGGTCGCCGAGCACCGCGACCCGTCGGCCGGTCCGTTCGAGCTCGTGGTCCAGCGAGACTTCGTGACCGACCTCGACGCCGCAGCGCAGGACGCGCGGGCGCTCGAGGCGGCGGGCGCGACCTGGTGGATCGAGGCCGGCTGGGACCCGTCCAAGGTCACCGCCGAGTTGCAGCTCGCGAGGATCCGCCAGGGACCGCCGCTCCCGTAGGTGTCAGCCTCGGCGGGCTCGCGCGTCGCCCTCGTCGCACCCACAGGTCACCCTCGACCGGCGCGCACGTCACCCTCGGCGACACGACGCGCAGCGGCACACACTCCCCGCACGCCGACGGCGCCGCTCCCCACCCAGGGGAGCGGCGCCGTCGGGCCGTGCGAACCGTTCGCGACCGTCAGGTCACGCGGACGGACGAGCCGCCTCGATGTCGACCGTCGGCAGGTGCTTCGCCGGCAGCGTCTTGGGGCGCCACGACGCGCGCGTCTGCTCGAACGCCGTGATGTCGGCCTCGTGCTGGAGGGTCAGACCGATGTCGTCGAGCCCCTCCATGAGGCGCCAGCGCGTGTAGTCGTCGATCTGGAAACGGACCACGACGTCGTCTGCCGTCGCGGTGCGCTCGACCAGGTCGACCGTGACCTCGGTGCCGGGCTTGGTCTCGAGGACCTTCCACAGCAGCTCGATGTCCTCCTGCGCGACGATGCCCGCGACGAGGCCCTGCTTGCCCGAGTTGCCGCGGAAGATGTCCGCGAAGCGAGAGGCCAGGACGACCTTGAAGCCGTAGTCCTTGAGGGCCCACACGGCATGCTCGCGCGACGAGCCGGTGCCGAAGTCCGGGCCCGCGACCAGCACGGAGCCGGACGTGTACGCGGGCTGGTTCAGGATGAATGCGGGGTCCCCGCGCCACGCCGCGAACAGCGCGTCCTCGAAGCCCGTGCGCGTCACGCGCTTGAGGTAGACGGCGGGGATGATCTGGTCCGTGTCGACGTTGCTGCGGCGCAGCGGGACACCGACACCGGTGTGGGTGGTGAACTTCTCCATGATGCTTCTGCTTCCTCGATGAGTCGGTCGTCAGGGGGCCTGCCGGTGCGGCGCCACCGGTTGGGCGGCGCCGCGTCCGGTGTCAGACCTGCAGCGGGACGCGCGGGTCGAGCGGCGCGAGCGGCGTGCCGTCGAACGACGTGATGTCGACGTCGGCCGGCAGGTCCAGGTCGGCCAGCGAGGACAGGGTCCCGCGGATGGCCGTCGCGGCCGCGACGAGCGGCGAGACCAGGTGGGTGCGTCCGCCCTTGCCCTGGCGACCCTCGAAGTTGCGGTTGGACGTGGAGGCCGAGCGCTCGCCGGGGGCGAGCTGGTCGGGGTTCATGCCCAGGCACATGGAACAGCCGGCGTTGCGCCACTCGGCACCGAAGTCGAGGAAGATCTGGTCGAGCCCCTCGGCCTCGGCCTGGAGGCGGACACGGGCCGAGGCGGGCACGACGAGCACGCGCAGCGAGTCGGCCTTCTTCTTGCCCTGGACGACCTTGGCGACCGAGCGCAGGTCCTCGATGCGGCCGTTGGTGCACGAGCCGATGAAGACCGTGTCGATCGCGATGTCGCGCAGCGGAGCACCCGGGGTCAGGCCCATGTACTCGATCGCGCGCTCGGCGGCGACGCGCTCGTTCTCGTCGGCGATCTCCGCGGGGACCGGGACGTTCGCGGACAGGGGCAGGCCCTGACCGGGGTTGGTGCCCCAGGTGATGAACGGCTCGAGGTCGGCCGCCTCGAGCACGACCTCCTCGTCGAACGTGGCGTCGTCGTCGGTCTTGAGCGTCTTCCAGTACTCGACCGCGGCGTCCCAGTCGGCGCCCTCGGGCGCGTGCGGACGGCCCTTGAGGTACTCGAACGTGGTCTCGTCCGGTGCGATCATGCCGGCGCGCGCGCCCGCCTCGATCGACATGTTGCAGACCGTCATGCGGGCTTCCATGGTCAGCTTGCGGATGGCCTCGCCGCGGTACTCCAGGACGTAGCCCTGGCCGCCACCCGTGCCGATCTTCGCGATGATCGCGAGGATGATGTCCTTGCTCGTCGCACCCGGGGGCAGCTCGCCGTTGACCGTGATCGCCATGGTCTTGAAGGGCGCGAGCGGCAGGGTCTGGGTCGCGAGCACGTGCTCGACCTCCGAGGTCCCGATGCCGAACGCGAGGGCCCCGAACGCACCGTGGGTCGAGGTGTGCGAGTCGCCGCACACGACCGTCAGGCCGGGCATGGTGAGCCCGAGCTGAGGACCGACCTGGTGCACGATGCCCTGGTCCGCGTCACCGAGCGAGTGGATGCGCACGCCGAACTCCTTGGCGTTGTTGCGCAGCGTGTCGATCTGGGTGCGGCTCGTGAGGTCCGCGATCGGCAGGTCGATGTCGAGCGTGGGGGTGTTGTGGTCCTCGGTCGCGATCGTCAGGTCGGTGCGGCGCACCTGCCGGCCGGCGAGACGCAGGCCCTCGAAGGCCTGCGGACTGGTGACCTCGTGGATGAGGTGCAGATCGATGTAGAGGAGGTCGGGCGACCCGTCGGTGCCACGTCGCACCAGGTGCGCGTCCCAGACCTTCTCCGCCAGCGTGCCGGCCATGTTGGTTTCTCCTACCTGTGTCCTGCGGTGGTCGCTCACGCGGGGGCCGTGGGCGACGATCGGGGGGTACAACTCGGTCGTGGTCCGGGTGATCTTCCCGGTCCTTCGGCGACACCGACACCCGCTAACTTGCATCTCACTGTGCGAGACGTCAATATCGACCTATGGACAATTCTAGCGGAGTCGGCGTGCTGGACAAGGCGGCGTCCGTTCTGGGCGCTCTGGAGTCCGGACCAGCCACTTTGGCCCAGCTCGTCACCGCCACCGGACTCGCCCGTCCGACGGCTCATCGCCTCGCTGTCGCGCTCGAGCACCACCGCATGGTGGCTCGCGACATGCAGGGCCGTTTCGTCCTCGGACCGCGCCTGAACGAGCTCGCGACCGCAGCAGGCGAGGACCGCCTGCTCGCCGCCGCCAACCCGGTTCTCACGGCGCTGCGCGACCACACGGGCGAGAGCGCCCAGCTCTACCGCCGCCAGGGCGACCATCGCATCTGCGTCGCCGCGGCAGAACGCCCGGTCGGACTCCGTGACTCTATCCCCGTGGGGGCGACCCTCACGATGGGCGCGGGCTCGGCCGCCCAGGTGCTGCTCGCCTGGGAGGAGCCGGACCGCCTGCACCGCGGCCTGCGCGAGGCCGTCTTCACGGCCACGATCCTCTCGGGGGTCCGACGGCGCGGCTGGGCACAGTCCGTCTCGGAGCGCGAGCTCGGGGTCGCCTCGGTGTCGGCGCCCGTGCGTGGACCGTCGGGGCGGATCGTCGCCGCGGTCTCGATCTCGGGACCGGTCGAGCGCCTGACGCGCCAGCCGGGCCGTCTGCACTCGGGCTCCGTCGTCGCCGCGGCCAACCGCCTGACCGAGGTCCTCCGCCGCGCTGGCGAGTGACCGTCCATCGACCCTGACCGAGGGGCGGGCGCCGCGAGGCGCCCGCCCCTCGGCGTTCCTGACTGGCGTTCCTGCCGGTCCTCGCCGCCCCCCTCAGTTCCCGCCCCCGGGGCAGGTCCCGGTGCGTAGACTCGGGCGATGAGTCTTCTCGCTGCCGAGCACGCGCTCCAAGCCGCCCAGCGCGCCGGCGACGTCGACGCGCTGGAGGCGCTGCTGCACCCTCGGTGCGTCGGCGCCGGCCCGGACGGGTCCGTCTTCTCCAAGGAGGACGACCTGGAGAGCTACCGCTCGGGGTTCCTGCAGATCACCCGCCTGGAGGAGGAGTCGCTGGACGTCCAGGAGGACGTCGCGAGCGGAGTGACCAGGCTGGTCGCCGCCGTGGCGGCGATCCAGGGCGGCACCGCAGTCTCCGCGCGGTTGGTCTACACGCGGCTCTGGGTGCGCGCAGACGAGGGATGGCTGGTTCTGGCCGCCACGCTCGCACCGGCCGCTGAGCCTGGCTGATCGGGCCTGTCCGGCGCTCCGCGCCCTCTGTGCCGCCATGTCCGGCGCTCCGCGCCCTCTGTGCCGCCATGTCCGGCGCTCCGCGCCCTCTGTGCCGCCATGTCCGGCGCTCCGCGCCCTCTGTGCCGCCATGTCCGGCGCTCCGCGCCCTCTGTGCCGCCATGTCCGGCGCTCCGCGCCCTCTGTGCCGCCATGTCCGGCGCTCCGCGCCCTCTGTGCCGCCATGTCCGGCGCTCCGCGCCCTCTGTGCCGCCATGTCCGGCGCTCCGCGCCCACTGAGCAGCCTCGTCCGGCGCTCCGCACCCTCTGTGCGACCTTGTCCGGACACGGGACCCACGACCGATTCGGGCGAAACGCTAGACTCGTCGTCGGCGCGCCTCCGACGGCGCCCGGTCTGCTCTGGTCACCATGTCGAGCAGAGCACCACCGCCCCGATCGACGACCACGTGAGGACCACACGATGCCCGGCAAGGCCAAGACCATCCTGATGTGGGTCGTCATCGTCTTCCTGCTCTACGCGGTCATCAAGAGCCCCGACCGCGCCGCCGACATCGTCCAGGCGATCTGGGACGTCATCATGGGCGCGTTCGCGAGCTTCGGACAGTTCGTCCAGTCCCTCATCGAGTAGTCGACGCCATGGCGCGCGAGCAGCTGGAGGTGGAGGCGCCCGGGCGCCCTCCGCGTCTGAGCGCGCGTCACCTGCGCCGCTACATCCTTCCCGGCGAACGCGTCGTGCTCGCCACACGGGCCCACTGGGGCAAGCTCGCCGAGCCGGTCGCCACGACCTTCGCCGCGTTCCTCGTCGTCGCGTGGCTCGTGAGCGCCTCCGGGCCGACCGTGGGCGACGGGGCCCTCATGCTCTGGTGGGTCTGGCTCGCGGTCGCGGTGCGGCTGCTGTGGAAGGTCCTGGACTGGCGCAACGAGTGGTTCGTCGCGACCGACAAGCGCATGCTGCTGATGTTCGGGCTCGTGACGCACAAGGTCGCGATGATGCCCCTCGGCAAGGTCACCGACATGAGCTACAGCCGCTCGATCGTGGGTCGCGTGCTCGGGTACGGGCAGTTCATCCTCGAGTCCGCGGGGCAGGACCAGGCGATGAGCCGCATCAACTGGGTCGCCAAGCCCGACGCGACGTACCGCAAGCTGTGCGACACGATCTTCATCCCGGGCGGTCGAGGCGGACCGGGCGCCGCGAACGGTCAGAACGGCCCGGGCAGCGCCGGCGGACCTGCCGGCCAGCAGCAGCCCGGTCCCCCGACGTCGGGACCCGCGACCCCGGCTCCCCCACCACCGCCACCTCCTCCGCCCGCCTCGGCGCACCTCGCGTGGGCGCCGAGGCGGGCGGAGGAGGTGGCGGTGGTGGGGGA
>NZ_MAQA01000044.1 GCF_001692445.1 Oerskovia enterophila | reverse complement strand
CGCGATGCCCCCGTCGGGTGGCATGGGCATGGGGCTGGACCGCCTGCTGATGGCGCTGACCGGCCACGGTATCCGCGAGACGATCCTCTTCCCGCTGGTCAAGCCGGCTCAGTAGCCTCCCGCCGGCTCCGTGGGTGCCGGGTGCGTCGCGGGCGACGTACCCGGCACCCGCCGGTCGGTCGTAGACTGACGGGCATGACTGATTTCTGGCCGGCCGTCTATGCGCTGATCCCGTCGGTCGGGGTCGGTATCCTCTTCTTTTTCGCGATGCGCGCCATCATCCGTTCGGACCGCACGGAACGCCTCGCCATGGCCGAGCTCGACGCCCAGGCGGATGCGGCAGAGCGTCAGGAACGGGCCGCACAGGAATCGTCGACGACTTCTCGCTAGCCGGACACGCTGCTTTCGCTTTGACGTGATTCCATGAGAATGGCACACTTCGAGATACCAGCATCAATTCTCGAAGACGCGAGGTAGCACAGTGGCACAGAAGGTTCAGGTAATTCTCGTCGACGACGTCGACGGTGGGTCTGCCGACGAGTCCGTGACGTTCGCCCTCGACGGCGTCTCCTACGAGATCGACCTCAGCTCGGCGCACGCCGAGGAATTGCGTGAAGCATTCTCGAAGTGGGTCGGTCACGCTCGCAAGGTCACGCGTGGCGCTGCTCGTCCGGCCGCCAAGAAGGCACGTTCCTCTGCTGCCGGCCCGTCGCGTGCGACGGAGATCCGTGAATGGGCCCGGAACAACGGCTACACGGTGAGCGAGCGCGGTCGTATCTCGGCCGACATCCAGCAGGCATTCGACGCGGCGAACTGAATTCGCCGACGTCTTCGCTCAGGGGCGTCCTGACCGGTTCTCCGCAGTGCGGAGGCCTGGTCAGGGCGCCCCTGACGCATGTCCGGGTGCTACTAGGCTCTGTGCATGACCTCTACCTCGTCGGCGCCCGTGGCCGCCGCGACCTCTCGGACCCTGTGGCTCGGTACGTACCCGGACGGGGCGGACGCGGGGAGCGGCGAGGGGATCTGGCGTCTCGAGGTCGACGCCGCGACGGGTGAGCTGGGCGAGCCTGCCCTGGTCGCGGTCACGCCGTCGCCGTCGTTCCTCGCGCTCGACCCGGCCGGTACCCGGCTGTACGCGGTCACGGAGACCGAGCACGGTGCCGTGAGCGGGTTCGCCCTCACGGCGGACGGCGGGCTCGACCCGTTGGGCAGCGTGCCCAGCGGCGGCTCCTACCCGTGCCACGTCGTGGCGGTCGACGGAGCCCTGTGGGTCACCAACTACGGTGACGGCACGTTCGCGGTGCTGCCGCTCGACGCCGACGGTGCTCCGACCGAGGCGCTGCGGCTCGGGCACCAGGGCACGGGACCCGACGCCGACCGCCAGGAGGGGCCGCACGCCCACTTCGTCGGGGCCGTCGCGGGGGACCCGGTCGTGGTGGACCTGGGGACGGACGAGCTGCGCGCCTACCCGCGCACGGTCGGCGACCTGCGCGCCCAGGTGGAGGGCGGCATGCCCGCGCGCGTCGTCGCCACGTTCCCCGGCGGTGCGGGCCCGCGCCACTTCGCGGTCCTGCCCGGCGCTGCCGGTGTCGACGGCGCTCCTGCTGCCCTGTTCGTCGCGACCGAGCTCGACTCGCGTGTGTACGTCCTGGCCCCGGGCGTGGACGGCTCGTTCGAGGTCGCCGGCTCGGTCCCCGCGACCGCGGCCCCGCTGCCCGAGGGTGGTCGCAGCTACCCGTCGCACGTCGCGCTGAGCGCGGACGGCTCGCGCCTCTTCGTCGCGATCCGCGGGGCGGACGTGCTCTCGACGTTCGCGGTCTCGCGCGACGCCCTGGGGCCCGACGGCGCAGGTCCCGTCCTCGAGCACCTCGCCGACACCCCGCTGGGCGGGGCGTGGCCGCGGCACTTCGCGGTGCTGGCTCCCGCGGGCGACGGTACGCCCGAGGCCGACCTGGTGGTCGTGGCGAACCAGAACTCGTCCAACCTCACGGTCCTGCGGATCGACCGGGCGGACGGCGCGGGCACGCTCGTCGACGAGCTCGCGATCCCCGTCCCCGCCTGCGTCGTGGAGGCCTGAGCGCCGTGAAGGACTCGCCGCGCATCGCGATGCTCTCGGTGCACACGTCGCCGCTCGACCAGCCCGGCACGGGCGACGCGGGTGGCATGAACGTGTACATCACCGAGCTGTCGCGGGCGCTCGCGCGGCGCGGGGCGAAGGTCGAGATCTTCACGCGCGCGACGTCGTCGGCCCAGCCTCCCGTGGTCGAGGCCGAGGACGGCGTCCTGGTGCGCCACGTCGTGGCCGGTCCGTTCGAGGGGCTCGACAAGAACGATCTGCCGGGGCAGCTCTGCGCCTTCACGGCTGGGGTCCTGCGGGCCGAGGCGCGGCGGGACGCCGGCTGGTACGACGTGGTGCACACGCACTACTGGCTCTCGGGGCAGGCGGGCTGGCTCGCTGCGGACCGCTGGGACGTACCGCTCGTGAACTCGATGCACACCATGGCGCGCGTGAAGAACGCCGCGCTCGCGCCGGGCGACGCCCCCGAGCCGCTCGGCCGGATCATCGGCGAGGAGCAGGTCGTCGCGGAGGCGGACGCGCTCGTGGCGAGCACGCCCGAGGAGTTCAAGGACCTGGTCGACCAGTACGGGGCCGACCCCGCGAAGGTCCACGTCGTGCCGCCGGGCGTGGACCTGGACCTGTTCTCGCCCCCCGCTCCGGGGGAGACCAAGGAGGCGCTGCGGGCAGCCCTGGGGCTCCCGACGACCGGTCGGCTCGTGCTCTTCGCGGGTCGCGTCCAGCCGCTCAAGGCGCCCGACGTCCTGGTCCGTGCGCTCGGCGTCCTCGCGGACCACGACGAACCGCTACCGACCCTCGTGGTCCTGGGCGGCGCGAGCGGTCGCCTGACAGCCGTGCGCGAGCTCGAGGCGCTGGCCTTCCAGATGGGGGTCGCCGACCACGTGATCGTGCGCCCGCCCGTGCCGCGCGAGGAGCTCGTGCGCTACTACCGGGCGGCGGACGTCGTCGCGGTGCCCTCGCACAACGAGTCGTTCGGGCTGGTCGCGGCCGAGGCGCAGGCGTCGGGCACGCCCGTGGTCGCCGCGGCCGTGGGCGGGCTGCGGACGGTCGTCGAGGACGGCGTGTCGGGGATCCTGGTCCCCGACCACAACCCGTGGACGTGGTCGCGCACGCTGAGCGACCTGATGGCCGACGACGCGCGACGTGCCGAGCTCGCGACCGGCGCCCGGCGCGTGAGCGAGCGCTACGGCTGGGACGCGACCGCCGAGGCCATGCTGTCGGTGTACGCGCAGGCCGCCGAGGTGCGGGCCGCGCGACCACGCTGACGGGGGGCCGGTCGGCGGTGACGATGCCCCGGCCTTCCTCTCCCGTCGCCGGGCCTCTCCCGTCGCCGGGCCGCTCCCGTCGCCGGGCCGCTCCAGTTGGGGCGCCCTGCTCGGGCCGGGCGCCCCCGACGACCGCTCCGCTCAGCCCCGGCGTTCGAGCACGAAGACAGGGATCTCCCGGTCGGTGCGCTCCTGGTAGTCCGCGTACGGCGGGTACGCCTCGACCGCGCGCTTCCACCACAGGGCCTTCTCTTCGCCCGTGACCTCGCGCGCGGTGTAGTCGTGGCGCTCGGGGCCGTCCTGGAGCTCGACGTGCGGGTCCGCCACGACGTTGTGGTACCAGACGGGGTGCTGGGGCGCTCCTCCGAGCGAGGCCACGACGGCGTAGTCGCCGTCGTGCTCGACGCGCATGAGCGGGGTCTTGCGGATCTTCCCGCTCCTCGCACCCAGGGTCCACAGGATGACGACGGGCATCCCGTTCATGGTCGTGCCCTGGGTCCCGCCCGAGCTCTCGTAGAGCTCGGTCTGCTTGCGCGCGCGGTCGTTGGGGCTCGGTGCGTACTCTCCGGTGATCGGCATACCGAGTGCAACGCGTGGCGCGCGTCACCATTCCCGAGCAGGTGATTCCCGTTCCGTAGATGTTCGGTGACCATTTCCCGGGACAGCGCTGCCACGGCCGCTGCGGTACGGGATGATGGTCACCATGACCTACACCCTCGTGCTGCTCCGCCACGGCGAGAGCGAATGGAATGCCAAGAACCTGTTCACCGGCTGGGTGGACGTCGCACTCTCGGAGAAGGGCGTCGAGGAGGCGAAGCGCGGAGGCGAGCTCCTCAAGGAGGCCGGCATCCTGCCCGACGTCGTCCACACCTCGCTCCTGCGTCGCGCGATCACCACGGCGAACCTCGCCCTGGACGCCGCCGACCGTCACTGGATCCCCGTGAAGCGCTCGTGGCGCCTCAACGAGCGCCACTACGGTGCGCTCCAGGGCAAGGACAAGAAGCAGACGCTCGAGGAGTTCGGCGAGGAGCAGTTCATGCTGTGGCGTCGTTCCTACGACGTGCCGCCGCCCGCGATCGAGAAGGGCTCGGAGTTCTCGCAGGACGCCGACCCGCGCTACGCGGGCGAGCCCGAGGTCCTCACCGAGTGCCTCAAGGACGTCCTCGAGCGTGAGATGCCCTACTGGGAGTCGGACATCATCCCCGACCTCAAGGCCGGCAAGACCGTCCTGGTCGCCGCTCACGGCAACTCGATCCGCGCGATCGAGAAGTACCTCGACGACATCTCGGACGAGGACATCGCGGGCCTGAACATCCCCACGGGCATCCCGGTCGTCTACGAGCTCGACGAGAACTTCAAGCCGATCGTCAAGGGTGGCACGTACCTGGACCCGGACGCCGCGGCAGCCGCGGTGGCCGCGGTCGCGAACCAGGGTCGCTGACCTCGACGCACTGACGCGAACGCCCGACGGCGCCGCTCCCCTCGCGAGGGGAGCGGCGCCGTCGGGCATTCATGGAGCGGGGGAGACGTGCGTCCTGGTGCTCGGCGCCGGGAGAGGCGTCGCCGACCCCTTCCTGCCGAGCACGCGGTCGGCAGCGGGAGGGACCCGGGGGACCGCTAGGCCCGCGCGGCCTGCCCGCGGTCGTCCGCGAAATCGCCTGTGACGAGGAACGTCACGCGCTTGGCGATCGAGACGCCGTGGTCGCCGAACCGCTCGTAGTACCGGCCCACGAGAGTCACGTCGACCGTCTCCTGCGGGGTGCCCGTCCAGTCCGGGCCCAGGATCGCCGCGAACGTGTCCTGGTGCAGGTGGTCGAGCAGGTCGTCGTCGCGCTCGACGTTCGCCGCGACCGTCAGGTCGCGCGTCGTCAGGAGCGTCGTGGTGCGGCGCGCGACCCGGGTCGCGGCGTCGTGCATCTGCGCGAACGTCCCCTCCAGCAGGGGGTGGATCGCGTGCGCCGGGTAACGGCCCCGCGCGACCTGGGCGACGTGACGTGCGAGGTCGCCCATGCGCTCGAGCGTGGCGCTCATGCGCAGCGCGCTCACGACGACACGCAGGTCGGTCGCGACCGGCTGCTGCTGCGCGAGCAGCAGGACGCAGCGCTCGTCGAGCTCGCGCTCGAGCGCGTCGATCGCGTGGTCGGACGCGATCACCGACTGTGCGAGCTGGAGGTCTGCAGTGAGCAGCGCCGTCCCCGCCCGACTGATGGCAGACTCGACCAAGCGACTCATCTCGGCAAGGTCGTCACCGACCTGCTTGAGCTCGGCCTCGAAGATTTCCCGCATCGCATCCCTTTCATGGTGACCAGCAACCCCCACCATGTCAGGCCAGGTGAACGGGGAGGTGAACGGTCAGGTGAACGACAGGACGCCGCCAGGTGAACTCTTGGACGCGCGGTGACCGAACCGTCCCGGAACGGCCAGGAACGGTCGGGCGCGGCCGTCTCCGACCGTACGCTGGAGCCGTGGAAGGAATCCAGGAGGGCGTCGGGCTGCTTGTCGCCGGGGTCATCGGGCTGCTCGTCGGAGTGTTCGCGACGCTCGCGTTCCGGTTCAGCGAGCGCAGCACGCACCGCATGCCCGACGGCGAGGCCCCCGAGCTCGACGAAGGGCTCGTACGCGTGCTCGCGGTGCTGCGCTCGGCCGCCGTGGTCCTCGACAGCGAGGGCGAGGTCGTGCGGGCCAGCCCACCCGCCTACGCCCTGGGCGTGGTGCGCGGCGACGCGGTCGTGCACGCCGCGATCCTCGACATGATCGCCGAGGTCCAGCGCGACGGCGTGATCCGCGACGAGGAGCTCGAGCTCCCGCGCGGCCCCGTCGGTCGCGGCATGGTCATGCTCCAGGTCCGGGTCGCGCAGGTCGGACCGCACCACATCCTCGTGCTCGCGGAGGACCGGACCGAGGCACGGCGCATCGACGCGATCCGCCGCGACTTCGTCGTCAACGTCTCGCACGAGCTCAAGACGCCGGTGGGGGCGCTCGCGCTGCTCGCCGAGACCGTCCAGGACGCGGCGGACGACCCGGTCGCGGTCCGCCGCTTCACGGGGCGCATGCAGCAGGAGGCCACGCGCCTGTCCGCGCTGGTCCAGGAGATCATCGAGCTCTCGCGCCTCCAGGTCGCCGGCGCGCTCCAGGCCGTCACGACCGTGCCCGTGCGTGGCGTGGTCGAGGAGTCCGTCGACCGGGCGCGCACCAACGCCCAGGGCAAGGGCATCGTCCTGACGGTCGGCGGAGACCTCGACGCGGTCGTCTACGGCGACCACGCGCTGCTCGTGACCGCGGTCCGCAACCTGCTCGACAACGCGGTCGCCTACTCGGGCGAGAACACGCGGGTCGGGGTCGGCGTGAGCGTCGTGGGAGACCTCGTCGAGATCGCGGTCGTCGACCAGGGCATCGGGATCTCCGAGGGCGAGCAGCAGCGCGTGTTCGAGCGCTTCTACCGGGTCGACCCCGCGCGCTCGCGCGACACGGGCGGCACGGGTCTGGGCCTGAGCATCGTCAAGCACATCGCGGCGGACCACGGCGGCGAGGTGACCATGTGGTCCGAGCCCGGTCGCGGTTCGACGTTCACCCTGCGTATCCCCGCGGCGGACCCGACCGCGGTGGAGGCTGCGTCGTCGGGCGCCGACGGCACTGAAGGCGCTGCCGGCGCTGCCGGCGCTGCCGGCGCTGCCGGCGCTGCCGGCACCGAGAGCACCGAGGGCACTGGCCGCCCTGAGGGCGCCGGAGGCGCGCGGAGCGCCGACGGCACCGAGAGCACCCCCGGACCCGAGGGCCAGGCCCCGACCGACGTCGCCGCCCCCTCCGGGGCGGGCGACCCACAGACCGATCCCTACCCCGGCACGTCCCCCAGAACCAAGGAGGTGGGTGCGTGACGCGCATCCTGGTCGTCGAGGACGAGGAGTCGTACCGCGACCCTCTGACCTACCAGCTGGCCCGTGAGGGCTTCGACGTCGTCGAGGCGGCCACGGGGCCCGAGGCCCTCGCCGCCTACGACGCGGGCGGCGCGGACCTCGTGCTGCTCGACCTCATGCTCCCCGGCCTGAGCGGCACCGAGGTGTGTCGCGAGCTGCGGCAGCGCGGCAACGTACCCGTCATCATGCTCACGGCCAAGGACTCCGAGATCGACAAGGTCGTGGGGCTCGAGCTCGGGGCCGACGACTACGTGACCAAGCCCTACTCGTTCCGCGAGCTCCTCGCGCGCGTGCGCGCCGTGCTGCGGCGCCAGGGCGGCGCGGAGGCCGCCGCGGGCGAGCCCGAGGATGACGGCGCGCTCGAGGTCGGTCCGGTCAAGATGGACGTCGAGCGGCACACCGTCTCGGTGCACGGGGAGCTCGTCTCGTTCCCGCTCAAGGAGTTCGACCTGCTCGAGCTGCTGCTGCGCAACGCGGGGCGCGTCCTGACGCGCGGGCAGCTCATCGACCGTGTGTGGGGGGCCGACTACGTGGGGGACACCAAGACCCTCGACGTGCACGTCAAGCGCATCCGCTCGAAGATCGAGCCGGACCCCGCGACCCCGCGCTACCTGCTCACGGTCCGCGGGCTCGGCTACAAGGTGGCCGACGGCGAGTCGTAGGACCGGCCTGCTGCGGGTGTCGCTGCGGGTCCGGCGGCCCAGAGGTGCTGGTCGGACTGCTGGGCCCGACAGCGCCGACTGGGCCCGGCAGTGCCGACTGTGCCGACTGTGCCGACTGTGCCCGGCAGTGCCGGGGACGGTTGCGCCCGACCTCAGGGACCGCCCGTCCCGCCCGGCTCGGTGCCTCTCGACCCAGTGCCGCTCGGCCCCTCACGGTCCGCCCTGCGCCGCGGCCGCCCGCGCAGGGGGCCGCGGCGCTCGGGCGTCCGCTGCTCGTCGGCGGGTCTCGGCGGCCCTGGGACGTCGCTGCCGTAGAGCTCGTCCCACTGCTCGGAGATGGTCTCGGTCACGCGGCGCGTGACGTGCTGGGTGAGGACCAGGCGGGCCTGGGCCCGTTCGGCGCGCAGGATCGCGCTGTGCTCCTCGCGCAGCGCGATCACGGTCGACAGGGCCATGCCGATCATGACGACCGAGAACGGTAGCGCGATGAGGATCGCAGCCGTCTGCAGAGCGGTGAGCCCACCCGAGATCAGGAGGGCCATCGCGAGGAGGCCGGACAGCACGGCCCACAGGATGCGGTTCCAGACCGCGGGGTGCGGGTCGCCACCCGAGGTCAGCATCCCGACGACGAACGAGCCCGAGTCGGCCGACGTCACGAAGAACACCCCGATGAGCACGATCGCAAGCACGGTGAGGACCGGGCCGCCCGGCAGGTCGCCCAGGAGCTGGAACAGCACGGTGTCGGTGTCGACGCTCCCGTCGGCGCCTATGAGCCCGCCGTCGCCGAAGATCTGCCGGTAGAGCGCCGAGCCGCCGAAGATCGAGAACCACAGGAACGTCACGAGCGTGGGGACCAGGAGGGTACCCATGACGAACTCGCGGATGGTGCGCCCGCGCGAGATGCGCGCGATGAAGACGCCCACGAACGGGGCCCACGAGATCCACCAGCCCCAGTAGAAGATGGTCCACGACGACTGCCACTCGAGCCCGGCGTCGCCCTGGAAGGCCGTGGTGTCGAACGTCAGGCGGATGACGTTCTGGAGGTAGTACCCCATGGACTGCACGTAGTCGCGCAGGAGGAACAGCGTGGGGCCCACGACGAGCACCGTGAGGGCCAGGACGCCGGCCAGGACCATGTTGCCGTTGGACAGCCACTTCATGCCGCGCCCCAGGCCCGAGGCGACCGAGAGGGTCGCGACGGCTGTGATCCCGATGATGAGGCCGATCTGGAGCGCCAGGCCCGGCTCGGCGACGTTCAGGAAACCGAGCCCGGCCCCGATCTGCAGCACACCGAAGCCCAGCGAGGTCGCGACACCGAACACCGTGCCCAGCACCGCGACGACGTCGACCACGTCGCCCAGGCGGCCCTTGACCCGGTCGCCGAGCAGGGGTTCGAGGGCCCACCGGATCGAGACGGGGCGCCCCTTGCGATGGATCGCGTAGGCGAGCGCGAGGCCCGCGACGACGTAGATCGCCCAGGCGTGCACGCCCCAGTGGAGGTAGCTCTGTCCCATCGCGGCCTGCGCGAGGGCCGCCGGGTCGCCCGTGACGCCGGGCTTGGGCGACGCGTAGTGCGTCAGCGGCTCGGCCGCTCCCCAGTACACGAGCCCGATCCCCATGCCGGTCGCGAACAGCATCGCGAACCACACGGGCAGCCGGAACAGCGGGGTCTCGTCGTCCTTGCCGAGCACGATGTCGCCGAAGCGGCTCAGGCCCATCCACAGCGCGAAGATGACGAACCCGGCCACGATCAGCACGTAGTACCAGCCGAACGCTCCGATGACGTCGGCCTGGAGCGTGCTCAGGACAGCGGTCGTCCCGTCGGTGAAGACCATCGCGAGCAGGACGAACAGCAGGATGAGCCCCGCGGCGGGGTAGAAGACGCGGGGGTACATGCGCCCGGGCGGCACGGGGACCTCGACGGCCACGGCCGCGGTGACGTTGTCTGCTCCGGCCTCGGTGCCCGACGCCGGGGCGGGAGCGGAGGAGGAGGCGCTGTCGCCCGCCGGCGCGGTCTCGTCCGCCCCGAGGGGGACGTCCGGCGTCGAGGACGACGCGGGTACGTCGGTCGACCGCGGCGCGGTCTCGTCCTCGCTCGCGCCGCTGCCGGGGTGATCGCTCGTGCCGTCGTCGCTCACGCGAGGTCTCCTGACGTTCGTCCGTGCGGGTCGTGCGATGCCCGTGAGCGAGGGGCCGACGACGTGCAGGTGCCGGCTCGGTCTGCTCGACGACCTGTTCCTGCCAGCGTTCCCGACCTGCCGGGATGAGGCAACCGCTGGCTCCCGGGAGGGGCCGTGGAAGCCCCTGGCGCGGGGGTTTATCCACAGGCCGCAAGAGTCTGTGCACTGTTCATCTGTCGTTCACCCGGACAACCGGAGCGCGTCACCCGGCCTGCTTAGCGTCGTTGTTGTCACCGGCGCTCGCTGGTGCCGCCCCCGCGTTGAACAGGATGGAAGAAGAGAGTGAAGCTCAGCCGATTCACCCGCGCAGGTTCCGCAGCAGCCGTCGGCATGCTCGCGTTGACGTTGGCAGCGTGCGGCTCGAACAGCACCGACTCCGGTGGCGACGCCACCACTGATGGCGCAGCGAGCGGCTCGACCGAGGACCTCACGGGCACGCTCGCCGGTGCCGGCGCCTCGTCCCAGGAGAAGGCCGTGGCCGGCTGGATCGCCGGCTTCGGCGACATCGCCCCCGGCGTGACCGTCAGCTACGACGCGGTCGGCTCCGGCGGAGGCCGCGAGCAGTTCCTGTCCGGCGCGACGCAGTTCGCCGGTTCCGACGCTGCCCTCAAGGAGGACGAGCTCGCGACCGCGACCGACCGCTGCTTCGGCGGCGAGGCGATCGAGGTCCCGCTCTACATCAGCCCCATCGCCGTGATCTACAACCTGCCCGGTGTCGACACCGAGCACCTCCAGCTCTCGGCCGAGACGCTCGCGAAGATCTTCAACCGCGAGATCACCACCTGGAACGACCCGGCGATCGCCGCGGAGAACGAGGGCGTCGAGCTCCCCGCGACCGCGATCATCCCCGTGAACCGCTCCGACGAGTCCGGTACCACGGAGAACTTCACCGAGTACCTCGCGGCCGCCTCGAACGGCGCGTGGCCGCACGAGGCCAGCGGCGACTGGCCTCTGTCCGGCGGGCAGTCGGGCCAGGGCACGCAGGGTGTCGTCGACACCGTCACGGGTGCCGAGGGTGCCATCGGGTACGCCGACGCCTCGCGCGCCGGTGACCTGGGCACGGTCGCGATCAAGGTCGGCGAGGAGTACGTGCCGTTCTCGCCCGAGGCCGCGGCCAAGGTCGTCGACGCCTCGCCGCGTGCAGCGGACGCGACCGACAAGCGCCTCGTCGTCGAGATCGACCGCACCACGACCGAGGCCGGCGCCTACCCGCTGGTCCTCATCTCCTACTCGATCGCGTGCGACACCTACGACAAGGCCGAGGACGCCGCGAACGTCAAGGCGTACCTGACCTACGTCGCCAGCGAGGAGGGCCAGGCGCGCGCTGCCGAGGCCTCCGTCGCCGGCTCCGCCCCGATCTCGAGCGCGCTGCGCACCGAGGTCCAGGCAGCGCTCGACTCGATCACCGTCAAGAGCTGATCGAAGAACTGCACACGGTCGTACACCCAGGGGCGGGTCGCGTCGAGGCTGTCAGCCCGGCGCGGCCCGCCACGGGCGCGTGACCCTCGGAACGTCGTCCTACCACCGCCGCACCTCAGTCATCGGAGCATCAGTGGCCGTCACCTCTCCTCCCTCCACCCGAGCCGGGCTCGGGTCCGAGCCCCAGGTCCCCGCGACCAAGGGCGGCCTGGCCGGCCGGGTCTTCGCCGGCCTGTCGACCGGCGCCGGGATCCTCATCCTCGTGGTTCTCGCCGCGGTGGCCGTGTTCCTCGTCATCGAGGCGTGGCCCGCGCTGACGGCCAGCCCCGAGGAGCTCCAGGAGATCTCCTGGTTCAAGGCGGACTCGCTGCTCGCGTACGTCGGTCCGCTCGTGTTCGGGACGCTGCTCGCCTCGATCCTCGCGCTCGCGATCGCGGTCCCGGTCTCGGTGGGCATCGCGCTCTTCATCTCGCACTACGCGCCCCGGCGCCTGGCGCAGGGGCTCGGCTACCTGATCGACCTCCTCGCGGCCATCCCGAGCGTCGTGTACGGCCTGTGGGGCGCCCTGTGGCTGCTCCCGATCCTCAACCCGTTCTTCACGTGGCTGAGCGGGACCCTGGGCTTCATCCCGCTGTTCGCGGGATACCAGGCCCCGGCCAAGAACATCATGTCGGCCTCGATCGTCCTCGCGGTCATGATCCTGCCGATCATCACGGCGGTCTCGCGCGAGGTGTTCCTCCAGACCCCGGTGCTCCACGAGGAGGCCTCCCTGGCCCTCGGGGCGACGCGCTGGGAGATGGTCCGCATGGCGGTCCTGCCGTTCGGCCGCTCGGGCGTGATCAGCGCCTCGATGCTGGGCCTCGGCCGAGCGCTCGGCGAGACCATGGCCGTGCTCATGGTCATCTCGCCCGGGTTCCTCTACTCGCTGTTCCTCCTCAAGCCGGGACAGCAGCAGACGATCGCCGCGAACATCGCCTCGAAGTTCCCTGAGGCGAGCGGCCTCGCGGTGAGCACCCTCATCGCGACGGGCCTCGCGCTGTTCGTCATCACGTTCGTCGTCAACATGATCGCGCGCTGGATCATCGCGCGCCGCAAGGAATTCTCGGGAGCGAACTGATGACGGTCACCGACCTCACCCCCGCCACGCCCGGCGTCCCCGACGGCTCGGGCCCCCTCCAGCTCGTCGCGACGCAGAAGCGTCTGCCGCGCTGGGCGCCGTGGGCCTTCGCCGCGGGCGGCGTGCTCGTCGCTCTCGGCATCCTCGCGATCACGGGCACCCCCACGATCGCGGGCGTCCTGGGGCTGGGCGCCGTGCTCTACGCCCTGGGCCTCACGACCACCTCGCGCGTCGTCGAGGGCGCCCGCTGGGCCACCGACCGCCTCGCGACCACGCTCGTGACCTTCGCGTTCCTGCTCGCGCTGATCCCGCTCGTCTCGCTCCTGTGGATCGTGGTCACGCGCGGCGCGAAGCTCTTCGGGGCGACGTTCCTGTCGACCGACATGGTCGGCGTCTACGGCGACATGACGAGCGGCGGGATCTGGCACGCGATCGTCGGCACGCTCCTCATCACGGGCGCGGCGACGGTCATCTCGGTCCCGATCGGCCTGCTCACGGCGATCTACCTCGTCGAGTACGGGCGCGGCGCCCTGGCCCGCTGGATCACGTTCCTCGTGGACGTCATGACGGGCATCCCCTCGATCGTCGCGGGTCTGTTCGCGTTCTCGCTCTTCACGCTGATCTTCGGCCCCGCGTACCGCGCGGGGATCATGGGCGCGGTCGCGCTGTCGCTCCTCATGACCCCGGTCGTCATCCGGTCGGTCGAGGAGATGCTGCGCCTGGTCCCCAACGAGCTGCGCGAGGCCTCGCTCGCGCTGGGCGTGCCCAAGTGGCTCACGATCGTCAAGGTCGTCCTGCGGACCTCGATCGCGGGCATCGTCACGGGCGTCATGCTCTCGATCGCCCGGGTCATCGGGGAGACGGCCCCCCTGCTCCTCACGGTCGGTCTCATCACACAGGTCAACTGGGACCTCTTCGACGGTCGCATGGCGACCCTCCCGGTCTTCGCCTACCGCCAGTACGAGCAGGGCGGCGTGGGGATCGACCGGGCCTGGGCCGCGGCCCTGACCCTGATCCTGATCGTCATGCTGCTCAACCTGATCGCGCGCCTCATCAGCCGCCTGTTCTCGCCCAAGACCGCTCGCTGAGCCGAGCCCAGCAGTCGAGCCGGACCGCGCACCTCGCGCGACCGGCCACCGGAAGGAAGCACATCATGTCCAAGCGAATCGACGTCTCGGACCTCAACGTCTACTACGGGGACTTCCTGGCCGTGGAGGGCGTGACCATGGCGATCGAGCCGCGCTCGGTCACGGCCCTGATCGGCCCCTCGGGCTGCGGGAAGTCGACGTTCCTGCGGACGCTGAACCGCATGCACGAGGTCATCCCGGGAGCGCACGTCGAGGGCAAGGCCGTCATGGACGGCCAGGACCTCTACGCGCCCGACGTCGACCCGGTCGCGGTCCGCCGCCAGGTCGGGATGGTCTTCCAGCGCCCCAACCCGTTCCCGACGATGTCGATCAAGGAGAACGTCCTGGCGGGGGTCAAGCTCAACAACAAGCGCATCTCCAAGTCGGACGCGAACGACCTGGTCGAGTCCTCGTTGCAGGGCGCGAACCTCTGGAACGAGGTCAAGGACCGTCTCGACCGCCCGGGTTCCGGGCTGTCCGGCGGCCAGCAGCAGCGCCTGTGCATCGCCCGTGCGATCGCGGTGCGCCCGCAGGTGCTCCTCATGGACGAGCCGTGCTCGGCGCTCGACCCGATCTCGACGCTCGCGATCGAGGACCTCATGTCCGAGCTCAAGGACGACTACACGATCGTGATCGTCACGCACAACATGCAGCAGGCGGCCCGCGTGAGCGACCGCACGGCGTTCTTCAACATCGCGGGCACGGGCAAGCCGGGCAAGCTCGTCGAGATGGGCGACACGGCGACGATGTTCTCCTCGCCGTCGGTGCAGGCGACCGAGGACTACATCTCGGGCCGCTTCGGGTGACCTCGCGGCGTGCCGACGTCGAGGGTGGCCGGTCGCCGGACCGCCCTCGACGTCGACGCCCTGGGTGGGCCGGGAGCGCTAGACCGCCGCACCCGCGAGCGTGCCCGTGACGGTCTCCGTCACGGACTCGGGGCCGACGAAGCACTGGATCACGCGATCGTCCTCGAGCTCCCAGCTCTGCTCGCTGGGGAACATGGGCCAGAAGATGAGCGTGGACTCGTCGTAGCTCAGCCCGACGAATGCCTCGAACTGCCCGTGGCAGTGCTCCATGGCCTGGTCCTCGACCGTGGTGGCTCCGGGGAAGTCGCCGTCCTCGAGCTCGAGCTCTGCGTAGACCTCGCCGTTGTGGGGCTCGGCGCACGGCACGACGGGCAGGGACGCGAACTCCTCGGTCTCGGCGTCGGACTCCGCCTGGTTGATGCAGTCGCCGAGCTGGAGCGAGAACACGTCGGCGTCGGAGGCCGCGGTGACCTCGCCGTTCGGCTCGTCGCGCTGGGCCTCTTCCGGGCCGAGGATCGCGCTGCAGCCGGAGACGAGGAGAGCCGACGTGAGGAGGACTGCGCCGACCGCGAGGGAGCGGGCGGGGCGGAGGCGGGCAAGAGCCACGGGCGTGCCGTTTCTACGAGGGGGGAGGCCACGACGGCCGATCCCGATGGCGGGATGCTATCGGGAGCCGCCGACACGCGTCAGGGTGATTTCTCCGGTCCGTCCCAGGAGGGAAGCACGACGGCGAGGCACCCCTCCTGGGGGCGCCTCGCCGTCGTGCACTGCTCGTCGCGCGGGGGACGGGCACCGACCCTTCCGTCGTTGCGGGGGCCGGGCCCGTCAGCCGCGGATCAGGGCAGGTAGTCCTCGTACTCCGGCAGGAGGCCGTTCAGGACCGGGACCTCGGCGGTCTGGGTCTCGCCCGTGCTCGACGTCAGGGTCACCGAGATGGTGCCGCCCGGCGGCACGTCGATGTTGCCGAACTGCGCCTCGAAGCCGTTGTCGACGCTCAGGTAGACCGTCTCGCCGGCCTCGAGGGGCACGTCGATCGGGTCGGTCCCCTCAGGTGCGACCGTGATCTCGACGGGCTCGTCGGAGTCGTTGGCCATGCCGCCCAGCAGCGTGCCGGGCTCGCCCTCTGCGGCCGAGATGATGAGCAGGTTGAGCCCGCGCACCTCGTCGGTGAGGTTGATGCGGACGCCGTCGGACGGCGAGTAGGCGATGTCCGTCGTGATGGGCGAGCAGGCCGACACGGCGAGGACGCCCGCCACGATCGCGGGGATCGCGAGCACGAGCGATCGCCGAGGCGTGGTCAAGCGGGACGGGGTGCTGGTCACGTGCGCTCCAATGTGCTGCGGGCAGTCTCGGTGTGCGACGGGTGGGGCCGGTGCTCGGCGCCCGGGCGCACATGACCACAGCCTAGTCGCTCCGGCGGATGCACTGCTCGGGCAGCGCGGGGGACGGTACGAGGGGGCATGCCTGCGGCCGCCCGGTCGCTGCGT
Source organism: Oerskovia enterophila (assembly GCF_001692445.1). GTDB lineage: Bacteria > Actinomycetota > Actinomycetes > Actinomycetales > Cellulomonadaceae > Oerskovia > Oerskovia enterophila. The sequence continues at coordinate 24,089 of NZ_MAQA01000044.1, read as the reverse complement.
AGGGGGTGGCCTCGGGCGTCTCCCGCGCTGCGGAGACGTGCGCCCCACGGGCTCACGGGAGCGTGAACCGCTCGTGAACGGCATCGATCGCCAGGGTGCGGCGGGCGTGAGCAGCGGAATCACGGGGCTCTCGCGGGCCGCGAGCGAGGCGAGGGCTCGGAATCGCAGGGGCCCCCGTGGTAAGATCGACCTCCGCGAAAGGGGACATCTGCAGATGACGTTCACAGTAGGCGAGACCGTTGTCTACCCACATCACGGTGCCGCAAAGATCGAAGAGATCAAGACCCGCACCATCCGCGGGGAGGACAAGATCTACCTGAAGCTGAAGGTGGCTCAGGGCGATCTGACGATCGAGGTCCCGGCGGACAACGTCGACCTGGTGGGCGTCCGCGACGTCGTCGGCCAGGAAGGTCTCGACAAGGTCTTCGAGGTTCTTCGCGCACCATACACGGAAGAGCCGACCAACTGGTCGCGCCGCTACAAGGCCAACCTCGAGAAGCTGGCCTCGGGCGACGTGATCAAGGTGGCAGAGGTCGTCCGCGACCTGTCGCGTCGTGACGCAGACCGCGGCCTCTCGGCCGGGGAGAAGCGCATGCTCGCGAAGGCTCGACAGATCCTGGTCTCGGAGCTTGCCCTGGCCGAGCACACCGAGGAGGACAAGGCCGAGGCCATCCTCGACGAGGTCCTGGCTTCCTGAGCCGCGAACTCACCACGTACCACCGACGACGCACGGGCTGCTGGCAGCCCGTGCGTCGTCGTCTGTGGGCCCCCGGCCTCGCTGGGCTCCCGACGACGGCGCACCCTGCAGGGCTTCCTGACCCGACCGATCGTCTCGGCCGCGGGCCGACGACGGTCCACGAGCCGAGATCGTCTACCGTGACATCGTGACGACCCTCGCCATCCTGACCGCCGCCGGCTCCGGCACGCGCCTCGGTTTCGATCTCCCCAAAGCCCTGGTCCCGCTCCGTGGACTGCCCCTCGTGCTGCACGCCGCGCGCCGCCTCACCGCGTCGGGCGTGGTCGACGCGCTGGTCGTCACGGCCCCGAACGGGCTCGTGTCCGCGATGTCGGACGTGCTCGAGCACGACCCGCACGTGAGCGTGCCCGTCGTCGTCGTCGCGGGTGGAGCCACGCGCCAGTCGTCCGTGGCCGCCGGGCTCTCCCGCGCGCGTGCGGACGTCGACGTGGTCGTCGTGCACGACGCGGCCCGCCCTCTCGCCCCGGCCGCCATGATCCGACGCATCGTCGAGACCGTGCGCGAAGGCCACCAGGCGGTCATCCCGGGGGTGCCGGTCGTCGACACGATCAAGGTCGTCGCACCGCGCGACCCGCAGCACGGTCTCCCGGACGGCGTCGACCGGGTGGCCTCGACCCCGGAACGCACCCTGCTGCGGGCCGTGCAGACGCCCCAGGCGTTCGACCGGGCGCTGCTCGTGCGCGCGCACGTGGCCGGGGCCGCCCGGGCCCGGACCGAGGCGACCGCGGCGACCGACGACGCGAGCCTGGTCGAGGCGCTGGGCGAGGAGGTCTTCGTGGTGCCCGGTCACGAGCTCGCGATGAAGGTGACGACCGCGCGGGACTTCTACTACATCGAGAAGCTCCTCACGGAGGACGCCCGATGAGTGCACACGGAGGACGTCCGACGAACCTGCCCCGCACCGGGATCGGGACCGACGTGCACGCGTTCGCGCCCGAGGGGCAGGAACGCGACCTGTGGCTCGCTGGGCTGCACTGGCCGGGCGAGCGGGGGCTGGCCGGGCACTCCGACGCCGATGTCGCGGCGCACGCTGCCGCTGACGCGCTCTTCTCCGCGTCCGGGCTGGGCGACCTCGGGTCGAACTTCGGGACGAGCGCGCCCGAGTGGGCCGGGGCGAGCGGGGCGTCGCTGCTCGCCGAGGCCGCGCGCCGGGTCCGCGCCGCGGGCTTCGAGATCGGGAACGTCGCGGTCCAGGTCATCGGGAACCGTCCCCGCCTCGGGCCCCGTAGAGCGGAGGGGGAGGCTGCGCTGAGCGCCGCCGCCGGGGCGTCCGTGACGCTCACCGCGACCACCACCGACGGGCTGGGGCTCACGGGCCGCGGCGAGGGCGTGGCCGCGCTCGCGACCGCGCTCGTGGTCCGCGTCGACGGCTAGCCGCACCGACCGGCTCGAGAGGGACGTCCTGGGGTGCTCGGGCGGTCCGGGGCCAGGACCCCCGGTCCCCGCCCGAGCACCCCAGGACGGGTCGGGTCAGGCCGTCGGCAGCCAGATGCGCATGGTCGACGGCCCGCGGTTCGCCCAGTCGTGGTACGGCGTCAGGACGACGTCGAGCGGCTCGCCGGCCGGACCCGTGCGGTCGCCCTGGCCCTCCGGCCCGACGCTCGCGTTCTCCGGGTAGGGCCACGCACGGTCCGTCGACGCAGCCCTCCGCCCGGTCGCGACCACGACCCCGTCCTCCTCGCGCAGCGGCACGGAGGCGTCGACCACGAGCTCTGCGACGTCGTCGACCGTCTGGTCGAGCGACTCGGCGCACAGCACCTCGGGCCCGCGCTCGACCGCGACGCAGCCCCGCACGGCGTCGATCCTGTCGTCGGCCGTCACGACACGTGGCGACACGTCGAGCTCGAGGCGCACCTCGTCGCCCGCGCGGAAGGTCCGCCGGACCTCTGCGGTGCCCGGCTCGACGCTCCAGGTCTCACCGCCCGAGGACAGGCGGGCCGAGGCCGACCATGCGGGCACCCGCACCCGCAAGGACCAGTCGCGGCCCGTGTCCCGCAGCACGCGGAAGGTCACGACCCCCGAGTCGGGGAAGTCGGTGTGCACGTCGACCTCGACAGGCGTGCCGTCCGGCAGCGCCGTACGGATCTCCGCGTCGGCGTACTGGTGCACCTGGAGGCCGTCCTCGTCGACCGTCACGAAGTACGCGGCGAGGCTCGCGAACGTGCGTGCGACGTTGGGCGGGCAGCACGAGACCTCGAACCAGGGGGCCCGGAGGGAGGACGAGGCGCGTGCGCTCGCGACGTCCGCGGGCGCGACGGCCCCCGGGACCCGCTGGTGCAGGGTGTTCGTGTAGTAGAACGACGTGCCGTCGTGCGCCGGCGACGTCGCGACGACGTTGAAGAGCGTCCGCTCGACCAGGTCGGCGTAGCGGCTCTCACCCGTGGCGAGCAGCAGGCGCCAGCTCGTCATGATCGAGCCGATCCCGGCGCAGGTCTCCGCGTACGCCCGGTCGGGGGGCAGGACGAAGTCCTCCCCGAAGGCCTCGTCCTGGTGGTGCGATCCCTGCCCGCCCGTGAGGTAGGTGCGCCGGGCGACGGTGTTCTCCCACTGGGTCGCGACCGCGTGCAGGAGGTCGTGGTCGCCCGCGTCCGCGGCGACGTCGAGAGCACCCGCCGCGAGGTAGTTGGCTCGTACCGCGTGCCCCCGGAAGACTCTCGCCTCGCGGACCGGCTGGTCGTCCTGGAAGTAGGAGCGACCGAACTCGATGTCGCGCAGCGTGCCGTGCCCGTGCCGCTCGACGAACAGCGCCGCCTGGTCGAGGTAGCGACGCTCGCCCGTGACCCGGGACAGCTCGGCGAGCGCGACCTCGATCTCGGCGTGCCCGCAGATCCCCTGGCGGCCGTCGGGGCCGAAGGTCGCGCACACGTGGTCGGCGGCACGCCGGGCCACGTCGACCAGGAGCTGGTCGCCGCCCGTGCGGGCCCGGGCTACCGCGGCCTGGATCAGGTGGCCGTAGCAGTACAGCTCGTGCCCCCACTCGAGGTCCGAGTAGCGGTCGCCCTGGCCCGGCCGTCCGAACATCGTCGACAGGTAGCCGTCGGGCTCCTGCACGGCCGCCACGCGCCGGACGATCGCGTCGAAGCGGGCGTCGAGCTCGTCGTCAGGCCTCCTGCCCAGCTCCCAGGCCATGGCCTCGAGGAGCTTGTAGACCTCGGAGTCGGAGAACTCGCGCCCGCGCCGGGCCGCGGGGAGGCGACCCTCGACCGCGGCGTCGAAGTTGCCCAGCCACCCCTCCTTCTCGAGCCAGTGCTCGATGTGGGCCAGCGTGGCTACGCGGTTCGTCTCCTGGCGGGCGGCCCAGAAGCCGCCCGTGATCCGGACTTCGTCGAGCCCGAGCGGACGCAGGACCGACGAGCTGGGGACGACCGGTCGGCCGCCGGTCGACCGGCTGGTGGTGGTGGTCACGGAATTCCTCCGGTGAGGTCGAGGCCCACGAGGATGGGCGAGGTGATGGGTGGGGCAGGACTGCGCGGGCGACCCGGAGGTCAGCCCTTGAGCGCGCCCGACATGAAGCCCTGGACGTAGTGCCGCTGCAGCAGCAGGAAGAGGACGACGCACGGCAGGGCCAGGACGACCACGCCCGCCTCGGTGGCCCCGTAGTCGACGATGCCCATGATCTGCTGGCGCATGTTGGCCACGGCCAGCGGGAGCGGGAGCTTGGACGAGTCGGAGATGAGGATCAGCGGCGCGATGAAGTCGTTCCAGGCCGCGAGGAACGCGAAGAGGCCGACCGTGATGAGCCCGGGCTTGACCGCGGGCAGCAGCACCCGCCGCAGTGCTCCGAACGACGTGCACCCGTCGACGAGGGCCGCCTCCTCCATCTCGGTGGGGACGGACTCGAACGAGATCCGCATCATGAAGGTCGCGAACGGGAGCTGGAACATCGTCAGGACCAGCGCGAGCCCGAGGAGCGAGTTCTGCAGGTGCAGGGCGTTCAGGAGGACGTAGAGCGGGATCAGCAGGGTCGCGTAGGGCACCATCAGGATCCCGAGCGTCAGCATGAAGAGGATGTTCTTGCCGGGGAACGCGAAGCGGGCGAACGCGTAGCCGCCGAGGAGCGAGGTCACCAGGGTGAACAGCACGGTCAGCCCGGAGACCACGACCGAGTTCAGGAGGTACTGCCCGATCCCGGCCTGGTAGCCCGCGAGGGTCACGTAGTTCCCGAACCCCCAGCCGTCGGTCTGCGCGCTGCCCGCCTGCGGCGAGACCGAGGCGACGCCGGCCCAGATGAGCGGGAAGAGGAAGATCAGGGCGAGGCCGCCCGTGAAGACGTAGTACGGCGTACGCAGGGCGAGGCCCCCGAGCGTCGTGGTCGGGGCTGCGCGCCCGACCCGTCGTCGTCGCCGTGCCGGCGCGGGTGGCGCGGCGGTCGCGGACGAGGGGACGGGAGCGGACGGGGTCTCGGTCGTGGTGGGCATGTCCGGGGTCCTCACTTCTCGTCCGTCTGGCGCATGCCGCGGAACTGCAGGGCGTTGATGACGATCAGGGCCAGGAGCACGAGGATCGACAGGGCGGCAGCACGGCCCAGGTCGTTCTGGCCCTGGAACGCCATGTTGTAGATGAGCTGGACGACCGTGATGGTGCTGTTGTCCGGGCCGCCCTTGGTCAGGATGTAGAACTGGTCGAACGCGAGCAGCGAGCCCGTGACGCACATGATCGTGCAGAGCATGAGCGAGGGGCGCAGGAGCGGCAGGGTGATGCTCCGGAAGATCTGGAACGGCTTGGCGCCGTCGATGCGTGCCGCCTCGTACACCTCGCCGGGGATGTTCTGCAGGCCCACCAGGAGCAGGAGCATGTAGAAGCCCGCAAAGCGCCACACGATGAGGAAGACGGTCGACCACAGGGCCGCGGTGGGCGTCCCGAGGAAGGAGATGGGCTCGTCGACCAGCCCGAGCTTCTCGAGGAAGGGGCTGATCGGGCCGGACTGGGGGGAGTAGAGCGCGTAGAACAGGAGCGAGGCGGACGCCAGGCCGAGCGCGCTGGGGACGAGGAAAGCGGTGCGCAGGAACCCCTTCCACCGTGTGCTCTCCTGGACCAGCAGCGCCATCCCGAGCCCGAGGCCCAGGAGGAGGACCGTCGCGATCACCGTGTACTTCAGCGTGAAGACGATCGAGGGCCAGAAGTACTTGTTGGCGACGACGTCCTGGAAGTTCTCGGGGAAGTTGGGGCCGCGGTTGCCCGCGAGCAGGGGCCAGTCGGAGACCGACATCTGCACGACGAGGAGGATCGGGACGATGAAGAAGAGCCCGACGAAGACGGCGGTGGGCATCGCGTAGAGCCAGCCCTGGGCTCCCCGGCCGCGCAGGGCGCTGCGCTTGCGGCGGCGCCCTGCAGGGCGGGCCGCGGGCCTCGGGGTGCTCACGGGGGCCGTGGTGTGCGTGGTCACGGGAGTCCTCTCTGACTCGGGTGGACCGTGGTGGGTGCGACGGTGCGCACCCACCACGGTGCTCGTCCTCGGCGGACGGAGCTGGTTACTGGTCGAGGACGGCCGTGATCTCGTCGTTGTCGGCGTCGATGTTCTTCGCGTCGCCGAACACCGCTCCACGGACGAGCGTCAGCCACGGGCTGTCGGGAGCGTTGAACGCCTGCTGGAAGTTGATCGCGACGGGCGTGCTGCCCTTGGCCGCGACCTCGTTGATCGTCACGAGGCGCGGGTCGACGGCCGCGTACTTGTTGTCGGCCAGGTCTGCGCGCGACACGACGTCGTTGTTCTTGGCCAGGACCTCGACCTGCGCGTCCTCGCTCGTGAGCCACGAGAGGAAGTTCCAGGCGGCCGCCTCGTTCTTCGAGTCCTTGGAGATCCCGATGCCGTCGCCGCCCACGAACGTGGACTCTCCGCCGTCGGGCCCGGGGATCGGGGCGACACCGACGTCGACCGTCTCGGCCGCGGTGGACAGCAGGGTCGCGGGGTACGGCATCACGCCGACCTTGCCCTCCTGGAACGGGCCGGTCCACGTCGCGCCGGTCTCGTCCTTGGTGCCGGTGCCGATCGCACCCGAGTCGACCATGTCCTTGTAGACCGCGTAGACGTCCTTGGCCGTGTCGCTCGCGAGCAGGGACTCGGTGCCGTCGGCGCTCAGGACCTGGTCGCCGCCGGCCCAGACCGACGGGAACCACGTGAAGAGCGTGCACCCGCCGCAGTTGCCGCCGAAGTACGTGCCGGACACGCCGTCCTTGCCCAGCGCGCTGATGGCCTTGGCGTGCTCGCCGTACTCCTTGAGCGTTGTCGGCGGCTTCTCGGGGTCGAGCCCGGCCTCGCGGTAGAGGTCCTTGTTGTAGAACATGACCGAGAGGTCGAGGACGAACGGCAGGACGTACTCCTGGTCCTCGTACGTCCCGGCGTCGATGTGGCCCTGCGCGAGTTCGTCGGCGTAGGGGAGCCCGTCGATCCGGTCGGTGATGTCGGTGAACAGGCCCTGGGAGGTCCAGTTCGGGACGTAGACGATGTCCGCGGCGAAGAGGTCCGGGAGGCTCCCGCTGCCGGCCGCCGCGCCGACCTTCGCGACGTAGTCGTCGTTGGGCGTGATGGTCAGAGAGACCTGGTTCTCGTGGCTCGCGTTGTACGCGTCGACCAGGAGGGTGGCCTGCTTCTCCATCGGGGCGCGCGTCCACAGCGTGAGCTGCGTGCCGTCGTCGACCCCCTCGGGCGAGTCGCTCGCGGCGGTGTCGCCGCCCGACCCGCTGTCGGTGTCCTCGGCGGGCGAGCACGCCGCCAGGCTCGTGGCCAGCATGCCGACCGTGAGGAGGGCCGCCAACGGGCGGACTGCGCGGATCGACTTCCGTGTGGTGCTCATTCGAGCCTCCAAGCTCTCTTCGTTGAGGGTGGTGCGGGGGGTGTTCGGGTGCTGCTCTGCACGTCCAGGGGTCCTGCGCACGGCGACGAAACCGTTTCGGAAGCACGTCACGGACATCTGGCGACCGTGACGGCCCTGCCTCCACGACGAGATCTATCCGCATGTTGAGGCCGATAGGAGCAGGTTAGCGCTCACATAGCCTCTTGCGAAAGTCGCCGAAAAGGTTTTCTGAGACTATTGCGGAGTGGGGGAGCCGTCAACCCGCTGAGGGGGTTACAGTTTCGTCACGACCTCCGGACCCACCAGGGGCCCGGAACATCTCGAGGGAGCAGGACGATGGTGCGCGAGGACGAAGGGGGATCCCCGCCGGTCGACCGGGCCAAGCGCTCGGTCACGCTGACCGACGTCGCCCGGCTCGCGGGCGTCTCGGTGGCCACGGCCTCCAAGGCGCTCAACGGGCGTGACCAGGTCAAGGCCGAGACCAGGACGCGGGTCATGGAGGCGGCCGAGCGCTTGTCGTTCCAGCCCAACGCGCTCGCCCGTGGGCTGCTCGCGGGCCGGACCGGCACGGTCGGCCTGCTCACGAGCGACCTCGAGGGACGCTTCGTCATCCCCATCCTCATGGGCGCCGAAGACGCGTTCGGGGCGGGCCGCGTCTCGGTCTTCCTGTGCGACGCACGAGGCGACTCGATCCGCGAGCAGTACCACCTCCAGGCGCTGCTCTCGCGTCGCGTCGACGGTCTGATCGTCGTCGGGCGCCAGACGGACCCGCGTCAGTCGCTGGGCCAGCGGCTCCCCGTGCCCGTGGTCTACGCCTACGCGCCGTCCCAGGACGACGCGGACCTCTCGATCGTGCCCGACAACGTCGCGGGTGGGCGGGTCGCCGTCGAGCACCTCATCGCGTGCGGGCGCCGGCGCATCGCGCACGTCTCGGGAGACCCCACGTACGCGGCAGCCCAGGACCGCGCCGCCGGCACGGCCGCGGCACTCTCGGCAGCGGGGCTCGAGCTCGCGGGGGACGGCGTGCTGTTTGGGGAGTGGTCGGAGAGATGGGGACGGAGCGCAACGGCCATGCTCCTGGCCAAGGACCCGTCGATCGACGCGATCTTCGCCGCGAGCGACCAGATCGCCCGGGGCGTGCTGGAGACTCTCCGTGAGCTCGGCCGGGACGTTCCGGGCGACGTCTCGGTCATCGGGTTCGACAACTGGGAGCAGTTCGCGCTCGGCGCGCGACCCGAGCTCACGAGCGTCGACAACAACCTCGAGGTCCTGGGGCGCTACGCCGCGCAACGCCTGTTCGCCGCGATCGACGGCCAGCGGGCGTCAGGGGTCGAGAAACTCCCGTGCCGCCTGGTCCCGCGAGAGTCGACCTCACCGCTCGGAGCCCTCGGAGCCCTCGGGGCGTAGGTGCGACCTGCCGTCACCCGACGGGCGTCACGACCAGGCTGTCGGTCACCGCGCGGGCCTGCGCGGCGCCGTCGGCGTCCTGCGTCGCGAACGACTCCGTGACGAACACGAACGCGGTCCCCGTCGAGGTCGCGACCTCGACGATCGTCTCGACCTGGGAGACCTCGACGCCGTCGACCGTGCGGGTGCCCCCGAACCGGTGGGCGGGGAGCCCGGCGAGCTCGATCGGGCCCGGCTGCGTCGGGTCGACGGTCCAGTCCGCGGTCTCGGCCAGGTAGTCGGCAGCCGCGGCGGTCTGCTCAGCGAGCGTCGACCCGCCGGGAGGCTCGGTCGTGACGACCACGTTGGCCGTGAAGCCCGGGTCGCCGAACGGCTTCTCCGTGCGGACGACGAGGGGCGCGTCCTGCCCCGCACGGTCCCAGCCCGCGGGGACGGTCAGCGTGACCGAGACGCCGTCGTCGGTGATCTCGGCGGGTTGCGAGGTCGCCGCGGGCGGCGGCGCCTCCTGCGTGGCGCCGCCGCAGCCCGCGAGCAGGGGCACGAGCAGCGCGCAGGCGGCGACGAGGGAGAGCGGGCGGTGCGAGCGGGCCACAGGTGTCCTTTCGGGCCGGGACGGGCTCCGACGGGAGCCGACCCTCCCAGCCTGCCACGTCCAGGTCGTGGCTCGGCCTGCTCGCACGGCTCCCACATGCGAATATGCGACATTGAAGGCATGGTGGACAACAGCGGGCGACGTTCGTGCGCACCACCGAGGACGGTCACGAAGGAGTTCGACGATGAGCCGCATGTCCATCGAGGAGCGCCGCGCACAGATCGTCGACGCGGCGATGTCGATCGCCATCCGCGAAGGGGTGGAGGCCGTCACGGTGCGCGGGGTCGCGGCCGAGGCCGGGATCTCGCTCGGGACGGTCCACTACTGCTTCGAGGACAAGGACGCGATGCTCCGGGCCATGGGCCACAGCGTCGCGCTCGTGGCCTCGGACCCGGTCCGCATGGCCCTGGACCCCACGCAGGACCTCTACACGATCGCGCACGCGGCCGCCGACGGGTTGTGGCAGGGCCTCACCCCGCGCCGCCACATGCGGCTGCTGACGTTCGAGTTCGCGACCGCGGGGTCGCGCAACCGTGCGCTGCGCCCGGTCGCGCGGGCGCACCTCGAGCAGACGTGGGCCATGACGCAGGGCATCCTGGACCAGCTCTCGGAGATCGCGGGCATCACGTACTCGATGGACACGCCGTTCCTCGCGCGCATCGTCGCGGGGTACATCGACGGGATCGAGATCGCGTGGCTCGTCCAGCAGGACGACGAGGCCACGATCCGCAGCTTCCACGCGCTCGCGGACTACGTCCTGTCGCTCGTGGTGCACCCGGACGGTGCGGTGCCGGGCCCGGTGGAGCCCGCCGAGGCCTCGTAACGGGGCTCGCAGCAGCCCTGGTGGCTGCGTGCGGCTCCTCAGAGCAGGCCCGACGGCGCCGCTCGCCCCGGGCGCCGCTCGCCCCGGGCGGCGCGCGTCCCGTCCGCGACGCGCGCCGTCAGCGCGGCCCGAACACCTGGTCCGTGTACGGGTTCGCGAACACGCCGCCCGGGTCGGCCTGGGCGCGGACCCGGCGGAAGTCCTCGAAGCGGGGGTAGCGCTCCGCGAGGTCCTCGGCGCCCAGCGTGTGGAGCTTGCCCCAGTGCGGTCGTCCGCCCACGCCCGCGACGATCTTCTCGACGCCCTCGAAGTAGCGCTCGTGCGGGAGGCGGAGGTACTGGTGGACCGCGACGTAGGCGCTCTCGCGGCCGTGGGCCGTGGACAGCCACACGTCGTCCGCGGCGGCGAACCGGACCTCGACCGGGAACGGGACGTTCTCGCCCGAGGCCCTGACCCAGGCGTCGATCTCCTCGAGCACGTTCACGAGCTCGGCGCGCGGCACCGCGTACTCCATCTCGCGGAACCGCACGCGGCGCGGCGAGACGAACACCTCGTGCGAGGGCGCGACGTACGTGCGGGGGGCGAGAGCACGTGCCGAGAGCGCGTTGATGCGAGGCGTGGCGCGCGGCACGGCCGTCGCGAGCCGGTTGATGACCTCGAACGCCCCGTTGGACAGCAGCTCCTCGTCGACCCAGGCGCGCGCCCGGGTCACGGCGCCCGGCCGCTCCCCGCGAGCAGTGCGCAAGGAGGCCGAGGCCTCGTCGTCGGGACCCAGGCGGTCGTTGCGCTTGGTGAGCGCGCGGCGCGTGTGCGGGAACCAGTAGAACTCGAAGTGGTCGTGCGCGTTCTCGAGCCCTTCGGCGTCCGAGCCACCCCCGCGACCGCCCGAGGCGGTGCTCAGCTCCTCGAGGACCCGGTCGAGCGGCCAGGGCTCCTCCTGGGCCCGCAGGTGGAACGCCGGGACGACGTCGAGCGTCACGGCCGCGAGCACGCCCGTCGATCCGAGGCCCAGGCGGCTCGCCTCGAACAGGTCGGGATCCTGCTCGGGCGTGGCCTCGGTGACCGAACCGTCGGCCCCGACCACGCGCACCCCGCGCACCTGGGTCGCGAGACCGCCGAGCGAGGCGCCCGTGCCGTGCGTGCCGGTCGAGATCGCGCCCGCGATCGACTGGCGGTCGATGTCGCCGAGGTTGCGCATCGCGAGCCCCGCCGACGCCAGGACCTCGTTGAGCCGGTGCAGGCGGATGCCCGCACCCACGGTCACGCGCGCGCCGGTCTCGGTGCGGGTCACGTCCTCGACCGTCTGCAGGTGGTCGAGGCTCAGCAGGAGCCCGTCGGTGACTGCGGCTCCCGTGAACGAGTGTCCGGCGCCGACGGCCCGGACGTGCAGGCCGTCGTCCGCGGCTCTGCGCACGGTCTGCGCGAGCTCGTCGGTGTCGCGCGGGGCAGCGCGGCGCAGGGGATCAGCGGTCTGGTTTCGCGCCCAGTTCGTCCATGAACCGGGAGCCTGCTGGCTCGTCACACCCGGCACTATCTCACGAGGGGTAGGTTTCCTACCATGACGTCGACGCCCGTGCAGAGCAGCACGCAGGACCCGCCCGCCCGGTCCCACGCCGAAGGTGCGACCGATAGGTCCCGATCCTCCGGTTCGTCGGAGGAGACGCGCACGCTGGGCGACCGGCTGTCCGCAGCGACCGAGCGCGTCCCGGGCCCGGTCGCGGTCGTCGACCTCGACGTGTTCGACGCCAACGCCCGCGAGCTCCTGGCACGTGCCGGGGGAGTGCCCGTGCGCCTCGCGTCCAAGTCCGTGCGCGTGCGCTCGCTCGTCGAGCGAGCGGGCCGGCTCGGCTTCACGGGGATCATGGCGTACTCGCTGGCCGAGGCGCTGTGGCTCGTCGAGCAGGGCGCACGCGACGTGCTGGTCGCGTACCCGACGGTCGACCGCCGGGCGCTCGCGGAGCTCGCGGCGGACCCGGCCGCGCGCCGGGAGATCACGCTCATGGTCGACGACGTCGCGCAGGTCGCGCTCGTGGCGACCGCCCTCTCGGGGCACCGGGGAGCGGACGCTGCGGAGAGCAGGTCCGAGGGCGCAGCCGAGGCAGGCACCCCTCCCGTCCTGCTGTGCCTCGACATCGACGCCTCGCTGCGGCTGGGGGTCGGGCCCTTCACGGTCCACCTCGGGACCCGCCGCTCACCCGTCCACACCCCCGCGGAGGCCGCTGCGCTCGCGCACGCGATCGGGACGGTGCCCGGGCTGCGCGTGCGCGGCCTGATGTTCTACGAGGCGCAGGTCGCGGGGCTGCCCGACACGAGCCCCGCGGTGCGGCTCGTCAAGAAGGCCTCGGTCGCCGACCTGTCCACGCGCCGGGGCGAGGTCATCGCGGCCGTGCGCGACGCCGTCGGGCACGAGCTCGAGCTCGTGAACTCCGGGGGGACCGGCTCGCTCGAGACGTCCGCCGCCGACCCCGTCGTGACCGAGGTGACGTCCGGCTCGGGCCTGTTCGTGCCCGGCCTGTTCGACGGGTACCGCTCGTTCGTGCCGCACCCCTCGGCGTACTTCGGGCTCGACGTCGTGCGCGTCCCCGCGCCCGGCTACGCGACCGCGTTCGCAGGCGGGTACGTGGCCTCGGGGCCCGCAGGGGCCGCGCGCGTGCCCCGGGTCGTCGAGCCCGGGTGGCGGCTCACGTCGTCCGAGGGCGTCGGCGAGGTCCAGACGCCCCTGCACGTCGCCCGAGGCCGCCGCGACGCGCGCGAGCTCGCGGTGGGCGACCGCGTCTGGTTCCGCCACGCCAAGGCGGGCGAGCTCATGGAGCGCTTCGACCGCGTGCAGCTCGTGCGCGGCGACCAGGTCGTCGAGGAGGTCCCCACCTACCGGGGCGAGGGCAAGAACTTCGGGTAGCGCCGCCGTCGGGCCTGGTGGACGTCCCACCTGCTGAGAAGGTGGGCGCTGACGGGAATACGCGCGGTCCCCGCGCGATTGAGCACGGCATGACGAGCCTCCCCGACGCCGCCAAGGCGCTCCTCGACGCCCCCGAGTTCGCCACCGTCGCCACGCTCGAGGCCGACGGCAGCCCGCAGACCTCGGTCGTGTGGGTCGCGCGCGACGGCGAGGACATCGTGTTCTCGACGATCCACGGCCGCCGCAAGACCGACAACCTGCGGCGCGACCCCCGCCTGAGCGTGCTCGTCTACCCGCGTGACGCCCCGTACCGGTACCTCGAGGTGCGCGGCGAGGCCGCGATCGAGGAGGACCCCTCGGCCTCGCTCATCCACGCGCTCGCGCAGAAGTACACGGGAGCCGAGCGCTACACGGGCGACGACGGCACCGACAACCGCCGCGTGGTCGTGCGCGTGACCCCGACCAAGGTCCACTGGCGCGACTGACCGAAGCCGCGCCGCCGTCGCGCGAGGGCCCGGCAGGGTCCTCGGCTCGCCGGACGGGCCTGCGCGACCCGCTCGCGCGGGTGAAGACGCGCACGGATGCGCCGCCCCCGCCGGGGCGGGTTCTGCCGGGAGGGGTGCACCCCGGTAACCTTGCGGGCGTGAGCCTTCGACTGTTCGACACCGCGACGCGGGACGTGCGCGACTTCATCCCCCAGAACCAGGGTGAGGTCGGCATCTACCTGTGTGGGGCGACGGTCCAGTCGGCGCCGCACATCGGCCACATGCGCTCGGCCGTCGCGTTCGACGTCCTGGTGCGCTGGCTGCGTCGCACGGGCTCGCGCGTGACCCTCATCCGCAACGTCACGGACATCGACGACAAGATCCTCGCCAAGTCCGTGGACGCGGGCGAGCCCTGGTGGGCGTGGGCCGCGATCAACGAGCGCGCCTTCACCGCGGCCTACGACGCGCTGGGCGTGACGCCTCCGACCTACGAGCCCCGCGCCACGGGGCACGTGCCGGACATGGTCGAGCTCATGCAGCGCCTCGTCGACTCGGGGCACGCCTACACGACCGGACCCGGCGACGTGTGGTTCGACGTCCGCTCGTGGGCGGACTACGGCTCGCTCACGAACCAGCGCCTCGAGGACCTCGCCCCCGCCCCGGCGGACCCGGTCGAGGACTCCCTCAAGCGCGACCCGCGCGACTTCGCGCTATGGAAGGCCCCCAAGCCCGGCGAACCCGCCACGGCCTCGTGGGACACCCCGTTCGGGCGCGGACGGCCCGGCTGGCACCTCGAGTGCTCGGCCATGGCCCACCGGTACCTGGGGAGCACGTTCGACATCCACGGCGGCGGCCTGGACCTGCGGTTCCCGCACCACGAGAACGAGCAGGCGCAGTCCCGCGCGGCCGGCGACGGGTTCGCCCAGTACTGGCTGCACTCGGCCTGGGTCACCCAGGGCGGCGCCAAGATGAGCAAGTCGCTCGGCAACGGGCTGCTCGTGCGCGAGGTGCTCTCCACGACCAGTCCGGCCGTGCTGCGCTACGCGCTCGCCGCGGTCCAGTACCGGTCGATGCTCGAGTGGACGCAGGACACCGTGACCGAGGCGGAGGCCACGTGGGAGCGGCTCAGCGGGTTCGTCCAGCGCGCGAGCGAGCGCGTGGGCGAGGTCGACGTCGCCGACGTGCGCGAGGCCGAGCTCCCGACCGCGTTCGTGACGGCCATGGACGACGACCTCAACGTGCCGGCCGCGCTCGCCGTGGTCCACGAGCACCTGCGGGCGGGCAACTCTGCGCTCGCCGACCGGTCGCCGGCCGCCGACACGGTCGCCCGCCACCACCTCGTCTCGATCCGCGCGATGCTCGACGTGCTGGGGCTGGACCCCGCGGGCGAGCAGTGGGCAGACGCCGGGGACACCCGGTACCGCCACGCGCTCGACGCGGTCGTGACCGCCGAGCTCGACGCCCGCGCCCAGGCACGGGCGGCACGCGACTTCGCCACCTCCGACGCGATCCGGGACCGCCTCGCGGCCGCCGGGGTCGTCGTGGAGGACTCCAGCGACGGGGCCCGCTGGTCCCTCGCTGCACGCCAGGGCACCTGACCAGGAGCCCTGGACCGACGGCCGGACGGCGCCCACCGGGGCGCGGGGTCCGCCACCGACAACTTCACTCATTCACATCGACCGACGGGGCAGACCCATGGCTGGAAACTCACAACGACGCGGCGCGACCCGCAGCAGCAACAAGAAGGGCGCCGTCGCCGGCACGGGCGGCAAGAACCGTCGCTCGCTCGAGGGCCGTGGCCCGACGCCCAAGGCCGAGGACCGCACCTACCACAAGGCGCACAAGGCCAAGGTCGCGGCCGAGCGCCGCGAGGCCACCTCGACGGGTCCCCGCTCGCACGACGCCAAGAGCGCAGCACGTGGTGGCCGCCCGAGCGGTCGCACGCCCTCGCGCACGACCCGCTCGAGCAGCGCCAACGAGGTCGTCAACGGCCGCAACGCGGTGCTCGAGGCCCTCCGTGCGTACATCCCGGTCTCCGCGGTCTACATCGCGACGCGCCTCGAGGCCGACGACCGCACCAAGGAGATCCTGAACATCGCCTCCGGGCGCGGGTACAACCTCCTCGAGGTCACCAAGGCCGAGCTCGACCGCATGACCGACGGCTCGGTCCACCAGGGCGTCGCGATCCAGGTCCCGCCCTACGACTACGCCGACCCCGAGGACCTCCTCGACCGGGCGCACGAGGCGGGCGAGCCCCCGCTCATCGTCGCGCTCGACGGCGTGACCGACCCGCGCAACCTCGGCGCCGTCCTGCGTTCTGCGGGCGCGTTCGGCGCGCACGGTGTCCTGGTGCCCGAGCGCCGCGCGGCCGGTGTCACGGCCTCGGCCTGGAAGGTGTCCGCCGGGGCCGCGGCGCGCGTGCCCGTGGCCCGCGCGACGAACCTCGTGCGCACGCTCACCGAGTACAAGGCCGCGGGCTGCTTCATCGTCGGGCTCGACGGCGGCGGCCCCGTCGCCGTGGGTGAGCTCGCGTTCGGCAAGGACCCGCTCGTGCTCGTCGTCGGCTCCGAGGGCAAGGGCCTCTCGCGCCTCGTGCGCGAGACGTGCGACGTCGTCGCCTCGATCCCGATCCTCTCGGACGTCGAGTCGCTCAACGCGGGCGTCGCGGCCGGCATCTCGCTCTACGAGGTCGCGCGCCTGCGCGCCGCCGAGGACTGAGCCCCCGCACTGAGAGTCGCCCCAGGGCGCCCCGCAGACCGCCTCCAGGCGGTCCGTGAGGCGCCCTGTGCGCTGCTTGGGCTGGTCGGACCCGCGGTCCAGGGGCGTGGGCGGGTACGCGAGGCCCGCGGCGCTGCGGCCCGCGGCACCGCGGCCCGCGGGTGCGCCCCGTGGTCTCCCGGGGCATGCTCGCGGCATGGACCCTCACCCCGTGCACCGGCACTACCGGGTGCTGCTCCTCGTCCTGACGTTCTCGACGGGCATCATCGACGGCATCTGCTACCTGGCCCTGGACCAGGTCTTCACGGCCAACATGACCGGCAACGTGCTCATCCTCGGGATGGGACTGGCCGGCGGTCAGGACGTCCCTACGGCCGGCCCGCTCGTCGCCCTCGTGGCGTACGTCGGGGGAGCAGGGATCGCGGGGTACGCGTTCCGCAACCACCCGGCCGGCTGGCACCGGACGACCACCGGACTGTTCGCGGGGGTCGGTGTGGGCGTGCTCGCCGCGTCCGTCGCGGCCGCCCTGGTCGGGGAACCCAGGGGATGGCACCTGCTCGTGATCGTGGCGGTGCTCGGGCTGTCGATGGGCACCCAGGCAGCGACCGCACGGCACCTGTCGGTCAAGGACCTCACGACGACCGTGGTCACCTCGACGCTCACGGGACTGGCCGCCGACTACTTCCAGGGCAGCCAGGGCCGGGAGGCATGGGTCCGTCGGGTGTCCGCGGTCCTCGCGCTCGGTGCGGGCGCGGCCACGGGGGCTCTCGTGCTGCGCGCGGGGCTCGAGGTGGCCCTCGTGGTGCCCGGGGTCATCGCGCTCGGTACGGCCCTCGTGGGTGAGCGCTACCGACGCCAGGACGCCGTGCCGGCAGTCACGACGCGTCCCTGAGCCCGGAGGCCTGGCCGTCAAGGCCTGCGCCCCCGCCGAGCCTCACTCCTGCTGGTCGACCTCGCCCGGGGCCAGGCCCAGGATCGCCTTCTCGTCGGGCCGGTGCCGCAGCACGTTCTCCACGTACGACGCCGTGGCCTCGGGCATGGGGATGTCGCGCCCGGCCTTCTCGGAGATGAACCAGCGGTGGTCGAGGATCTCGTGGAAGAGCTGAGCAGGCTGCAGCTTGCGCCGCAGGTCGCGCGGCACGGCCTGGATCGTGGGCTCGAACACGCCGCTGAGCCAGTCGTGCGCGACGAACTCCTCGTCGTCGTTCTGCCGCTCGGCCGCCGCGCGGTAGGAGTCGAGGTCGTTGAGGAGCCGGCGCGCCTGGTTCTCCTGCACGTCCAGCCCCGTGAGCCGGATGAGGCGGCGCGAGTGGTGCCCGGCGTCGACGACCTTGGGCTGGATCTGGACCGTGGTCCCGTCGATGTCGGTCGTGATGTCGAGCTCGCCGACGTCGAACCCCAGGTTGTTGAGGCGTTCGATGCGGGCCGCGACGCGCCAGCGCTCGTCGGACGCGAACGACTCGGCGTTCGTGAGGGCGTCCCAGAGCTCGTTGTACCGTGCGACGAGCGCGTCGCCCACGAGGATCTCGTCGATGTCCTCGTCGAGGAGCTCGCCCGCCGAGAGGTCCATGAGCTCGCCGATGATGTTGGTCCGCGCGAGGTCCACGTCGTAGCTGCGCTGGCCCGGGCTCAGCTCGCGGTGCAGGTCTCCCGTCTCCGCGTCGACGAGGTAGGCCGCGAAGGTCTCGGCGTCACGTCGGAAGAGCGTGTTGGACAGCGACACGTCGCCCCAGTAGAAGCCGATGAGGTGCAGGCGCACGAGCAGCACCGCGAGGGCGTCGATGAGCCGGGTCGCGGTGTCGGGCTGGAGGGCCTGGCTGAAGAGCGCGCGGTAGGGCAGCGAGAACTGCAGGTGCTCGGTGATGAGCACGGCCTCGAGGCGCTCGCCGTTCGCGTCGGAGCGGCCGGTGATGACCCCGACGGGCACGACGCTCGGCACGTCCATGCGGCTGAGCTGGCGCAGGAGCTCGTACTCGCGGTACGCGACGGACTCGCCGATCTCCTTGATCGCGATGACGCGCCCGGACATGCGCACGAAGCGCACGATGTGGCGGGAGATACCGCGGGGGAGGGCTGCGAGCACCTCGTCTGGCCACTGCTCGAGCGGGATGTCCCAGGGGAGGTCGAGCAGGGCTGGGTCGGGGGCTGACGCGGTGATCTGCAGGTTCTGCACCATGACAGGTCCTTTCTCCGCGGTGGCCGGTCGCGCGGGGTGGCTCGGCGGACTGCGGTGCGCGCCGTGCGGCAGGTCGCCGCGGGTCCGCACCCGTCGTCGGTCACGGCTGCGGACGTTCCGCAGCCACGGGGAAGGATATGCGAAAGGGGCGGACCCGGCACACAGCCGAGCCCGCCCCCGTGTCGCTAGAGGTCAGCTGAGACGCAGGCCCGTCGCGGTCGAGAAGATGTGCGTGTTGCCCGGGCGGATCGCCACGTGGATGCGCTCGCCCTTGGCGGGCACGTTGCGCGGGTCGACGCGGACGATGATCTGGTTGTCACCAGCACCCGAGTGGACGTCGGCGCTGGCCAGGTCACCCTTGAGGGTGCCGTAGACGAACGCGTCGGAGCCGAGCTCCTCGACGATGTTGACCTCGACGGCGAACGCGTTCTCGTTCGCCTGCGTGGTGACCTCGAGGGACTCGGGGCGGAAGCCGACCGTGACCTTGCCCTTGTCGGCCTCGGTGATCTTGGCGACGACCTCGCGGTCGAGCGGGATGCGCGCCGCGCCGACCTCGGCTGCACCGTTGTTCACGGTGAAGGTCGCGAGGTTCATGGCGGGGGAGCCGATGAAGCCGGCGACGAACACGTTGGCCGGGGTGTCGTACATGTCGCGCGGCGTGCCGACCTGCTGCAGGAGGCCGTCCTTGAGGACCGCGATGCGGTCACCCATGGTGAGGGCCTCGGTCTGGTCGTGCGTGACGTAGACGGTCGTGACACCGAGGCGGCGCTGGAGCGACGCGATCTGCGTACGGGTCTGGACACGGAGCTTGGCGTCGAGGTTCGACAGCGGCTCGTCCATGAGGAAGACCTGCGGCTGGCGGACGATCGCGCGGCCCATGGCGACACGCTGGCGCTGACCACCCGAGAGGGCCTTCGGCTTGCGGTCCAGGTACTCGGACAGGTCGAGGATCTTCGCAGCCTCCTCGACGCGCTGGCGGATGTCCGCCTTGGGCGTGCCGGCGATCTTCAGCGCGAAGCCCATGTTGTCCGCGACGGACATGTGCGGGTACAGCGCGTAGTTCTGGAACACCATCGCGATGTCGCGGTCCTTGGGCTGCACGTCGGTGACGTCGCGGTCACCGATGAAGATGTGCCCGCCGTTGACGTCCTCGAGGCCCGCGAGCATGCGGAGCGAGGTCGACTTGCCACAACCCGAGGGGCCGACGAGGACGAGGAACTCGCCGTCCTCGATGTGCAGGTTGAGCTGGTCCACCGCAGGGCGCTCGGTCCCCGGGTAGAGCCGCGTTGCGTGGTCGAAAGTGACCGTAGCCATGATGGGTACATCCCTCCACCGGCAGGTACGTGCCGGACGATCCGTTGTGTAGTGACGTGCCGCGCTTTCACGTGGTGCGTGTCTGCTGTGACACAGAAGAAGCCGAACCTCCAGGGTTTCCGGTCGTCCGGGGACCTGGGGGTCCGACGTCATCGTTGCTCGGCATCCTACCCCCGCCCGCTGAGTTCTCCGTCACACCCCGGTCACGTCCGGGTAACGGTCCTCAGGCGCCCAGCAGGTCGGCGAGCGCCGTGAGCGCACGGGCCGCCTCGGCGGGGTCGGCGACGCGCCGGCGTGCGAGCGTCTCGCCCGGGCCGACCTTGATCCCGAGGTCGGACGCGCCGAGCACGGCGAACGCCCTCTCGTCGGTCACGTCGTCGCCCAGGTAGAGCACCGCGGGCGACCCCAGGCTCGTGCGCAGCGCGTCGAGCGCGATGCCCTTCGAGGTGCTCGTGACCGCGATCTCGACGACGTTCTTCCCCGTCATGGCGTGCGCGCCCAGCTCGTCGCCGAGCAGCGCCGCGGCGGCCGAGGCCTCGTCGGCCGCGAGCTGGGAGGACAGGCGGGTGTGCAGCACCGCGGCGGAGGGCTTGTACTCGACCCAGGCGCCCTCGACGGGGGCCGCGATCTCCTCGAGGCCCTGCGTGACGCGGTCCAGGAGGGTGGTCTGGCTGTCGTCGAGCGCGACGGGCACGAGGCGGACGCGGGCCGTGGTCCCGTCCGCGCGGACCTGGCTCTGCGCACCGGGTGCGTCGCCGGCGCCGGCACCGTCAGCCCCGTCGGCCCCGCCGGCAACACCAGGACCGTCGGCCGGACCGCCCTCGGGGGCAGGAGCCAGCACCTCGCCCGTCTCGGCGCCGTGGCTCCCGACGAGCAGCGCCCCCAGGGGCGGCGAGGCCAGGCGTGCGAGGTCCTCGATCCGGCGGCCCGACACGAGCGCGACGCGCACGCGGTCCGGGCCGAGCGTCGCGAGCCGCGCGAGCGCGGCCGCCGACGCCGGGGTGGGGCGCGACGCGAGCGGGTCGTCGCCCAGGGGGGCGAGCACCCCGTCGAAGTCGCTCGCCACGAGCAGGGGCCCGCCCGCCGGCGCGCCGCCGTCGGGCGTGCGGGGGGCGAGCGCCGCGAACGCGGCGAGGTCGCGCTCGAGCCCGCCGTCGAGAGCGGTCCCGGGGCCCGACGCCGTCACGCGCCCTCTCCCTCGGCCGGTTCCTGGCGGCGGGGCGTGTCGCGCGACGGCATGGCCTGCAGCACGCCGAGGAAGGACTCGGACCACTTCGAGACGTCGTCCGCGAGGACGCGTCGACGCAGCCGGCGCATCCGCTTGCGCTGCTCACGGGGGTCCATGTGGGCCGCGGCGACGATGATGTCCTTCATGCCGTCGATGTCGTGCGGGTTGACGAGCAGCGCGCCGCTCGCGAGCTCGTCGGCCGCGCCCGTGAACTCCGACAGCACGAGCACGCCCTGGTCGTCCGAGCGGGCCGCGATGTACTCCTTGGCGACGAGGTTCATGCCGTCGCGCAGCGAGGTGACGAGCATGACGTCGGCCGCGAGGTAGAGCGCGGCCATCTCCTCGGGCGGGTACGAGTGGTGGAGGTAGTGGATCGCCGCGTGGCCGATCTCGGCGTACTCGCCGTTGATGCGCCCCACGAGGCCCTCGACCTGCTCGCGCAGCTCCTGGTAGGCGCCCACGTTCTCGCGGCTGGGGCTCGCGACCTGGACGAGCGTGACGTGCTCGACGTCGATGCGCCCGTCCTGGAGGATCTCGCCGTAGGCCTTGATCCGGTGCCGGATGCCCTTGGTGTAGTCGAGCCGGTCGACCCCGAGCATCATGACCTCGGGGTCGCCCAGGTCGGCGCGGATCTCGCGCGAGCGGGCCTGGACCTCGGGGGTCCGGGCGAGCTCGTCGAACGTGTGCGAGTCGATCGAGATGGGGAAGGCCGCGGCGCGCACGTGGCGGGCGGGGCTGTCCTCGGTCGCGGGGGTCGTGACGATGGGCCCACGGGTCGTGTACCCGGTCAGCCGGCGCACGGCCCGGATGAAGTTCGACGCGTCGCCCGCGCGCTGGAAGCCGATGAGGTCCGCGCCCAGGAGCCCGTCGATGACCTGACGGCGCCACGGGAGCTGCTGGAACAGCTCGAGCGGGGGGAAGGGGATGTGGTTGAAGAAGCCGATCCGCAGGTCGGGTCGCTGCTCGCGCAGCATGCGGGGCACGAGCTGGAGCTGGTAGTCGTGCACCCAGACGGTCGCACCGTGGTCGGCCTGTGCCGCGGCGGCGTCCGCGAAGCGCTGGTTGACGCGCCGGTAGGCGTCCCACCACTGCCGGTGGAACGCGGGGGGAGCGATCACGTCGTGGTAGAGCGGCCACAGCGTGTCGTTCGAGAAGCCCTCGTAGTAGCGCTCGATCTCGGTCGCGGAGAGGGTCACGGGCACGAGCCGCATGTCGTCCGCGTCGAAGGGCTCGACCTCGAGGTCAGGCGCGCCGGACCAGCCCACCCAGGCGCCGTCCGACTTCTGCATGACCGGTTCGAGAGCCGTGACGAGCCCTCCGGGGGAGCGCTTCCAGTCGACGCGTCCCTCGTGGTCGACCGTGAAGTCGACCGGGAGCCGGTTGGACACCACGACGAGGTCGTAGCCGTCTTTGCCAGTCAATGGAGATCTCCTTGATATTCGGTTGGACGTCCGTGAATCTCCCCCCAGGTTATCTGTGCCGCGTCTCACCTGCTCACGGGAGAGCAGGGCACGGACGCGTTTTGTCGATACCTTGACACCATGGAGGAGGCCAGCAGCAGATCTGTCGACCCGGCGCGGAGCAACGGCACCGCGCGCCGTGGCGGGCTGCCGGCGGGCAGCGAGGTCGGGGGCTACCGCATCCTCGCGCGGCTCGGTGCCGGCGCCATGGGCGCGGTCTACGAGGCCGAGGACGGCGGCGGGAACCTCGTCGCGATGAAGTTCCTGCACGCGCACCTCGACGTCGACGCCCAGGGCCGGGACCGCCTGCGCCGCGAGGCCGTCGCGCTCCAACGGCTGCGGCACCCGGCGGTCGCGCAGATCCTCGACGTCGAGCTCGACGGCTCGGACGCCTTCATCGTCACCGAGCTCGTCGACGGCCCCAACCTCGAGGAGGAGATCGCGACGGGGGGACCGCTCGACGCGCGCGACCTGTTCGAGCTCGCGGACCAGCTCGCCGAGGCGCTCGAGGCCGTCCACAGCGCGGGCGTGGTGCACCGCGACCTCAAGCCGAGCAACGTCCTGGTGACCCAGAACGGCCCGGTGCTCATCGACTTCGGCATCGCGCACGGCCTCGACGAGGCCCGTGCGACGTCGACCGGCCTGGTCATGGGTACGCCCGGCTACCTGGCCCCCGAGCTCCTCGAAGGGGCCGCGCCGAGCGCCAACAGCGACTGGTGGGGATGGTCGGCCGTCCTGGCCTTCGCCGCCACGGGCCGCCCGCCGTTCGGCATGCGCCCGGTCGAGGCCGTCCTGGCGCGCGCCCGCACGGGCGAGGCCGACCTGGCGGGGCTCGGCCCGCGGACCGCTGGTGCGCTCGCGGCGGCCCTCGGGGCCGACCCTGCGCGGCGCCTGGGGCCGTCGGAGGTCGCCGAGGTCCTGCGGCGCGCCGCGGACGAGGGGGACGGCCCGACGGCGTCACCCGCCACGGGAGCGACCGCGATCGTCCCGCCGACCTTCAGCGGGCAGGGAGTCGGCGCAGCGGCTGCCGGGGCCCTCGCCGCGACGCTCGCGGCCGTCGGCAGCGCGGCGGCCACCACCCCGACCCTCCCCGCCGCGACGAAGGTCGCGGGCGCAGGTGCGGGTGCGGGTGCTGCTGCCACCGTGGCGCTCCCCGCGTCGGCCGTCGACGTCATGCCGACGAGCGTGGTGTCCGTGACCCGTTCGGCGGTCCCGGTCCCCGGTGCTCCCTCGATCCCGCCGCTCGCGGCGACGCAGGTCCTCGCCAACGACGGGCGGACGGTCGCGATGCCCGCGGTCCCGTCGGGTGCACCCGTGCCGGCGCCGCAGCCGCCGCCCTCGGTGGTCCCGCGCGTCTCGCCGGTCCAGCTCCAGGGCCCGGTCCCCGCCGCAGCGCCGGGACGAGCCCCGGTCCCTCCGCCCGGGTACGCCGTGCC
>NZ_MAQA01000043.1 GCF_001692445.1 Oerskovia enterophila | reverse complement strand
CCGCCTCTCCCGTGGTCGCCACCCCGCGGGGTCCGTCCCCGCAGGCCCGCACCCATGCTGAGGACCTCGCCCGGTTCGTCGAGGCCTCGCCCTCGTCGTTCCACGCGGCCCACGAGGTCGCCCGCCGCGCGGTCGAGGCGGGCTTCACGCTGCTCGACGAGGCCGACGCCTGGCCGCTCGCGAGCGCGGAGGGGCGCTACGTCGTCGTGCGTGACGGTGCCGTCATCGCGTGGGCGACGCCCGCGGGGGCGAGCGCCACGACGCCCTTCGCGATCCTCGGCGCGCACACCGACTCCCCCGGCTTCAAGCTCAAGCCCAAGCCGACCACGGGCCGCGAGGGCTGGTGGCAGGCGGGCGTCGAGGTGTACGGCGGTCCCCTGCTCAACTCGTGGCTCGACCGCGAGCTCGAGCTCGCCGGGCGCCTCGTGACGCTGGACGGCCGCAGCCACCTGGTCCGCACCGGCCCCCTGCTGCGCATCCCCCAGCTCGCGATCCACCTCGACCGGAGCGCGAACGAGGGTCTGACGCTCGACAAGCAGCGCCACACCCAGCCCGTGTGGGGTCTCGGCGCGCTCGGAGCCCCCGACGCGGACCTGCTCGCGCTGCTCGCCGAGCACGCGGGCGTGCGAGCCGCGGACGTCGGCGGGTACGACCTGGTCGTGGCCGACACCCAGGCCCCGCGGATCTTCGGGGCGCACGAGGAGCTGCTCGCCTCGGGACGGCTCGACAACCTGCTGTCGGTGCATGCCGGGCTCACGGCGCTGCTCGAGGTGGCGTCTGGGGCTTCCACGGGGGCCCGTCGTGGGCGGCACGGGGCGCCCGTCGCCGTGCTCGCGGCGTTCGACCACGAGGAGATCGGCAGCGAGACCCGCTCGGGGGCCAGCGGCCCGTTCCTCGCCGACGTGCTCTCGCGCATCAGCGCCGGCTTCGGCGCCGGCGAGGAGGACCGGCACCGTGCGCTCGCGGGGTCGCTGTGCGTGTCGAGCGACGTCGGCCACTCGGTCCACCCCAACTACCCCGAGCGCCACGACCCGGCCAACCGGCCGCTGGCCGGCGGCGGTCCCATCCTCAAGATCAACGCCAACCAGCGGTACGCGACCGACGCCCACGGCGCGGCAGCCTGGGCCGCGGCCTGCGCGGCAGCCGGCGTGCCGAGCCAGGAGTTCGTCTCGGAGAACACCGTGCCGTGCGGGTCGACGATCGGTCCGCTCACCGCGACCCGGCTCGGGATCCGGACGGTCGACGTGGGCGCGCCCATCCTCTCGATGCACTCGGCGCGCGAGCTGACGGCCGTCGCGGACCCGTACTACCTGTCGCGGGCGATCGGGCAGGTGTTCGCGGGCTGAGGGCGGAGGACGCGCGCCGCCGCGCTGCCTGAGTCGCCGAGGTAGAACGTTCTGCGCGAGGTAGAACCCCTCGCGTACTACGTCGCGCAGGACGTTCTACCTCGCGGTCCTGGGGGGCAGCGCCCGCTCGACGGTTCGGCCCGGCACGCCCCAGGTGGGAGACTCGGAGACGTGCCCAGCCCGTCGCGACCCCCGGAACCGGACGCCGCGTCGACCAGCCCGTCGAACGGCTCCTCGAGGTCCGGCGCCCCGGACGCTCGCGACAGCACCAGCACCGGTCTGCCGACCGTGTCCGACCGCCCCGGCGCCTTGCTCGACGTCCTGCTCGCGGGCGGCCGTCGCGCCGACCGGCTGACGCACGTCGAGCACCTGCCCGGGCGCCCCGGGCAGCACGCCGACTGGCCCGGCTGGGCCGACGCCTCGCTCGTGGCGGGCTACCGCTCGATGGGCGTGGAGCGACCGTGGGCGCACCAGGTCGAGGCGGCCGAGGCCGCCTGGTCGGGGCGGCACGTCGCGCTCGCGACCTCGACCGGCTCGGGCAAGTCGCTCGCGTTCTGGTTGCCCGCGCTCACCGCGGTGCGCGCGGACCGCGCGGCCGAGACCCTGGCCCCCGGCCGGATCGAGAGCGCCCGGACGCGCGGCACGGTCCTCTACCTGAGCCCGACCAAGGCTCTCGCGGCCGACCAGGTCGACGGTCTCCAGCGCCTGCTCGACGCGTCGCGCGCGAACGACGTCAAGGTCTCGACGTGCGACGGCGACACCTCGTTCGAGGAGCGCAAGTGGGTCCAGGAGTACGCCGACGTCGTGCTGACCAACCCCGACTTCCTGCACTTCGCGCTCATGCCCAACCACCGGCGCTGGACCCGGTTCCTGCGCAACCTGCGCTACGTCGTCGTCGACGAGGGGCACTCGTACCGGGGGGTGTTCGGGGCGCACGTGGCGCTCGTGCTGCGACGCCTCGCCCGGCTCTCGGCGCACTACGCGCCCGCGCCACCGGCGGGGTTGTCAGAACCACGCCGGGGTATGGACCGGCCCGCTCCTGACACCGGGTCCGCGCGGGGCCTCACGTTCGTCGTCGCCTCGGCCACCACGGCCGACCCTGCGGCGAGCGCCGGCCGGCTCATCGGGGTCCCGTCCGAGCAGATCGTCACGGTCGACACCGACACGAGCCCCGCGGGCCGCAAGACGTTCGCGCTCTGGCAACCTCCCGAGGTCCTCGGCTACGAGGCCGCGCAGGCCCGCGCCGCGGCAGCGAACGACCCGGCGGCCGACGCGGCCCTCGCGGAGTCCCTCCTGATCGACCCCACGGCCCACGACGAGCTGGGCCTGACGAGCGACCCCGACGAGCCCGCGACGCCCGGCGACTCACCCGAGCGCCCGCGCCGGTCGGCCACGGCCGAGGCAGCGGACCTCCTGGCCGACCTCACGGCAGCAGGCGCCCGGACCCTCGCGTTCACGCGCTCGCGCCGTGGGGCCGAGGCCGTCGCGACGCAGACCCAGGACCACCTGCGCGTCGTCTCGCCCCAGCTCGCACGCCGGGTCGCGGCCTACCGCGGCGGCTACCTGCCCGAGGAGCGCCGGGCGCTCGAGCAGGCCCTGCGCAGCGGCGCGATCCGGGGCCTCGCGACGACCAACGCGCTCGAGCTGGGCGTCGACATCTCGGGCCTCGACGCGGTCCTCATCGCGGGCTGGCCGGGCACGCGCATGTCGGTCTGGCAGCAGGCGGGGCGCGCGGGGCGCGCGGGAGCCGACGGCCTGGTGGCGTTCGTCGCGCGCGAGGACCCGCTCGACACCTACCTCGTGCACCACCCCGAGGCGATCTTCGCGGCCCCGCTCGAGGCCACGGTGTTCGACCCTGCCAACCCGTACGTCCTCGCGCCGCACCTGTGCGCGGCGGCCGCCGAGGTCCCGCTCAGGCAGTCCGACCTCGCCGTGTTCGGCGACCCCGCCGCGGTGACCGAGCTCCTGGGTGTGCTGGTCGCGCGAGGTGCGCTGCGCCGTCGGGCGTCCGGGTGGTACTGGACCCATGCCCAGTCCGCCGCCGCCATGACCGACCTGCGCGGCTCGGGTGGCTCGCCCGTGCGCGTGGTCGAGGCCGGCACGGGGCGCCTCCTCGGCACGGTCGACGCGGCCTCGGCCGACGGCTCGGTCCACGACGGCGCGGTCTACGTGCACCAGGGCGTGAGCTACGTCGTGGAGACGCTCGACCTGCGCGACGGCATCGCGCTCGTCGCGCGCCGGGACGTCGACTTCGGGACGTGGTCGCGCTCGGTCACGGAGATCGCGATCCACGGGATCCGCGACGAGCAGGAGAGCGAGACCCCCGCCTCGGCCGGGTCCGCCCCGTCCGGCGACGCCCCGACGGGCGACGCGACGGGCGACGGCCCGACGGCGGAGCCCGCCCCGGGCGACGAGCCGTCCGTCCCGCGGGGCTCGGCCCCGAACGACGCCGCGCACCCCGCGATCCAGCGCTGGTGGGGGCCGATCGGCTGGGGGTTCGGGCCGGTCGAGGTCACGAGCCAGGTCGTGAGCTTCCAGCGCCGCCGCCTGCCGGACCTGCAGATCCTGGGCACCGAACCGCTCGACCTGCCCGAGCACACGCTCCCGACGACCGCCGTGTGGTGGACGGTCCCGGCCGAGGTCCTCGAGGCCGCGGGCATCGACGCCGAGACGGCACCGGGTGCGTTGCACGCGGCCGAGCACGCGTCGATCGGTCTCCTGCCGCTGCTCGCGACGTGCGACCGCTGGGACCTGGGCGGGGTCTCGACCGCGACGCACGTCGACACCGAGCAGGCGACGGTGTTCGTGTACGACGCGTACCCCGGCGGCGCGGGCTTCGCCGAGCGCGGCTTCCACCTGGGCGCGACGTGGCTGCGCGCGACCCGGGCCGCGATCTCGCGCTGCCCGTGCACGGACGGCTGCCCCGCGTGCGTGCAGTCGCCCAAGTGCGGCAACTTCAACAACCCGCTCGACAAGGCTGCGGCGGTCCGGCTGCTCGACGCGGTGCTCGCGTACGCGCCTGCGTGACCGGGGCCGGGGCCTGGGCCTGGGCCTGGGCCTGGGCCCGAGCCGTGCGACGAGTGCGTGATTCGGCTGCGACTCGCCGGGCGTGCCGCAGCCGAATCATGCACTCGACGTCACCGATCGTCGGCGCCTCTCACCGCGCCGACGCCGGTCCCGCCCGTGCGGCGGCCCGCGCCGTCCCGAGCGCCCCGGCCCATCCCGTCGCCTCGCGGGTGACGTCGACCCTGACCACGCCGTCGCCCTGCTCGGCGCACGCCGCGACCATGGCGCCGTTGCGCTCCGCGGTCTCGTGCGCCGTCGGGCACGCGTCCCGGCCTCCCTGGAGGGCTGTCGCCCCGGCGACGGCCGCGAGGTCCGCTGCCGTCTGAGCCTGCCCTCGCGCGCCCTGCGCGGACGACAGGGCCGCGAGCGCGAGCCCCAGCACGAGCGCGACCGCGATCAGACCGAGCGCGAGCACGGTCCCCGACCCCTGGTCGGCGGGCCTCACGGTTCGTCCCACGCGACCGCAGCCCCGCGCGCCTGGAGCGGCGAGCTCGACAGCCAACCGCCGACCACGGGCTTGGCGACCCGCACCTCGATCCACAGGTCGCCGCGGGAGACGGTCACCGTGGCGTCTGCCCCGGCCACCCGCCCGACGACGGCGCGCACCACCGCGTCGTCCTCACCGATCGCGACGGCCCGGGCAGCGGCGCGAGCGGCGTCGGCGGCCTGGAGCTGTGCGTTCGCCGCCGCGGCGAGCGTGAGGACGGCCACCAGGACGAGGACGACCGCGGGCAGCGCGAGGGCGAGCTCGGCAGTCACGGTGCCGCCCTCACGGTCCGGGAACCTCCACCCGGGCCGACGCCACGACCGCCCCCGCATCCCCCGGAGCGACGTCGCCGCCCGCGACACCCCCGCCCTGCCGGCCGCCATGCTCACCCGATCGACAGGGCGCGCTGGATGATGCCGAGCAGCATCTCGCGCACCTCGCCGCTCTTGAGGATCGCGATGAGCAGGCCCGCGAACCCGACGGCCGCGATGGTCGCCACCGCGTACTCGGCCGTCGCGAGACCGGCCTCCGGGTCCTCGCCGCAGACGCGGACGAGCAGCTCCGCTCCGGTCGCTCTCGCCCGATACATGGTCTTCATGGGTGCCTCCTGGCTCTCGTGACCCACCTGTCGTGGGCCGTGCCGCCCACTGTGGCGAGCCCGCGCCCCGCCCCGCTCGCACAGCAGGCGACGTTGTGGAACACGCCCCCACGAGGCGTCCTGTGCATACCCCGCATCGCCGGGGCGCCGTCGTGACCTCGCGCGGCTCGGCGGCGCCCCCTCGAAGCTAGGCCCCCTGCTGCTCCAGCCAGGTGAGGATCGCTCGGTTGGTCTCGTCCGGCAGCTCTTGCTGGATCCAGTGACCGCAGTCCAGGGTGACCACCTCGACCTGGGGGACGAACTCGGCCAGCCGCTCGGACCTCGCGACCAGGTCCCGGTCGCCGTAGATCATGAGCACGGGCTGCTGGATGATCGGGTCCGCGTCTGCCAACAGGCGCCAGTTGCGGTCCAGGTTCCGGTACCAGTTGATGCTGCCCGTGAAACCGGTCGACTCGAAGGCGGACACGAAGACGGCCAGCTCGCTGTCGCTCATGACGGGCTCACCGAGCGGCGTCTGCGCTCTGGCGAGGTTCGCCATCGCCATGCCGGGCTGAGGTTCTCTGGGGGGCTCGTTCTTCCGGTACAGGTTGCGAAGGAACTGGGAGGTGTTCGCGTCGAGCACGGCGTCCGCGACGCCTGGCTGTCGGTTGAAGTGGACGAAGTAGAAGTCACCGCCCAGCACCTCTTCCATGACCTCGATCCAGGGCCGCTCTCCGCGCTCCTGATACGGCAGGCTCAGGTTGATCACTCCGTTGACCCGGTGCGGATGCAGCAGCGTCAGTCCCCAGACGACGAAGGCACCCCAGTCGTGACCGATGAAGGTGGCGTCGTCGTATCCGTAGTGGTCGAGCAGCGCCACCAGGTCGCCTGACAGGTGTTCGACGTCGTACGCCGTCACCTCGGCCGGACGGGACGAGCCGCCGTAGCCTCGCTGGTTCGGGACGATGACGTGGTAGCCCGCCTCGACGAGGGCGGGCACCTGGTGACGCCAGGAGTAGGCGTGCTCCGGCCAGCCGTGGCACAGCACGACGGGTCGTCCTGCGTTGTGCCGGCCGGCTTCGAAGACCTCGAGCTCCACACCGTTGACCGGGACGAGGGTCGACTCGGGGAAGTCGCTGGGGTCGGGCATATTGGTTTCTCTCCATCGGGCACCGGGACTTGTCGATGAGTTCATGTCGCCATCGTGCGACCCGTACCGGTCAACCCGTGTCCTGTTCTCCGCGCGCCTCCCGCGGCCACCGGCGAAACTGGTCGCGAGCGGCTGTCGATTCCGTCGGTGGTCACGCGTCATCGAGATGAAGGACCAACCACCCACTCACCTGGAGGAATCATGAGCACCGAGTACGCAGTCCTCATCCACGCCCCGGAAGACGGCACGCCCGCCATGCGCCCGGACCTGGCCGAGGAGATCATGGCCCAGCACGAGGAGTTCACGCGCCGCGTCGAGGTGGAGGGCCACCGGATCTCGGGCGGTGTCGAGCTCGAGGCCGCCGGGACGGCGACCCTGGTCCGCCCTGGTGTCGGGACGACCGAGGGCCCGTTCACCGAGCTCGCCGAGCAGATCGGCGGCATCTACCTGGTCGTGAGCGACGACCTGCCGGGGCTCGTGACGATCATCGACGAGGTCTTCGCGGGCGACGGCTGCACGTACGAGATCCGCCCCACGGTGGATCACGGCGGGGCAGACGCCGCCGCCGTGACCACGCCCGCAGGGGCGGAGGCCTGAGCCGTGAAGGTCATGTTCCTGCTGTACGGGGACGAGCAGGTCTGGGCTGCTGCCTCCGCGGAGGAACGTTCGCGGTTCATGGCGCAGCACGACGAGTTCGCCGCGTTCCTCAGGAACCGTGGGAGCATCGTGGCCGCGGAGGCGCTCAGCACGGTCGCCGCGGCCACGACGGTCCGCAGCCGGGAGGGCACGGCGACCGTGACCGAGGGTCCGTTCGCCGAGCTCGCCGAGCAGCTCGGCGGCTTCTACGTCGCGGTGCTGCCGAGCATCGACACCGCGATCGAGGCCGTCGCTCTCCTGCCGCAGTACACGGTCGAGCTGCGTCCGGTCGTGGACGTGGACGACCTGTGACCTCGTCGCCGGTCGCGCGCCCATGACGCTCGTCGACGACGCGCTCACCTCGGCGTGGCGCGAGCACTGGGCGCGGTTGCTCGCGATGCTCGTCGCGCGCTACCGCCGTCCGGACCTCGCGGAGGACGCGCTCGCGGACGCGTTCGCGGCTGCGGCGAGGACGTGGCCCGTCGACGGCGTGCCGGACTCCCCCGCCGCCTGGCTGCGCACCGCGGCCGGGCGGCGCGTGCTCGACCGCTTGCGCGCCGAGGCGGTCGCTGTCCAGAAGGAGCCGCTCATGATCGTCGAGGCGCGGTCCGCGGCGGAGGCGACGGACGGTACGCCGGGGGTGGGCGACGACGGCGCTCACCTGCCCGACGACCGGCTCCGCCTCGTCTTCTCGTGCTGCCACCCGGCGTTGTCGGTCGAGTCGCGCGCGGCGTTGACCCTGCGGTTCGTCGCGGGCCTGCCCGTGCCGGACATCGCGCGGCTCTTCCTGGTCCAGGACACGACCATGGCGGCGCGCCTGACACGGGCGAAGAAGCGCCTGGTCGCCGCGGGCATCCCGTTCGAGGTGCCCCCGCCCGAGCGCCTGGACGACCGCCTCGACGATGTCGCCTCTGTCGTCTACCTGACCTTCACCGCGGGGTACGCGCCGGGCACGGGGCCCGACGTGCTGCGGGTGGCCCTGGCCGGCGAGGCGATCCGCTTGGCGCGCCTGCTCGACGAGCTCCTGCCGGGGCGTCCCGTGGTGCGGTCGCTGCTCGCCCTCCTGGTGCTCCAGCACTCGCGTCGTGACGCGCGCGTGGCTGCGGACGGGTCCCTCGTGCTGCTGACGGACCAGGACAGGTCGCGGTGGCACGGCGAGGAGATCGCGTCGGGTCTCGCGCTGCTCGCCTCCGTGCCCGACGGCGTCACTGGCCTCGCGCACGAGTACCGCCTCCAGGCGTCGATCGCCGCTGCGCACGCTGTCGCGGGACGCGCAACCGACACGGACTGGGGCGGGATCGCCGACCTGTACGCCGAGCTGGAGACGGCCACGGGCTCACCCATGGTCCGGCTCGCCCGGTCGGTCGCGGTCGCGGAGTCCGAGGGGCCTACCGTCGGGCTCGCGCTGATCGACGGCTTCGAAGGGATCGACGAGTCCCTCCGGACGAACCATCGGCTGCCTGCGACCCGGGCCGAGCTGCTGGTGCGGGCGGGCCGACCCGCCGAGGCCGTGGCGTCGTTCGAGGAGGCGATCGGCCGGTGCGGGAACGCGGCCGAGCGAGAGCATCTGACGCGGCGGCTCGCGGAGGTCCGGGAGGACTTGCTCGGCTAGCTCGGGCGGACTGGCCCTGTGGCCCTGGCCCTGGCCCTGTGGAAAGCCCGACCCATGGCCTGCTGACCGGCCACCATGGATCAGTGGCGTCCGATCAGCAGCATCGCTGAACCTCGTCCACGTGGCCGGCTGCCTCAGAGACTCCACGAGTTCAGGACCCCGCGGCGAGCAGTCCAGGAACGTCTGGCGAGTCCCCCAAGTGTTGTGGCGAGCGCTGTTCGCTCAGCGAAACCACGGCCCGCTCGTCGAACACCACTCCCGATTCCCACACACCCCTGCGAGGCACACATGCTCCCCCGACCACTCGCCCACACGAACCCGGAAGACCCTTCGTGGCCGCTCGACGATCTCCCCCGGCCCTCCGAGTACGGGGTACAGCTCAGCCGGGTCGCTGCCGGCGCGATCCGGCTCGAGTCGGCCCGGCGCGACATCAGCCAGGAGGACCTCGCCGAGCTGCTCGGCCGGTCACGGAGCGCGATCTCGCAGCGCTTCACGGGCAAGGTCGCGTGGTCGCTCGACGACCTCGGCGCCATCGCCGCGGCATTCGGCTGTCCCGTCGACGACCTCCTCGACGACGGCTCTCAGCGTGGGCGCCGCTGACGCCCCACCCTCGAGCTACCACGCCGCCAGCCCAGCCTCGCTCACCACGCCGCCAGTCCCGCGTCCTCGGCTCGCCGCGCGCCGGGCTGCGATCAGTCACCGCCCCTGCCGCTCACCTCGGCACGACCGTCCGCACCATCATCCGGCATCCGTTCCCCGCCGCCGAGCTCGGCCAGCGACGGCAGCATCGGCAGCAGTCCCACGGACGCCACCGCTCGCACGTCAGCACGAGCACCACCAGCACCACCAGCACCAGCACCAGCCACCCCTCACCCACTACCGAGCACCCCACCGCCCAACGACAGCAGCACGGGCAGCAGCCCGATGAGCACGAACGCCGGCAGGAAGCACACGCCCAGCGGCAGGACCAGGTGCACCGCGAGCCTCGCAGCGGCCTGCCGTGCAGCCGCCTGCTGGTCACGCCGGAGCTGCTCGCCCGCCACGCGCAGCGACTCCCCCGGCGCGGCCCCCTGCTCCCAGGCCGGGGCCAGCGCCGCGCGCACCACGTCCAGCCGCGCCGGTGACCCGGACCAGGCCTCGGCCCATCCTGCCCCGAGCACGACCGCAGCCCCGGCACGGTGGAGGGCGACGCCGTCGGGCCCTCCGACCGCCTGCCCCACAGCCTCGAGCGCGCGCGGGACGCTCGTCCCCGCGCGGACCGCCGCCCCGAGCAGCTCGAGCAGGACACCGATCTCGACCGGTCCGCCCGTCGCCGGCTCTCGCCCCGGAGCCGTCGCGACCGCCAGGTCGCCGAGCCGAGCCCGGACCCCTGCCCGTGCGAGGCACCACGGGCTCGCGGCGACCAGGAACCCGCACGACAACGCCGCCACGAGCAGCCAGTCGACGCTCACGGAGGCGCCCCCGCCGCCCTGGCACGCGCGACCAGTCGACCCGACCACCGGCGCCCCACCAGGAGCAGCACCCCGCCGGCCAGCAGACCCGCCGATCCCACCCCGCCACCGAGCGCGGTCGCCACCGGATCGACCCCGAGGACCGCGCCGAGCAGCACCCCGACGGCGGGCAGCCACAGCAGCACGCGCGCCGTCGCCTGCGGGCCCGCGAGCGACGCCTCCCGGTCGGCTCGCGCCTCGGACTCCGCGGACAGCGCCTGCGCGATCGACTCGAGGACTGCGCCGAGAGGCGCCCCCACGTCGGCCGCCAACCGGCTCGCCGCGACGACCGCCGCGACCTGCCCCGGCGCCTCGCCCGAGCCACGAGCACCCACGAGTGCGAGCAGGTCGGCCGCATCGGGGACGCCCCGGGAGTCCACCCGCACGCCGGCAGCCGTCGCCCACGCGGCCCCGGGCGCGCTCCCCGAGCGCACGAGCGACGCGACGTGGGACACGAGCAGACGCACCGAGCGTCCAGCGACCGTCCGTCGCCCGAGAGCCCGCGCGACCCCGATCTCTGCCAGGTACCGCACCCGCCCGGACCGCCGCAGGTGCAGCACCACGTCGAGCGCCCCCGCAGCCTGGGCGGCCACGGCCTCGCGCGTCATCCCTGCCAGCGCGGCGAGAGCCTCGAGCCGCGCGGGGACGACCGACGCGGAGTTGGCGTGGATCGTGGCCAGGCCGCCGTCGTGCCCCGTGTTGAGGGCCATGAGGACCTCGCGGACCTCGGCGCCGCGGCACTCGCCCAGGACGATCCGGTCGGGGCGCATGCGCAGCGCGTTGCGGACCAGGTCCGCCAGGTCGACCGCCCCCGCGCCCTCGACGTTGGGGCGCCGCGCGGTCAGGGGGACGACGTGCGGGTGGTCGGGCACGAGCTCGCGCGCCTCCTCGACGCACACGACACGCTCGCGCCCCGGCACGAGGGACAGCAGCGCGGCGAGCAGCGTCGTCTTGCCCGTCCCCGTGCCTCCCGAGACCAGCATGTTGGCGCGCGCGGCCACGAGGCGCCGCAGCACCGGGGCCCACGGTGCGGGCAGCGCACCCGAGCCCACGAGCTCGTCGAGCGTGAAGGCCCGCGAGCGCAGGACGCGCAGCGAGATCACGGCTCCGGACTCGCACACGGGCGCGATC
Source organism: Oerskovia enterophila (assembly GCF_001692445.1). GTDB lineage: Bacteria > Actinomycetota > Actinomycetes > Actinomycetales > Cellulomonadaceae > Oerskovia > Oerskovia enterophila. The sequence goes on along the minus strand of NZ_MAQA01000043.1, from coordinate 29,195 downwards.
GCGGCGTGCAGCCGGGTGCCGTCGGGCAGGCGCGCGTCCACGAGCGGGCTCGCGTCGTCGAGCCGCTGACCGCCCGCGGCCGCGAGCCGGACCGCGAGCGCCCGCACCTGGGCCGCGCTCCCCAGGTGCACGGGCGCACGTTCGAGGCCTACCCCTCGGTCGACCCAGACCTCGGCAGGCGAGTTGACCAGGACGTCGGTGACCTCGGGGTCCTCGAGCAAGGGCTGGAGGGGTCCGGCCCCGTACAGCTCGGCGCGTGCGCGCCGGGTCAGGTCGCTCAGCGCGTCGCTGCCGAGCACGCGCCCCGAGCCGCGCAGCGCCGCCCGGAGCTCTGTGTCGTCGGCAGGGGCCCCGCCGACGACCCGACCACGCACCTCGGCCAGCAGGCCGTCGTCGATCGGGCTCATGCCACGGCCGGGGTCCTGGCGAGCGTCCCGGCGGTGACGAGCGCGCCGAGCTCACGTCCTGCGCGCCCCAGGGGGCGCCGCGCACCGACGGGTGGGCCCTGCCCGCGGTCGACGCGCGCCGCGAGGGTCCGGTCCCACCCCACGACGCACGCGAGCGGCAGCCCGACGACGTCGCTCACCTCCCACGGGTCGAGCCGCCCGGGAGCGGGTCGCCGCGCGACGAGGCGCATCGACCGGTCGGCTCCTGAGCGGCGCGCGAGCGCGACGGCCGCGACGGCGCCAGCGACCGCCGGCAGCTCGAGCGGGGTCACGAGGAAGAGCGCGTCGCACGCCCCGACGAGCGCCGCGTGCTCGGCATCCGCTCCCGCTCCGGCCGCCGCTCCTGTGCTCAGGTCGGCACCTCCGCCCGCTCCCGCAGCGAGCGCCGCGCGCGGCAGGTCGAGGACCAGCACGTCGCACGCGTCCGCGAGGGCCGAGCACACGTCGACGACCACGCCCTGGTCGAGGACGGCCGGGTCGGTGCGGTGCGCGCTGAGCACCGGCACCGCGCACCAGGTCGGCAGCAGACCCGCGAGCGCCCGGCCGTCCACCTCGCCCCGGGCGTCACGGAGGTCCGCCCAGCGCGGACCCTCCCGGTGGTCGATCCCGAGGAGCACGTCGATCCCTCCGCCCCGCGTCGCGAGGTCCACCAGGAGCGGTCGCCGTCCGGCTCGCCGGAGCCCGTCCGCGAGCGCCGCGGCCAGGGTGCTCGCCCCGGCTCCACCGCACGCCCCGATGACTCCCACCACGACCGCTTCTTCCCGTCCCATGGCTCCCCCTCCCGTCGACGCGGGCGCGGAGGCGGTCGTCAGCCCGCCGAGCGGGCCGCGGCCCTCTCCGCGCCGGCCCGTCCGCACGGGCCGACCACCATCCTGGGGCGAGACGAGCGGGCGTGGGGGGCTGCGCCGTCGGGCCTGTGGACAACCACGCCCGCCGTGCCCCTGTGGACGAGCCTGCCGTCAGTGCGCCAGCGCGAGGTACTGGTGCGCGTACGCGATCGCCATCCCGCCCTCGCCCACCCCCGCCGCGACGCGCTTGACCGATCCCGAGCGCACGTCGCCGATCGCGAAGACCCCCGGGGCGCTCGTCTCCAGGGCGAACGGCCGACGCTCGGCGGTCCACTGCGGCGCGGCCGCAGCCTCGGCCCCGGTGAGGACGAACCCGTGCGAGTCGCGTGCGACCTCCGAGGGCAGCCAGCCCGTGACGGCGTCCGCGCCGATCATCACGAACACGACCGAGAGCGCGCGGCGGGCGCTCTCCCCCGTCCGCGCGTCGAGCACGTCGAGGGACTCGAGGCCCTCGTCGCCGTGCAGGTCGACGATCTGCGCGCGGGTCTCGACCTGGATACCGGGGTTGGCCGCGATCTGGTCGATCAGGTAGCGCGACATGCTCGCGCCGAGCGACTCCCCGCGCACGAGCATCGTGACGGACCGGGCGTGCCGCGAGAAGAAGATCGCCGCCTGCCCCGCCGAGTTCCCCGCGCCGACGATGCAGACGTCCTGCCCCTGGGCGAGCGCGGCGTCGCTGCGCGCGGCCCCGTAGTACAGCCCGTTGCCCAGGTAGCGGTCCACGGCCGGCAGGGCGAGCGTGCGCCACTCGACCCCCGTCGCGACGATCACGACCTGCGCCCCGAGCGCGTCGCCGCCGTCGAGCACGACCCGGTGCGAGCCCGGGTCGATCGACTCGACCGTGCGCGTCACGACGATCTCGGCGCCCAGCCGCTGCGCCTGGGTCAGTGCCCGGCTCGCGAGGTCGTCCCCCGAGATGCCGTAAGGGAACCCCGTGTAGTTCTCGATCCGGGTCGAGGTCCCCGCCTGCCCGCCCGGGGCCAGGCTCTCGACGACGAGCGGGCGCAGGCCCTCGGCCGCAGCGTTGACCGCCGCGGTCAGCCCGGCCGGCCCGCCGCCGAGGATCACGACGTCGTAGTCCGTCTCGGTGGGCTCCACGGCCAGGCCGACCGCGTGCGCGACCTCGCGCATCACCGGGGCGACGAGCCGCGAACCGTCGCGCAGCTCGAGGACCGGGTGGGCAGGCTCGGCCCCCGCCGGGTGCTCGGCGGGCGCCTCCACCACGACCCGGTCGAACGGCACGTGGTTGCGCGTCAGGAACGTCGCCAGGTCCCGGACCCCCGCGTCGAGCCGGGGCCCGATCACGTGCGCCTCGGCCACGGGCTTCTCCGACGCGTGCGCCTGGAGCGCGTCGAGGTAGCTGCGCGCGAGCGTCGCGACGTGCGCGGGGACGGCCGGGGCCATGGCCGCGAGTCCGTAGAAGACGGTCGCGTCGAGCTTCATGATGCGCGTGGCCTCGGTCGCGCGGCCGCTCGCCGGGAAGCTCGTGCTGAGCGTCATGGGCACCTCGCCGAAGAACATGCCGGGGGTCCGCACCCCGATCACGCGCTCGTCCCCGTTGATCATCTTCGTGATCTCCGCACGTCCCTCGATCACGACGAAGAACGCGCGCTCGTCGCCCTCGTGCGCGAAGTACTCGCCCGGCAGGAGCCGGATGTCCTCGACCGCACCGACGAGGAACTCGAGCGGCTCCGGGGGGAGGGGCTCGAAGATCGAGATGGCGCGGAGCTCGTCGAGCGTGATCATGCGTGCCTCCCACGGGGCTGGGCCACGGTCCGTCCGGGCCGAACGTACCGCGCGGGCGGCACGTCGACATCCCGTCGGGCGACGCACTCCCGGCACGCCGCGCGGAGCCGCGGCACGACGACGCTGCCGAACCGGGACATCTCGTGCGCTCGCCGGATAGGCTCACCGGGTGACCCAGCCCCAGGACTCACCGCAGACCGGTCCGCGCAGCGCGCCCCAGGCGCCTCCCCGTCCAGGTGCCGGCGAGACCCGCCCGCGCAAGGTCGCCGCGTTCTTCGACCTGGACAAGACGATCATCGCGACCTCGTCGACCGCCGCGTTCTCCAAGCCGTTCTACGCGGGCGGGCTCATCAGCCGCGGCGACGTGCTGCGCAGCGCGTACGCGCACTTCCTCTACATGGTCGGCGGCGCGGACGCGGACCAGACCGAGCGCATGCGCGCGCACCTCAGCTCGCTCGTGACGGGGTGGGACGTGCGCACGGTCTCGCAGATCGTCGAGGAGACGCTGCACGAGTACATCGACCCGGTCGTCTACGCCGAGGCCGTCGAGCTCATCGTGAGCCACCACGACCGGGGGCACGACGTCGTGATCGTCTCGGCCTCGGGCTCCGAGGTCGTCGAGCCCATCGCCGCTGTGCTCGGCGCGGACCACTACGTCGCGACGCGCATGGAGATCGTCGACGGCCGCTACACGGGCGAGATCGACTTCTACGCGTACGGCGAGAACAAGGCCCTCGCGATCCGCGAGCTGGCCGAGGCCAACGGCTACGACCTCGACGCGTCCTACGCCTACTCGGACTCGATCACGGACGCGCCCATGCTCGCGGAGGTCGGCCACGGGTTCGCGGTCAACCCCGACCGGACGCTGCGCCGCCTCGCGGGCGAGAGCGGCTGGGGCACGCTCACCTTCGTGCGCCCCGTCACGCTGCGCACCCAGCTCGCGCCGCCTCGGAGCGCGGTCGTGGTCGGCGGGGCCGTAGCGGTCGCGGTCGTGGGCTGGCTCGTGTGGCGCGCGGTGCGCAAGCGCTCGGGGCGCTCCGGGTAGCGAGGCCCCGGCCCGCAGGACGGCCCCGCACGCGGCCTGTTCGAACCCGCGGGGTCCCCGTTGTCCGGCTCCTCCCGGCTCGGGATCGAACACCCCGTGGAGGTTCCCCCGTTCTCCCTGCCACCCCTTGCGCGGCGCCCCGGAGCGGCGTATCACTGAGGGACAACAGCATCAGGGACGGGCGGAACCCACGCGCGAGAAGTCCCCGCATAGGACTGGCTGACCGGGCTCGCCCCGTTGCAGCACCTACCCTCGCAGCACGCTTGTTAACCCCCGTCCCGCTGGCGAGCACGGCGTCCCTCCGGGGGCGCCGTTCCCGTGTCCGGGGCCTCTGCGGGCGCCACCGCCACGCCGAGCCCGCCGCTCACCCGCCCGGTGCACCGGCCGCGCACGACAGGCGAATACGCTGACCACATGACCTCAGCGCCGAGCGTTTCCTCGTCCATCACCGTCCGCCTCCAGGTCGAGGCCAGGCCCACCGCGGTCAGCGAGCTCACGACGGCCATCGAGCAGTCGGGCGGGATCGTCTCGGCCCTGGACGTCACGGCCTCGGGCCACGAGCGCATCACGGTCGACGTCACGGTCGCGACGCGCGGCGAGTCGCACGCCGAGGAGATCGTCGCGGCGCTGCGCGCACTGCACGGCGTGACGGTGGACCGGGTCTCGGACCGCACGTTCCTGCTGCACCTGGGCGGCAAGCTCCAGATCGAGTCCAAGGTCCCCATCCGCAACCGCGACGACCTGTCGATGATCTACACCCCGGGCGTCGCGCGGGTCTGCGAGGCCATCGCCGCGCACCCCGAGGACGCCCGACGCCTGACCATCAAGCGCAACACGATCGCGGTCGTCACGGACGGGTCGGCCGTCCTGGGCCTCGGCGACATCGGGCCGCTCGCGTCGCTGCCCGTCATGGAGGGCAAGGCCGCCCTCTTCAAGCGGTTCGCGGACATCGACGCGTTCCCCATCGCCCTGGACACGCAGGACGTCGACGAGATCGTGCGCACGGTCAAGGCCATCGCGCCGGTGTTCGCGGGCATCAACCTCGAGGACATCTCGGCGCCGCGCTGCTTCGAGATCGAGCGCCGCCTGCGCGCCGAGCTGAGCATCCCGGTGTTCCACGACGACCAGCACGGCACCGCGATCGTCGCGCTCGCGGCCCTGACGAACGCGCTCAAGGTCGTGGGCAAGGACCTGGCCGAGGTGCGGATCGTGCTGTCCGGGGCGGGGGCCGCGGGGACGGCGGTCCTCAAGCTGCTCCTGGCCGCGGGCGCGCACGACGTCGTGGTCGCCGACGTCGACGGCGTGATCCACCCCGACCGCCCGGGCCTGTCCCCCGCGCTCGCCTGGACGGCGATCAGCACCAACCCGCGCCGCGTGAGCGGCACGCTCGTCGAGGCCCTCGCCGGGGCCGACGTCTTCATCGGGGTCTCGGCCCCCGACATCCTCACGGGCGACGACATCGCGACCATGGCACCCGACTCGATCGTGTTCGCCATGGCCAACCCCACGCCCGAGGTGGACCCGGTCGACGCCGCGCAGCACGCCGCGATCGTCGGCACGGGCCGCAGCGACTTCGCGAACCAGATCAACAACGTGCTCGCGTTCCCCGGGGTGTTCCGCGGGCTGCTCGACGCGCAGTCACACAAGATCACCGACACCTTGCTGCTCGCGGCGGCACGGGCCCTCGCCTCGACGATCCACGAGGACCAGCTCAACGCGACCTACATCGTGCCGAGCGTGTTCAACCCCGAGGTCACGACGGTCGTGGCCGCCGCCGTAGAGGCCGCGGCCCGCGCGGAGGAGGCCGCCGCGTCCGCCGTCTGAGCGACGCCCGGCCTGGCTGAACCCCTCGACGGGGCGAGGTGCCCGACGGCGCCGCGCACCGTCGTCGGGCAGGGCACCTCTCCCCCGGTCGCCCCGCCCGGGCGGGGACCGCTCAGTGCGGGGCCGGCTCCCGCCGCAGGTCCGCGAGCGCGCTGACCTGCGAGCAGCACGCCGCGAGCAGCTCCTCGTCGTGACTGATGAGCAGGACCCCCACTCCCTGGGCCGCGGCCTCGGCCTCGACGAGGCGCACGAGCGTCGCCGTGGTCGCGGCGTCGAGCATCGCGGTCGCCTCGTCGCAGATCAGGTAGCGCGGCTCCTGCGCGAGAGCCCGGGCCAGGCAGGCCCGCTGGAGCTGGCCGTCGGAGACCTGGTAGGGCCTGCGCGTGAGCAGGTCGGGGGTCAGGCCCACGCGCGCCGCGACCCCCTCGACGTCGACCGGGCGACGGGCGACCTCGGCGGGCTGCGCGATGATCGAGCGGAGCGTCAGGCGCGGGTCGGTCGAGGCGCGCGGCGACTGGAAGAGCATCGCGACCGTGCCTCGCAGGTCCCCCTGGACCGCGAACCGCGTGCCCGTCGCGACCTGGTCGTCGATGCTCACGGTCCCCGCGCGCGGCGCGTCGAGCAGCGCCAGGACCCGGGCGAGGGTGGTCTTGCCCGTGCCCGAAGGGCCCGAGAGCCCCACGATCGTGCCCGCCGGGACGCTGATCGAGACGTCGGTCAGGACCGGGGGCTTGCGGCGGTAGCCCGCCACGACGCCGCGCGCCTCGAGGCTCATCAGGCCACCTCGCGCAGCGTGCGGTAGGCGCGGTCGCCGACCTGGACCAAGGCCGTCGGGCCGCCCGACTGCCGGGTCTCGGGGCGGCGCAGGTGGTAGACGCAGTCGTCGGGCAGGTCCGTGAGCTGCGGCGGCGAGCCCGGCAACGGGTGCAGCCCGCGCGAGGGCAGCGCACCCAGGAGGTCGCGCGTGTAGTCGTGCCACGGGTCGTCGAACACCTCGGCCGCGGGCCCCGTCTCCATGAGGCGCGAGGCGTACATGACCGCGAGCCGGTCGGCCACGCCCGTGCGGACCAGGGACGCGAGGTCGTGCGTGATGAGCAGGACCGCCGCACCGTCGTCGGCGCACTCGCGCAGCAGCCCCAGGATCCGGTCGGTCAGGGCGCGGTCGAGGCTCGCCGTGGGCTCGTCCGCGACGATCACCGAGGGGTCGCCTGCGAGCGCCCCCGCGACGGCCACGCGCTGGGCCATGCCGCCCGAGAGCTCGTGCGGGTAGCAGTCCAGCGCCGAGGGATCGAGGCCCACGCGCTCGGCCAGCTCGTCGCTCGTGCGCACCGAGCCGAGCGTCGCGATCGTCTCCTCGAGCTGCGAGCGCGCGGTGCGCACGGGCGTGAGGTGCGTGGCCGCGGACTGCGGGACGAGCGCGGCGTGCAGGCCCCGGAAGGGTTCGCCCGCGAACACGTCGAGAGCCCCCTGCGGGGTCGTGACCGTGATCGAGCCGGTCCGGCGCGCGCCCGCCGGGAGCTGGTCCATGACGGCCGACGCCAGGATCGACTTGCCGCAGCCCGACTCGCCCACGAGGGCCGTGACCGTGCCGCGCGGGACGTCGAGGCTCACGTCGCTCGCGGCGTGCACGACCGAGCCGTTCGGCAGGGGCAGGCGGACTGTCAGGTTCTCGACGCGCAGGCTCACAGTCTCAGCTCCGAGGGTTGGGGTGGGGTGATGACCTTGCGCAGCGCCTGGCCCGCGAACGCGACCGCGAGCGTCACGACCACGAGCACGGCTGCCGGGAAGACGAGGGTCCACCACCCGCCCAGGAGCAGCGAGCTGCGCGCCTCCTCGAGGAGCGTGCCGAGGCTGGGCTCGTGCGGCGGGAGACCGAAGCCCAGGAAGGACAGCGTGGACTCGTGCCACACCGCGTGCGGGAGCAGCAGGACGACCGCGATCATGGCCTGCGGCGCGGTCGCGGGGACCAGGTGGCGCACCGCGACCTGCCGGCGGCTCGCGCCCGCGAGGACGGCCGCGTCGATGAACGGGCGCTGGCGCAGGCTGAGGATCTCCGAGCGGATGATGCGCGCGACCTGCGTCCAGTGGGTCAGCGCGATCGACAGGACGATCGCGAGGAGGCTGCCGCGGAACATCGCCACGATCACGATCCCGAGCAGCAGGTGCGGCAGCGCGTTGACCGCGTCGGTGCTGCGCATGATGATCCGGTCCGGCCACCCGCCCCAGAACCCGGCGGCGGTACCGACCACGACCCCGATCACGGTCGCGAGCAGCGCGCACAGGAGCGCCACGACGAGCGAGGTCCGGATGCCCGACGCGATGCGCACGAACAGGTCGCGCCCGGCCGAGTCGGTGCCGAACAGGTGCTCCGCCGACGGCGCCTGGCGGGCCTGCGCGAAGTCCGTGACCCGGTCGTCGACCCCCGCGACCCACGGGACCAGGACCGCGTAGAGCACCACGACCGCCAGGACCGAGCCCGCGATCACCAGGTTGCGCCTAGCCATCGGTGCTCACCCGGGGGTCCATCAGGGCCACGACGACGTCCGCGAGGAGCGAGCCGACCATGACCACGACCGTCGTCCCGATCGTCAGGAACGCCAGGAGCGCCATGTCGAGGTCGCGGGCCGACGTGACGATCGCGCCCGCCACGCCCGGCCAGCTGAAGACCTCCTCGACCAGGACCGCGCCCACGACCAGCTCGGGCAGCCGGACGCCCACGATGTTGACGAACGGCGCGAGCGAGGTCGGCACGATGTGGCGGCGCGTGATGGTCGGCGTCGGGATGCCGCGCGAGACCGCACCGGCCACGAAGTCCTCGCCCTTCGACGTCACGACCGACTCGCGTACCGCGAGCAGCAGCCACGGCACCTGCGAGATCGCGAGGACCACGACCGGCAGGACCAGGTGGCGCAGCACGCCCCCGACCGTGGGGTCCGCTCCCCCGTCCGTGAGCCCCGCCGCGGGCAGCCACCCCAGCGCGAGCGCGAACACCGCGATCGCCGCGAGCGACATGACGAACGGCGGCAGCCCCTGCACCACGACGCACAGCGCCGTGACGCCCCGGTCCAGGATCCCGCCGCTGCGCACGCCCGCCGCGATCCCCAGCGCGAGCGCGACCACGACCGCGAGCGCGAGCGCGGCCCCCGCGAGCAGCAGCGTCCACGGCAGGCGCTCGGCGATGACCTGAGCGACGGGCTGGTTGAACGACCGAGACAGCCCCAGGTCCCCGCCGAACAGGTCCTGGACCCATCCCCAGTACGTCGAGTACCAGGGCCGGTCGAACCCGAGCTGCTCCGAGATGATCGCCTTGTCGGCGTCGCTCGTGGTCATGTACCGGGACCCGAGGTACCCGACCAGGGGGTCGAACGGCGAGTACTTGGCCGCCGCGAACAGCCCTGCGGAGACCGCGGCCGTGACCGGCACGATGAAGAGCAGGCGGCGCCCCACCATGGCCCAGATGTCGCGGTGGCGCCCGCGGCGCAGGTCACGCACCGAGGGTGCGTCGTCGGGCGCGGGGCGGGAGGCGCCGTCGGGCACCGTGCCTGCCTGCCCGGCGTCCTGCCCGGGGCGCCCGGCCGGGCGCTCCTCGCGCCCCGCCTGGACCGTGGTCATCAGTCCCGCGTCCAGGACTGCAGCGACCACCACGGACCCCACGTCACGCCGTGCGCGTGCGGCTCGAGGACGGGCCCCGACATGGTCCAGCCCGCGTCCTTCGAGACGTACGTGTGGTCGAGGAACACGAGGTACACGTACCCCGGGTCGTCGATGTACGCGTCCTGGACCTCGCGGTAGGCCGCGTCACGCTCGGCCTGGTCGAGGCTGCGCCGCCCGACCTCGAGCGCCGCGTCGACCGTCGCGTCCTGGTAGTCGCTCGGGTTGTCGTAGATGCTGCCGACGTCGGGCTGGACGAACACCGAGCTCAGGGCGCCGTACGCCTGCGTGTCGGGGTCGAACGGCTCGTCGCCGCCGCCCAGGAGCGTCGAGTCGGTGTTGATGCGCGGGTCGATCCGGTCCCAGGACAGCGCCTCGAGGTTCACCTCGACGCCCACCGCGAGCGCGTCGGACGCGAAGGCCTGCGCGAGGTCGCGGCGGACCGTGTCGACCGAGTTGTACATGAGCGCGATCTGCGCGCGCTGCCCGTCCTTGACCCGGATCCCGTCCGTTCCCTCGACCCAGCCCGCGTCCGTCAGGATCTGCTGGGCCTGCGCCGGGTCGTAGGCGAAGACCGCGCCGGGCTCGTACGCGTCGCCGTAGACCTCGGGGATGGGCGTCGCGGCCAGGCGGCCGTGCCCGCCCAGGACGTTGTCGATCATCGACTGCCGGTTCGCGGCCAGGTTGAGCGCCATGCGGACCGCGGGGTCGCCCGCGACGGGGTTGTCGGTGGGGAGCGAGAGGCCGCGCCAGTCGGCCGAGGTGTGCGCCGTGACCGTCATGCCGTCCTTGCCCTCGAACGTGTTCGCGAGCAGCGGCGGCAGGTTGGTGCCGTCGATCTCGCCCGAGGCCATGCGCTGCGCGCGCGTGTTGTCGTCGGGGACGTAGAGGAGCGTGAGCTTCTTGACCTCGGGCGCGCCGTCCCAGTAGTCCTCGTTGGCCTCGAGGACCGCGCGGTCCGGGGACAGGTCCACGAGCGTGTAGGGCCCGGTCCCGATCGGTGCGGTGTTGAGCGTGGACTCGGCCGCGAGGCCCGGCGTCGCGACGGCCTCCGAGGGCACCACGCCGATGAGCATCTTCGTCAGGAGCGGCGCGTACGAGTACGCGAGGTGGAACTCGACCGTGTCGTCGCCGGTCTGGACGACCTCCTCGATCATGTCGAACGACGACCTGGCCTCGGACGCGGACGCCGGGTCGAGGATCGCCTCGTACGTCGCGACCACGTCCTCGGGGCCGAACGTGCTGCCGTCGGAGAACGTCACGTCGGGACGGATCTTCACGGTCCACACGGTCGCGTCGTCGTTGGCCGTGGGGAGCTCGGCGGCGAGCGCGGGCTCGAACCCCGGCATCCCCTCGCCTCCCGTGAGGCGGACCAGGCCGTCGTACATCTTGGCCTCGCCCGCCGCCCCGAAGCCCGCGACGGGGTTGTACCCGCCGAGCTCGTAGCCGTCGGCGAGCACGATGCCGCCGGTGCCGCCGTCCGCCGCGTCAGCCCCCGCGGCGCTCGCGCCGTCGGCGCTCCCGCCCGGTGCCGTGCAGGCCGTGAGGACCAGGATGCCGCTCAGGGCGATCACCGGAAGAACAGGACGTACTGCTCGAGATCGCGCCACGACGTTCCTTTCGCAGCGAGCAGCGGAGTGCCCACCTGGTCAGTAGTTCGGGTTCCGGCCATCGTGGCACTCCTGCGACGTTGTCGCATGAGCAAGCGGGCCCGACGACGTCGCTCGCCTTTTTGTCAGCACCCTCGCCCATTTCGAGAACCAGTGACGCGGGTCACCCGATGGGGTCTAGACTCGCCCAGTCGGGGCAGGACAGGCCCCGTCGCTCGACGTGTCTCGCACCCCTTGCGGCCGCTCGCAGGCCGCGGGGATCTCACGTCATGAGCCCCGCACCAGAGTCGATGCGCACCGGAGGTAAGAGTGCCTGAGAATGTGACCGCCACCGAGAACCAGGTCGACGGGCAGCCCGAGTCCACGGGACTGGAGAACCTCCTCCACGAGGAGCGCAGCTTCCCGCCCAGCCCCGAGTTCGCCGCCCAGGCCAACGCCCGGCCGGCGCTGTACGAGGAGGCCGCAGCCGACCGTCTCGCATTCTGGGCACGCCAGGCCACCGAGCTCGTGTCGTGGAAGACACCGTTCACCGAGACGCTCGACTGGTCGAACGCACCCGTCGCGCGCTGGTTCGGCGACGGCACGCTCAACGCCGCCTACAACGCCGTGGACCGTCACGTCGAGGCCGGCAACGGCGACCGCGTCGCGATCCACTTCGAGGGCGAGCCCGGTGACACCCGCACCGTCACGTATGCGGACCTGCAGCGCGAGGTCTCGCGCGCGGCCAACGCGCTGAGCGCGCTCGGCGTGACCACGGGCGACCGCGTCGTCATCTACCTGCCCATGATCGTCGAGGCCGTCGTCGCCATGCTGGCCTGCGCGCGCATCGGGGCCCCGCACTCGGTGGTGTTCGGCGGGTTCTCTGCCGACGCGCTGCGCAGCCGCATCGCCGACGCCGAGGCCAAGGTCGTCATCACGGCCGACGGCGGCTACCGCCGCGGGTCCGCGTCGGCCCTCAAGCCCGCGGTCGACGAGGCCCTCGCAGCCAAGGAGGGCGCCGAGGCCACCACGGTCGAGCACGTCCTGGTGGTGCGCCGCACCGAGCAGGACGTCGAGTGGACCCAGGGCCGCGACATCTGGTGGCACGACGCCCTCGAGGCCGCCGACGTCCAGCACACCCCCGTGTGGGTCGAGGCCGAGCACCCGCTGTTCATCCTCTACACGTCCGGCACCACCGGGAAGCCCAAGGGCATCCTGCACACGACGGGCGGCTACCTGACGCAGGCCGCGTACACGCACAAGAACGTGTTCGACCTCAAGGCCGAGTCCGACGTCTACTGGTGCACCGCGGACATCGGCTGGGTCACGGGCCACTCCTACGTGACCTACGGCCCGCTGCTCAACGGCGCGACCCAGGTCATCTACGAGGGCACGCCCGACTCCCCGCACCAGGGCCGCTGGTGGGAGATCATCGAGAAGTACAAGGTCTCGATCTTCTACACCGCGCCCACCGCGATCCGCGCCTGCATGAAGTGGGGCGAGGAGATCCCGAACAAGTTCGACCTCACGAGCCTGCGCGTCCTGGGCTCGGTCGGGGAGTCCATCAACCCCGAGGCGTGGATGTGGTACCGCCGCGTCATCGGTGGCGACAAGGCGCCGATCGTCGACACCTGGTGGCAGACCGAGACGGGCGCGATCATGATCTCGCCGCTGCCGGGCGTCACGGCGACCAAGCCGGGCTCGGCGCAGGTCCCGCTGCCGGGCATCGTCGCGGACGTCGTCGACGACAACGCGCGGCCGGTGCCCGACGGCGGCGGGGGCTACCTCGTCCTCTCGGAGCCGTGGCCCTCCATGCTGCGCGGCATCTGGGGAGACCTCGAGCGCTTCAAGGACACCTACTGGTCCCGGTTCCCGGGCATCTACTTCGCGGGCGACGGCGCCAAGAAGGACGAGGACGGCGACATCTGGCTGCTCGGCCGCGTCGACGACGTCATGAACGTCTCGGGTCACCGCCTGTCGACCACGGAGATCGAGTCCGCGCTGGTCTCGAACCCGCTCGTGGCCGAGGCCGCTGTCGTGGGCGCCACGGACGAGCTGACCGGCCAGGCCGTCGTCGCGTTCGTCATCCTGCGCGGCGAGCACGCGGCCCGCGCGGCGGACCCGGCGGGTGCCGCGGCCGTCGAGCTCGAGCTGCGCAACCACGTGGCCAAGGAGATCGGGCCCATCGCGAAGCCCCGCAAGATCCTCGTGGTCCCCGAGCTGCCCAAGACGCGCTCGGGCAAGATCATGCGCCGCCTGCTGCGCGACGTCGCCGAGAACCGCACCGTCGGGGACGCGACGACGCTCGCGGACTCGTCCGTCATGACGCTCATCGCGTCGGGGCTGGCGAAGCCGGCAGGCTCGGAGGACTGAGCCCGGCCCGGCGCGCCGAGCTGGTCGGCGCGCCGGGCACACCGGGGCCGGAGGACTGATGCGCCTCGACCGAGGGCACCTCATGTGGTGCGCTCCGCCGTCGGGGACCTGGCAGGCCCGTTGAGTTGTCAGAACCACACCGGGCCATTCCCCGGCCACGTTCTGACAACTCGGCCCCGCCCACGAGGCGCGCTCACCGCACGTGGTGCGCTCCGCCGTCGGGCCTCGTGGCCTCGCCCGCGGGCCTCGACAAGAGCCCCCTACGCCGGCTCGGCCGCCTCGTCCTTCGACGGCCCGACGCCGTCGCTCGCCTCCCCCGACTCGGCCGCCTCGTTCGCGGGGCTCGTCGCGAGGACCACGCAGCCCGCGAGCGCGACGAGAGCCGCGACGGCGACCGCCGGGTCCCAGCCCGATCGGATCGTGTCCCCGAGCACCGCGATGCCGACGGCCCCCGGGACCACGACCTCGACGACCGACAGGATCGCGGCGTTCGTCCCGACCTTGCCCCGCTCGAGCGAGCGCAGGTACGCGAGCGCCCCCACGACCCCGAACAGCACGATCGCGATCGCGAGCGGCTGGAAGATCGTGTCCCAGATGTCCCCCGACGCGTGCGCGCCTCGCGCCGCGACGGCCGCCCCCGAGTAGCCGAGGGCCCCGATCACGGCGAGCAGCACCGGCGTCCCGGCCTTGTAGAAGACCAGCGCGACGACCGCGAGACCCGCGGCGACCCCGATGAGCACGGGCGTGAACCAGTCGGGCGGCACGGGCGCGGGCTGCTCCCCGCCCGCGATCCCCAGCACCACGAGCGCGGCCACGATGGCCGTCATGGCCGCGACGTCGATCCGCCGCATGGGCACCGACAGGAACACCCTCGCGAGCAGGACCGTCACGACGAGCGAGCTCGCGAGCACGGCCTGGACCACGAACAGGGGCAGGTGGTCGAGCGCGACGAGCGAGAACAGCCACGCGACGAGGTCGACAGTGAACGCGAGGATCACGAGCGGCTGCCGCACCACGGCGAGCCCCTGCGCGCGGCGGGCCGCGACGGCCTGCATGACGGTACTGACGCCGTAGCCGATCGCGGCGGCGACGGCGGCGAGCAGGCTGAGGAACACGGGGCCTCCTGAAGGTCGACCCCCAGTCTTCCCGCGCAGTGCGCGCTGCGCGCGGTGACGAGCCGTCGGATCGGACGTGACCTCGGACTCACATCCTCCGACACGGGGAGAGTCCCTGCCGTTCACGGGGCCGAAACGCACCGTGGCTACCGTGACGGCCATGCGGATCGAACCCCTCACCTTCCCCGCGCCCGGTGGTGGCGCACTCGTCTCCTCGAACGCCCGCGGCGGGACCGCCGGGACCACCCTCCGGTCGGGTCGCCCGGGTGTCCCCGGCCGACCGAGCCCGGCAGCAGCACCGGCCGCCGGCCTCTCGCTCCTCGACAGCCTCGCCGCGCGGACGGCCGACCTGTCGTGCCTCGCGGACGTGCTCATCGACTGCGTCCAGGGCGGCGCGAGCGTCGGCTGGGTCAAGGCCCCGACCAAGGAGCAGGCGACGGCGTGGTGGTCGGCGTTCCTGGCGGACCCGGACCACCGGACGTGGGTCGGGCGTGACGACGCGGGTCGGATCGTGGCGACCGCGTCGCTCGCCCTGACGTCCAAGGCCAACGGCGCCCACCGCGCAGAGGTCGTCAAGCTCCTGGTCCACCGCCAGGCGCGCGGCAACAAGTTCGCGCCGGGGCTCATGGCTACGATCGAGCGCTTCGCGAAGGCCGAGCGGCTCTCGCTCCTGACGCTCGACACCGAGACGGGCAGCCTCGCCGAGTCGCTGTACCGCCGGTGGGGCTGGTCCGAGGTCGGCGCCATCCCGGGGTTCGCCAAGGTCGCGGGCGGCGCGCTCGTGTCGACGACGATCTTCTACAAGCAGCTCGGCGCACGCTGACGGGTCCTCAGGACCGGGGAGCCCTCGGGTTCCGGCTCGTCCTGACACGACGTGCCCACAGCACGTCCGACCACGCACGTCAGGACGAGCGACGCCTCTGCACCACGCTGGTCCTGACCGCCCGGGGCAAGGGCGCCCCGAGCACCTCCCTGCCGCGCTCAAGACGTCGCCACGGGGGCAAGCCCGGTAGCGCCGCGGTTCCGGAGTCCCGGACGAGCGGGCCCCGCCGCGCAGCGCCTCAGACCGCGATGCGCGGCGCGCGCAGGAGCCGCCCCGCGACCAGCACGAGGTACGCGACGAGCAGCACCGCGGCGCCCCACGCGAGCGCGCCGTACGACGAGACCGCGATGACGATCCCCGCGAGCACCCCGCCGAGCGCGCCGCCGAGGTTCATCGCGAAGTCCGAGAGCCCCTGGACCTGGGTCCGGTCCGCCGCGGGGGTCGCGTCGATGAGCAGCGCCGAGCCGGCGACGAGCCCGCACGACCAGCCCACGCCCAGCAGCACGAGCCCGACCGTGAGCCGCGCCGAGTCGTCGCTCGGCGCGCCCGCGACGACCACGGCCGACGCGAGCAGGATCATCCCGCCCACCGCGAGGACGCGCGCGTGCCCGATCCGGTCCGCAGCCCACCCGATCACCGGGCTGAGGACGTACATGCCGGCGATGTGCGCGCTGATGACGATCCCGATGACCTGGAGGCTCGCGCCGCCGTGCCCCATGTGCACGGGGGTCATGGACATGAGCCCGACCATCACGAGGTGGCTCACGACGATCGCGACGAGCGCGAGCTGCGCCGTGGCCGACGCGCGGATCACGGCCCACCCGGCCACGAGCCCGGCGCGGAAGCCGGGGCGCGCGGGGGTCGGCGCGGCGACCATGTCCGCCTCGGGCGGTGCGTCCACGGTGCCCGACGGCGCAGCCTCCCCGGCAGCGTCGGCACCGGTCGCGGGCGTCCCGGCACGGGCGCCGGCCCCCTCGGACGAGCTCGCGGCGGCCCGCGCTGCCGCCACGTGCAGCGGGTCGGGGCGCAGCAGGGGCCAGACGGACGCGGCGGCCGCAGCGAACGCCAGGGCTGCGACGAGCAGGGGGGCTGCCGACGTGCCGTGCGCGCCGTGCTCCCCGACCGGGCCGGGCAGGAGGCCGAGCTTCTCGGTCGCTCCGGCGAGGTTCGGGCCGAGCACCGAACCGATCGTCGTCGCCCAGATCACGACCGACAGGTCGGTCGCCCGGCGTGCGGGCCGGGCCAGGTCGGTCGCGGTGAAGCGCGAGGCGAGTCCCGTCGCGGAGCCCGCGCCGAACAGCAGCATGCCGGCGAGCAGCAGCGGCCACGTCTGGAGCAGGGTCGCGGCCGCTGCGAGGGCCGCTCCGAGGAGGGCGACGACGTAGCCGGACGTGAGCGACCGCCGTCGGCCGTGGCGCTCGGCGAGGCGCGAGAGCGGGAGCGCGACGATCGCGGCCCCCACGACGGCCGTGGTCTGCGCGAGGCCGGCGATCGCGTCGGAGCCCGAGAGCTCGGACGCGATGAGCGAGCTCACCGAGATGCCGGTCGCGACACCGATCCCGCCGAAGACCTGGCTCGCCGCGAGGACCGTGACGGTCCGTCGCTGGATGCGGTCGACGGGGACGTCGGCCGGGGGGCCGGTCGGTGCACCCGCCGAGGCCCCGGCGGGGAGGTCGTCGGGTCCGGGGAGGCTTTCAGGAGTCACCCCGGAAGCGTATCGGCGCCCTCACCCTCGCTGAGTTGTCAGAACCACACCGGGGTATCCCCCGGCTCACTTCTGACACCCGATCCTTGTTGTCAGAACCACACCGGGGTATCCCCCGGCTCACTTCTGACAACCAATTGCTTCGAACGACCGGATCGGTCAGTCAGAGCACGAGGGTCCGCCGGCGCAGGCAGTCTCACGCCGGCCCCGGCACCACCGGACCACTCGGTTCCACCGGCGCCACCAGCCCCCTCGGCACCACCGACGCAGCTCCGTCGAGCACCCGCAGCACCGACCGCACCGCCTCCCGGCCGGCCCGGTTCGCCCCGATCGTCGACGCGCTCGGCCCGTACCCGACGAGCTGGACGCGGGGGTCCGCGACCACGGTCGGCCCGTCCATGACGATCCCGCCGCCGGGCCCACGCAGCCCCAACGGCCCGAGGTGGTCGAGCGCGGCCCGGAAGCCTGTGGCCCACAGGATCACGTCCGCGCCCTGGTGCGTCACGGCGTCGGGACGGACTCCCGGGTCCCACGCGACGCCGTCGGGCACCACGCGCGAGAACATGGGCAGGCGCCGCAGGACGCCCGAGGCGATCCCCGCCTCGTACACGGGCGTGAGCGGCAGGCCCGTGACGGACACGACGCTCTCCGGCGCGAGGCCCGCGCGCGTGCGCTCGTCGACGAGCGCGACCGCGTCGCGCCCCCGGTCCTCGTCGAACGGACCGCCGACCCACACGGGCTCGCGGCGCGTGACCCACGTGGTCGAGGCCGCGTGCGGCGCGATCTGGAGCAGGAACTGCGTCGCGGACGCCCCGCCGCCGACCACGACCACTCGCCGGCCCGCGAAGTCCTCGGCCGCACCGAAGTCGTGCGTGTGCAGCTGCCGGCCCGCGAACGTCTCGCGCCCCGGGTACCAGGGCCAGAACGGCTTGGTCCACGTCCCCGTCGCGTTCACGAGCGTCCGCGCGCGCCAGGTCACGGGTCCGTCGGGCGTGGTCGCCTCGACCAGCAGCGCGCCAGACCCGGGATCGTCGCGCACCTCGCGCACGCCGACGGGCCGCAGCACGCGCAGGTCGTTGAGCTGCTCGTACGCCCCGAAGTACCGCCCGACGGCGGTGCTCGCGCTCTCGCGCGGGTCGCCCGGGTCCAGGGCCAGGCCGGGCAGGTCGTGCACCGCGTGCGTCTGCGCCATGGTGAGCGACGGCCAGCGGAACTGCCACGCGCCACCCGGCGCGGGCGCCCCGTCGAGCACCACGAAGGTGCGTTGGTCCCCCGGGGAGGCTCCGTCGTCGGGCCCGGCCGACGGGAGCCCGTCGAGGCCGAGCGGCACGAAGCCCCGCCGCCGCAGGTGGTACGCGGCCGAGAGCCCGGCCTGCCCCGCGCCCACCACGAGGACGTCGACGTCGACGGGCTGGGCCGCCGGCGACGACTGCACGCGCTGGGACTGCTCGACGGGCTGAGGCTGCTCGAAAAGCAGTGCCGGAAGTGCCGGTGCGGACGAGGTGCTCACACCCGTACCAACCGCGCGGGCCGCGGGACTCATCCGGCCCGTGACCGTGACGCGCCGCACAGCGCGGCGGCGGGCGTGGGGACACGTCGTGAACGTCCGTGAACGTCCCGTGCACCTTGGCGGCCACCTGGGCGTTCGCCCGGTGGAACCTGTGCGCGGCGGGCACCCTGGGAGGGTGAGCCCGTTCCACGTCCTTCCCGGCGCAGCCCTGCCGGGTGCGTCCTTGCTGGCCGACGCAGCCCCGTTGCCCGAGCCCGACACCGCCCCGACCCTGCCGCCCGCCGTGCTGCGCGAGCTCGCGGGACGCAGCGACTGGGTGTCGTCCTGGTGGACGGCCGGGCTGCTCGCGGCCGCAGCGGTCCTGGTCGCCGCGCTCGTCGTGTGGGACAGGCGGCGTCGGGCGTCGCGCAGCGCCGTCGACACCGACGGCGGCGGACGCGCGGACGCCGGTGACGGTGACGGTGACGGTGACAGCGCGAGGCCCGGCCGCCGCGGCGCGTGGCGCGCCTGGGTCGGGACGGTCGCGTCAGGGCTCCTCGTGGTCCTGTCCGTGACGGTCGCGGTCAACGCGTACGCGGGCTACGTCCCCAACGCTGCGGCGTTCCGCACCACGATGGCGGGCTGGGGGATCGTCGACCCACCGCCGAGCCATCGCGACAAGCCCTCGGAGCGCGCGGGCTCGTCGGCGGCGGGATCGGTGACCTCGACGCCGCTGCCGGCCCCGGACCTGCGCATGGCCGACGGCACCACGTGGGTCTACACGCCGCCGGGCTTCGACCCGTCGACCTCGACCCGCTACCCCGTCGTCTACCTCTTCCACGGCAGTCCCGGCCAACCGAGCGACTGGTTCGCGGCGGCCGACAGCGCCAACGTCATGGACACGCTGCTCGAGGCGCAGCTCGTCCAGCCCATGATCCTCGTCGCGGTCGACGTCAACGGGACCGGCCCCTCACCGCGCGACACCGAGTGCCTGGACTCGACGACGGGCGGCGCGCAGGTCGAGACCTACGTGACCGACGTCGTGGTCCCGTGGGTCGACAAGAGCTTCCCGACGGTCCCGGACCGGGACCACCGAGCGATCGGCGGGGCGTCGTCGGGCGGGTTCTGCGCGCTCAACCTGGGCCTGCGCCACCTCGACACGTTCAGCGCGATCATGGCCCTCGAGCCCTACGGCGACCCGGGCGACGGCGGGCGCGCGATGCTCGCGACGCAGGAGGAGTTCGACGCGAACTCGCCCAGCCACTACCTCCCGACCATGGACTTCACCGCGCCCGTCGCGGTCTTCCTCGACGGCGGGACGGAGGCCCCGCGGTTCGACCGCGAGGCCAACCGCCGGCTCGCCGCCGCGCTCACCGCACGGGGTCAGACCGTCGGGCTGCGCGAGGAGCCCGGCCAGGGACACACGTGGGCCATGGTCCATGCGGGCCTGCCGTACGGGCTGGAGTTCGTCTCGGAGCACCTCGCGCAGCCGTGAACGACCGGACCGATGAGTCGTCAGAACCAGCACGGGGTACAGCCCGCCCTGGTTCTGACGACTGAGTCGGTGACCGTGCGCCCGTCGTGATGGGATGGAGCCATGCACTCCCCCCTCGAGATCGGCCCGCTCGACCCGGCCACCGCGGACGAGGTCCGCTCCCTGGCCGCCGCCGCGCACGAGTCCGACGGCGTCGCTCCCCTCTCCGAGCAGCCGCTCCTGCGCCTCGGCGTCGACGACGAGGACCTCACGCACGTCGTCACGTACGACGACTCGGGAACCGTCACGGGGTACGCGCAGATCGACCGCGGGGGCGACGTCGCGAGCGCCGAGCTCGTGGTGCACCCGGCCGCGCGCCGCCGTCGGACCGGCCGCATGCTGCTGCGCACCGCGCAGCGCGACGCGACCCTGCCCGCCCGCTCGGGCGAGCCCGGCCAGCACGGCCGCACGCTGCACGTGTGGGCGCACGGCGACCTGCCCGCTGCGCGCGCGTTCGCGGCCGACGCGGGGCTCGTCGTGGTGCGCGAGCTGTGGAAGATGGGCCTCGACCTGCGCTCCGGCACGTGGGAGCGCCCCGAGGTCCCGGCGGGCCTGCGGTTGCGCACGTTCCGCCCCGGGCCCGACGACGCAGCGTGGCTCCGCGTCAACGCGCGCGCGTTCGCCCATCACCCCGAGCAGGGCCGCCTGACCCAGGCCGACCTCGACGCCCGGGTCGCCGAGGACTGGTTCGACCCCGAGGGCTTCTTCCTGCTCGAGCGCGAGGACGGCTCGCTCGCCGGGTTCCTGTGGACCAAGGTGCCGACGGACCCGTCCGTGTCACCTGCCGGGGCGACGCGCGAGGGCGAGATCTACGTCGTCGGCGTCGACCCCGACGCCCAGGGCCAGGGGCTCGGGAAGGTGCTGACCGCCGTCGGGCTCGCGCACCTCGCGGGCCAGGGCCTCCAGCGCGCGGTCCTCTACGTCGACGGCGACAACGCCGCCGCGACCCGCACCTACCTCGGAGCGGGCTTCGGCAAGGACACCGTGGACGTGCAGTACGGCCCGCCGACTGTGCATCCCGTCACCCAAAGTTCACCGAGTGATGCCACCATGAAGCCATGACCGACTCCACCGTCCGTCCCGGCGTCCGGACCCCCGCGCGCCCGGACCAGCAGCCGGAGGCTCCTCGCGACGCCCGTCCCCGGCCCGCCCTCGACCCCGAGCTCGCGGCGCACATCGCCGAGCACATCGCCGAGGAGGAGCCCGTCACCGGGACCGTCGACCTGGAGGTGCTCAGTGCCGAGCCCCTGCCCGCCGACCGCTTCGCCGACCGCGAGCTGAGCTGGCTCGCGTTCAACCAGCGCGTGCTCGAGCTCGCCGAGGACGACGAGCAGCCCCTGCTGGAGCGCGTGCGCTACCTCGCGATCTTCGCGTCGAACCTCGACGAGTTCTTCATGGTCCGGGTCGCCGGCCTCAAGCGACGCATCGCGACCGGGCTCGCCGTCACGGCCGCCTCCGGGCTCACCCCGCGCCAGGTGCTCGACGCGATCAGCGAGCGCGCGCACGAGCTCATGGCCCGCCACGCCGCGGTGTTCGCCGACCAGGTGCAGCCCGCGCTCGCGACCGAGGGCATCTCGCTGCTGCGCTGGGAGGAGCTCGACACGCGCGAGCAGGAGCGCCTGCACAAGTTCTTCCGCAAGCAGATCTTCCCCGTGCTCACGCCCCTGGCCGTGGACCCCGCGCACCCCTTCCCGTACATCTCGGGGCTCTCGCTCAACCTCGCCGTCGTCGTGGTCAACCCGACGACGGGCAAGGAGCACTTCGCGCGCGTCAAGGTGCCGCCGCTGCTGCCGCGCTTCATCGCGGTCGACTCGCGGGGCCGCCCGTCCGCACCCAGCACGCAGGCCGCAGACCCCGACAAGGGCCCCACGTCGTTCGTACCGCTCGAGGACGTCATCTCCCAGCACCTCGACCACCTCTTCCCGGGCATGGAGGTGCGCGAGCACCACACGTTCCGCGTGACCCGCAACGAGGACGTCGAGGTCGAGGAGGACGACGCCGAGAACCTCCTCCAGGCCATGGAGAAGGAGCTGCTGCGTCGGCGGTTCGGGCCGCCCGTGCGCCTCGAGATCGCCGACGGGATCAGCCCCCGCATCCGCCAGCTGCTCGTGCGCGAGCTCGACGTCGCGGACGACGAGGTCTACAAGCTGCCCGCGCCGCTCGACTTCACGGGCCTCAACCTCATCGCCGACCTGGACCGCGCCGACCTGCACTACCCGCGGTTCGTGCCGACCACGCACCGCTTCCTCGCCGAGGTGGAGAGCGCCAACCCGACCGACGTGTTCGCGGCGATCCGCGAGCGCGACATCCTGCTGCACCACCCGTACGACTCGTTCTCGACCTCGGTCCAGACGTTCCTCCAGCAGGCCGCCGCGGACCCCAACGTGCTCGCGATCAAGCAGACGCTGTACCGGACGTCGGGCGACTCGCCGATCGTCGACGCCCTGATCGACGCGGCCGAGGCCGGCAAGCAGGTCCTCGCGCTCGTCGAGATCAAGGCACGCTTCGACGAGCAGGCCAACATCTCCTGGGCGCGCAAGCTCGAGCAGGCGGGCGTGCACGTCGTGTACGGGATCGTCGGCCTCAAGACGCACTGCAAGCTCTCGCTCGTGGTCCGCCAGGAGCCCGAGGGGCTCGTGCGCTACTGCCACGTCGGCACGGGCAACTACAACCCCAAGACCGCGCGCCTCTACACGGACCTCGGGCTGCTGACCGCGGACCCCGAGGTCGGCCAGGACCTCACGCGCCTGTTCAACCAGCTGAGCGGCTACGCGCCCCAGTCGAGGTTCCACCGCCTGCTCGTCGCGCCCCGCTCGGTGCGCTCGGGCCTCGTCGAACGGATCGAGCGCGAGGCCGTCGCGGCCCGCGAAGGCCGCGAGGCGTGGGTCAAGTTCAAGGTCAACTCGGTCGTCGACGAGACCATCATCGACGCCCTCTACCGGGCATCGCAGGCCGGCGTGAAGGTCGACCTCGTGGTCCGCGGGATCTGCGCGATCCGCCCCGGGGTGCCGGGGCTCAGCGAGAACATCCGGGTGCGGTCCATCCTGGGCCGGTTCCTCGAGCACTCGCGTATCTTCGCGTTCGCCAACTCGGGCGGCCCGGCCATCGCCGACGGTCCCGAGTCCGGCCCCGAGGTCTTCATCGGGTCGGCCGACCTCATGCACCGCAACCTCGACCGCCGTGTCGAGACGCTCGTGCGGCTCGTCGACCCCGACCAGATCACGAACCTGCTCGACCTCATCGACATCTCGATGGACAGCGGCACCGCGTCGTGGCACCTGCAGGCGGACGGGACGTGGGTGCGGCACGCGACCGGACCCGACGGCCCGTTGACCGACATCCAGTCCACCCTCATCACCCGACAACGCCGTCGTCTGGGCATGGGTCAATGAGCTCTCCGTCCTCGTTCGCCCCGCTCGTGGACACCCTCGGCCCCACCCACGTCCCGCACGCCCCCGTGATCGAGTCGGCCGGCGGGCTCGTGTGGCGCGTGCGCGACGGCGAGCTGCAGGTGCGGCTCGTGCACCGGCCCCGCTACGACGACTGGTCGTGGCCCAAGGGCAAGCTCGACCCGGGCGAGACGTTCCAGACCGCAGCCGTGCGCGAGGTGGCCGAGGAGACGGGCAAGCCCGTGATCCTCGGAGTCCCGCTGCCCGGCCTGCAGTACCTGACCCCCGAGGGCCGGGTCAAGCGCGTGCACTACTGGGCCGCGCAGCAGGCCAAGCGCGTGCGCGACGCCGGACCGCTCGCCGCGCGCGCCCCCGTGCCTCCCGTGTCGCCCGACGAGATCGACGCGACCGAGTGGCTCGGTGTCGAGGAGGCTGCGCGCCGCGTGACGCGCAAGGCCGACCGCGGGCCGCTCGCCGCCCTCGTCGAGGAGTACACGCACGGTCGCCTCTCGACCCGCGTGGTCGTGATCGCCCGGCACGGCAAGGCCGTGACCCGGGCCGCGTGGCACGGGGCCGAGCAGGACCGGCCGCTCACGCCCGCGGGCCACGCGCAGTCCGTCGCGCTGGTCCCGGTGCTGGCCGCCTACGGGGTCAACACCGTGGTCACGAGCCGGTGGGACCGGTGCGCGCAGACGATCGCGCCCTACGCGCAGGCGGCCGGGCTCGACACGATCTCGATCGACCACCTGTCCGAGGCCCAGCACGAGCGGTCGCCCTCGCGCGTCGCCCGCACGGTGCGGGAGCTGCTCGAGTCCGAGCGGTCGACGGTGCTCTGCACGCACCGACCCGTGCTGCCCACGGTGCTCGACGTCCTGGGGCAGCACTCGCGACGCCCCGTGGCGAACGCCCTGCCGACCCGGGACCCGTTCCTGGAGCCGGGCGAGATGCTCGTGGCGCACGTCGCGGACACGCCCAAGGGTCCGAGGGTCCTCGCGGCGGAGAAGGTCGCGCCGCCGCTGCACTGAGGCGGGCCGGTGGTGGTGAGCTCGGTCTCCGTGTCGAAGCCTGGAGGACCTGGGGCGTGGGCTCGCTCTGACGCCTCGGCGCTCCGGACTCGGGGACCCGGGGACCCGGGAGCTCGAGGACCCGGGGGCTCATCGATTCGAAGGCGCAGGCGCTCGGGGCTCGGAGGCTGGGGTCGGAGGCTGGGTCGAGACCCAAGCACGTGTGACAGCCACCGCTGTGTTGTCAGAACTGAGCCGGGCCATACCCCGGGGAAACTCTGACAACTCACGCCGAGCGGCGGAGCAACCAAACACCCCTGGCTCACCCGCTCCCGTGGTCAGAACTGAGCCGGGCCATACCCCGGGCGAGTTCTGACAACCGGTAGCGGCGACAGCGCACCATTCGACGGCGTGCACCGCCCACTCCCACCGTCCTCTGTCCACAGACGACGGTGGCCCTCTGACGCCCGACGTCGCGGACGCCAAGAATCCCCGGCATGAGCGGAACGTCGGACGCGTTGGAGTCAGTCCCGGGCCTGCACCGGATCAACCACTACCAGGAGGGAGTGGTGACCCGGACGCAGCTGCGGGGGCTGGGCGTCTCCTGGGACCACGTGAGGGCACAGCTGGCAGCGAGACGGTGGACGCTCGCAACCCGCGACGTCGTGCTGCTTCACAACGGCCCCGTCACCGAGCCGGCCCGGCGGTGGGTCGCGGTGCTGAGCGCACAGGGGACGGTCGCCATCGGCTCGTGGTCCGCACTGTCGATGCGCGGGTTGACGGGCTGGACTCGGCCGGGGATCCACATCGTCGTCGCTCGTGGGGCGCGGCCCCCACGCGTCCCCGCCGTCGTCGTCCACGAGTCTCGCCGCCCGGCGCCCGAGGACATCCGCCCGTTCCTCGGCCTCCCCGTCCACACAGCACAGCGTGCCGCGGTCGACGCGGCCGCCTGGCAACGCCACCCACGCACCGCGGTCGGCCTGCTCGCCGCCACGGTGCAGCAAGGGCTGGCCACGACCGACGAGCTCTTCGAACAGCTCGATCGGGTGGGCGCCGTCCGCTTCCGGAGCATCATGCGCACCTCGCTCGTCGACATCGCCGGCGGCTCGCAGTCCTTGGCCGAGATCGACTTCATCAGGTTCTGCCGCGAACGCGACCTGCCCGCCCCTGAACGGCAGGCGCGACGCAAGGACTCGCAGGGACGCCAGCGCTACCTCGACGCCGAGTGGCGGCTCCGCGACGGGCGTCGGTTGGTCGTCGAGGTCGACGGGATCGGCCACAGCGACCCGGACCGTTGGTACGAGGACCTGTTGCGCACGGCCGAGCTCGACGCGAGCAGGCGGGACATCGTCGTCCGGGTCCCCGCTGGTGCCGTCCGGCTGGAACCGGACCGGGTCTACGACATCCTCCGGCACCATCTCGGGTCGGCAACGCAGGAGACTTCCGCGTAGTTGTCAGAAGCTCATCGGGGTATCCCCCGGCTCAGTTCTGACAACCAAGCAGCGCAACGTCGGTCAGGCCCCATCACCAGCAAAGCTGTCAGAAGCACACCGGGGTATCCCCCGGCTCACTTCTGACAACAGATCCCCCGGAAACAGCAGGACCAGCGTGACCTCGAGGTCACGCTGGTCCTGGCGACGCGCACGGGCGAGGCGGAGCCTCAGAGCAGGATCGGCGACAGGATCCAGTACATGATCGCGGCCACGAGCGCGGCTGCCGGGATGGTCAGTACCCACGCGATGCCGATGTTCTTGGCGACGCCCCAGCGCACCGCGGACAGGCGCTTGGTCGCGCCGACGCCCATGATCGCGGACGTGATGGTGTGCGTCGTGGAGACCGGTGCGTGCAGCGCGAACGCGTTGACGTAGAGCACGATCGCGGAGACCGACTCGGCGACGAAACCGCGCGCCGGGTCGAGCTCGATGATCTTGCGACCCAGGGTCCTCATGATGCGCCAGCCACCCGAGTACGTCCCGGCCGAGATCGCGGCCGCGGCGGCGAGCTTGACCCACAGCGGGATGCCCTCGTCGGGGCTGGCCCAGCCGACGGTCAGGAGAGCCATGAAGATGACGCCCATGGTCTTCTGCGCGTCCTGCAGGCCGTGGCCCAGGGCCATGGCCGCGGCCGACACGGTCTGCGCGAGGCGGAAGCGGCGCGTCGTCTTGGAGGGGGCCGCGCGGCGGAACGCCCACAGCAGACCGACCATGACGATGAACGCGAGGCCGAAGCCCACGATCGGGGAGAAGATCATCGGCAGGACGACCTTGTCGACGATCGAGGCGCCGTAGATCGCGAGGCCGCCCGCGAGGCCGGCGCCCACGAGGCCACCGATCAGCGCGTGCGTCGAGGACGACGGCAGCCCGAACCACCACGTGATGAGGTTCCAGACGATGGCCCCGACCAGGGCGCACAGCACCACGACCAGGGCGGTGTGCGACGGCACGTCCTGGAGGTCGACGATCGAGGTCGCGATGGTCTCTGCGACCTCGGTCCCGAGCAGGGCGCCGGTGAAGTTCATGACCGCGGCCATGAGCAGAGCAGCGCGCGGGGTGAGCGCGCGCGTCGAGACGGATGTCGCGATCGCGTTGGCCGCGTCGTGGAATCCGTTCGTGTAGTCGAAGCTCAGCGCGAGCGCGACGACGAGGACGACAAGAGCGAATTCCACGGAGCTCAGGACTCCTTGAGCGCGATGGTCTCGACGGTGTTCGCGACCTTCTCGAACGCGTCGGCGGCCTGCTCGAGGATCTCGACGACCTCCTTGAGCTTGATGAGGAGGATCGGGTCGGCGACGTTGTCGAAGAGCTCGGCGAGGAGCTTGCGGTGGATCTTGTCGGCCTGGTTCTCGAGGCGGTTGACCTCGACCCAGTACTCGGCGAGGTCGTTGAGCGAGCGCAGGCGCGGCATGGCCTCGGCGGTCAGCTCGGCGGCGCGCTGGAGGACCTGGACCTGCTCGGAGACGCGCGCGGGCAGCTCGTCGATCTTGTACAGGACGATGAGGTCCGCGGCCTCCTCCATGTAGTCCATGCAGTCGTCGAGCGCGGAGGCGAGGCCGTAGATGTCGTCGCGGTCGAACGGCGTGACGAACGTCTGGTTGAGGCGTCGCATGATCGTGTGCGTCGCGTCGTCAGCCAGGTGCTCGGTCTCTGCCAGCTTCTTGGCGAGCTCCTTGCGGGTGGGCCGGTCTGCGCCGAGCAGCTCGGCGAGAAGGTTTGCCCCGGTGACCAGGTGCTGCGCGGAGTCAGCGAGAAGGTCGAAGAACGAGGTATCGCGCGGGGTGAGGCGCAAGCGCACGGGAGGCTCCGGAAGGGCTGGACGCTGGTGGGGTTTTCACAGGCGAGATGACGACCGCTCAGAGCGATCGCCACCCGGATGTCACAGGTGTTCTGTTGGAAGGTGACGCTGTGGTGAGGAGCGCTCGAGGTGCGCGTTAACGCATCCCTAACGCCCGTCAAATGTAACCGAACTGTCGCCTGAACGTTCAATCGCTCGGGCGGCCTGACGGCAGCCCCCAGGAGCCCTGTCAAGGCAGGGCGAAAGGGTGCTCACGTCGTGGTGGGGGGCGACGCCGGGCCGGGAGCGCCTGTCGGCGCGAAGGCCGCTCGAAGCGGCTGATGTTGGAGCCCGGGGCTACCGCGACCCGACGTCGTCGTTCATCCTACGCCCGCTCGGCCGGAGCCTCCGAACCGGCTGGTGACGGCACCGCGCGAGCACCGCCGCGCCTCCCGAGCAGAGGCCGGGCGAGGTCTGGGACGCCTCGGGAGCACGGGCGCCGCGCGTGCCCCGACCGGAACCGCCCGCGCGCCCGACGGCGCAGCGTCAGTCGAGCCTGTCGGCCCGCCAGAGCGCGGCGGCATGCTCGAGCTCCTCGGCCGTGCGCAGCAGCGACGAGGCGCCGCGCGTCATGCGCAGCGCGGAGCCCGGGTCGGCGACCTCGCGCGTGTCGGCGTCGAACGCGGCGCCCGTGGCGAGGATGCGGCAGAACGCGGCGGCTCGTTCGAGGGCCACGGCGAGGTCGCCCGCGAACACGCCCGAGAGCACGGCGTCGGCGAGCTCGCGCACGTCCTGAGGCCCGGGCGGGCTCGCGACGCCGGCGACGACCTCCTGGACGGGGGCCGCGTCGACGCCGAGCCGGTAACGCAGGGTCACCGTCTCGGGGTCGCGACGCACCCACTCGCGCAGGACGTACAGGCGCCAGAGCGCGCCGGGCAGGGTCGCGGGGGCCGAGTCGGCCCAGAGGCCCGAGACGACGTCCAGCCCTTCGGTCTCGACGAGGCGGATGAGCCGGTCGACGACCTCGGGGTCCTCGGACGCGCGGGCGCCGTGCACGATCGCGGCGGCGGTCGTGTGGGCGATCTGGTCGCGCAGCGCGGGATCGATCTCCCCGGGCAGCTCCTCGGCGTCGCGCGGGTCGAGCATCGCGGGGCGGCGCGGGCGGTGGGTGGGGGTCGGTTGTTCGCTCACCTCTCGATCGTACGCACGGGGCCCGACGGCGGGGCTCGCGCAGGTGCGCACGTCTCCACCACCGCGCCCACCACGCCCCCAAAAGATGCCCCCTGCAACTATTGCCCTCAGCAACCACCACGGAGTATCGTTGCTTGCAGCAACTAAGGAGCC
>NZ_MAQA01000042.1 GCF_001692445.1 Oerskovia enterophila | reverse complement strand
GTCCCGGACGCCCCGGTGACCCCCGAGCCGCCGAAGCCCCCTGAGACCTCGGGACCGCAGGGCCGCACCCCCGACGCGGCCGAGCTCGCCCGGGACGTCGCGCGCGATGCCAAGGCCGAGCCCCGGACCGTCCGCCAGTGGATCACGCTCGCGCTCGGCGTCCTGCTCGTGGCGGCGCTCTGCGTGCTCGCGGGCCGCTGGCAGTGGCACCGGTACGAGTCGCGCTCGGCCCAGATCGAGATCATCGAGTCCAACTACGACGCGACCCCGGTCCCGCTCGCCGACGTCCTGCCGGGGCCGGGTGCCGAGCTGGACCCCCAGCGGGTCTGGCAGCAGGTCACGCTCGAGGGCAGCTACGTCCCCGAGGCGACCGTCCTCCTGCGCAACCGTCCGGTCGGCAGCAAGGCGGGATTCCACGTCCTGGTCCCGTTCGTCACCGAGCCCACGGACGGCAGCGAGCCGGTCGTCATGGTCGTGGACCGCGGCTTCGTCCCGCTGGGCGCCGACGCGAGCGCGCCCGACGAGGTGGCCGCTCCGCCGTCGGGCCGCGTCGAGGTGACCGTGAGCCTGCGCGCCGACGAGCCCGCGTCGAGCCGCGACGCACCCGACGGGCAGGTCCAGGCCATCAACACGGCCCAGGTGCTCGCCGAGGGGCCCGACGGCGGCGCGTGGGCCGACGGGATGACCGTCGGCGCGTACGGCTCGCTCCGTGCCGAGGACCCGGCCCCCGCGGCCTCGCTGCGTGCCCTGGCCGTCCCGGACACCGATCCCGGCTCGCACCTGTCCTACACGTTCCAGTGGTTCGTGTTCGCGGCGGGCGCGATCGGCGGCTTCCTCATCCTGATCCGCCGCGAGAAGCGCGAGACCGTGACGGCGGGAGACCTGCTGGGCGAGCAGCGCGCCGCGGGCCGGACCCCCGGGGAGCCCGCTCCCCGGCGTCGGCGCGGGCCGACCGCCGAGGAGGAGGAGGACGCCCTCCTCGACGCCCAGGCGGCCGCGCACGAGCCCTCCGCGCACGACGACGCACGGACCTGACCGCCGCACCACACCCGCTGCGTCCGCACCGACCCGCCCGCCGGGAACGACGAACGGCCCGCCTGCTCCTCGGAGCAGGCGGGCCGTTCGTGTCGCTGCAGGTACCGGTGGCTACCGGTCGATCAGGCCAGCGAGATGAGCTCGGCGTAGGAGTCGTTCCACAGGTCCTCGTCGCCGTCGGGCAGCAACAGGACGCGCTCGGGAGAGAGCGCCTCGACCGCGCCGTCGTCGTGGGTGACCATGACCACGGCCCCCTCGTAGTTCTTGAGCGCGTCGAGGATCTCCGCCCGCGAGGCCGGGTCCAGGTTGTTGGTGGGCTCGTCGAGGAGCAGCACGTTCGCACCCGACACGACGATGGTCGCGAGCGCGAGGCGCGTCTTCTCCCCACCCGACAGCACGTGCGTGGGCTTGTTGGCGTCGTCGCCCGAGAACAGGAACGAGCCGAGGACCGAGCGCACCTGCGTGTCCGTGAGGTCCGGCGCCGCGTGGCGCAGGTTCTCGACGACGGTCACGTCCATGTCCAGGGTGTCGTGCTCCTGGGCGTAGTAGCCCAGCTTGAGCCCGTGCCCCGCGATGACCTCACCCGTGTCGGCCTTCTCGACGCCCGCCAGGATGCGCAGCAGCGTCGTCTTGCCGGCACCGTTGAGCCCGAGCACCACGACCCGGCTGCCGCGGTCGATCGCCAGGTCGACGCCCGCGAAGATCTCCTGCGACCCGTAGGACTTGGACAGCCCCTCGGCCGTGATCGGGGTGCGCCCGCACGGGGCGGGGGTCGGGAAGCGCAGCTTGGCGACCTTGTCGCTCACGCGCTCGCCCTCGAGGCCCGAGAGCATGCGCTCGGCGCGCTTGATCATGTTCTGCGCGGCCACCGCCTTGGTCGCCTTGGCGCGCATCTTCTCGGCCTGCGCGAGCAGCGTGCCGGCCTTCTTCTCGGCGTTGGCGCGCTCGCGGCGACGACGACGCTCGTCGGTCTCGCGCTGCTCGAGGTACGCCTTGTAGCCCAGGTTGTACTGGTCCAGGACGCCGCGGTTCGCGTCGAGGTAGAAGACCTTGTTGACGGTCGCCGAGAGCAGCTCGACGTCGTGGCTGATGACCACGAACCCGCCCGAGTAGTTCTTCAGGTAGTCGCGCAGCCACAGGATCGAGTCGGCGTCGAGGTGGTTCGTCGGCTCGTCGAGCAGGAGCGTCTCGACGCCCGAGAACAGGATGCGTGCGAGCTCGATGCGGCGGCGCTGACCACCCGAGAGCGTGTTGAGCGGCTGCGCGAGGATGCGCTCGTCGAGGCCCAGGTTCGAGGTGATGCGCTGAGCCTCGCTCTCCGCGGCGTACCCGCCAGCGGCCGTGAAGCGCTCCTCGAGCTTGGGGTAGCGGTCCATCGCGGCCAGGTGCGTGTCCGCGTCGGCGCTCGCCATCTCGCCCTCGGTCTCGCGCATCTTGCGCACGAGGACGTCGAGCCCGCGCGCCGAGAGCACGCGGTCCATCGCGATCACGTCGAGGTCGCCCGTACGGGGGTCCTGCGGCAGGTAGCCGACCTCGCCCGTGCGCACGATCTGCCCGGCCGTGGGCTGGGTCTCCCCCGCGAGGGTCTTCGTCAGGGTGGTCTTGCCCGCTCCGTTGCGACCCACCAGACCGATCCGGTCTCCGGCAGCGATGCGGAAGGACGCCTCGTCCAGCAGGACGCGGGCGCCGACGCGCAGCTCGACGGCATGGGCAGTGATCACAGAGAGTTCCTCCGGCGGGGTCGTGGGGTGTCCAGGAGTCTTGCCCGGCGCGGGACCGCGCCGTGTGCGAGACACAAACGCCACCGATTCTAGTGCCGCGCGGCTGCGGACGGAACGGGATTTCGCGGGCTGGTCCGTCACAGTGGGTGGGCCGCGTGCGGACCGGACCGCCGCGAGGGCCGTACTGCTCTGTTCCTGGTCGGGTCGCGGGTGCCGAGAACGAGGTTGCGTTCATTCTGAGCCCTGAAACGATCGCAACCTCGTTCTCGGCGGCCACCTTGCCTGCCCGACGACGTCGCTCCCCTCCGGGACGAGCCGCACCCGGGCGCGGCGAGAGCGCGCCGGGGGCTGCGCCGTCGGGCAGCGAAGGGCGGCCTCCCCGCCGACGACTCCCGCGCACGGCGAGCCACGCCGGGGCATCGCCGACCGGACAGCGACCGCAGGGCGCCGTGACCTGCGGCGACGGGTAGCGTTGACCTGTGACGTTCAACGAGGGTGGTTCTTTCGAGGGCGGCCGTGTCCGCAAGGGCGGCCGCGGCAAGGGTCCTGCGATCGCGGGCGGCGGCATCGCGGCCGTGCTCGTGGCGGTCGTGGTCGCCCTGCTCAACGGCGGCGACCTGGGCAGCGTGCTCGGGGCCGTGGGCGAGCAGGTCCAGTCGACCAGCACCGAGGACACGGGGCAGCAGCAGTTCGTGGAGGAGTGCACCGCTGAGCAGGCGAACACCGAGCGCGAGTGCCGGCTGTCCGCGACCGCACAGTCCCTCGACGCCTACTGGGCCGAGGCGCTGCCCGCGCAGGTCGGGGTGGCCTACGTCGTCCCTGACGTCGTGAGCTTTCCGGGCTCGACGCAGACCGCGTGCGGCGCGGCGACCAGCGCGGTCGGGCCGTTCTACTGCCCGCCTGACCAGACCGTGTACATCGACGTGTCCTTCTTCGACGAGCTGCGCGACCGCTTCGGCTCCTCGGGCGGTCCGCTCGCCGAGGAGTACGTCGTGGCGCACGAGTTCGGACACCACATCGAGCAGCTCTCGGGGGCCATGTCGTCCGCGGACCGCTCGGGCACCGGGCCCGAGTCCGACTCGGTGCGCATCGAGCTCATGGCCGACTGCCTCGCGGGCATGTGGGCGGGGAACGCGGCCACGACGATCGACCCCCAGACCGGCGTGGCGTACCTCGCCCCCATCACGCAGGAGCAGTTGAAGGATGCCCTCTCCGCAGCATCGGCCGTGGGCGACGACCGCATCCAGCAGTCCGCGACCGGCTCGGTGAACCCCGAGGCGTGGACCCACGGATCGAGCGAGCAGCGCCAGCGCTGGTTCATGACGGGCTACGACGGCGGGTCGTTCCAGGACTGCAACGCGCTCGAGGCGTCGACGCTCTGAGCGGTCCCGTTCCCGCTCACCCTGACGGCGGTCGTCGGACGGTCCGTGAGCGCCCAGCGCACGTGCGCCTCCGACCGACCGATGAGTTCTCGGTCGCGCAGCCGTCTCACGAGTGAGACCAGGCCGCCGTCGAGCGGCATCACTGCTCGGGAGCACCGAGGACGGGGACGGACCGATGGCTGAGCTGCTCGTGGACTTCATCACCTCGCTCGACGGCTACGCGTCGGGAGAGGGCTGGCCCGGGTTCTGGGGGCTCGAGGGCCCCGAGTACCTCGCGTGGCTCGAGGAGCAACCCGAGGTCACGTACCTGATGGGCGCGAACACCTACCGGCTGATGTCGGGCTTCGCGGCCGGGCAGATGCCGGCGGGGACCGACGAGTTCACCGCAGACGAGGAGGCGTCGGTCGACGAGCTCACGGCGGCGCGGAAGGTGGTCTTCTCCAGCACGCTCACCGAACCGTTGACGTGGGCCAACTCCACGCTGGTGCGCGGCGACGCGGTGGAGACCGTCCGCGCCATGAAGGCCGACGAGGACGGGCTCCTGAGCACGATCGGCAGCCTGAGCGTGGCGCGGGCGCTGCTGCGGGCCGGGCTCGTGGACCGGTTCCGGGTGGGGATGTTCCCTGTGATCACCGGCGCGACGGGGTCGGAGCGGATCTACGACGGCTATCCAGACGTCGCCCTCGAGATGATCGACCACCGCACCTTCGACACCGGGATCCACATCGTCGAGTACCGCCCACGCGTCCTGCAGCACCCACCTCTCCTGCCCGCCGACGGGTGAGCGCACCCGACTGACGCAGACTCTCACCGATGCACGTCTCGTCCTCGCACGTCACCGCACCACGGTCGCCACCGTCAGGCGTGGGCGATCGTTCTCCCTACTGCTCCAGGTCGAGGCAGGTCGCCAGCACTGCCTGGTGCACGTGGAGCAGCGACGCCTTGAACTCGTACCCGACGAAGGGGCCGCCCTGGCGGACGACGTCGGCCGACACCTCCGCGCCGCGCGTGAACGGCGGGCACGGGGCGAGCAGTGCGCCCGGTCGCGCGAGCGCCATGACCTCCGCTGTCACGCGGTGCGTCTCGAGCGCGGCCGTGTTCGAGCCGAACGTGTCCGTCAGCACGACGTCAGCGTCACGCATCGCAGCCCTGAGGTCCGTGACACACGTGACCCCGGCAGTGGCCAGGTCGAGGGGGCAGCTCTGGATCAGTTCGAGCCCAAGAACGGCTGCGATCTCTGCCCAGGCGCGGGCGATGTTCCCGTCCGGGCCGACGAAGACAAAGCGCAGGGTCCGCACATCCCGCGTCTGGGCGAGGGTATAGACATCGGCGAGGACCTCGCACGGATGGTTGACATCGGTCATCGCGTTGATCACTGGCAGCGTGCCGGGTGCGGCGAGCCGCTCGATCACGGCGATATCAGGGTGCCTGGCGACGACGACGTCTGCCCAGTTGGCGAGGTACCCGACGACGTCAGCGGGCTCCTCTGGCTTGTCAAGGGTCTCCGGCGGGAAGAGGACGGGCTGGAGCCCCATGAGGTGAGCTCCGCGCTCGAAGGTAATGCGAGTACGAATGCTGGCCGACGGGAAGAACATCGCCGCGCAGCCGTTCGTGGCAGGCCCGTGACCCTGCCGATACGCCTCGGCAAGGCGGAAGACGTGCTCGATGTCGTCGGCGGACCAGTCTGTGAGGCGCACGAGGCTGCGAGGCATCGCAGAAGTCTAGAGGAGCGGCGCCTGAGTCCGAGCCAGGCAGTGTCCTCCGCCGCGAGGGCATCGATGACCAGGTCGGTGTCCCCGACGGGCTCACGCCATCGTGCCTGGCTGCGGGCGCGCCGCGCTGGCCCTCCTCGCGTCGCATCTCCGTCAGGCGTTGACCGGACCGGATGCCGTCGCGCTCGTCGACACGGAGTCCAGCTATGGCGAGACCAGACCAGTTCTCGACGTGGTGGCGTCGTGTCTTCAGCAGTACGGAATAGATGCCTTCTCCTGTCACCTCGGAGACCTCGTCGTCGAAGGCGACGTCGTCATCGCACACGGACGCCGCGTTGGCCTGGTCCACCGGTACTTCACGCTGAGCGAACTCACCGGCACCGGGTCGGAGGCCCAGGCGGGAAGGGACGTTCTGCGCGGCCTCGCGGCAAGCGGGACCCCCGTGGTGTCCCCGCTCTCAACCTCCTGCTTCGGCAACAAACGCAGTCTGGCCCTGCTCTGGTCGTCCGAGGTGCGTTCGTCGATGACACCGGACGAGATCGATGTTGTCGAGCGGCTTGTTCCGTGGCTCGCGCCGCTCGACGCTCGCCCCGGAGAGATCCACGATGCGCCCGACGACATTCTGGCCTTCTGCCTTGCGCAACGCGATGGACTGGTGCTGAAGCCCGCATTCGGTGTAGGTGGCAAGGGTGTCGTCATCGGCTCCGAGGTCACCGACGAACAGTGGCGGGACCTCGTCCTCGGGGTCGACCCCAGCAGATACGTGGTGCAGCGGGCCATTGTCGCGATGCCAGAGGCACTCCCGAAAGATGCACTGGGCGCAACGAGCTCGTGGCGCGTGAACTACGGCGTGTTCCACATCGGCCACAGTTTCGGAGGAGGGTTCGTGCGTGCCGCCCCCGCCGACGGGTCCAGGGTGATCGCCGAGCACTCAGGTGCGCGCATGGGCTGCCTGTTCGTCGGCGGACCCTGCGTCTAGAAGGCGATCACGCCGAGGCCGCACGCGAGTCCGTGAGGTCAACGGAGGCGGGGAGCGGGTCTGAGCTGTTCTACGGGGGTCGGCTCACCGCGCTCGACGATGGACCTGGGTTTGCGCGTGTACCGCTGGCGTCGGGCCCTGGGCACCAGGGCCCGACAGTGCTCGTTCCTTCTCGGTCGCACGGGCAGCCGTGACTGTCCGGCCACGGAAGCGACGCGAGACCTGTCGGAGTCCGACCGGGGAGGCGGGCCCTCACGGGCAGTCGCCGTCCACCTCGGTCCCCGCGGAGATCTCGCGTCGCTGCAGCGCCGACTGACGACGGGCGCTGATCGGAGGATCTAGAGCTGCACCGCAAGAAGACTCAGACGTTGAAGCCCAGCGCGCGCAGCTGGTCCTTGCCGTCCTGCGTGATCTTCTCGGGGCCCCACGGCGGCATCCAGACCCAGTTGACCCGGAAGCCGTCGATCAGCCCGTCGAGAGACTGCGCCGTCTGGTCCTCGATGACGTCCGTGAGCGGGCAGGCCGCCGACGTGAGCGTCATGTCGATCACGGCGTGGTTGTTCTGGTCGACCTGGATGCCGTAGACGAGCCCGAGGTCGACGACGTTGATGCCGAGCTCGGGGTCGATGACGTCGCGCATGGCCTCCTCGACGTCGGCCGCGGTCGGCGGGGTCGGTGCCGCAGAGGCGGCGGGGGTCTCGGTCGTCATCGGTTCTCCTGGGGGGACTGCGGGGACAGAGGGTGGTCGAGCGAGGGCTGAGAGGCGGTGCCCGGGCCCGCGAGGACTCCGGACGTCGCCAGGGTGTCACGCAGCGCGGCCCAGCCGAGCAGCGCGCACTTGATACGGGCCGGGAACTGCGCGACCCCGGTGAAGGCCGTGGCGTCGCCCAGCTCGTCCTCGCGGTCCTCGTCGAGGCCCTTGCCGCGCGACTGCATGAGCTGACGGAAGAGGTCGCCCAGGTGCTCGGACTCCGCGACGGGGGCTCCGGTCACCAGGTCGGTGAGCACGGACAGCGAGGCCTGCGAGATGCTGCAGCCCTGCCCCTCCCAGCTCACGCGGGAGATCGTGGGGACCTTCGGGTCGGCGGTGTCGAACTCGACGCGCATCGTGACCTCGTCGCCGCACGTGGGGTTGATCTGGTGCGACTCACCGTGCAGGTGCCCCTCCGCGAGCTCCACGAAGCCTCTCCCGTGCGGGGACTTCGCGTGGTCGAGGATCACCTGCTGGTACATCTGCTCCAACGAGCTGCTCATTGCTGGGGTCCTGCTCCTTCGGTACGTCGTGCGGGTCGTGGGACCACGCAGACAGGGTGGGGCGTCGGGCGCGCGTCAGTCCACTGAGAAGAACGCCCGGACCCCCGCCAAACCTTCCCGGAACGCCGTGACGTCCTCGGACGTCGTGTACACCGAGGCCGAGGCGCGCGCCGTGGCGGCGACCCCGAACCGGCGGTGCAGGGGCTGGGCGCAGTGGTGACCGACCCGCACGGCGATGCCGGCGTCGTCGAGCACCTGGCCCACGTCGTGGGCGTGGACGCCCTCGACGACGAACGAGACGACCGCGAGGCGGTCCTCGGGCGTCCGCGGGCCGATGACCCGCACGCCCGGGATGTCCGCGATCCGGAGCAGCTCGACCGCGAGGTCGTGCTCGTGGGCCGCGACGTTCTCCATCCCGAGCTCTTCGAGGTACTGCGCCGCGACGCCGAGGCCGACGATCTGCGCGACGGCCTGCGTGCCGGCCTCGAAGCGCTGCGGCGGCGGCATGTACGACGCCTCCGTCATGGTCACGACCTCGATCATGGAGCCGCCGGTCGTGACCGGGGGCAGCGCCTCGAGCAGCTCGCGCCGCCCGTAGAGCGCGCCGATCCCCGTGGGGCCGAGCATCTTGTGACCCGAGAACGCGGCGAAGTCGACGTCCAGGTCGTGCAGGTCGACCGGCAGGTGCGGCACGGACTGGCACGCGTCGAGGAACGTGAGCGCCCCGACCTCCCTGGCCCGCGCCACGATCGGCGCGACCGGGGTGATCGCGCCCGTGACGTTCGAGGCGTGCGTGAACGCGACGACGCGCGTGCGCTCGGTGATGACCGAGGCCGCCTCGTCGACGCGGATGCGCCCCTCGTCGTCGACACCGAACCAGCGCAGCACCGCTCCGGTGCGCGCGGCGAGCTCCTGCCACGGCACGAGGTTCGCGTGGTGCTCGGCCTCGGTCAGGACGATCTCGTCGCCCGGCGCGAGGGCGAAGCGGCGGGCCGCCTCTCCCCCGCGACCGATCGTCGCGTTCGACAGCGCGTACGTCACGAGGTTGATCGCGGCCGTGGCCCCGGAGGTCCACACGATCTCGTCTGCGTCCGCCCCGACGAAGCGCGCGACCGCGGACCGGGCGTCCTCGAACGCCTCGGTCGCCTCCTCCGCGAGCTGGTGCGCACCGCGGTGCACCGCGGCGTTGCGCTCCTCGTAGAAGTCGACCTCGGTGTCGAGGACGACCTGGGGCTTCTGCGACGTGGCGCCCGAGTCGAGGTAGACGAGCGGACGGCCACCGCGCACCGTGCGGGCGAGCAGCGGGAAGTCGGCTCGCACGGCGGCGAGCTCGGTGGCGCTCAGCCCGGCCCGCACGGTGTCGGTGGTGGTCATCGGAAGTCTCCTCGGGTGTGTCAGGTGCCCGCCGGCGGACCGGCGGGCGGGAGGCCGACGGGCGGCCGGCCGGGTCAGGCCGTGGCCGCGCCGGTCAGGAAGCGGTCGTAGCCCTCGTTCTCGAGGCGGTCGGCGAGCTCGGGGCCGCCCTCCTCGGCGATGCGGCCGTCGACGAACACGTGCACGAAGTCCGGCTTGATGTACCGCAGGATGCGCGTGTAGTGCGTGATGAGCAGCACGCCGACGTCGGTGCTCGCCTTGGCGCGGTTGACGCCCTCCGAGACGATGCGCAGCGCGTCGACGTCGAGGCCCGAGTCGGTCTCGTCGAGGATCGCGATGCTCGGCTTGAGGAGCTCCATCTGCAGGATCTCGTGGCGCTTCTTCTCACCACCGGAGAAGCCCTCGTTGACCGAGCGCTCGGCGAAGGACGAGTCCATGCGCAGGTTCTCCATGGCGCCCTTGACGTCCTTGACCCACGTGCGCAGCGCGGGGGCCTCGCCGTCGATCGCGGTCTTCGCGGTGCGCAGGAAGTTCGAGACGGACACGCCCGGGACCTCGACGGGGTACTGCATGGCGAGGAACATGCCGGCGCGGGCACGCTCGTCGACGGTCATCGCGAGGACGTCCTCGCCGTCGAGCGTCACGGTGCCGCTCGTGATCGTGTACTTGGGGTGACCGGCGATCGAGTACGCGAGGGTCGACTTGCCCGAGCCGTTGGGGCCCATGATCGCGTGGGTCTCGCCGCTGTTGATGGTCAGGTCGACGCCGCGCAGGATCGGCTTCGGCCCTTCCTTGGTCTCGACGCTGACGTGCAGGTCGCGGATCTCCAGAGTGGACATGTGGTGTTCTCCAGTATTCGGAAAGTATCGAGAAAGTTCAGGGGTCAGGACGGGGAGACGGTCTGGTCG
The DNA here is from genome assembly GCF_001692445.1 of Oerskovia enterophila. Classification (GTDB taxonomy): domain Bacteria; phylum Actinomycetota; class Actinomycetes; order Actinomycetales; family Cellulomonadaceae; genus Oerskovia; species Oerskovia enterophila. The sequence continues at coordinate 31,921 of NZ_MAQA01000042.1, read as the reverse complement.
ATGTCGACGAGCACGCGCTCGCCGTCGATCGTGACCGGGTAGACGGGCACAGGGCGCATCGCGGGCAGCGCGGTCGGCATGCCGGTCCGCAGGTCGAACTGCGAGCCGTGCAGCCAGCACTCGATGAAGCAGCCCTCGACCTCGCCGTCGGACAGCGAGACCGCGCCGTGGGAGCAGATGTCCGAGATGGCGTGCCAGTTCCCGTCGCCGTCGCGGACGACCGCGACCTCCACGGGGCCCTTCTCGCCCTCGAGCTCCACGCGCAGCGCCTCCTCGGGCGCCACGTCGTCGGTCATGCAAGCAAGCTGTGCAGTCATGCGGGTCCGGTCACCGGCCTTCGATGACGCTCATCGACTTGGCGAGCTCGGCCTCGATCGAGGTGAGCAGACGCTCCTCGACCGACGGGACACCGATCTCCTGGATGAGCTCCGCGAAGAAGCCGCGGACCACGAGGCGACGGGCGTCGGCCTCGGGGATGCCACGGGCCTGCAGGTAGAAGAGCTGCTCGTCGTCGAAGCGACCGGTCGCCGAGGCGTGCCCGGCACCCTCGATGAGGCCCGTCTCGATCTCGAGGTTCGGCACCGAGTCGGCCCGCGCGCCGTCCGAGAGGACGAGGTTGCGGTTGAGCTCGTAGGTGTCGGTGCCCTCGGCCTCGGTACGGATCAGCACGTCGCCGACCCAGACCGTGTGCGCGCCCTCGCCCTGCAGCGCGCCCTTGTAGGTGACGCGCGACTTGCAGCTCGGGACAGCGTGGTCGACGAAGAGACGGTGCTCCTGGTGCTGGTCGGCGTCCGCGAAGTACAGGCCGACCATCTCGACCTCGCCACCGGTGCCGGTGAACTCGGCGTCCGGGGTCACGCGCACGACGTCGCCGCCGAACGTCACGACGACGTGCTTGAGCTTGGCGTCGCGGCCGATGCGGGCGCGGTGCGAGCTCGCGTGCACGGCGCCCGCGCTCCAGTCCTGGACCGACACGACCGTGAGGTGCGCGCCGTCCTCGACGACGATCTCGACCGTCTCGGTGAGCGTCGCGGAGCCCACGTGGTCGATGACCACGACGGACTCGCTGTGACGCTCGGCCTGGATCAGCAGGTGCGTCGCGGTGGGCTCGTCGGACAGGCCCTCGATGCGCACGGACGTGACCTCGCTGGCCACGGCCTCGGCCGGGATCGTCACGACGGTCGCCTCGGCGAACGCGTTCCACGCGGTCACGGCGGTGCGGTCGCCGGGGACGCCCGCGCGGCCGAGCCGCCCGTCGTCCCGGCCGACGATCTCGACCGTGACCTCGGGGGCGTCGACCACGGTCGTGCGCACGCCGGCGCTGCCGAGCTCGGCCGCGAACAGCGGGGCGAGGCGCGGGACCGGCGAGAAGCGCCACTCCTCCTCGCGCCCGGTGGGCACGGTGATGACGGTCGGGTCGAACGAGGTGATGCGCTCGGCGCGGGATCCCTGCGGCGTGCCGCCGACCCCGTGCGAGTGAGCGCCGTCCTGGACGGCCTGCGTGTGGTCCGTGCTCAGGCCGATCGGCTCGGTCTCTGTGGTGCTCGCAGTAGTAGTCATTTAGCCGACGGACCCTTCCATCTGCAGTTCGATGAGGCGGTTGAGCTCGAGCGCGTACTCCATGGGCAGCTCGCGCGCGATGGGCTCGACGAACCCGCGCACGATCATGGCCATGGCCTCGGTCTCTGCCATGCCTCGGGACATGAGGTAGAACAGCTGGTCCTCGCTCACGCGCGACACGGTCGCCTCGTGACCCATCGAGACGTCGTCCTCGCGGACGTCGACGTACGGGTAGGTGTCGGACCGGGAGATCTGGTCGACGAGCAGCGCGTCGCACAGAACGGTGGAGGCGGAGTGCTCCGCTCCCTCGAGGACCTGGACGAGGCCGCGGTAGGACGTGCGTCCACCGCCGCGCGCCACGGACTTCGAGACGATCGAGGAGGACGTGTGCGGGGCCGCGTGCACCATCTTGGCGCCCGCGTCCTGGTGCTGGCCCTCGCCCGCGAACGCGATCGACAGCGTCTCGCCCTTGGCGTGCTCGCCGAGCAGGTAGATCGCGGGGTACTTCATGGTGACCTTGGAGCCGATGTTGCCGTCGACCCACTCCATGGTCGCGCCCTCGGCCGCCGTCGCACGCTTGGTGACGAGGTTGTACACGTTGTTCGACCAGTTCTGGATGGTCGTGTACCGCACGCGGGCGTTCTTCTTGACGATGATCTCGACGACCGCGGAGTGCAGCGAGTCGCTCGAGTAGATCGGGGCGGTGCAGCCCTCGACGTAGTGCACGTACGAGCCCTCGTCCGCGATGATCAGCGTGCGCTCGAACTGGCCCATGTTCTCCGTGTTGATGCGGAAGTAGGCCTGCAGCGGGATCTCGACGTGGACGCCCGGGGGGACGTAGACGAACGAGCCGCCGGACCACACGGCCGAGTTGAGCGCGGCGAACTTGTTGTCACCCGAGGGGATGACGGTGCCGAAGTACTCCTGGAAGAGCTCGGGGTGCTCGCGCAGCGCGGTGTCGGTGTCGAGGAAGATGACGCCCTGCTTCTCGAGCTCCTCGTTGATCTGGTGGTAGACGACCTCGGACTCGTACTGGGCCGCGACGCCCGCGACGAGGCGCTGCTTCTCCGCCTCGGGGATGCCGAGCTTGTCGTAGGTGTCCTTGATGTCCTCGGGCAGGTCGTCCCACGAGGTGGCCTGCTTCTCGGTGGACCGCACGAAGTACTTGATGTTGTCGAAGTCGATGCCCGACAGGTCGCTGCCCCAGTTGGGCATGGGCTTCTTGTCGAACAGGCGCAGGGCCTTGAGCCGGTAGTTCAGCATCCACTCGGGCTCGCTCTTGAGCGCCGAGATGTTGCGCACGACCGCCTCGGAGAGGCCACGCTGCGCGGTGGCACCGGCGTCGTCCTTGTCGTGCCAGCCGTAGCCGTAGGAGCCGATCGAGGCGATGATCTCCTCGTCGGACTGGCCGGTGCTCTGGGACACGCCAGCGGTGTCCTGGGTGGGAGCGCTCATGTCATTCCTTCCACGTTCCGTCGACGACGGAGGGGGGCGGTGGGGCGGTGGTCGATGAACCTGTCGGTTCGGGGTGTCGTGCTGGGGGGCGCGCCGGGGCGCGCGGTCCGCGCGCGGTGGCGCGACGTCCGGTGGTCTCGTGCCCGACGGCGTCGCTCGCCTCGGGTGCGCGGGTCACCGCGGGGAGCACGGGGACGTTGGTGGTGCACGCGTGCCCGCCGCCCGCGAGGGTCGCGAGCCGCTGGACGTGCGAGCCGAGGAGCTGGGAGAAGACCTGGGCCTCGGCGTCGCAGAGCTGGGGGAACTCCTCGGCCACGTGCTGGACCGGGCAGTGCCCCTGGCAGAGCTGGACGGTCGCGGTCCCGGCGACGGGGCGCACGCTCGCCGCGAACCCGTCCTCGGCGAGGACCGCGGCGAGCTGCTCGGCGCGGCCCGCGACGTCGTCGGCCGTGATGCGGGGCGCGTAGCGGTCCGTGAGCTCCTCGAGGCGACGGCGCGCGAAGTCCTCGACCGCGTCCTCGCCCGCGACGTCGCGCAGGAAGCGCAGGGCCTGGGTCGCGAGGTCGGGGTAGGCCCCCGAGAGCTCGGACTGGCCCCTGTTCGTCGCGACGTAGTGCCGTGCGGGGCGTCCGCGCATGCCCGTGGTGGCGCCCGAGTCGTGGACCGAGATGAGGCCGTCGGTCTCGAGCTGCGCGAGGTGGCGGCGGACGCCCGCGGGCGTGAGGCCCAGGTCCGTCGCGAGCGAGGCGGCGCTCACGGGCCCGTCGGTCACGATGAGGGACAGGACGCGCTCGCGCGTGGTCCCGTCACCGTCGAGGACGACGTGGGATGCGTCACTGCCGAGCGCGACGGCAGGCAGCGAGCGGGGGGCTGCACCCGAGGTGCGTGCACCGTGCGTCATGCCTCACCTCCACGTCGTCCGGCCTGCTGGGATCCGCCTCGCCTGCCCCGCGGGCGCGCAAGAGCCCCGGGGACAGGTCGATATAGGTAACAGTCTCATGCGCTAAATGGTCCGACGCAAGCAAGGCGTACCTCACAGCGGGCCCCAGGCGGCTCCCCTACAATCGCCACCGTGCCCGACTCCCCCGCCGTCGTCCTCCAGGACGTGGTCAAGCGTTATGACGGCCGGGCGGTCGTCGACCACCTGAGCCTGACCGCCTCACGAGGCGCCGTGACCGCCGTCCTCGGCCCCAACGGGGCCGGCAAGACCACCACGATCGAGTGCTGCGAAGGGCTGCGTGCCCCGGACGCGGGCACCGTGCGGGTGCTCGGGCTCGACCCCCTGCTGAGCGCACGCGACCTGCGCCCGCGCGTCGGGGTCATGCTCCAGGACGGCGGTCTGCCCACGGGCGTGCGCGCGCTCGAGATGCTGCACCACGTCGCGTCGATGTACGCGAACCCTCGCGACGTGGCGGAGATCACGGAGCGCCTGGGCCTCGCGAGCTTCGCCCGGACCACGGTCCGACGCCTGTCGGGCGGTCAGCGGCAGCGCCTCGCGCTCGCCGCGGCGATCGTCGGCCGCCCCGAGGTCGTGTTCCTCGACGAGCCGAGCGCGGGCATGGACCCCCAGAGCCGGCACGCGGTGTGGGAGCTCGTGCGCGAGCTGCGCGCGGACGGCGTCGGGATCGTCCTGACGACCCACCTCATGGACGAGGCCGAGGACCTCGCGGACCACGTCTACGTCGTGGACCACGGGCAGGTCATCGCCTCGGGCGCGACGGCCGACCTGCTGCACGCGGGCCCGTCCGCGGACGGGAACCGCACGCTGCGCCTCGAGGCGCGCGCGGGACTGGACGTGGAGGCGCTGGCCCGGCGCGTCGAGGCAGGCCCGACGACGTCGCCCACCTCCGCGTGGACCGTGACCGAGACGCAGCCCGGCTCGTACAGCGTGACCGGGCCGGTCGACCCGTCGACCGTCGCGGTCGTGACCGCCTGGCTCGCGGACGAGAGCGCGCTCGCCTCGCGCATCACGATCGGCCGCCGCACCCTCGAGGACGTCTTCCTCGACCTGACAGGACGAGAGCTCCGATGACCGACCAGACGACGACCGGCCCGGTCGCCGAGCGGCCCGCCCCGACCGACGGGGCAGCCCTCGCGGACGGCGCCGCCCCGGCGTGGCGGCGGGTCGCGTCGCAGACGGCGTTCGAGACGCGCATGATCCTGCGCAACGGCGAGCAGCTGCTCGTGACGATCATCCTGCCCGTGATGCTGCTCGTGGGCCTGGCCCGCACGACCTTCATCGACCTCGACACGCAGGGCTACTCGCGCATCGACTTCGTGACGCCCGGCGTCCTGGCCCTCGCCGTCATGTCCACGGCCTTCACCTCGCAGGCCATCGCGACGGCCTTCGACCGGCGCAACGGCGTCCTGCGCCTGCTGTCCACGACGCCGCTGGGCCGGGGCGGGCTGCTCGCGGGCAAGATCCTCGGGGTGCTCGCGGTCGAGGTCGTCCAGGTCGTCGTGCTCGGTGGGGTCGCGCTCGCGCTCGGATGGTCCCCGGACCCGGCTGGCATCCTGCCGGCCCTGCTCGCGGTGCTGCTCGGCACCGCGGCGTTCACGAGCCTCGCGCTCCTCCTCGCGGGGACGCTGCGCGCCGAGGGCGTGCTCGCGGTCGCGAACCTGCTGCTGGTCCTGCTGACCGTCGCGGGAGGCGTGCTGGTCCCGGCCGCGCAGCTCCCCGGGGCGCTCGAGCAGGTCGCGCTGCTGCTGCCCTCCGGCGCGCTGGGCGAGGCCATGCGCGGCGCGCTGCTCCTCGGCGAGGTCCCTGCGTTCTCCGTGGTCGTGCTGCTCGGGTGGACCGCGGCGCTCGGGTGGGGAGCGGGCAAGCTGTTCCGCTGGCACTGAGCCCGTCCCCCGGCGCCGTGAGCGCCCCGACCGTCAGCCCGCCGTGCGACGGTCCCGCGTCACTCGTCCCGCCACGCGCCTGCCGCCTCCCCGCCGGCGACGGGCAGACGCACCTGTGCCAGCGCCGCTCCCCAGGCCGCCTCGTCGATCGCGGTCCCGGTGCACTCGAAGGCCACGAGCGAGGACTCGCGCAGGCCCTCGCCCGAGTAGAGACGAGCCCACACCGAGCGGACCAGGACGCGGCTCCGCACCACGGTGCCCGCACGCTCGACGGTCCACTCCTGCACGAGCGCGTTCGTCCCGCGGGGCGTGCCCGGGCTGCCGTCAGCCACGAGGACCTCGGAGACGCTCGACGGGTCGCTCGCCCGTTGCTCGCCGGCCAGGAGGTCGGCGAGCGCGACGAGGGAGATGTCCCGCTCCGCAGCGACCTGGTCCTCGTCGGGCACGCTCGTCGCGGTGCTGGACACGGTGCACCTGCCGGTCGATCCGAGCGTCGTCCAGCCCGCGCGTGACGGGAAGGCGCTCGCCGAGGTGAAGCCCTCGGGGCCGACGACCAGGGTCGCGGTCCGGTCGAAGGCTCCGGCCGTCCCCGCCCCGGCACCGGCCTCCGTCCCGGACTCCTCGCCGACCGTCTGCCCGGGAGCCGCGTCACCGCCCACCGCCTCGTCGGTCGTCCCGGTCCCTCCCGAGGCGGGCGAGGTCTCACCCGCGGCCGGGGTCTCCTGCGGGTCCGCTCCTGGCGTGCAGCCGGCCAGCACCAGCAGGGCGACCGCGAGCGCTCCCATCCTCTGGATGCGGCGAGCAGGTCGGGAAACGGTCACGAAAACCCCCTGGAATGTGGCGAAAGGTCCCGTGAGGGTATCGAAACGACCACGATTCGTCGGGATCGACGCGCTGTCCCGTCACGGTTCCCTTCCGGCGGTCTCCTGCGGGCCAATCTCACACCCGCGCGGGGCCTCGGCGATTGAGGGCCGCACTGCCCCCGCGGCTACCTTTGGACGGTGAGCAGCGCAGAACTCGCCCCGGTACCCACCTCGCCCGCCTGGTACGCGAAGGTCGACCGCTTCCGCCGCTGGACCCGACCGGTCCTCGTCGCGAACCTCGTCGGCCAGATCGGCATCATCGTCACGGGCGGCGCGGTGCGTCTGACCGGGTCCGGCCTCGGCTGCTCGACGTGGCCGCTGTGCGAGCCCGGGAGCTTTACGCCCGAGTTCCACTCGGCGATGTCCATCCACCCCCTGATCGAGTTCGGCAACCGCACGCTCACGGGGGTCGTCGGGATCATCGCGCTCGCGGTCCTGGTGCTCCTCTGGACGGACACGACGCGTTCCACGTCGTTCCGGCGGGCGAGCTCGCTCCCCCTCATCGGGGTGGCCCTGCAGGCCCTCATCGGCGGCGTCACGGTCCTCCTGCACCTGCACCCTGCCGTGGTCGGCGTCCACTTCCTCGTCTCCGCCGCGCTCGTGGCGGTCTCGGCGTACCTCCTGTACCGCTCCGGCGAGGGCGACGGGCAGCCCACGGCCGCCGTGGACCGGCGGACCACGCTGGTCGGCCGGGTCCTGGCCGTCCTGGCCGTCCCGCTGCTGGTCCTGGGCGTCCTGGCGACGGGCTCGGGCCCGCACGGGGGCGACGACGAGGTGGCCTACCGCTTCTCCCTCGACCCGGCGCTCATCAGCAAGGCGCACGCGGCCTCGGTGTGGCTCTTCCTCGTCGTGCTGGTGGTGCTGACGGTCATGGTCCTGCGTCAGGCCACCGCCCCTGCCCGGGCCCGCAAGGCCGTCGTCGTGCTCGTCGGGGTGACGCTCCTCCAGGGGCTGATCGGCTACGTCCAGTACTTCACGGGACTGCCCGAGATCCTGGTCGCCGCGCACATGCTGGGCGCCGGGCTCCTCATCACGTCGCTCACCTGGACGCTGCTCACGTTCCGCGTCCGCGCCTGACGTTCACGGCCTGTCGCTGCCGCCCGCCGTCGCGCCTGGGCGGCAGGACCGAAGAGGGCCGTCGTTCCTGCGGGAACGACGGCCCTCTCTCGCTCCCCTCACTACCCCCGACTCCCGCGGCAGCGGCATGACAGGGCCGTGACACCGGCGTGACAGGCCCCTCCCGGAGGCTGGACCCACCAGCAACCAGGAGGAATCCATGACCCACGAATGGGCGGTCGAGGCACACGGCCTCGTCAAGACGTTCGGCGACAACCGGGCGGTCGACGGCGTCGACCTGAGCATCCGCACCGGCTCGGTGTACGGCGTGCTCGGCCCCAACGGCGCCGGCAAGACCACCACCATCAGCATGCTCGCCACGCTCCTGCGCCCCGACGCCGGCGAGGCCCGGGTCTTCGGGCACGACGTCGTCCGCGAGGCGCAGGTCGTGCGCCAGCTCATCGGCGTCACGGGCCAGTACGCCTCGGTCGACGAGACGCTCAGCGCGACCGAGAACCTCGTGATCTTCTCGCGCCTGCTCGGCCTCGGGCGCGCCGAGTCGCGACGCAAGGCCGCCGACCTGCTCGAGACCTTCGGCCTGACCGAGGCCGCGACGCGTCCGCTCAAGAACTTCTCGGGGGGCATGCGCCGCCGTCTGGACCTCGCGGCGAGCCTCATCGCCCAGCCTCCCCTGATCTTCCTCGACGAGCCGACCACGGGCCTGGACCCGCGCACGCGCGCCCAGATGTGGGACACGATCCGTGAGCTCGTCGCGACGGGGTCGACGGTCGTGCTCACGACCCAGTACCTCGACGAGGCCGACCAGCTGGCCGACCGGATCGCGGTCATCGACCGCGGGCGCGTCGTCGCGGAGGGCACGGCCGACGAGCTCAAGGACGCGGTCGGGAACCAGTCGCTCCAGCTCGGGCTGGTCGCGGCCGCGGACCTGGGGTCGGCCCTCGACATCGTCGAGGCCACGTTCGGCGTGCCCGCGACGACGTCCCCCGAGGCCCGACGCATCACGGTGCCCGTGACGGGTCCCGACGAGGTCACGGACCTGCTGGTCCGGCTGCGCGAGGCCCGCATCGGCGTCGACTCGATCAGCATGGACAAGCCGAGCCTCGACGAGGTCTTCCTGACCCTCACGGGTCACGGCGTCGCGGCCGAGGAGCCGGACGCGGACGCCACCCCGAGCGCCACGGGCGGCGCGCCCGTACCGACCACCGGCACCACGCGAGAGGCGGCCCTGCGATGACCACGACCCTCACCGCTCCCCGGGAGCAGATCCAGGCCGCGACCGACCGCGACCTGACGAACCGCACGAGCCTCGGGCAGACGGTCCGCAACACGTTCACCATGGCGTACCGCGGCATCCTGAAGATCCGTCGGACGCCCGAGCAGCTCGTCGACGTGACGCTCCAGCCCATCCTGTTCACGCTGATGTTCACGTACATCTTCGGCGGCGCGATCGCGGGCGACGTCGTGAGCTACCTGCCCACGATCATCCCGGGCATCCTCGTCCAGACCGTCATCACGACGTCGGTCGTCACGGGCGTACAGCTCCGCGAGGACATGGACAAGGGCGTGTTCGACCGCTTCCGCTCGCTGCCGATCGCGCGCATCGCGCCGTTGTCGGGGGCGCTGCTCGCGGACACCGTCCGGTACGGCATCGCGACGACGCTCACGTTCGCGATGGGCTACGTCATGGGCTACCGCCCGGCGGGCGGCCTGGGGTCGGTCGTCCTGGCGGCCCTGCTCGTGATCGTGTGCTCGTGGGCCGTGAGCTGGATCTTCGCGTTCTTCGGGGTGGTCGCACGCACCGCGTCGAGCGTCCAGGGGATCTCGATGATCGTCCTGTTCCCGCTCACGTTCCTCTCGAACGCGTTCGTCCAGCCCGAGACCATGCCGGGCTGGCTCCAGGGCTTCGTCAACCTCAACCCGGTCTCGCACCTGGTCACGGCGGTCCGGGAGCTGACGAACAACGGCGTGCTCGGTGCGGACGCCGTGATCTCGCTGCTCGGCGCCGCGGTCATCGTCGCGGTCTTCGCGCCGCTCACGGTACGGGCGTACATGCGCAAGGCCTGAGCGTCGCGCCCCACCACGGACGGGCGGTGCCCCGGCGGATCCCGCCGGGGCACCGCCCGTCGTCATGCCGTGGGTCGGGTCCAGGGGCCGGTGCGCAGGATCTCCATGACCCGGCCGGGCAGGTCGTCGTGCGCCAGCCGCCCGACGGCGTCGCGCACCTCGTCCACGCGCGCGTCGCCGTGCAGGGTGCGCGCCCACGCGACGTGGTCCGGCGTGCGGAGCGAGGGCACGTCCTGCCGGGCTCCCATGCGCTGCGCGAGCTCGAGCAGGACGAGCCCGTCGTCGACCCGGCCGAGCCCGGGCGACGACCACAGGTACGCCCCGAGGGCGAGCGCCGCCGTCCCGAGGACGGGGTAGTCGACCATCCCGGGAGCGGCGCGGTGCCCGGCGATCATGCGCACGCGGATCTCGCGGGCCAGCCGCTCGGCCTGGGGGACGGGCAGCGGGTCCGGGTCCCACGGCCCGGTCGTCCCGGGGGCGGGCAGCACGATCGTGGACAGCCACCCCGCGGCGAACATCGTGTACCAGGGCGAGCGCCGCGGAGGCCCGCTCCCGACCGAGGCGTTGGCCGCCTCGAGCTCGGCCAGGGCACGCGCGTGGTCGCCGCGCGCAGCGGCGATCTCTGCCAGGCCGGCATGCCCGATCGAGCGCAGCTCGTGCGCGGTCCCACCCAGCCCGGACGGCACGGGGTCGTCGTCGGTCTCGACGAGCGAGGTGAACAGCGGCTCGGCCTCGGCGATGCGCCCGACGAGGACGAGGTTCGTCGCCTCGAGCCAGTCGAGCTGGCGCAGGTCCTCGTCCGCGTGCAGCCGGCCGAGGCCCTCGCGGGCACGGGCGACCCACTCGAGCGCCTGGGCGGCGTCGCCCTGCTCGCTCGCGAGCTGGGCGCGGAAGAGGGCCGACGTCGCTGCTCCCCACGTGTCCTGGGCGCGGGTCGCGAACCCGTGCGCGACGGTGACCTGCGCGATCGCCTCGTCGAGGCGTCCGGCGTTCTCGGAGAGCTGGGCGCTGAGCAGGTGGGTCACGAGCGCGACGAACGGGTCGGGCGACCCGTGGAGCTCGGCGAGCCGCGGTCCCATGCCGAGCGGGTCGCCCGCGTCGGCCAGGAGGTCCGTGAGCGCGGCGGCGCGCGAGCCGATGTCGGCGTCGCGGTGGAGCCGGCGCAGCCGGGCCGCCGCTCGGACGCCGGTCGCCGGGTCGCCGTTGGGCGTCGAGGCCGTGAGCAGGAAGAGCACGATGCCCGCCTCGCGCGTGAGCTGCTCGGCGGGAGCGTCCGGTGCGCCCCGCACGGTCCGCCCCTGCCAGCCCGCGACGACGCGCAGCACGTCGCGGCCGAGCCCGACGACCTCGGTGTGGGCCCCGCGCAGGGACCAGTGCAGGCCGAGCGCATGGAAGACGGGCAGGACCACGTCGGCCCGGTCGGCCGCGAGCGCCGTGCGCAGCACGTGCAGGAGGTTCTCCTGCTCGACGCGCAGCGCGAGCATCGCCGGGACCTGCGTGGGTCCTTCGAGGCGGGCGACCTCGCGGCGCGCGAGGTCGACGGCCCACCGGTAGGTCGCCTCCTGGGCGGCCTCTCGCTCCCCGGCCTCGTCGAGCGCGAGCGCGCCGAACTCGCGCACGGTCTCGAGCATGCGGTAGCGCGCGGTGTGGCACAGGGGCTCGTCGGTCACGGTCAGCAGGGACTGGTTGACGAGCGCCTCGACGTCGTCGAGCCCGACGGCGGAGGCCTCCTGCGCGGTCTGTGCACCGAAGCCGTCGGGCAGCAGGGACAGGCGGCGCAGCAGCTCCTGCTGGGGGGCGGTGAGGAGGTTCCAGCTCCAGTCGATGACGGCGTGCAGCGTCCGGTGGCGGGCGGGGGCGCCCCGGTCGCCCGTGGTGAGCAGGGCGAAGCGGGCGTCGAGCCGGCGCTCGATCTCCTGCGCCGAGAGCGTGCGCACGCGCGCCGCCGCGAGCTCGATCGCGAGCGGCAGACCGTCGAGGTGGGTGCAGAGCCGGTCGACGACGTCGTCGGGCAGGTCGGCGCCGGGGCGCGCCGCGAGCGCGCGGGCGCGGAAGAGCTCGACGGCGGGCCCTGCGCCACCGTCCACGGAGCCGGCCGTGGCGAGGGGTTCGAGCGGGTGCACCTGCTCGCCACCGACCTGGAGGGGCGAGCGGCTGGTCGTGAGGATCGTGAGCCCGGGGACCACGGCGAGCAGCTCGGCAGCCCATCGGGCGGCCTCTTCCACGACGTGCTCGCAGTTGTCGAGCACGAGCAGGGTCTCGGTCTCCCCCAGGCGGTCGGCGACGAGCTCGTGGACCTCGGTGCGCGCGACCTGGTCGCCGAGCCGCAGGCCGCGCGTGTCCCGGATCTCGAGCGCCGACGTGAGGGCGAGGCCGATGTCCTCGCCCGTGCGCACGCTCGCGAGCTCGACGACCGCGACGAGCGGGGTCGTCCCGACCGACCGGTGGGCGACCTCCTGCACCACGCGCGTCTTGCCCATCCCACCCGGCCCGAGCACCGTGACGAGCCGGGACCGCGCCAGGAGGCCGAGGATCGCGACGACGTCGGCCTCGCGGCCGACCAGGGCGTTGGGCGCGGCGCGCAGCCCGAGCGCCGTCCCCCGCCGGGGTGCGCGGGGTGCGGGCGAGGGCGAGGAGCCCGCGGCCTGCAGGATCCGGGTGTTGAGCGCGACCAGGTCCGCGCGCGGGTCGGTCCCCAGCTCGGTCGCGAGCCTGGTGCGCAGGGCGCCGAACGCGCGCAGGGCGTCGGCCCCGCGCCCCGTCCCCTCGTAGGCGAGCAGGAGGGCTAGGTGCGCGTCCTCGTCGAGCGGAGCGCGCTCGACGGCCCGCTCGGCCCACCCGACCGCGGCTTGGTGGTCGCCCGCGGCGAGGAGCGCGTCGAGCAGGGTCTGCTCGGCCTCGGCCCGGCGGTGCTCGGCCGTCGCGACGAGCTCCTCGCCGACCGGACCGCCGACCAGGTCGAGCAGGTCGTCGCCGGGCTCGCCCCGCCACAGCTCGAGCGCGGCGCGCGCCGACTCGACGGCCTCGTGGGGGTCCCCCGCCGCGAGCGCCTCCGCGGCGTGACGGGTGCGCTCTCGCGCGACGTCGAGGTCGCTCTCGGTGGGCAGCGAGTAGCCGCCGGGCCCCGAGACGAGCAGGCCCTCGGCCAGCGCCGAGCGCGTGCGGGAGACGAGGCTCTGGAGCGCCGCGCGCGGGTCGGCAGGTTGCTCGTCGGGCCACAGGTCGGAGACGAGCGTGGTGGTGCTCACGGTCCGCCCCTGCGCGAGCACGAGCGCGACCACGAGGGCTCTCGCGCGGGCGCTGGAGGGGGCGACGGGAGTCCCGAGGCGCCCTTCGACCACTACCGGCCCGAGGACGAGGGCGCGAGGGCGCGGGACCGACGAGGACACCCGCCCCACTCTAGTGCGCGCCCCGCCTCCGCCGAGGTGCGCCGACCACGGGAGGGACCCGACGGCGTCGGGTCCCTCCCGCGTCCGGTGCGGGCCCCTCAGGCTCCGTCGACCGGCACGCCCGCGGCGACCGCAGCGCGGGCCTGGTCGTCGACCGGGCGCAGCACCCGGCAGGGCGAGCCGACCGCGACCACGCGTGGCGGGACGTCGCGTGTCACGACGCTGCCCGCGCCGACGACAGAGCCTGCGCCGATCGTGACCCCGGGCAGGATGACGACGTTCGAGCCGATCCAGACGTCGTCCTCGATGTGCACGGGCAGCGAGAACTGGGTCCCGTCGCGGCGCGCCTCGGGCTCGACGGGATGGCCCGCGGTGCTCACGGTGACGTTGGGGGCGAACATGACCCGGTCGCCGATGTGGATGTCGGCGTCGTCGACCAGCACGAGGTTGAAGTTGACGTAGACGTGGTTCCCCACGTGGACGTGCGAGCCGTAGGACACGCTGAGCGGCGGCTCGACCCAGACCCCCTCCCCGACGGTCCCGAACAGCTCGCGCAGGATCCGCCCGCGCTCCTCGACCTGGCTCGGGCGCGAGTGGTTGAAGTCGTACGCGAGCTCCTTGCCCGCGACCCGCTCGGCCTCGAGCTGCTCGAGCCCCTCTCCGTAGTCCACGTAGGGCTCGCCCGTGTTCATCCGCGCCCGGACGGTGCGGTACTGCTCGGTCGTCATCGGTCTCTCCTGGTCGTTCGGTGGTCGTCCGACGCTACCGGTCGGCAGCGCGGGTCACGCATAGGATCGTCGGGTGGCGAGGGACGGCGTGTACGCAAAGGGACGGCTCAAGCGCGAGGAGATCCTCGACGTCGCGCTCGAGGTCTTCGCCGACGAGGGGTACCGCGGCACGAGCCTGCGGACCGTCGCGGCGCGCTGCGGCCTGACGGTCGCCGGGGTCATGCACTACTTCGACTCGCGCGAGGACCTGCTCACCCAGGTGATCGTGCGCCGCGACCAGACGGGGCGCCCCATCTACCACGACGCGCCGCGCACCCTCGCGGAGAACGTCAAGGGCAACGCCGAGCGCCCCGGTCTGGTCGAGCTGTTCGTGTCGCTCACGGCAGCGGCCCACGACCGCGAGCACCCGGCCCACGAGGTCCTGGCCCACCGCTACGCGGGGCTGCGTGCGACGCTCAGCGCCGACGTCGTGGAGCGGCAGGAGGCCGGTGAGCTCCCGTCCCACCTGGATCCGGACGCGATCGCGCGCCTGATCATCGCGACGGCCGACGGCGCACAGCTCCAGTGGATGGTCGACGACGAGGCCCGCCTCGAGGGTCCGCTGAGCACGCTGCTGTACGACGTGCTGGGGCTTCCGCGCCCCTGAGCCTCGACGGGCACCCGGCACGCGCGCACCACTCATCGCTGCTGCCCTCCTCGGCCGTCACGACATTTACCTATCAGTGTATGGTTTTCTCGAACCGTCCGACGACTGCCTCCTCGGATCGATTCGACCGCACCGTTCGCGCCACCGTCGTCGTCTCCGAAGGGACCCCGCACATGTCCGACCTCCTGCCCTACCAGGACCCCTCGCGGCCCGTCGCCGAGCGCGTCGCCGACCTCGTCCGGCGCATGACGCTCCCGGAGAAGGTCGGGCAGATGATGCAGCTCAACGCCGTCGACGGCGTCGAGCGGCTCGTGAACGAGGTGCACGTCGGCTCGATCCTGCACACGTCCCCCGAGAACGCGCTGCTCGCGCACGAGCTCACGTCGCGCAGCCGCCTGCAGATCCCGCTGCTCATCGCCGAGGACTGCATCCACGGGCACTCGTTCTGGCACGGCGCGACGATCTACCCGACCCAGCTCGGCATGGCCGCGACCTGGAGCGCCGAGCTCCTCGAGCGCGTGGCCCGGGCCACCGCGGTCGAGGTCGCCGCGACGGGCATCCACTGGACCTTCTCCCCCGTGCTGTGCATCACCCGCGACCTGCGCTGGGGCCGCGTGAGCGAGACGTTCGGCGAGGACCCGTTCCTCATCGGCGAGCTCGCGTCCGCGATGGTCCGGGGCTACCAGGGCGACGGGCTCGACGACCCGACGGCGATCCTCGCGACCGCCAAGCACTTCGCGGGCTACTCCGAGACCCAGGGCGGGCGCGACGCGACCGAGGCCGACATCTCGCGCCGCAAGCTGCGTTCCTGGTTCCTCCCGCCGTTCGAGCGCGTCGCGCGCGAGGGCTGCCGGACCTTCATGCTGGGCTACCAGTCGATGGACGGCGTGCCGATCACGGTCAACGAGTGGCTGCTCAGCGACGTGCTCCGCGGCGAGTGGGGGTACACCGGCACCCTCGTCACGGACTGGGACAACGTGGGCCGGATGGTCTGGGAGCAGCACATCCAGCCCGACCACACGCACGCGGCCGCGGCCGCGGTGCGCGCCGGGAACGACATGGTCATGACCACGCCCCAGTTCTTCGAGGGGGCCCAGGAGGCCGTGCGCCAGGGCCTCCTGGACGAGGCTCAGCTCGATGCCGCGGTCGCTCGCATCCTCGCGCTCAAGTTCGAGCTCGGTCTGTTCGAGAACCCTCGTCGCCCCGACCCGGAGCGCCAGGCCCAGGTCGTCGGCTCCTCTCAGCACGCCGACCTCAACCTCGAGGTCGCACGCCGCTCGCTCGTGCTGCTCACGAACGACGGGACGCTCCCCCTCGACGGCGGGCTCGTCGCGGGACCGGACGGTCGCGCGGTCGCCGCGAGCGCCGGCGCCCCGACCCGGCGGATCGCAGTCGTGGGACCCAACGCCGACGACCCGCACACCCAGCAGGGCGACTGGGCCGGGGCGTCCGGGCAGGTCGACTGGCTGCCCGACGGCCACCCGCGCGAGATGACCCAGACCGTGCTCGACGGCTTCCGGGACCACGTCCCCGCCGGCTGGGAGGTCACGCACGCCCGTGGCGCCGACATCCTCACCCTGGTCCCGGACCCCGAGGGCGAGCTCTTCCCCGACGGGCAGCCGCGCCCCCAGGTCGTCCAGCCCGCCGAGCCCGACGCGGCCATGATCGCCGAGGCCGTCGCGTCCGCCCGCGACGCCGACCTCGTCGTCGCGGTCGTGGGTGACCGCATCGAGCTGGTCGGCGAGGGCCGCTCGACCGCGACGCTCGACCTCGTGGGCGCGCAGGTCGCCCTGCTCGACGCGCTCGCGGAGACCGGCACGCCGCTCGTCGTCGTGGTCGTGGCCTCCAAGCCCCTCGTCCTGCCGCCCTCGGCCCGGGACGCCGCGGCGATCGTCTGGGCCGCGAACCCCGGCATGCGCGGCGGGCGAGCGGTCGCCGAGCTCGTCCTGGGGCTGATCGAGCCCTCGGGCCGCCTGCCCCTGTCGTTCGCGGAGCACGTCGGGCAGCTGCCCGTCTTCTACAACCAGCTCCCGGGCCAGCACGGCACGCGCTACGCCGACCTCACGCAGCGCCCGCCCTTCGCGTTCGGCGAGGGCCTGAGCTACACCACGGTCGAGTACGCGGACCTCTCGGTCCTCGACGCCGTGGTCGGGCTCGAGGACACCGTCCGGGCGCAGGTCACGGTGAGCAACACCGGGACCCGGCCCGCGCACGAGACCGTCCAGGTCTACGTCCGGGACACGGTCACCTCGGTCACGTGGGCCGAGAAGGAGCTCAAGGCCTACCGTCAGGTCGACCTGGCACCGGGCGAGTCCCAGGTGGTCGACCTCGAGGTCGCCGTGGCGGACTGCACGCTCGTCGACGCCCAGGGGCGTCGCGTCGTCGAGCCCGGGGCGTTCGAGCTGCTGGTCGGCCCGTCGTCGCGCGACGAGGTCCTGCTCGTGGGCGAGTTCACGGTCAAGGGCTGAGCCGGGCGCCCCGCCGGTCAGGCGGCGGGAGCGCAGGGGCACGACGAGGGCCCGACGGCGGTACGCGCCGTCGGGCCCTCGTCCTTCCTCACGGGGTGGCGCACGGGACGAGCGCCACGACCGACCGTCAGGTCACGGCGCGGCGCACGTGACCGACGCGCTCGTCGGCGGGGTGCCCGTGCCGATGAACCCGAACGACGTCGAGCCCCCGGCTGCGAGACTGCCGTTCCACGAGAGGTTGCTCGCCGTGACGACCGTGCCGGACACGGTGTGCGAGGCACCCCAGAGCTGGCTGACCGCGGCCGGGGCGAGGTCCCAGCGCACGGTCCACCCCGTGACGGGGGCGTTGCCCGCGGTCACGGTGACCTCGCCCTGGAAGCCTCCCGACCACGAGCCGGTCGTACGGTAGGCCGCCGTGCACGCCCCGGTCGGCACGGGTGCTGTGGTCGCCGAGACGGCCGTGGAGCGCGCCGAGACGTTCCCCGCGGCGTCGCGCCCCGCGACGCTGAACGAGTACCCGGTCGCGGGCGCCAGGCCCGTGACGGTATGGCTCGTGCCCGCGACCGTCGCGACCTTGACCGTGCCCTGGTAGACGTCGTACCCCGTGACGCCGACCGCGTCGCTCGACGCGTCCCAGGTGAGCGGCACGGACGTCGTCGTCACGGTCCCGGCTCGCAGCCCCGCAGGGACGGAGGGCGGGGTCGTGTCGGCGGTCGGAGGCCGGGTCGTGGCCGTCACGGGGCTCGACGGCGCGGACAGGTTGCCCGCCGCGTCGCGCGCCCGGACCGTGTAGGCGTACGCCGTCGCCGGCGCCAGGCCCGGGTCGGTGAAGATCGTCCCGGTCGCGGTCCCGACCACGACACCGTCGCGCAGGACGTCGTACCCCGTGACACGCACGTCGTCGGTCGACGAGGTCCACGTGAGGGTCGCGCTCGACGAGGTCGTCGACGCGACGGCGAGCGCCGTCGGCACGGTCGGCGCCGTGGTGTCCTCACCGGCAGGCTCGCCGAAGAACCGGTCGTAGTTCGCGAGCGCCACAGCCACCGCGGACTGCGCCCAGAAGCGGTGGTACCGGAACGCGGGCGCCTCTCCCCCGTCGAGGTAGGCCTGGACCTTGGGCCAGTCCGGGTCGTCGCGGTAGAAGCTGCGCAGGTCGAGGAAGCTCACGCCGGGCTCGATCTCGTCGCCGTTGGGCATGGTGCCCTGCCACCCGGACGGGACGTAGACGCCGTCTCCGGTCGTCGTGGTCAGCACGTCGTCGAAGCGCTTGTAGTCCTCGCGCACCTCGACCGCCGAGACGCCCTTGTCGTCGCGGTTGTGCTCCCAGATCGAGTCGAGCAGGGACTTGGCGACGGCCTGGGCCTCGTCGTCGTGCGCCGCTGCGGCGTAGTGGATCAGCGTCCCGGCGAGCGCCGCGGCGACGCCGACGTCCTGGCCGTGCGAGATCACCTCGACGTGCAGGCCGGAGTTGTCGCCCGGGTTCGCGGCGTCCCACGCGTCGGGCGCGCCGGTCCAGCGCAGGGTCGAGGGCACGGCCCAGTCGGCGCCGCCCGTCGCCTGCGTGTTCGCGATCGCCCACGGGACCCACCTGTCGAGCAGCGCCTTGGCCTGCGCGTCCCCCGACTCGTAGTAGAGCTGCGCGACACGCTCCATGGACCAGACCTGCATGCCGAACCACTGGTTCGAGGGCGGGTCGCTGTAGACGGGCGCCTCCTGGTAGGCCATGCCGTAGAAGGTCGGCGTGCCCGCCGGCGGCGTGCCGTAGGCACCGCCCCAGCTGTTGGTCGCCCCGCCCGCGATGCCGCCCTCGTCGGACTGGAGCCACTGGTAGAACTCGAGCTGACGCTCGAGGCTCGTGGACCAGTCGTCGACGGCGGTCGGCGACTGCGGCTCGAGGGCCGGCGACGTGGACAGCGCCCACGCGGCCATCGGGTTCTGGTAGCCGAAGTGCGCGTGGCTGGACCCGATGCGCCATGCCCACCCGGCGGCCGGGTCGAGCGCCCCGCCCCACGCGTAGTACCAGGACATCAGGTAGTGCGCAGAGTTCTTGCCCGTCCCGGCCGGGCAGCTCGGGGACGTGCAGCCCGGCTGCTTGAAGTACTTGTCGAACATCGCGTAGCGCAGGTAGTCGCCCATCTTCGCGGCCTTGGCCACGGTCGCCGCCACCGCCTCCGGCTGCCCCTGCTCGGTCGCCCAGGTGTGCGCCCAATAGGCGGCCTCGACCGCACGCGCGTCGGCGTCGGACGCGTTGGTGTACTTCCACTGCTTGGCGTAGCTCGAGTCCCCGGTGAACAGGTCGAGGAAGCCGTTGGTCCCGCCGAACGAGAAGTCCTCGCACGACGGCTGCGGCACGGTCTCCCAGACCGACTCCTGCGCCCCGCGCTGGAACGTGTTGATGTACGACGTGCCCTCGCTGTCGGGCCCCAGGAGGCAGCCCGCGCCGGGGGCCGCGCCGAACCCGTAGGTGTTGTCGACGTCCGCGAGCCAGTGCATGCCGTAGACGTCCGAGGTCCCGTACGTCGCCTTGAGCTCGTTCGCGAGCGGGTCGACCCCGGACCGGACCCCGCTGTTCAGGGCGGCCGGGTACTTGCTCGGGTGGTCGTACTCCGCGGCGTAGGTCGCGGGGCTCTGGGGGTTGTAGAACGAGTTGGTCGGCTGGTCCTCGTGCTGCGGGATCATGTACGTCTCCATCGTCGCCCAGGCGTCGTTGAAGCTCGTCCAGTCCGCCGTGGCACGGCCGTAGGCCGCCTCGAGCCAGAGCCAGAAGCTGTAGGCCTCGGACGTGGTCTCGTGGCCGTGGTCGGGGGCCTCGACGATGAGGGTCTCGACCGAGTGGTACGGGATGCCCTGCGGGCTGAAGTAGCCGTTCGCGGGGTCGTGGATCTCGTCGTACATCTCGAGGAAGCGCTCGGCGTACTCGGAGCTGACGGCCACGCGCGGCGCGGCGGTCGCGGTGCTCACCGTCGTGCTCGCGCGGGGCGTCCCCTCGGCTGCGGGGGCCGCGCCCGCGGGCTGGACCGCGGCGAGGGCGAGGAGCGACAGCAGCGCGGCGCCGGCCGTCGAGGCCGCCGCCCGTCCGTGCCGCCGGCGGGATCGTGACATCTGACTACCTCTCTGGGTGACGTCGCGCTCGGGAGCCGCGCTCGTCCGCGGGACGGCGTCGTCCTCGCGGGCTGGAAGCGCTCCCACATCGTCGGTGATGCGGGGCGACACACCTGGACACTGCGGCCGGCGGGGCACGGGGTCAACGCACCTAAACCTTTCGGTCCACGGGCGCGGGCCGTGGGCCCGAGGTGCGACGAGGGCCCGACGGCGCGTGACGCCGTCGGGCCCTCGTGTGCTGTTCCGCGGTGCGCGCCTCAGGCGCGAGGGTCTCCCCCGCGCCGCTCGGGCCACGGGCTGTCCGCGGGGCGCAGCGACGACCACCCGGTCGCGCGCGCGGCAGCAGCCGCCAGGATCCCGACGACGGCCGACGGGTTGTGCAGGTCCCCGGCCAGGACCGCGGACACCGCCTCGTCGAGCGGGACCCAGCGCAGCTCCATGCCGAGCTCCTCGGCCTCGCGCACGTGGCGCTCGGCCGCAGGCACCTCGGAGAGGTCCCGCGCGAGGAAGACCCGCAGGGCCTCGTTGCTGCCGCCTGGGGTCGTGTAGTAGTCCGCGAGGACGTCCCAGCGTGCGGCGCGCAGGTCGGTCTCCTCGAGCAGCTCGCGCGCGGCCGCGACCTGCGCGTCCTCGCCGTCCACGTCGAGCAGACCCGCCGGCGGCTCCCACAGCTCGCGCCGCACCGGGTGACGGTACTGGTGCAGGAGCAGGACCCGCTCGTCCTCGTCGAGAGCGACGATCGCGACCGCCCCGGGGTGGTCGACGAACTCGCGCGTCACCACGCCGCCCTCGCCCAGGTCGACCTGCTCCGAGCGCAGGTCGAAGATGCGTCCCGCGTGCAGGACGCGCGCCTCGCTGACGTCCCGGGCGACCGGGACGTCAGCGAGCGGGCGGACCGTCACCTCAGGCCGTCCGAGCCTCGAGCGCCGCCGCGACCAGTCCCGCGAACAGCGGGTGGGCGCGCGTCGGACGGCTCTTGAACTCGGGGTGCGCCTGCGTGCTCACGTAGTACGGGTGCACGTCCTGGGGAAGCTCGACGAACTCGACGAGCGAGGAGTCGGGCGAGGTGCCGGAGATGACCAGGCCGGCCTCCTCGAGCTGCGCGCGGTAGGCGTTGTTGACCTCGTAGCGGTGGCGGTGACGCTCGGTCACCGACTCCGCGCCGTAGGTCGTGGCGACCACGGAGCCCGGCGTCAGCGCGGCCTCGTACGAGCCCAGGCGCATGGTGCCGCCCAGGTCGCCCGCTCCGTCGACGATCGCGAGCTGCTCCTCCATCGTGGCGATGACCGGGTTCTTGCTCTCCGGGTCGAACTCGCTCGACGACGCGTCCTCGATGCCGAGCACGTTGCGGGCGTACTCGATGACCATGGACTGCAGGCCCAGGCAGATGCCGAGCGTCGGGATCCGGTTCTCGCGGGCCCAGCGCAGCGCGCCGAGCTTGCCCTCGATGCCCCGCACGCCGAACCCGCCCGGGACCAGGATCGCGTCGGCGCCACCGAGCGCGTCCGCGGCCCCCTCGGGCGTCTGGCACTCGTCGGACGGGACCCACCGGATGGTGACCTTGGCGTCGTTGGCGAAGCCACCCGCACGCAGCGCCTCGGTCACGGACAGGTACGCGTCCGGCAGGTCGATGTACTTGCCGACGAGCGCGACCTCGACCTGGTGCTCGGGCTGGTGCACGCGCTCGAGGAGCTGCGACCACCCGTCCCAGTCCACGTCGCGGAACGCGAGACCCAGGCGGCGCACGACGTACGCGTCGAGGCCCTCGGAGTGCAGCACGCGCGGGATGTCGTAGATGCTCGGGGCGTCGATCGCGTTGACCACGGCCTCGTTGTCCACGTCGCACATCAGCGCGATCTTGCGCTTGACGGGCTCGGGGACCACGCGGTCCGCGCGCAGGACGATCGCGTCCGGCTGGATACCGATCGAGCGCAGGGCCGCGACCGAGTGCTGCGTGGGCTTGGTCTTGAGCTCGCCCGACGGGCCGATGTACGGCACCAGCGAGACGTGCAGGAAGAAGACGTCGTCGCGGCCCAGCTCGTGTCGGACCTGACGGGCGGCCTCGAGGAAGGGCTGGGACTCGATGTCGCCGACCGTGCCGCCGATCTCCGTGATGATCACGTCGACGTCCTCGCCCGCCTGGGCACGCATGCGCGACTTGATCTCGTCGGTGATGTGCGGGATGACCTGCACCGTGTCGCCCAGGTACTCGCCACGACGCTCCTTGGCGATGACCTGCGAGTAGACCTGGCCCGTCGTCACGTTGGACGAGGCCGGGAGCTCGACGTCGAGGAAGCGCTCGTAGTGCCCGATGTCGAGGTCCGTCTCGGCCCCGTCCTCGGTCACGAAGACCTCACCGTGCTGGAACGGGTTCATGGTGCCGGGATCGACGTTGAGGTAGGGGTCGAGCTTCTGCATCGTGACGCGAAGGCCACGGGATCGGAGCAAGCGACCCAGGCTCGAAGCCGTCAGCCCCTTACCGAGAGAGGAGGCCACGCCGCCGGTCACGAAGATGTGCCGGGTGCTGTGGTCCGAGCGGCCGCCGTTGACGGCGAGGGGTCTGTTCAGGTGATCTGCCACGGAACTCCATGCTATCAGCGACTTGTCGGGGGCGCTCCGGATCCAGCGTGGGATGACTCTCAGTCGGGCGCTCGTCCACCAGTCTGCGCCAGGTGCCGGCGGTGTGCCGGGCGACCGCGGAGGCACGTGGTCCCGACGGCGGAGCCCGCCGCTCCGGTCGACCGAAGGGGCAGGTCGGTCAGCGACCGACGGACGAGCTCCCCACGACTAGCTCGGGTCCGCGACCTTCGGAGCGCTCCCCCGGCCGCGACGCGCCAGCCCGACGACCGACGACCTGTCCGCGACCAACGCGAGTCCGACGACGAGCACGGCCGCGACCAGAGCGACCCCGACTCCTACGGCGAGCGCCACGGCGACGTGCGCGTCGTCGGGCAGGAGGACCGCGCTGAGTCCCCGGCCTGCCGCACCGCCGAGCGCCACGCCCACGACCAGCACGGCCAGCGTGCGAGGCACGCCGCGCACCGCCTCGGGGCCCGCGTGACGGCGCACCGCGAGCAGGAGCAGGAGGCCCGCGACGGTCATGCCCACCGCGGTCGCGAGGCCGAGGAGCGCCAGCACCCGCACCTGGTCGCCCGCGCCGAGCGTCGCCGGGCCCGCGACGGCCAGCAGCGCGACGACCACCCAACCGGCCGCGGTCGCCGAGACGGCCGCGCGCTGACGGTCCAGGACGTAGAGCGCGCGCGACAGGTGCAGGATCAGGGCGAAGCCCACGATGCCAGGCGCCATCGCGGCGGTGGCCGCTCCCAGACCGTCGACGGACCCGACGGTGACGACGGCGAAGACCGCCTCGACCGCGGCCGAGGCCGCGACGAGCGCGGCCACGCCCACGCCCGACACCAGCAGCAGGGTCCGCGTCGTCGACGCCAGCAGCCGGTCGAAGAGCTCGCGGCTCCCCTGGGCGACGTGCTCGGCCAGGCGCGGGAACGCGCTCGTGGCGAGCGGGAACGCGAGCACCGCGTACGGCAGCAGGTAGACCTGCTGCGCGTAGAAGTACGTCGGGAACGTCTCCTCAGGACCGAAGTTGGTGGCCGCGTACATGGCCGCGAGCACCGACACCTGCTGCGCGACGAGCGCCCCCACGCCGGCGAAGGCCAGGTTGCGGGCCCGGACGCCCTCCCCACCGGGGAAGCGCAAGGTCGGGCGCAGCCTGGTTCCCGTGCGGGCGACGGGGACGACCAGGGGCAGCGCCAGCGCCGCGACCCCGAGGGTCGTCCCCCAGCCCAGCCAGGCGATCGCGCTCGTGGACAGTGCCGCGACGTCCGCCTGGTTCCCGTCAGCCATGCCCGCGAACACCAGGTACACCACGATGACCACGACGCTCGAGACGAGCGGCGCGAACGCCTGCCAGAAGAAGCGCTTGTGCGCCTGGAGGATCCCCCCGAGGATCACCGCGATGCCGTACAGAGGGATCTGCAGCGCGAAGACCCGGACGAACAGCGCCGTGACGTCGACGAGCTCCGGGTGCTTGGCGGCCATCAGGACGTGAGCGATCGGGTAGGCGAGCACCGCGAGCAGCGCGCCGATCGGCACGAGGACCAGGAGGGTCCACCCCAGCAGCGCCGACGCGATCTTCGACACGTCGACCCGGGCGCCTCGCGCGATGGGACCAGCGAGCAGAGGCACGACCGCGCCTGCGAGCGCACCGCCGGCCGCGACCTCGAACAGGACGTTGGGCAGGACGTTGGCCGACGTGTACGCCGCGCCCACCCCTGGAGTTCCGACCGCCCACGCCATGACCAGCGAGCGGGCGAAGCCCACGAGCCGGCTCGCGATCGTCACGGCCGTGATCATGAGGGCCGCGCCCGCGAGCGTCTGCGTCCCCGCACGCACCCGGGAGGCGCGCGCGGGGCGTGGCGCGGGCGCGGTGTCCTGGCCCGGCGTCACGTCCTCGCTCAAGCCGGTGCGTCCTGACCGGACGACGGCTCGTCGACGGGCGAAGCCGCGGACGGGGCCGACGGCGTCGGGCGAGCGGCGGGAGCCGCAGGGCGCCGACCCCACTGGTCGAACCGGCGCAGCAGCGGGTTGCCGTCGATGACCTTCGAGAAGCTGACCTTCTCGCTCGCGACGTTGAGTCCCAGGACCGCGGCGAGCGCGAGGAGACGCACGGCCCGCGGCGTCCCGAACGCGACCTGGGTGCCCACGAGCGCGCCCAGGGCGTTCGCTCCCCCGTCGCCGAGCATGTCTCGCTCGCTCAGGTCTCCGGGCGCGGCGGCCACGGCCGCACCGAGCACGGCACCCGACGTGGCGCCCACGGGCGTCACCGCGAGGGGCAGCGCGAGCGCCGCCCCCGACTTGAGCGCGCGCCCGGGCCGCAGGTCGAGCAGGTTGAAGAGGTTGGCGCTGAGCGCCACGATCGAGCCGTTGACCGCGACGTCGGTCAGGTAGCCGAACGTGGAACCTGTCCTGCGCGTGCCGACGAAGGCTGCGGCGAGGGACGTCGTCCCGATCCCGAGGACCTTGAGGCCCCCTGTGGTGACCTGGCCCTTGAGGAGCGCGCCGACGTGTCCCTTGATGCCCTTGGTCCGCGTCGAGGTGTCCTCCGCGAGGTCGTCCACCAGGCCGAACGCTCCACCCCCGGCGGTCGCGAGCGCGGTCGCCGTCCGGGTGCGGACGTCGGGTCCCGCGACGAGAGCGCCCGCGACGAGGCCCGCGGCCACCGCGGGCCCCTCGAGCAGGCTGATGGGTTCGCCCCGGTGGTTGGTGCGCGTCCAGCGGTCGGGCCCACCGGGCGAGACCGTGTCCAGCACGCTGCGCGCCCCGCCGGTCACGACGGCCGCCACGACGCCTGCCCCGAGGGCGCGGAAGAAGGTCCCCATCGCTCAGCCCTCGGTCGTCTCGCCGGTGGTCCCGGCGCCGTCGGTGCCGGCCGTACCCTCGGTGCTGAGCGACGTGTCGGCCGCTCCCGCGGGCGTGCGGTCGACCGGGGGAAGCTGGACGGACGGCGGGATGACCGCGGTCGCGCCCTCCTCGAACCCGAACTGACCCACCTTGTCCCCGATGCGGGCAGCGAGGGCGAGCGGGACCGAGATCTGGCCGGCCGGAGCCTCGATGCCGCTCACGGTCGACAGGACGGCCGCGAGGTCGGCGTCGGCCGTGATCGTGGAGATCAGGTCGCCGGGCACGGGCGTCGAGCCCGCGACGAGCGAGCCCTCCGATCGCGCCTGGGCTGCCTGCGCGAGCAGGACCTCGATCGAGACCGCGTAGGTGTCGGCTTCCTCGGCTGCGGCCCCGGTCGTGGTGTCGGTCGCCGGGGCGACCTTGCCCTGGGGCGCGAGGAGCAGGACGACGTCCGCAGGGACGTCCTGCTCCTGGACGACCTCGATGAGCTCGGCCTGGGCGAGCTTGAGCTCGATCTGGACCGCCTCGGGGGTGCGCTCCTCGGGTGCCGCGAGCTGCTTCGCCGTGAGGGACGTCGCGAGCCCTGCTGCCAGCTTCTCGTCCGTCCCGGACTCCGTGACCCCGGTCACGAGGTCGGTGATCTCGGTGGCCGTCGCCTTGCGCGCGTCCTCCTGCTTCTTGTCGGTCCACGCACCGTTGAGGCGGACGTGCCCGACGATGCTCGCGCCGGCGCCCTCGAGCTGCTCCTGCACGGCCTCGAAGCGGTCGCCGTCGACGTCGCCGAGGTCCACCACGGCGACGCGCCGGTCCTGGAGCGTGCCCGCGACGAGCTGCGGTCCCGAGGCCACGATGAACTCCTGGTCGTCGGCGACCTTGAGGTTCGTCGCGTCGAGCTGGTCGCGCAGCTCGTTGCGCTCGAGACGCAGCTGCTCGACCTGCCCGGTCAGCTGGTCGCCGATCGCGCCCTGCAGCGGTCCGGCACCCAGGATGATCCCGACCGCCAGCGCCAGGAAGACCGAGATCAACGAGACGATGTGGTACCTGAAGTCGATCACTGTGCTGTTGCGTCCTTCGTGTCCGTGCGGGGCGACGTGCGGGCGGCGCGCGTCAGGGAGGTGGTGGGAGCGTAGGGTCCGGGGCTCATGCGCCCCCGAACAGTGCGCCGATCCACGAGGTGAAGTCGTCGAAGCGGGCACCGATGATGCCGAAGACCGTCTGCCCTGCGGCCGTGGACCACATCGCCATGATCACGGCGAAGAGCCCGGCGAGCGAGAGCAGGGTCAGCTGCAGGTTGGAGATCCGGTGCTGGTAGAGGCGTGAGACGCCCTTGGCGTCGACGAGCTTGCCGCCCACGCGCAGGCGCGTGAGGAACGTGCTGGCCATGCCCGAACGGCCCTTGTCGAGGAACTCGACGAGGGTCGCGTGCGTGCCGACCGCGACGATCAGCTCGGCTCCCTTGTCGTCGGCCATGAGCATGGCGATGTCCTCGCTCGTGCCCGTCGCCGGGAAGACCACGGGCTCGACGCCGAGCGCCTGGACGCGTTCGAGGCCGGGAGCCTTGCCGTCGCGGTAGGCGTGCACCACGATCTCGGCGCCGCACGCGAGCGCGCGGTCCGAGACGGAGTCCATGTCGCCCACGATCATGTCGGGCTTCCAGCCCGCGTCGATGATCGCGTCCGCGCCGCCGTCCACGCCGATCAGGATCGGCCGGTACTCCTTGATGTAGGGGCGCAGCGTCGCGAGGTCCTCGCGGTAGTGGTAGCCGCGCACGACGATCAGGACCTGACGGCCCTCGATCACGGTGCGGATGTCCGGCACGCCCACGCCGTCGAGCAGGAGCTCGCGCTCGCGACGCATGTAGTCCATGGTGTTCTCGGCGAAGCGTTCGATCTCCTCGGACAGCCCCGCGCGCGCCTCGTCGAGGCTGACCGCGATGGTCTCGGAGGTCTGACGGACGCCCTCTGCGAGCAGGTCCTCGCCCGCGAACACCCTGCCGTCCTCGAGGCGCAGCTCGCGCCCGTCGGAGATGCTCATGATGCCGCTGCCGAGGTCGTCGATGAGGATG
Source organism: Oerskovia enterophila (assembly GCF_001692445.1). Classification (GTDB taxonomy): domain Bacteria; phylum Actinomycetota; class Actinomycetes; order Actinomycetales; family Cellulomonadaceae; genus Oerskovia; species Oerskovia enterophila. The sequence goes on along the minus strand of NZ_MAQA01000042.1, from coordinate 4,242 downwards.
ATCCCGGCGTCGACGAGGATCTCCGGGCCCAGGTTCGGGTATCGCCCCGAGATCGACTTCGCAGCGTTGAGCACCGCAAGAGGCTTGGCGGTGACCAGGGCGTCCGCCGCGACACGGTCGATGTCGAGGTGGTCGATGACGGCGACGTCACCGGGCTTGAGCCTCTTGGTGAGCGCCTTGGTGCGGGCATCGACTCGTGCGGGGCCGCTGGTTCCCGGCTCCGTCACGACGGACGTGGATCTGCGCAGACTGATTCTCATCGCGGCTATCGTCCCACGACCGAGGACTCGAGCAGTTCGAGCGCGTGCTGACGGGCCGCGTCCGACTCGTCCTGCCCGGAGAGCATGCGCGCCAGCTCGCGGACGCGCTCCTCGCCCGTGACCTCGTGCACGCCCGTGACTGTGACGGGATCGGCTCCGTCGGCGCCGCCGTGCGACTTGGTCACGACGAGCTGGGAGTCGGCGAACGCGGCCACCTGCGCGAGGTGCGTCACGACGATCACCTGCGCGGACCGCGCGAGCGAGGCGAGCCGTCGACCGACCTCGACCGCGGCACGGCCGCCGACCCCCGCGTCGACCTCGTCGAACACGAACGTGGGCAGCGGCGCGGCGGCGTCGGTCCCGGCGTCGGTGCCCGACGTGGCCAGCGCGACCTCGATCGCGAGCATGACGCGCGAGAGCTCACCGCCCGAGGCCCCCTTGCCGAGCGGGCGCGGCGGCGAACCCGGGTGCGGGACGAGCGAGAGGGTCACGACGTCGGCGCCCCACGGGCCCGGCTCGTCGGCGGGCGTCACGTCGACCTCGAGCCGCGAGCCGCCCATGGCCAGGCCCGCGAGCTCCTCGGTCACGGCGTGCGCGAGCCGCTCGCCCGCCTCGACGCGTGACGCGGTGATGCGCGCGCCCAGCGCGGACAGCAGCGCCGTGAGCTCGTCGGCGCGCTCGGTCATCGAGCGCAGGCGCTCTCCGCCGTCGTCGAGGTCCAGCAGACGCAGCCCGGCATCGCTGGCCCAGGTCAGGACGTCGTCGATCGTCTCGCCGTAGGTACGGGTCAGGGCGCTCAGCGCGGCCAGGCGCGTGTGCGCCTGCTCGAGGCCCCCGGGGTCCGCCTGGAGGTCCTCGACGTAGCCCGAGACCTCGGTCGCGATGTCCGCGAGGGCGTAACCGACCCCGGCGATCCGTTCGACGAGACCGGTGAGGCTCGGGTCGAGGTGGCTCGCGGTCTCGAGCGCGCGACGAGCCCGCTCGACGGCGGAGGTCGCGTCACCGGGGACGTCGCCCCCGTCGAGCGCGTCGTCGCCGACGATCGCGTCGTGCGCGGCCTGCGCCCCGAGGCGCAGCTCCTCGGCGTTGCCGAGGCGCGCGACGAGCGACGTGAGCTCGGTGTCCTCCCCCGGCTGGGGGTCCACGCGCTCGATCTCGGTGAGCCCGATGCGCAGCAGCTCGGCCTCGCGCGCGCGCTCCTGGGCGCGCGTGGTCAGGTCGGCGATCTCCTCGAGGAGCCCGCTGCGCTCGGTCCACGCGGCGCGGTACTCCTCGAGGAGCACCGCGTGGGCGCGACCCGCGAACGCGTCGAGGGCCGCGCGCTGGTGGCTGGGGGTCCGCAGCCGGAGCTGGTCGGCCTGCCCGTGGACGGTCACGAGGTCGTCGGCGATCTCCGCGAGCACGCCCTGGGGCACGCTGCGTCCGCCCAGGTGTGCGCGCGAACGACCCTCGGCCGCGACGGTGCGCAGGACCACGACGGTCCCGTCGTCGTCGACGCTGCCACCGGCCTCGTCGATCCGCTGCCCGACGGCGTCGCGACCGCTCACGCGCAGGCGCCCCTCGACCACGGCACCGGTCGCGCCGGGGCGGACGGTCGACGGGTCCGCCTTGCCGCCCATGAGGAGGCCGAGGCCGGTGAGGACCATGGTCTTGCCCGCGCCCGTCTCGCCCGTGATGACGGTCAGTCCCGGGTGCAGGGGGACGCGGGCGGAACGGATCACGCCCAGGTTCTCGATCGAGATCTCCTCGAGCACGGTCACTCCCCCTTCGGGTCGGGTGCGGTCGGGTGCCCGCCGTCGGGCCGCTTGGCCGCGTCGACGGCTGCGGTCGCGGCCTGGCGCGCGACGCGGGCGGCCTCGGCAGCGTCCTCGGCCACCCGACCGCGCCACCCCACGACCGGCAGGGAGAACTTGGAGACCAGCCGGTCGGTGAACGGCGCGGTGCTCAGGCGGGCGAGCCGGATCGGCGAGTCACCGCGCCGGACCTCGACGCGCGAACCCGCGGGCAGGTCGATGCGACGGCGCCCGTCGCACGTGAGGACGCCCGGGCCCGCGGAGCGCTGCAGCAGCTCGAGCGCGAACGTCGACGAGGGCCCCACCACGAGGGGCCGGGCGAACAGTGCGTGCGCGGCGAGCGGGACGAGGAGCATGGCGTCGACGTCGGGCCACACGATGGGCCCTCCGGCCGAGAAGGCGTGCGCCGTGGACCCGGTCGCGGTGGACATGACGACGCCGTCGCAGCCGAACGAGGACAACGGGCGGCCGTCGACGCCGATCGCCACCTCGATCATGCGCTCGCGGGACGCCTTCTCGACCGTGGCCTCGTTGAGGGCCCAGCCGACGCGCGGCTCGTCCTCGCCGGGCAGCGTGACACGGACCTCGAGGACGCCTCGTTCCTCGACCACGTAGTCGTGCGCGGCCAGGCGCTGGACCGCGGCGTGCAGCCCTTCGCGCTCGGCCTCCGCAAGGAAGCCGACGTGCCCCAGGTTCACGCCGAGCAGCGGGACGCCGGTGCCGTGCGTGAGCTCGGCTGCGCGCAGGATGGTGCCGTCACCGCCCAGGACCATGACGACCTCGGACTCGGCGACGCCCTCGCGCGTGCGGAGCTGGGCCATGTGGTCGCCGAACGTCTCGGCGAGGTCGTCGTCGTGCAGCCCGACCTCGAAGCCCGCGTCCTGGAGCTCCTTGACCGCCTCGTGCAGCGCGACGACCGCCTCGGGTCGTCCACCGTGCGTGACGATCAGCACTCTCCTGGTCACAGGGCTCCTCCGGTCGATCGGTGCTGGTCCGTGCCGGCGGCACGGTCCAGGTGGTCGGTCGCGCCGACGCGCGGCGACGACTGGTCGCCGGGCGCCGTGTGCGAGTCTGTCAGGTCGGCGGGCCGGACGCCGTCAGGTTCGGCGGGTTCACCGACCAGCGCGACGAGAGGCCGCTCGCCGAGCGGCGAGCGGACCGCCTGTTCGATCGCTCTCTCGAGCGCGGCACGGTGGGCGTCCTGGTGAGCACCACCTGCCACGTCGCCGACGCGCGGGTCGGGGCGCAGCCACAGGAAGAACTCCCGGTTGCCGCTGGGGCCCGGCAGCGGGCTCGGGATCACGCCGAGCGGGCGCAGGCCCAGGCCCTCGGCGTCGAGCGCCACGTCGAGCACGGCACGTGCGTGCAGCGCCGGGTCGCGGACCACTCCCCCGGTGCCCAGTCGTTCGCGGCCGACCTCGAACTGCGGCTTGACCATGAGGAGCAGGTCGGTGCCGGGGCCGACGACCGCGGCCACGGGAGGCAGCACGAGTCGCAACGAGATGAAGGACAGGTCCGCGACGACGACGTCGGGCGTCACGTCGAGGTCGTCCGGGGTCAGGTCGCGCACGTTGAAGCCCTCGCGGACCGTGACGCGCGGGTCGTCCCGCAGCGAGGGGACGAGCTGGTCGTGCCCGACGTCGACGGCCACGACTCCGCGCGCCCCCCGGCGCAGCAGGACGTCGGTGAACCCGCCGGTCGAGGCCCCGAGGTCGAGCCCGTGGGCTCCCTCGATGCGTGGAGCCAGCCCAGGCGCGCCTGCCCGGACGGCGTCGAGCGCGCCGGCCAGCTTGAACGCGGCACGGGACGCGTATCCCTGGTCGGCGGGGTCGGGGTCGACCAGGATCTCCTGGTCGGGCCGGACCGGCAGGGAGGGCTTGGCCACGACGCGTCCGTCGAGACTGACGCGTCCGGCGTCGATCAGCTCCGCGGCACGCCCGCGTGAGCGGGCGAGCCCGCGGCGGACGAGCTCGGCGTCCACGCGTGCGCTCACGCTCAGTCCTCCGCGTCCGCGAGGCGGTCCTGCAGTGCCTCGTGGATCGCGTCGAAGACGGTGACGTGGTGCTCGAGGGGCGCGTCGGTCAGCTCGTCGAGCCGGCCGAGGGCCGCGGTGACCGCGTCGTGGGTGGTCTCGTCGCCCGACGGCGTCGCGCCGGTCCGCACGTCTCCGGGGGTGGGGACGGGGGTCG